>JACRMI010000147.1 GCA_016215025.1 Chloroflexota bacterium
CCTCCTTACAGAAGCAGTATGAACGAAAAGATTCGATTATGCGATTGTTAATCCGATGTGCGGATGTGACGACTCAGCAACAATGTGTACGATGTCTCTGGACTTTTTTGTGTACGATGTCCTTGGACACGACAATTAGCAGGATCGAGAATCCACTCCTTGTCATTTAGTGTGATCTTGTATTCGAATCGGCTTGCCGGCGGCATCTCGGTCTGGGCAATCCACAGATCCGTTTGACCAATCCGCCCGCCCGTGATTCCGGGACGGTCACCCCACCCATTAAAGACGCCTTGCCAGGTGACGCTTTGTGCATTTCCTTTGTAAAGGAAAACCACTTGCTGTCCAAAGACCACGGGGATGCGCTTGGATGCAGCAAGTGTCTGATAGAGAACGTCCGCTTTCGCCTGAGCTTGCTCCGGTTGCGCGTTGGTGATCTCGTTGACCGCTTGGCGCAAGTCTTGGAGGGATGCTACAACGATGGGTGTCATTGGGTTTGTGGCACTGGCTGCGGGCGAAACAGACTGAAGTGTGTTTGTGGGAACAACCGATGGACTAACAGGGTTGCAGGATGCCAAGACCACAATCAAAACGATCCAAAGTTTCATTTGCATAGTTCACCTTACAATCACTCGGTAACAATGCGATAAGCTACAAATGAGATTCTTCGCTGCGCTCAGAATGACGACTAGCATCATTGGTCGATAGTAAACCGATCAAGGATGCGGATCATGTCGTCGCGATTAGGTCGCTCCCGGTCTCATAAACGTAGCCACCAGTAGCGCCATGCCGATCAGAATCAATGCGGTGGGTCCAAGCCAGGTCAAATCGAAACTGAAAAAGAGCGCCAGGGTGAGTGCGGTAAACACGACGCCGACAATGAAAGAACTGATCGTTGTGCCTGATACTTGTCCGTTACCGCGACTAAAGCTACGCCAAGCCGCGCTGAATGCGCCAACAGCGGGCAAGAGAATGAAAAGCGCCCACCAGTTGCCGAATATGACGGCGCCCATGTTCTGGAGGAGAAAAACTGCGCCGAGCAGAATCAAAATGATGCCGCCCAACCCTGTCCCACCCCGCGAACCAAGACGGAGCGCGCGACGGTCTTGTCTCGCGACACGACGCTGTTCCCGCCAGCTCAGATTTTGGGATTGACCCAATGGCTGATTGCTTGAATCGGAATTAGGAGATGGATTCGTACTCATGCTTGACCTCTTTGGAAAATATTTTCATGGCTGAGAACATACCCAATGATCGAAAAAATCTCCGAGCATCTGGCTGAGTTCTGCACGCGACGGGCTAATTGCTCCGCCCGTCGGCGCAAAGTTGTGATTTGCGTTCTTGACCACGACAAGCTTCGATGTTTTGCAGGAATTCCGCAATGTCGGTCCAACTGCTATTGTCATGCAGCAAAAGATCGTGATCCTCATTGGGATAATTTTTCACTTTCGTTGGACCGCCCCATTGATCAACCAACTTTTGAGACAGTTGAGGAGGAATAGAAGAATCAGCTGTGCCGAACAAACAGAGGAGAGGATTTTGGATGGTGGGTGCGCGCGAGATCGAATCAAAGTACCTCTTCATGATGCTCGCCAAGGGCGTGTAGATGCCCAGGGACTTGACTCCGATGAGCGTCATGCTATCGTACGGTGCTACCAGAAGGGTGCTGGCTACGGGGCGTTGTTCGGCAACGTAAACGGCGACACCTGTTCCCAAGCTATAGCCCATGACAACGATACGACTAGAGTCGACATCCGTCCTTTTTGAAATTGTGTCGTACAAGAAGGTGGCGTCAGCAAAGGCATGTGCTTGGCTGGGTGTTCCTTCACTCAAACCGAATCCTCGGTAGTTCACCAATGCAACGAGCCATCCGTGGAGTTTCTGCGCATAGGGGATCATCTTGGAAGACTCGGAACCACTGCCGCCAAAGTAGATAAGCACAGGTGAACGCGCCTTTTCCGAATTCCGAACGAGCCAACCATGCAAGTGAGTATCATCCACTGACACGAGATCGCTGCCTTCAACCTGGGAC
Source organism: Chloroflexota bacterium (assembly GCA_016215025.1). GTDB lineage: Bacteria > Chloroflexota > Anaerolineae > UBA4142 > UBA4142 > JACRMI01. The sequence continues at coordinate 2,030 of JACRMI010000147.1, forward strand.
GTAATCAATGCCTGAGCTGTCGCCGCAGCAAGTGGTTGCGGTTGAAAAAAAGTGCTCGTCTCATTCGCAATTTTGTACTGAAAGAAAAAAAACACGACGAACAGAATTGAATAAGAGAGGAGCACTACCGCCAGAAAGGTAAGGGCAACAGCTCTAACAGCTGCCTTGGCTTTTTGGGCGCGTCGCATCACGACCCCAATGCCAATGATAAATCCGAGCAGACCGATGACCGTAATGACGCTCACCATGCTTCCCGAAATAAATTTGCTCATCGCATAGGCGACAACGCAAACAGTTCCCAGAGCAACGCAAATCAGTGGTGGAGCCTGCTCTTTTAATAGCATGGTTTTGCCCGTCGCCTTAGCCCTTTTTGGACGTAGGTCGCGCTCGCACCGTACTCTCGGTAAAATAAATACCCGCTCTGGTGCCTGACCAGAACGGGTTACAATTTCCTCGGCACGCGCCAAAGCATAAAATGCCCTGGCATGAGCCGTGTTCGAGCTATGTGCTACTCTGCACTGAACTACAATCATTATACCCTAGTCTAGCAAGCTGGTCAATTTCAGAATTCGCCGAAAATGAAACCCATTCATCTTGTCATGGTGTGAATTGCGAAGGAAGTTGGCGAATTGACCGTATTAACCATGCGCCGATTGTCGGTTGATTGGGTGGTGCCTTCACGGAGCGAGAACTGATCCGTATTGGGTCGGGACACGAATATCGTCCGGTCAACCGGGTGTACTTGTAAACAACACAATCACTGATACGATAAGCGCACTACTACTCATTTCCGTCGTGCCGATTTTGTGACGGGGCATCATATTGAACGCGAGGAAGAACGCACAACCGGAACCGCAAATGAAATCTGACGATGACTCACGGCCATAAATCCCCCCAGATGATCTTTGACACACTTGCTGGCTCGGATGACAGGGAAGGATACAATCCGAGAGATATGATGAATTCCAACGGATTAAAACCACTCCATACGCGGAGGCGCGGTGACCCGTGGACCGAAGAACAGTTCTCATGATCGTATTCCACACGATCAAACGCTTGCAACAATTTCATACCTGATTGCATTACCTCCTTTGCAAATCGGGGTTCCAAGGCGAGTTTCTTGATGCGTGCGTTTCACGCAGAAGGTTTGCCTTTTTTATTTCCTTCCGCCATTATTCAATTCCAATGAATCTATGGCGTTTTGGTAAATACCGTGACAACCTTCCACACTACCGAACGCGTCGTTGTTTCTACGACAAAAAGAAACCCGTTCAAGCAATTCCCTTTTTAATCGATCCATCGTATGCTGAGCGTATAAATTTACGGGATGAGTGAAAAATCACAAACAGGAGGTTTTACAATGAATACACGCAGTCTTCGTGGCAAATGGAAACAAATGCGAGGCAAGGTCAAAAAGCAATGGGCAGATGTTGCCGATTATGACCTCGACAAAATCGCGGACAAGCGCGACGACTTTGTCAAGCTAGTGCAGAAAAAGTATGGTTATACCAAGGAAAAGGCGGAAGACGAGGTAGATTTTTTTCTAGAAAAGATGAAGCTCCGTCCTGCGAATGATAAACATGTTCTTAGCACCTTGGCCGTTTCGATTGGCTCGCTGCTAATTATCGCCGTCTTTCTAATGCTGATCAGACGCCTGGCAAGTGCATGACGATGGAAAGCAAATTTCTGAATCCAACTAGACGAAAGGAGCAAGTGGCATGTTCCCAATTGGGGATGATAACAGCAGTCGAAGAATATTTCCTATCGTGACGTATGTCTTGATCGCCCTAAACGTCCTTTTTTTCTTTGTAGAGCTGAGTGGTGGTGAACCGTTTATTGTAAAGTGGGCTTTTGTGCCTAGCCGGTTTCTTGCTAATCCAAGTGGTGATTTTATCACTCTCTTTACCTCGATGTTCATGCACGGGGGGTGGCTCCATCTCGCAGGCAACATGCTTTACCTGTGGATCTTTGGCGACAATGTGGAAGACCGTTTCGGGCATGTCGTCTTTACAATTTTCTACATCCTCTGTGGGCTGGCAGCCACTTTTGCACAACTGGCTTTTAGCGTCGGATCAACCGTGCCGAACCTAGGAGCTTCTGGAGCAATTGCCGGCGTGCTTGGCGCTTACCTTGTGTTGTTCCCGCAAGGGAGGGTCTCCGTCTTGATGGGAAGAGGAATAGTTCCAATGCCAGCGTTAGTGGTCATTGGGCTTTGGATCGTTCTACAGTTTTTCAGTGGCATTGGTTCGATTGCCGAGACGGCGGACACGGGCGGCGTGGCTTATATGGCGCACATCGGCGGATTTATCGCCGGGTTCCTGTTGACTTTTATTTTGCGTGGGAATCGAAGAATGTCAGCGGCGAGATAAATCGCCACGATTGCCGTAATCGCGCGTGCAAGGTACTGCATTCATCGTGTTGATCCTAGCTATCGCGACAGGTGTTCAAACGCTGTTCGCGAAGCAAGTCGTTCGCATTTACTTGCTGCCGTAGTTGGACAAAACCCTGTGAAGACCAATCGACTTTCACAGGGTTTCGTGATTCGCGCAAGAACTAAGAATTCCCACTTGCCATTTCGATCGGAAAGAAATTCATCTCTGTCGCAGAGCGAAACAACTGAATGGCTCGCGTGGAACGTAGTACGCGGCATAACTTTTATGCTTATTCGATTTTTATCGAGTATGCCCCCGGCGTTTTCGGGGTAAAGACGCGGATGATATAGGGATCATTGCTCGACGGATTGAAATAGAAGAAGGACGTTATAACCATTCCATCCAAACAGATGGGCGGCTTTTGCTCATCGAAGCCCGGTGCATTCCTGCCACTGAGATCAAGGATTCGAACAGTTGGGCACGATTTTCGATCATTCTTGACGGTGATCGTCATCCGATAGCTGCTTTTAACTTTGAACTCCCAGTTATGTGCCTCTAACGGATTACCGATCACACCGGCACCTGTCTTGCCAACCTCAAGTGCTCCGCAGCCAGTGGTGCGCAAGCCATCTTCGCCGTCGACCAGGCTCGACGGAGTACATTTAGCAATTGGAGATGCGTTGCCCTGTTCTTGTATTCCTTGGAATGTGGAAATACCTTGTTCCACCAACGCCCAAATGGCAACCAGTCCGACCAGAAGCAAGAGGTAACCGATGGATCCCAAGGCGAAACCTAGCGCCCGATTACTTTTTCTTCTCACTGCTACAATTGCAGCTCCGACGCAAATCAAGTAAACCAGGGGATACACCGTCGTGCCGATATAGAACGCGTAGGAAATCAAGATCAAGACCAGTGATTCATTGCCCGACCATTGCCCTGCCAAGCCCATGATGTTCGCCAGCAGAACAAACGGATAGACGACCAACGGCAGCGCACCGAGAACCAAAAAGAAACCTGTCGCTAATTTCATAGACCCCCAACTCGTGATTTTGGTACGCATCTTGCACTCAATACAGGAAACAATCCTTTGCCGACAGAAAAGCACCTACGTCGACGCACAAACGCATCAAACGACAGGTGCTTTTATCTTCAACTAAGACCTATCCAATTCCAACCTCGCCGTCAGAATGATCCCGATAACATCAATCGACGAGGGACAAAGATCAACATGTTACTTGAATTATACACCAAGCTGGGATTAAGATAAAACAGGCAACAGCTCAAGTGCATATCACGTTCGAGGCAAGAAGCGGAGCAAGCACGCTTCGCGAGAGCGGAACGGAGCGTAGCGAACGCGAAGCGAGTCGAAGGATGCGTCGTACGATGTCAACGACGCTCCGCAAGCGTCCTTCGACTTCGTTTCACTCCGCTCACGCGAAGCGTGCTGTTTGCCCCCAAACTGAATTGCACCCAGTGTCTCCATTGTGAAAGCGCTAATTTGAGACTTGCATGAAATTCTAATTTATGGCTAAATGAAACTACACTAACCTGATACGGAATTCGAAATTCCAGTTGATTCAATTTGATGGAACCGTGACGAATGCCAAAGGGAGGCTCCAAATGCAAACCGTAAGCGTCATTATTCCGACCTTGAACGAGGTCGCCTTTTTGCCGGCTTTGCTGAATGCATTGCACTCCCAAACCCGCCCACCGGACGAGATCATAGTTGCCGACGCCGGCTCGACCGATGGGACCACTGAAGCGGCAAAAGCCCATGGCGCGCGTGTTGTGCCGGGCGGAATGCCAGGCCCCGGACGCAATGCTGGAGCGCGCGCGGCGCACGGCGATTTGTTTCTATTTTTCGACGCGGATGTTTTGCCGCATCCGGATTTCATCGAACGCGCCGTAGAAGAATTTACCTCCACCGGCTATGTGGTTGCCACTTGTCCTACCGAAGCCCTGAGTCATGATCTCACCGATAAAGTAATCGTCCAAGCGACGAATCTCTATTTGCAGATCATCCAACCGATTTCGCCGCGCGCTCCGGGCTTTTGTATTCTAGCGCAACGCGAGGTCCACCAAGCCATCAACGGTTTCGACGAAAGCCTCAAGCTGTCCGAGGATCACGATTACGTACGGCGCGCGTCTCAGCATGGTGAATTCGGCGTGTTGACCAGCGTCCGCATTCCCGTCTCGATGCGGCGACTTGAAAAGGAAGGGATGGTGGGGCTGGCACTCAAATATCTGTGGTGCGAAATGTATGCGCTTGCTGGCAAGCCTGTTCGCTCGACGCCCTTCGAATACGAGTTCGGCGCATTTCAACCCACTACCACTTCCAAAGGACAGCCCTTGATCGACATCGCCGAATTGCGCGCGCAGTTGGGGCGCTTTGAAAATCCAATCCAACGCTTGAGTCAAACGGGATTGGAGCAATTGCATCGTTTGGTCGAATTTGATCCATTGGATGCAACCCTCGAGCGCGTGCGTTTGTTACTCGAACGCAATGATGTAGATACCTTGGATGATTATTTGCAAAAACGGTTGACTCTCATTCGTGAACATCGATTGGTAAACTGGAGCTTGGAAAAACTCAAGACCTTACCCGATGAGAGCATCCGCTTGCTCGAACCGAATTGGCTGCGACCACTTGCATTCAAAGATGTACAACCTGAGGAAAAAAAAGACAATGCATGAGGAATACGCGCGCACGTTGACGCTCCTCGCGCCGTTGACCGATGCGCGTGAATTGGACGGAGAGTGGCGCGTAAAATTCGCCGACCCGGACCTAGCGCCGGAAGACGCCTATTGCGCCCCCAGCTTCGATGATTCCACCTGGGAACAAGTGCGGTTGCCGCATCTGCGCCATGCCACCGCCGAACGTAATCGGCTGTGGTACCGACATCACTTGAAGCTTCAAGCGCCGCCAAGCGATCATCGTACGTTGTTGCGTTTTGGCAGCGCGTTTTACGAAACGCATGTGTGGCTCAACGGCACTAAACTGGGATCACACCAAGGTTACTTTCAGCCGTTCGGCTTCGACGTAAGCGAGCTATTGCGCGCCGGCGAAAATGTGATGACTGTCTGCTGTCATTTCCCGGTGGAGGCAGGACGCTTTAAACGCAAAACCGCCATCGCCGGAATTTTTACGGACTGGGATTGCAAGCCCTATCCTTCGACTTATTATCCCCATTTGCCACCGCCGCACGAATGGACTGTCCCCCTAGGTTTGTGGCAACCTGTCTACTTGCAGACGACGAGCGATGTACTGATCGAGTCGTTCAATATTTTTCCGACTGTACACCATCCACGTTGGACCGAGGGTGCAGATTCTGCTCAAGTCCGCATGGTATTGCAACTTTGTAATCTCGCGCATGTTGCACGAAACGTGCACCTCGAAATTGATCTTGCACCGCACAACTTTGCCGGCGATTCGGGCGCGCGCGGCGAATGGGATGTTGCGCTGGATGGCGCCACGAGCCAGTCGGTTGAATTTTCGCTCGACATAGCGCAGCCGCGTCTGTGGTTCCCGTGGACTCACGGCACACCGCATCTCTATCGCGCCAAGTTGGTACTGCAATGCAACGATGCCGCGCCGCGCCAAGTGGTTCAAGTGTTTGGCGTGCGTGAGATTCAGGCCATCGCAGATGCGCAAGAGTGGAAATGGTTGCTGAACGGACGGCGCATTTTCCCCAAGGGCAGTAATTACATCTCGGATTTTTACCTCGACCGCGTGAGCGTTGAAAGCTTGAGTCGCGATCTCGCATTGGTCCGTGGAGCAAACCTTGACTTGGTGCGCGTGCATGCCCACATCGGCTCGCACGACTTTTATCGGTTGTGCGATGAACAAGGCGTGATGGTGATGTGCGACTTTCCGCTGATCTGGACGTACGCGTTCAATTTGCCCTTGGAAGAACAAACTGCATTTCGCGCGAGCGTTCTGCAGCAGGTGCAAGATATGATCGGATTACTGGGTTCGCACCCCAGCATCATTCTGTGGTCGATGCACAACGAACCGCCGTGGACCCCGGACGGCAGTTTTCTCGGCTCTGATGTCCACGCTTCTGAAACGAATCGACAACTCGATGAATCGGCGGCGGAGCACACACGTGCTCTGGATCCGATGCGACCTGTCATTACCGCATCGGGACAGTACGATCAACATTTGTATCATGGCTGGTACACCGGAAGCTGGCGCGACAATCGCGATTTGCATCCCGCATTTCCCACCGAGTTCGGCGTGCAAGCATTGCCCAATCTCGACTCGCCGGTTTGGGGAACAGTCAACACCAATTGGCCTGTGGACGTTGAAGATCCGACCTGGGCGCACGCCGGATATCAATCGATATTCTGGGGCAGCCCCGGTGTCGGCGCACCATCGCAGTACGCTTCGCTCGCCGAGTATGTCAAAGAGAGCCAGGCGTACCAAGCGTTCTACATTCGTTATACGATTGATCAATGGCGGCGACAAAAATTTGCGCCCGTCGGCGGCTACATTCACTTTCTGTTCACCGATGGCTGGCCCGCGATCACTTGGTCAGTGCTGGACTATGGTCGTCTGCCCAAAGCGGGGTATCATGCGTTAGCGGAAGTTTCGCGTCCTGCGCATGTGTGTGTCGATCTCGAAGAGGGTTATGCTGTCGAGGGTGCGTTTCATTTGACCTATCCCATCGGTGGTCGATTTCGCGCCAACTTGTATTGCGTCAACGACGATTATCGCCTGGGAGGTCGCACTCAACTTTCGTGGTGGCTCGAACCGAAACGCGGATGGCTGCGTCGATGGTTGCGGCGGTGGTTAGCAGCGCCCGTTGTAATCGAACTGCCACGGGCAAACGAACGTGCGCGCTTGGTGCAATCGCTAGACTTGCCACTGCCGCGAGCCGGAGAGTATATTTTTCGTACGCGTTTGACCCAGGATGGTCGTGTCCTCGACGAGAATCGCTACGATTTGCGGGTTGGCTCGGCACTATCAGAGAGACGCATTTCACGTCATGTGCCAGGCTTTTTGGTGGGACGCGTGTACGAGTTCGGCAGTCTGCGGCATACGCCTGACGGATTCTCGTTTCGACTCCGCAATCCGGTCATGCTCGTCTTGGTGCAGGGGTTGGCGGACTTGCGAGTAGATGGAGTGCCGATTAATCCAGCGCAAGTGGAAGTTATTCGTGGCGGACTATCTCGCCGCGCCTCGACGATCACGCCTCAATCGCCGTTCGAGTTTCCGTCCGGCGAACATCTTACGATAGTGGTCCGCGAGCATTCCTTCTCACTCGGCACACACGAATTAGAAGCCGTCGGTCGGGTTCTTGGCTTGGGTGAAATCGGCGCACGCTGGCGTGACCGCTTGGTATAATAGTAACATCGCGACCGCAGAGAGCGCAGAGTTTCTGATTTTCGCGAAGCGTCTGTGTCTCTGCGCCCTCTACGGTTGCCATGCTACAGTGTCTAATTTTCCGTGTTTTTTTTTCGGTGGGGCATGAATTGGGCTTGTCCTCAAACGGCTAATTGGCGAAGGTATTGTAAGTGCAATCACAAAAATCATGTGGAGTAGCCTAGCCCCTTATGGGCGTCAAACGCGCAGAGCAACGCCCCTCTTGCGGGCAAGGCGCTAGACTACGAACCCATAAAACTTTCTTGATTGCACTTGTGGACAAATCCATTAAAAGCCGTAAAATGGAAGTGTGGCCAAATGCAAATTCCATCTCACGGATGCACAAGATAAAGACTTGATTCAATCGTATGCACAGTGCTTGGGCGGCCCGATTCCCACCCGCTATCAAGCCTTGCATTTGCATGGCACGAACGCTCCACTCTTGGAAATTCAGAGCCTTTGTAATTCTGCCCAACTCATCTCTGAGCAACAGACCAAAATCGAACTGCGCTTACATCATTCCACTCCATATGATTTGTTCGGGCCGACTCCATCAGTCGCCTGCGTTTGTCAGCAGGCTGGAAGATACAGCAACGTAATAGACAATGACTCGACCGAAATCTAAATTCACCATCTCAAATTTTAAGACCCCGAATTTAAGAAATCGAAAAACTATTCGGCATACATCTTGCATTGGGCAAAGAAAGGATTGGGGCAATAATGCCTGAACTCTCGAATCCCCTTGCTGGCACATTGCGCGCGCGTATATTTACCACATTCGTCATCATTGGATTGCTAGCCGTAATCGCGATTACGCTCTTCACGACTATAGCCGATTTTCGCACGGAAGAAGAAGAAGCCTATCTGAACTTGCGTGCCAATGCAAAGCTCAAAGCCGCGCAGATTGAGTATTGGGTCAGCGATCTGCACACTGATCTTTCCATGTTGTTCAGTGAAAAGAATATGCTAGATGCAGCTCAAACCGTTTCCACCCAACCGGTCGAGAGTCAAGAGCGTCAAATCGCGTATGAACACCTGGGGCATGATTTTCGTCATTTGCTTTTAGAGGGCACTGAATTATTCGATCAGGTATTATTGATCAATCTTGAGGGCAAGGTCGTTCTTTCAACCGGTCCGATCCAAGAAGGTACGCTCTTTAGCGATCAAGATTTTTTTCGCGAGGGACTGAACAGGGGATACTCAGGCACTCAACTTAATCCACGGCTATCGGCTCACGACTCGGTTGTCGTGGCTCAACCAATCCTCGACCTCGAAGGACGTCCGATCTGTGTGATCGTCGGTTGGGCGAACTCGACCCGTCTGACTAAAATCATGTTGGAACGTTCTGGGGTAGGCGATACCGGCAAAACCTATTTGGTCAATCGAGATTATACCTTGCTGACCGAACCGGACCCTACACTTGCCGTCACGCAAGATTACAGTCAGTTTCGAGTGAATAAAAATAGCATTGATCTTGCGCTCGCGACGAAGGCGGATGGCTTTCAATCCTACCAGGATTATCGCGGTGTTCCGGTGCTGAGCACCTACCGTTGGATTCCTGACCTCAATGCCGTACTGCTGGCGGAACAAGACCAATCGGAAGCTTTTGATCATGTGTATATTAAATTCAGGATCATTCTCGCCATCACCGGCATCGTGATGTTTATCACCCTGTTAGTTGCCCGCCAATTGATCCGTGACATCACCGCGCCTCTGTCCGACCTCGCACATACGGCGATCCAAATCCGAGAAGGCAACTTGGATATCGTCGCCCCCGTAGAGCGTCAGGATGAGATCGGCGCGGTCGCGCAAGCATTTAATACGATGACGACCCGGTTGCGCGATTTGATCCAGCAACTCCAAAAGCAGGTCTCTGACCTTGAGCTGGCGGAACAACGCAACCGACACCTGGCATCCTTTCCACGACTAAATCCCAACCCCGTGATCGAAGTTGATTCGACCGGTCAAGTCGTCTTTTTTAATCCGGCGACGCAAGCTGTCTTGGAAAACCTGGGAATGACCGTCGAAGAGATCAGATTTTTTTTGCCCTCCGATCTTGACGATCTTCTCAAAACCTCGCGCGAGAAAATGGATGCGCCCTTTCAACGCGTCATCCAAATCAAAGATAAGGTCTTTAGTGAGGCCATCAACGTAATTCCTCAGTTTAACGTCGTCCGTCTTTACGCGTTTGATATCACCGAGCGCGAACAAGCAGCAGAACAACTCCGCAAGCTTTCGCGCGCGGTCGAGCAAAGCCCTGCCACCGTCATCATCACCGATCCTACCGGTTGTATCGAGTATGTGAATCCTCACTTTTGTCAGACCACGGGCTATATGTTGGAAGAGGTCCTAGGTAAGAATCCGCGCATCTTGAAATCGGGTTTTACGCCGCGTGAGCAATATCAACAGCTCTGGCAGTCAATGCGGGCTGGCAAAGAGTGGCAAGGTGAATTTCAAAATAGAAAAAAGAACGGCGAACTGTATTGGGAATCGGCACAGATATCACCGATCTTCGACGAGCATGGCAAAGTTACGCACCTGGTCGGAGTGAAAATCGACATCACCGAACGCAAGCGAGCGGAACAAGCCTTGCAGGACGCCCGCGATGAACTTGAAATGCGGGTCCGGGAACGGACGACTGAATTGGAAAACGCGGTGCGACGATTACGGGAAGAAATTGCAGAACGCAAACGTGCGCAAGAGATCGTTTGGCAGCACGCCACTCGCAGCGAAACGCTGACGCGAATTGCGGGAAATTTCAACGCACAATTAGGACTGGAGGCCGTTTTGAATGCGGTGTGTGAAGAAACGGGGCGTGCATTGAATGTTCCAGTGACCAGTCTCCACCTGCAAAATCCCGTTAGCGCTAAACTTGAATTGGTAGCGACCTTTGGCTCGCCTCCAGGATTTAAGGAGCATCTTCGCGCGCGCTCTCATGTCCTCGACCAAGTGCATAACGGACAGAGCGATTCAATCGTCGCCGTTCCGGACATGCAAACCGCTGCCGACCCGCTTGACGCTGAGTTGTATGCCAAGTTCGGTATTCGAACCGGTATGAGCGCGCAGTTAACCTACGAGTCCAAACCCATCGGTATCTTAAAGGTTTTTATTACCAACGCCAACCAAGATTTTCCCGAAAATGAATTGGCATTGGTTAGAGGCATCATGCGGCAAGCGGCTCAAGCCATCACCAATGCTAGATTGTATGAAGCTGAAGCCAGTGCGCGCCGAGTTGCGGAGACATTGACGATCGCCAATTTGGCATTGACCCAAAGCCTCAACCTGGATATCGTCCTGGAAACGCTGCTCGATTCTATCGTACGCCTGATTCCCTACGATAGCGCGAATGTCATGCTTTTGGATGGCGAGTTCACGTTAAGCGTCCGCGCGTTGCGTGGGTATGAAAGATGGAACGCACCGGAGCTGGTCCGCTCGCTCAAGTTTGACGCGCGCACTAATCCAATTCTACGCACTCTCCTGGAGACTCATCACAGCATTCGACTTTCCGATACTGAAAAGATCCCGGATTGGAAACGGGTCCCTGGAACAGAACACGTCCGCAGTTGGTTAGGCGTTCCGCTTGTGGCAGGTGGTCATGTGGTTGGACTGTATTCGCTGGACAAGACGACACCCGATTTCTTTACCGAAACTCATCAACAAGTGGTAGAGGCACTCGCCGCCCAAGCCGCCGTGGCAATTCAAAATGCTTGGCTCTTTGAACAGTTGCGCGCCGATCGTGAACGCTTGGAATCATTGTCACGCCGATTGGTCGAAGTCCAAGAAACCGAACGCCGATACGTGGCGCGCGAACTCCACGATGAAGCAGGGCAACTCTTGACAGGACTAAAGTTTGGTCTCCGTGTGTTAGAACGCGAGACAGGTTCTTCCCAAGCATCCGAGGCTCATATCGCCGGTTTGCACCGGATGGTTGATGATGTCCTGGATAATTTGCACCGGCTCGCCATGCATTTGCGCCCCGCGACATTAGATCAGCTAGGGCTGGTTGCTGCATTGCGCGAATACGTCGAAGAAATTCAGAACAAGAACCAATTGATCGTAGAATTCGAAACGGTAGGTCTGGACAGTAATGAGCGGCTGGCACCTACTGTCGAAACCACACTTTATCGTATCGTGCAAGAAGCGCTTACGAATATCCTGCGTCATGCGCAGGCGAGTCGGGTGCAAATCATTTTGGAACAATCGCCCGACCGGCTCCTTCTCACCATCGACGACGACGGTGTGGGCTTTGATTATCAACAAGCGATCCACAGCGGACGCTTGGGCTTGCTAGGAATGAAGGAACGCGTCGATATGTTGACCGGCATATTGAGAGTGGACAGCACACCGGGCGAAGGTACAACTTTGATCGTGGAGGTCCCCCATGGCGACTCGCATATTGATAGCTGACGATCACGGCGTGATTAGAGCTGGGATGCGCGCATTCTTGGAAAAAGAATCTGGGTATCAGGTTGTTGGCGAAGCGGCGGATGGTTTGCAAGCGCAGACCTTGGCGGCAGAGCTAAAACCGGACATTTTGCTTTTGGACATTAATATGCCGGGCGCAGATGGAATCCAAGTGACTCGCTTTTTGAGCAAAACGGTGCCCCAGGTACGCGTTCTCATCTTGACCCTGCATGAAGGTGTGTCGATGCTCCGCGAAGCAATTACCGCAGGCGCGGCTGGCTATATCATAAAGAAAGCGGTCGACGTGGAATTAATCAGCGCCATCAATACGGTGATGCGTGGTGAAATGTACGTTCATCCGTCGATGACGCAAGCCCTCATCAAGGACTTGGCGCCGCGCACCGAGACCGACAAACCGTCGTTGATGTCGCTCACGCCGCGCGAAATTGAGGTGCTGCGACTGATCGCCCGCGGGCAAACGAATCGCCAAATCGCCAAGACCTTGAGCTTGAGCATTCGCACCGTCGATACGCATCGAGCCAATCTGATGAACAAATTGCTTGCCAATAACCGCGAAGATTTGATCAAGTATGCCATAGAGCATCATTTACTGGATTGAGTTTCATCCGTCTCGCCGTTTCTTGCATCCTTCGATGGTTGATCATCGAAGGATTTTTTATTACCCCAACGTACGCTCGCCGTCGATAAGATTTCTGGTTGCGCTCATAATTATTCCGTGCCACTCAATCCGTAGTTTGTACGGATATCCCCACTTGATTTCTTCAGCGCCCTACGCCTAGTTTTTTCGCTCAATAAATCCAGACTAACTACGCTTATGCGTCCGCCCCAGATTTCATATAATCGACTCGAACACACTAATCATGGCAAAAAGAACTTTGGAATGACTTTATCATTTATCGAACGAGGTGGCAATTTGAGCAAGGTAAATACCCAGCCTTTTGTCACACTTTCCGAAGAAACCCGCCAAGCGGCGCTTGCGAAATTCGGCAAGTGCAATATCTATATCCAGATTGGCAACGCAACTCAAGAGTTATTCGCGAATATTGATCTGCTAAATATCTATCCAGAAACGCGGGTGCCCAAAGACTATCCATACGTCCTCGGGCTGGTCCTCATTTTTCAATGCAACGAGGGTTTAGGTGATCTGCAAGCCGCCGAAGCCACGCGGGTACGCACTGACTGGAAATACGCCTTGCATTTGCCCCTTAACTTTCCGGGCTTGAATCCCGATGTCTTGTGTGATTTTCGTCAACGTCTATGCCTGAACGATTTACACAAGGCAAATTTCAAACGATTGCTTGATCGTGTCCAAGAATACTTTTGCCTGAAAGGTCAACCTCCCGCCGACGATGTCGATTTTGTTTTGCAGTCTGTCTGTTCGCGCAGTCGGTTGGAGTTGGCGGCAACAACCATGCAAGTTGCGATCCAAGCTCTGACCGTAACGCGGTATGAATGGCTAAGCCGGATCATGCGTCCCCATTGGTATCAACGCTACTCGCGCTCCTTGGCAACGCTCCTCATCCCGGACGATTTGCCGAGCCAGGTGAACTTGACTGAATCGATTGGCATTGATGGCTTTTATCTCTCAGAAATGGTCTCCCAAGCGAACGACTCTGAAATATCTAAACTGCACGAAATTCAGATACTCAAACGAGTTTGGGAAACACAGTTCGAGCAACCAGCTAAAGATTCCTGTAGGCATACGGGAGATTGTTCAAATTGCGGTGTCAAATTGATCAATTGACTCAAGGAGGATTTATCAAACTATTAGAAACTAATGCCTCACTATCGATTATCCACACATTCTGATTTTAGGGGAGGAGAAGATGAAACTCTCAACTGTTGTTCGAACTCTATTGCTGGGTCTGGTGGTTGTTCTCGTTCTGAGTCTGGGAACTGCCAGCACGCAGGCAGCACCGCCAACCCCGCCCAAAAAGAAATTGGCTAGTGTAACTCAGGCAGACCGAGAAGCGGCAGCCAAACGCGCCGCCGCCAAAGGTCTCCGGCCCGGGGCTTCTGGTAAAGCGGTTCCTGCCAAAGGAACCAGCAGTGGCAAGCCCACAGGTCCCGTCACCGGCGTAGTTCCACCGGCGCAACTTGACCAAGGTGGAATACCGCACTATTTTGGACCGTATGCCAACTATGCCAACAGCCCGCTGCCCAAGGGTCCCATCACTACCTTAACCCTTGACTTTGGTGGTACCGGTTACACCGCGCCGGTCGTCACCATCGCGGATGTTTATGGCACTGGCTCAGGCGCAACCGCTGTCGCGACAGTTACCGGCGGCGTCATCACTGGGCTTAAACTAACCAACCCAGGCAGCGGCTACAGCGCGCCAATCGTTTTTATCGACGATCCGGCGGGCGTGGATGCAGCTGCCACGGCGACGATCGGCGGATTAAACCAGGTCATTGGCAATCTCTTGATCGAGCGACCGGTTCCGACCGACAATGCGGCGAATGTGCTTGTGGTCAACACGCACGCCCCCCTGACCACTGGACAACTCACCGCGTTTTACGTCTTTACCCAACCCGGTTCCGGACCGAACAGCTTTAACGCTTATGTCTTGCGTCCGACCGGCGTCGCCAACGAATACACCGTTGTCTTTGACAGCGGATCACTCTCCGTGCCGTCGGTCGCGACTGGAACCGTAACGAAATTCGCCGTCGGTCCCATTGGCGTTTTGGCGGGTGACCTCATCGCGCATTATGGCAGGGGTATTCCCATTGACATCCCCGCGACTCCCGGTGGCACGGGTGCAGACACCACCCTTTATCCAGCCGACACTGCTCCCGCAGCCAATCAAACAGTTACACTCGGTACCACGTGGCCGATCTTTAGCACCGACCGAACTTATTCGATTGGCGCAGAAATCGTTACGCTCACTGGCGGTATCCGCAAATTCGTCGATTCGCTCCCAGGTGTAGGCGCTGCCAATGCGAACAACCTTGGGCAGTACATACCGGTCGGTGCCCCAGACCTTTGCACCTTTTCCGGTGTGGAAGCGGATTGCTACGAAATCGAATTGCGTGAGTACTCTGAAAAAATGCACTCGGACTTGCCGGTAACCAAGCTACGTGGCTATGTCCAAGTTAAGAATGGCGTGGATGTCACGCCGATTCATTACCTTGGTCCGACGATTGTCGCAACAAAAGATCGCGCCGTTCGCATCACCTTCCGCAACAAACTTCCCATCGGCGCGGGCGGTAATCTCTTCTTGCCTGTTGACACCACTGTGATGGGTTCGGGCATGACACCGGCGATGGGCGCTATGGCGGAAATGGATCCGACCAGTCCCATGTGCAGCGAAAATCCAAAACCCGCCGATTGCTTCAAAGAAAATCGCGCGACCTTGCACTTGCATGGCGGTTTGGTCCCCTGGATCAGCGATGGCACGACGCAACAATGGACCACTCCGGCAGGTGAAACCACCGGTTACCCCAAAGGCGTCGCCGTAGCAAACGTTCCAGATATGCCAGCCGCGGGTCCCGGCGAGTTAACCTTCTACTACAACAACCAACAGAGTGCTCGCTTGATGTTCTACCATGACCATTCTTGGGGCATTACGCGCTTGAATGTCTACGCGGGTGAAGCCGCCGGTTACATTCTGACCGATCAAGTCGAGCAAGACATGATCAACGGAACCAACCTTTCCGGCGTGAATCCTGGCTTGGCCAAAGTTCTTCCAGACATCGGTATTCCTTTGATCATCCAAGACAAAACCTTTGTCGATGCAACCACCATCGCCGCCCAGGACCCCACATGGAACTCGGGTACGGGTCCGACAGACATCAATGGCAGACGACAACCTAAGACGGGTGATCTTTGGTATCCGCACGTTTACATGCCCAACCAAAATCCCGGCGACTTGTCTGGGATGAATGCGTTCGGTCGTTGGCACTATGGCCCCTGGTTCTGGCCCCCAACGAACGGCATCGCTTATGGCCCCGTCAACAATCCGTACTATGATTGCGGTGCTGGACAAGCTTGCACCCGACCGTGGGAATCACCGCAGATGCCCGGCACGCCCAAGTTGTCGATGGCTGTCGAAGCATTCATGGACACACCGGTGGTCAATGGTACCGCGTATCCGTATCTCCAAGTCGATCCCAAAGCCTATCGCTTCCGCATCCTAAATGCAGCGGATGATCGATTCTGGAATTTGCAACTCTACGTCGCCGATTCAACCGTCACGAGCGCCGATGGCCGAACCAACACCGAAGTCAAATTGGTTCCTTCACCCGCGAGCGTTGCCGGTTACCCGGCGAACTACAAAGTCGCCGACCCAACTACCGCCGGACCATCGTTCATCCAGATCGCATCCGAAGGCGGCTTTTTGCCAGCCCCCGTAGTCCTCACCAACAAACCGATCGGCTGGAATGGCGACCAAACCAACTTTGATGTCGGCATCGTCAATCAAGGCACGCTGATTCTTGGTCCTGCCGAACGTGCTGACGTCATCGTCGACTTTTCCGCCTTTGCTGGCAAGACGCTCATTCTCTACAACGATTCGCCCGCGCCTTTCCCAGCTCTCGACGTTCGCTATGACTATTACACCGGCAAAGACGATCACACCGATACCGGCGGCACGCCCCTAACCCAACCGGGCTTTGGACCCAACACGCGCACCGTCATGCAGATCCAAGTCAGCGGCATTGCACCCGCGCCCGCGTACTCTACCGCGACGTTAAACAGCGTGTTCGCCAAGTCGGCTGGCAAGAGCGGCGTCTTTGAAGCATCGCAAGAACCCATCATCATCCCGAACACTCGCTACAACAGCGCCTACAACAAGACGTTCGCATCCGAAGTCGCCACCAAGGTCGGCATTGGAGACAAGTCCAAAACGTTCCAGACGATCTCTGGTGCGACGTTGACGATTCCGTTCCAAGAAAAAGCAATTCATGACGAAGCGAGCGAAGTGTTCGACGATTACGGTCGCATGAGTAGTATGCTCGGGCTGGTCGTGCCAACCCAGCGAGGGTTCGCACCATACCCATTCGTCTCACCACCGGTCGATCTCGTCAAGTTCTCGATGACGCCCATGACCGAGCCAGCGCCCGGTGATGGCACGCAGATTTGGAAGATCACGCACAACGGCGTTGACACTCATCCCATTCACTTTCACTTGTTCAGCGTCCAGTTGATCAACCGAGTTGCCTGGGATAATGCCACTCGCTTGCCCGATCCCAACGAACTAGGGTGGAAGGAAACGGTCCGCATCAATCCACTGCAAGATACCATCGTGGCCTTACGTCCGGTCGCGCCGACCCAGCCCTTCAAGTTACCGAACAGCGAACGTGTCATCGACCCGTCCATGCCGACCAACGCTCAACTCAAGGGACCGTTGCCAAATGGATTCCAAAATCTACAAGGTAACCCAGTGACCGTCTTTAACAACATCCTCAACTTTGGTTGGGAATACACCTACCATTGCCACATCCTGGGGCATGAGGAAATGGACATGATGCATGTGGTGTCCGCCGTCATGGCACCAGACGCTCCACTCAATCTGGTGGCTACGCCGACTTCGAACAGCGTGAAATTGAGTTGGACGGATAACTCGACAGACGAGACGAGCTTTAGAATCGAAAAAGCCTCTGCGGACACGGGACCTTGGACAGCGCTCGGCACCACCGTATCGCCGGCACGCGGAACTATCAGCAACACGGTGGTTTTCACCGATACTGCCGTCCAATCGAATACCGCATACTTTTACCGAGTCTTCGCCCTCAATGTGGTAGGCAGTACTCAAGCATCGAACTTTACCCAACCTGCTGCGACGGGCTTTCCGTTGATGACCGCCGAGTCTGCCGCATCGAACACCGCAACGGCAACCGTTCTGAGTATCGTCGCTGCACCGACCAATCTCCAAGCACAGTTGTTGGGCAATCCATTGCGCATCCGACTTTCCTGGATGGACAATGCGACCAACGAAACGGGCTTTAGAGTCGAACGCAGCGTGAATGGCGGGGCCTTTGTCGAAATCGCCGCGCCGGGACGAAGAACCGGCACAGGAACGGCGACCTATACAAACAGCGGAATAACAGCAGGCAACACCTATGCGTATCGTGTGCGAGCAGCCAACGGAGGAATGTTCTCCAACTACTCGAATACGGTAACCGTGATTGTCGCGCTTCCAGCCGCACCGTCGGGCTTGACCGCAACGGCGGTACCCGCGGGAACACGTGCTAACGTCACGCTGAACTGGACCGACAACGCCAACAACGAAGCTAGTTTCACGATCCAGCGCAGCACGAACGCGACGTTCACTCAGAATCTGGTCACGGTGAACAACATACCAGCCAACTCGACGACCTACGCTCAAAACGGCGTATTGCGTAATCGAACCTTCTATTATCGAATCCGCGCTGTCAATGTGGTTGGTGTATCCGCTTGGTCGAATGTCTTCACAGTCGTAACACCATAATCAAGCACAACTTCCGGCGGCAGCAATCATGCTGCCGCCGGAAATCCAGCGCAAGGAATAGTGGCTCTCAGGTTAGCAGAAAATGCAAGTTAGAATTTCGGGTGAGGTAAATCAATGAATACAATACTGCGACGTTTGAACGTCAAACATCTTTTTCTAGTGGCGGCGTTTGTCCTGTCGGCACTCGCCTTGCAAGTTTCCACGGCGATCGCCGGCGCATCAATAGCAACTCTTTCTCTGATGCCCAATGCATCTGACGCTGCCATTGCTGCATCCGCTGTCACAACACCAACCTTGACTGCCACTCCCACTGCAACAAAAACGGCTACCGCAATCAAGTCAAACGCGACTGCCACCAGCACCGCTACACCAACCAAGACAAGCACAGCAGCCGCGACCAAGACAAGTGCATCGACTGGTCGGAATACGCCTACGGCAACTCCCACATCTGCCGCCACAGCAACACCAGAAGCCGTCGCAACGGAAACGATCATCGATCTACCTACGGCGACTCCTAGCTCTGATGCAGGCGTCGATTTGACCGACACGAACGATCCCGGATCAACTCCGACGAACGGCGCGACGGCAACACCCACGCGTCCGCGACCGACCTCAACGCCTGTCGTGGTGCCAACGCGGTACTCGGGGGTATGGACCCGCTTTTATCCTCCCAACCCCAACAAGGGCAAGACCAATCCGATCGTATCGCCACAAAAACGCTCAGGCGTAGCTATGCTCACCCCGGCGCCGGGTACAACCGCAGTTGCACCTTCGGCAGCTCGCACCAACAGCGCGTCAAGTTCCTCTGGTTGGTTTACACTCCCCAATCCTTTCGCGGGTGCAGAGCCAACGCGTGTGGCAATCGCTCCCCAGGATTCAACCCAACCTGGCGAATCCTCCAGCGATGCGCTAGACCCATCAGCGGAGACCGTCGATCCATCCGAGGATGTGAATCAAGCCGACTCAACGGATTACGGTCGTCGTTTGATCAATCTTGTCTTCGTCGGCGGATCGACCGTTCTCCTTCTCGCCGGTGGTTTCCTGGGTGTGCTCGCCGTTCTCTTCTTCATCCGGGCAAAGCTGCCGTAAGTCAAATAACTAAAAGTTGAAAGGGCAGAGTCAGCGTTTGATCGCACAATGCTGACTCTGCCCCGCAACAACTAATCGAATGCGTTAACCCTATTGGTCGATTATGAAACTCCGAACGTCTCTCTCTCGATTGCTTCTCTTTCGTCGAATTGCTTGGCTCGTAATTCTAGTCCTGCCCGTTTTGTCTTGTCGAACAGCCAACGCAGTTCAATCCTACATGCCCCAAGTTTCCCAGGAAGTTCAGCCAACGGCTGACCTCAGTCAATCCTCGAACTCCAAGATCATTCCGGCGGCGCTCCCCACAATGCCGCCAATATCGATTCCATCAGCCCTACCTATTCCGGTCACAGGTGTTACCCCGTCACCACAACCTATGGCGATAGCGGTAGCCGTACCCTCGCCAACATCGGAACCGACTTTGGTTCTGGCAATACCCACGCCAGGTATTACGCGTGCGCCGGTTGTCCGCGCGCCCATCAAGACATCTACACCGATTAAAGTCCTGCCGACGCCTACACCCAGCTTTCCGTATCATGTGAATTTTTCTTGGTGCGGTCCCAATTGGCTTACCTTTATCGAAGGAACAGTAACCCAGGATGGAATTCAACGCAATGGCTTGCGCGTCCGTGTCTCGCAGGGACCGGATGGGCTAGCTGCCTGGAACGACTATGTGACGGGAACCGATTCGACGAAACCCGGCGGGTACACACACATTATCGATGCGAATGCGCCGCATGGTGGCACTTGGTATCTCTGGTTGATTGACCCGCAAACCAATCAACGGGTATCGGATATTGCCACTGTAAAAACGGACCCCAAGCGCCAGGATGAGACCTCGTGTCAATCCGCCAACGTAAACTTTTCGACTCCGTGAAGAACAACAAAAAACGGTTACATCTGCGTACTTGGATCCTTGTTTCTTCAGGTCTGAGAATTTCCCAACCCCGCCTCTCGCGCGCGCACAATCGCTTGAGCGCGGTCAGCTACTTGTAACTTGTTAAAAATATTAGAAACGTGATTGCGCACCGTTTTAGGGCTGAGGGTCAAACGCTCGGCGATTTCGATGTTGTTTAAACCTTGTGCCACCCAATTGAGGATTTCCCGTTCACGTTCGGTGAGTTCAGGAAAAATTTCGGCGGGGAGCGCTGGCTTGGACATGTCAAAGAAATTCATCATCCGTTTCGCAATCGCCGCACTAAACAGCGCTTCGCCGGTTGCGACAGCGCGAATGGCACGCAACATTTCGGCTTGCCCCGCTCCCTTTAAAATGTAACCGCGTGCTCCTGCGCGCATGGCGGCGAAAACTGAATCGTCATCTTCGAACATGGTGACGACGATGATGCCGATATGGGGGCTCGTATGCAAAATGCGCCGCGTCGCTTCGATGCCGTTAATGCCGGGCATTTGAATGTCCATCAGAATCACGTCGGGTTGAAGTGTTGCCGCTTGCGCGATGGCATCTTCACCCGTTGACGCCTCACCTACCACTTGCACATCCGATAAAGAGGCGAGCAGCGCGTGAATGCCATCTCGGAAAAGAGCATGGTCGTCGGCAATCAAGATTCGAATGCGTTCCATCGTTTATTCATCCTCAAATCAACTTGCAAGTCATATCAACTCATGTGCTTTAGTGGTAAGCGCGCGACAACCTGCGTGCCACCCCGATCGACGTTCTGCACTTGCAGTGTGCCTCCCAATTCTGCCGCACGTTCACGCATCGAAGTTAGCCCTACGCCAGTCCGATGCGTCGATGGAATACCGACGCCATCATCCGTAATTTCGATTTGCAATACATCGCTTAAGCTGATCCGAACCTCGCAATGCTGGGCTTGGGCATGGCGCGCCGCATTCGTCATCGCCTCCGATGCAATGCGGTACGCTGCGACTTCAGTGGCGGCAGATAGCGTGGGGAATCCAGTTTCCGGTGCATTCACTAGTACGTGCAATCCATTGGCGAGATTATATTGCGCGGCTTGCTCACGAATCGCCGATACCAGACCCAGCTCGTCAAGCGCTGGTGGGCGCAGTTCATAGACTAGGCGGCGAATGTCGGCAATCGCGGATTGCGTTTGCGTAGTTAGATCGGCAAGAAGGGTATCGGCTGCTGCCGGGTTGCTGGGAATCAAATTGCGTGTGGCATCCATTTTGAGCGCGAGACTGGCGAGGTTCGGACCCAATCCATCGTGCAGGTCGCGCCGAATGCGGCGACGTTCTTCTTCGCGTGCCGTGACCAATCGTTCCCGCGAACGCTGTAGATCGGCGGTGAGACGGACGGCATGAGCCGCCACACCCGCTTGGCGCGCTAGGTTATCGAGCAAGTGCCGATCGGTCGAAGAAAACTCCTCACCGCGTGCGCGCGGCGAAAGATTCAACTGCCCAATCATTTCGGATTTGTAGACGATGGGCAAAACCACCGGCTCGCCTGTCGCCAGCCCGTATGCCGCGACCGTTTTGAATTCATCGCCTTGTTTGAGCTGGATCGCTGCATACGGCAGTTTGAGCGCCTGCGCGATGGTTTCGACAATCGTCGGCAGAACAGCATCGGGCGCGACGATGGTATCCAAGCGTTGACTTAGACGCGAGAGAACGGCATACGGATCATCGCGTTCGCCGTACATCAAGCGATTGACCGCCCGCTGCAATCGTTCGCGCAACGGCTCAAACAAAACGGCGACCACACCCGTCGTGAGAAACGCAATCAGTGAGCGGTCGCTGGCCTGCATGAGATTGCCGATGTACCCAACGGCGAACGCATACAACGCCATTGTGCTGATGGTCAACGCGCCATATACCAACGTGCGATTGATGATGATGTCGATATCAAAGAGGCGCTGACGCAAAATCGCAATGGCAAGCGCGAGTGGAAACGGCAAGAGCAACAGCCCCAGTGCATTCGGCGTAATGAGCGAATAGCCTAGAATCGCGTTGGGCAGCGTCCACACCAGCAAGCTGCCGCCGCCAGACAAGAGCGCCGCAAACACAACCCAACGAATTCTCTGACGCGCCGCGCCGGTACTCGCGCGGTAATTCAAGGTCATCGCAATTGCTGCGAGCACGAGATAGAACAGGGTAAATGCACTTTCACCAGGGATCCATAGTCCGATCCAAGCCAACGTGCTGACCGAATTGCGCCACATCGCCAAGAGGTAAAGCGCATAAAAAAAATACGGCGTGATGTAGAGAAGGGGAATAATTGAACGATGTTTCAGGACGAGCGAGTATGGCTGGGGAAAGATCAATGCAAAATGCAAGCCCGTAATATAAAAGAGCATAAACGCGCCAAAGGTGGTTGCCTTGAACAGCCAGAAGCCGACTCCATTGACCAGGTCGCTAATTTGCAATCCCAGCGACCAGGTCGTGGCGCTCATAATGCTCGAAGCCCAAAGAAAAAGCACGCGCGCGGCGGGATCATGCGGACGACGCAAGAAGACGAACGTCGCGACGAGTTGCGTGATCAGCGCGAATAGAATTGTGCCCCACTCTTGCACCAAAAGTTCACCAAGCGGATAAGCGCCGAGTGTAACCGGCAATGCCAGCTCGAGTCCGTCGCGCAGAATCGAGTAATTAATCGTCTGCCCCAAGTGCCAGATGGGGCGCGCCGCACTGAGATCAAAGAGTGCGCGCGCATAGTTTTCGAGAGATTGTCCATCTATCGCCATCACGACATCACCCGCGCGCAAACCATCCGGCCTGTTTTCGATGGGGGTTACGCTTACGCCGTCCGACCTCCATACGGATTGATTTCCGGGTGGAAGACGTGCGTTATCGGAAGGGGTAATCAAGTGCAGCCAAAGGAAAGCACCGGCAAACGATAAAATTAGGATCGCGACCGATGACACGTAGAGCGCGGCGCGATTGGGCGAGTTCATGGAAAAGATTATAGCATTGCCTTCAGCCTGCCGCAATGGCATCGCCGTTCTCGCCAGGATGGCGAAGAACAGACAGGTGCGCGTCTCCGTGTCTGCGTGCCAGTCCTGTACCCACCACTGCACCCCCTACAATAGCCGCGCCAAGATTGCTGGTGAACAAAACCGTCAACATCGTGAATCGTTCGGCGGCACGCGGCGCACCGACGACCCAGCCCGCAGATTCCATCCCAAAATCGATAACCAAAAATGCGACTGCCGCACCTAGCCCTGCGCGCCACCACAGCGATTTCGCTACTGCCTTGTCATGTAAACCGATGCCAAGCGCCCACGTGCTGACCCCAGTAATCAGGAATGCGGTTGGGACGAAGAGCAAGGTGAACAACCGATGTAGTGGGATTACCGCGCCGAATTTTTCTAACGCAATCGGTTCGATGACTTGAAGCAACATGGCTAGCCCAATTGTGATCGGCGCAAAACCGAGCGCGCCAGCGACTGCCAGTCGTCGGCGATTTGTTGCTCCCGCCAAGCGTCCCATCAGTACGCCCCACACTGCGCCGCCGATGAAAAATCCGGCAAGTGCGGGGATGCCGGCGAGCAAGACGTGAACCGGATCGAGCGATTGAAAGTTGTGTCCAGAGACAACTTCGAAAACCAGAGAGCCAATCATGAGACCGAGCATCAAACCACCGATCAAAGAACCAATCGTGATGATCACACCATAGAACATCGTGCGAAGTGGTAACATGGGAATCCTCTATGCTTTCCATACTAATGCGATGCCAATCAGCAATGGCAAGAAATAATGCAGCACCGGAAAATAAATATCGCGCGGCGTAATCAACGGAAGCACGATCAACCAAGCGATGTTCCAAACAATAGTCAGCCAGCCCAACCAGCCAGCTACCCAGCCAGCTTGGAGCAATGCGCCGCCAATCACCGCTTGACTAAGAAATGCCAAAACGACATAGACTACTAGTCTGACCATTTAATTCTGTCCAGTTGCTGTTTTCGCGCGTTGACGTCGCTTGTGGTCTCGCACGAAACGGCGGGCACGTTTCCAATCAAACGACCAAGCAACAGGTTGATGCTCAGCATTGCGGCGATACTCCCAGGC
>JACRMI010000148.1 GCA_016215025.1 Chloroflexota bacterium
ACGGCGCAATTTTTTGATATGCTCGCGGTGGTAAAGCGAGCGGACTTGGAGTTTTGGCATAACCCCAAGTATCCTCGCTTTACCGCTTTTCATCAACTGGCGCGTCTACCGTGAGTCTGACTTTTGTGAAAGAGCACTAGAAAGATCAAACCACGATTAAATTTCTCATAGCGGATTTGTGGAGTAATCTTGGTCGTGATGACATGGTTGCAGTCATCTTGTTCGATGCGAATATCTCGACCGGGAAACTCGTCACGAAGTTTTTGAAGGTGCTGGACTCGCCAAAGTTCTTTCTCGATGAAAGTATAGCTGTTAAATGGGTTTCTGATGGACAATGCGATCCGGGGAGAACCATCGATATAGCGTTCCTCATCTCTTGCACGCGGTCTACCGGTCCCTGCAAAGGCATCAATGTAATGATAACCATTGCGACACCAACTTTGGTTCTGCATGATTTTGGTGTAGGCTTCTAGATACTTGCCCAAGAGTTTTAGCTTGTCTTCTGACCAAGGTCCAACCACATCATCTTGACTCATCGTTTCCTCCATGTCGTGGGTTCAGTTTGATTTATATCAAAAACAAAAAGGTCGCCAAAACTTTCGTCAGACGACCCCGATAGATAGGGCAACCGGGGCACGCAGCATTCTTGCACTTTCCCCGAACTATTGAACTGATTGTATTATATCACAGCTAATCGCGCTATCCAATTTGACACTCTCTCGCATCCCGCATACAATAGCGCCAGTTCATTCGCGCCGCATTCGTCTAGTGGACCAGGACGCCGCCCTCTCAAGGCGGAGACCAGGGGTTCGAATCCCCTATGCGGCACACGGAATTTTCGATTTCAGATTTCAGATTTTCGATTGACCCGAAAGGTGTATGTAATGTGCCTTTCGGGTCTTTTTTCACTTTTGGCTTGACTCGCATCGCGCCGCATGTTATAAATCAACCAGGGTAGAAATCAAGGAGGAGGAGCATGAAGCTACTGAAACGTATTTTGCAGGTTTTTGTCATTGTTATTGTTTTACTAGTCGTCGTTGGAGGTGTTGGCGGCTATTGGTTCATCACCAAGAGTTTGCCGCAAATCAACGGCACGCTGCAAGTGGCTGGACTCAAATCCAAAGTCGAAATCGTCCGCGATCCAATGGGCATTCCGCACATTTATGCCGATAACGTGGACGATTTATTTTTTGCCGAGGGTTACGTCCAAGCGCAAGACCGCTTGTGGCAGATGGAATACAATCGCCGCATCGGTCACGGCACGCTGTCCGATATTTTCGGCGCAACGACGATCAAGACGGACCGCTTCTTGCGCACGATTGGCTTGGATCGTTCCGCGCGCGCCGATTACGCGGCCATGAGCGAGGCCGACAAGCGACCGTTGCAAGCGTTCGCCAATGGCGTCAATGCGTTTATCGATTCGCATCTCGGCAATTTACCGTTGGAATTTACGATTCTTGGTTTCAAGCCCGCGCATTGGGAACCGGTCGATACGATTGCGTGGGGCAAAGTGATGGCGTACGATCTCGGCGGCAATTACGACGCGGAATTGTTGCGCGCGCGAATCGCCCAAAAACTTGGCGATGCAGCGGTGAAGCAGTTGATGCCGCCGTATCCAGCGGCAGGACCGTTCACGATTCCACCGGAAGCCAAAAATTACCAATCACTAATTACAAATGACAAATTGCAAATGCCAAATCTTTCGATCGGAACCCCCGACTTGCAGGAGTTGGCATCGCTCGATGAAATGCTCGGCAAGCGCGGCGACGGCATCGGCTCGAATAACTGGGTGGTCGATGGGGCAAAATCGACCACGGGCAAACCGATTCTGGTGAACGATCCACACCTCGGCATTCAGTTACCGTCGATTTGGTACGAAGTCGGCTTGCATTGCATGCCCAAAACCGACGCGTGTCCGTACAATGTCGCGGGTTACACGTTCGCTGGCGTGATGGGCGTGGTGATCGGTCACAACGACAAGATCGCATGGGCGGTAACGAATGTCGGTCCCGACGTGCAGGACTTGTACGTCGAAGAAATCAACCCGCAGAATCCGAACCAATACAAATTCAACGGCAAGTGGGAAGACATGCAGGTGGTCGAGGAGCCGATCAAGGTCAAGGGTGTCGTTTCCGAAACGCTCAAGGTGCAAATCACGCGCCACGGTCCGATCATGACGCCGGTCGTCAGCGGCATGACGCAGCCCGTCGCCTTGCAATGGACGGTGCTGCGCGAACGCAGTCGCTTGTTTGATTCGGTGTTGGCAATCGATCGCGCGCAAAATTGGAACGAATTTCGCAATGCGTTGAAAATGTGGGATGCGCCGTCGCAGAATTTTGTCTTTGCTGATCTCGACGGTAATATCGGTTATCAAACTCCAGGCAACATTCCAATTCGCGCCAAGGGCGATGGCACAATGCCGGTACCTGGGACGGGCGAGTACGAATGGACGGGCTATATTCCGTTCGACGAATTGCCGTTCGTCTACAATCCGCCCACGCATTTTATCGCGACGGCGAACCAAGCGATTGTCCCGCCGACGTACAAGTATTCGATCGCGTCGGATTGGGCCTCGCCGTATCGCAAGCAGCGCATCGACGATTTGCTCAAGGCGAAGGAAAAAATTTCCATCGACGATATGAAGGCGATTCAGAGCGATGTGTATGCGATTCCACTCGTGACGTTGCAAAAGTCGGTTCTGACGCTGAAACCCGAAGGCTTTTTGCAAACGCGCGCGCTCGATCAAGTCAAAGCCTGGGATGGTCGATTGACGACGGACAGCGTTGGCGGCACCATTCTCGAAGCGACGTATCAGCGTTTGTTCAACAATATCTTTGCGGGCAAGCTGGACAAGGATTTGTTGGCGAGCTATTACGGCGCGAATGATTATCATCGGCGCGTGATTTCGGCGCTGCTCGACGATCCGAAGAATCCATGGTGGGGCAGTGCGGGGCGCGATGCCATTTTGCAAACGAGTTTCGCTGAAGGGGTGGACTGGCTCGGCAGTCAGTTCGGCGATGCGCCGACGGATTGGAAGTGGGGACGCTTGCACATTGCGACGTTCAATCATCCGTTGGGCAGTGTGCAGCCGCTTGATTTGTTGTTCAACGCTGGACCCGTTGCTGCGCCCGGTGGCGTGAACACGGTCTTTGCGACCTCGTTCAAGGTGGCGAATAACAAGTACAACGTGTCGAGCGTTTCGTCCATGCGTATGATCGTCGATCTGTCGAATTTGGGCAATTCGCTTCAGACGCACACGACGGGACAATCGGGGCAGCCGTTGAGCAAACACTTTTCCGACATGGTGTTGCTCTGGCGCGATGTGCAGTACGCGCCGTTCTACTTTGACCGGGCGGCGCTGGATAAAGTCAAAGAGGGAGTGCTAGTCTTACAACCATGAGTCACCTAGTCATGTAGTCGTATAGTCGGTGACTATTCGACTATTCGACTACATGACTAATCGACTATGTGACTAACCAACATACATCTTCCCCGTCACCATCAAAATGATACAGCCAAAGATGATGACGTTAATGAGCGCGAGCAAGGCAATAAAAAACCAGTGGCGATAGGTCAGACTATTCATTGTCTTCTCCTTGATTTGTCCAGACCCTAAAGGTTTATGTGAGTTAAAGCGGATCAGCCAGTTCGAAACGACGTGGCTCAAAGCGCCTTTGGTTTTACGATGGAACCCTTTAGGGTCTTGTCGATAACGTGACCTCTCCAGCAACCAACCGAACGAGCGAACCATCGGCGCGGCGTAATAGCAACGCGCCGTCGTTATCTATATCTTCGGCGATTCCTTTTTCGATTCCCCAGGGTGTCTGCGCATTCAATTTTTGCCGCAGCGTAACCAATCGATTCGCAAATTCCTTGCGCAAGTCCTCGCCGGCACGTAAACGCACATAATTTTTTTCGATAGAGCGCAAGATTGCTTGGACGAGTTGAACGCGTGGAAATGGTTTGCCCAACTCGTCGGCGATGGTCGTGGCGTCCTTTATCCCCGCTATGTCATTTCGAGTGGAGCGAGAAATCTCCACCATGTGCTGCGAGATTTCTCGCTTGGTGCGCTCGCTCGAAACCCTGGCACCGCCTGCCAGGGCAGGTGTGACAATATCCGAAATC
Source organism: Chloroflexota bacterium (assembly GCA_016215025.1). Lineage (GTDB taxonomy): Bacteria > Chloroflexota > Anaerolineae > UBA4142 > UBA4142 > JACRMI01. Next base: position 4,126 of record JACRMI010000148.1, read on the forward strand.
GCAAAATTGACGTTGACGCCCAAGCCAGGAACGACGTATTCGAGTTTGTCTCCGATGATTCCTGATTCGGATAGAATCCCTGCGCACTTTTTCCCATCGATCAAAATATCATTGGGCCATTTGATTTGCGCGTTCAAATTAGTTTCGGCGCGAATCGCATCGCATGCGCCGAGCGCGACCGCCATCGTTACGCGCGTTGCTTGAGCTGGTGCCAGTTCAGGGCGCAGCACCAGCGACATCAGAATCGACGAACGCGGCGGGGCGATCCACGTTCGCTTGAGTCGCCCCCGCCCGGCGGTCTGCTCATCGGCGATGACGAGCGTGCCTTCGGCTTCGCCTGCGTCCGCAAGTTGCTTCGCCACGTCGTTCGTCGAGCCGATGCGTTCATAATACACGATGCGCTGACCCAGGAGTTGCGTTTGCAATCCCTCTGCAATTACGTCGACAGAAATTTCATCGTTTGTCATTTGTTCATTTGTTATTGGTAATTGGTGATTGTCATTATATCAGAAAAATCTTGACTCGCAATGTTATCGGTGCTACACTGCGCGCGGTCAAGTTGCAAGTTATATGCCGCATGTTGCAACTTGCTGCCTGCGACCAATGACCCCAAACCTGCGACTTGTACCTGAGGCATGATACCATGAAACGACTCTGGACTCCCTGGCGCATGGCGTACATCAAAGCGCCCAAAGACAAACCGAATGGCTGCGTCTTTTGCGCAAAAATCAAAGCAGCGCGCGAACACGACCGCGACAATCTGGTGTTGTTTCGCGGGCGGCATTCTTTTATCGCGCTGAACCTCTATCCGTACACGAATGGTCACATCATGGTCATGCCGTACCAACACACGAGCAATTTGGAATTGCTTGATGGTGCAACGCTCAAAGAGATGATGCTGCTCGTCGGCGATAGCATTCGCGCGCTGCGGCTTGTCGCGAATCCGCAAGGATTTAACGTCGGCATGAATCTGGGCAAGGTAGCGGGCGCAGGTGTCGAAGAGCATATTCACATTCACGTTGTCCCGCGCTGGGGTGGCGATACGGATTTTATGGCGGTGACCGCCGACGTTCGCAAGATCCCAGAGATGCTGCCCGAAACATTCGATAGTTTGGCGGAGGCGTTGAAGCAAGTGCGACGGGCTGTAAGAAAAAAACGAAAACGCTGAGTTGACAACTTTTCAGCAATGTCACCCTTGGCGCAGCGGAGGGTCTCGTTGTTCGAGAATCGAGATGTTTCGCTCCGCTCAACCTGACATACCCAATCCGTAAAAAAATAGATTTTCCAGTTGGGGCGATGTGATCCATCGCCCCGCTTAATGCCAGGATCGAAATGCAATTAACTTACCAACTAAAAACTCTTGTGCGTGAGACTTTCAAGCCGCGCACTTCGCTCGAATCACAAAACGCTTGGAACCTGTACGGCGATATTGCCTGGTTCGGCATTTTGTCTGGAATTGCCAACTCGTTTCTTTCGGTGTTTGCCATTCGCGCGGGTGGCAGTGACATGCATGTGGGTTTGCTTTCCGCGCTGCCCGCACTTATCTCGATTTTTGCGTCCATCCCCGGCAGTCGCATCGTCGAGAGTCAAAAGGAACCACTCACGCCGACACTCATCAGCGGCGGACTAAATCGACTTGGGTATTTGAGCATCGCCTTGATTCCAGTCTTCTTTGCGGCGAATCGAGCCGATGTGATCGTCGCGATGGTTGCGCTGTTGACCGTTCCTGGCGCGATTGCAAACGTCGCATTCACGACGATGTTTGCGCAAGCTGTGGCACCCGACAAACGGGCGCACGTCGTCAGCGTTCGCAATGTTTGGATTGGGATCACATCGACGCTGGCGGCATTTCTCGGCGGCAAACTGCTCGACAATATTTTATTTCCAATCAACTATCAGATTCTTTTCGTCATCGCGTTTGCGGGATCGATGATGAGTCTGTACTATCTCACGCGTATCCGCTTGCCGCAAAAATCGACGCCGACCAAAGCTCATGCTGACGAAGCTCCGCGTAATTTGCGCAGCTTTGTCGAAATGTTTCGCGCGACTCCAGCGTACGCCAAATTTACAGTTTTTGCTTTCATTTTTTATTGGGGTATGGCGTTTCCCATACCACTCTATTCGATCTATTGGGTGCGCGTCATCAACGCGAGCGATGGCTGGGTCGGATTGCTCAACATGGTGGGTAGCGCGACGACGATCATTTTCTACCCACTGTGGGGGCGCTTGACCATGCGCCGGGGTACGCATTACGCCATTGTGCTCTCGACGTTTGGAATGGCGCTCTATCCGCTCGTTACCGCGCTTTCGCCCAGGGTGGAATGGTTGATCCTGGTTCAATTTTTAGGCGGCGTAGTCAGTTCTGGCTTTGGTCTCACGTTCTTTAATCGATTGCTCGAAGTCAGCCCCGAAAAACATCGGGCGAGTCACATTGCCGCGTATAACACCTTGGTCAATATTGCCGCCTTCATCGCTCCCCTAATTTCGACTGCATTGACGGATGTTTTCGGCATCCATGCGATTCTCATCGTCGGCGGAGTCATGCGTTTTATCGGTTCTGTGCTGTTCTGGCGACAGAAAACCGAGACAAACGCGTGACATTCGCCAAACTGTGCTTTTTTTGGTAAAATAGAAATAATTGGAAATCGGAAGTTAGGTGGTAGAACTTCAATCGGCGTCCAGCTTTTAACGTCCAATTTATAACTTCCAACATCTAAATGAGGAGGGAAAGGTGGCCACACAACGTCGTGAGGTTTTTATTGTTGGTGGGGCACGCACGCCCATCGGCAAATTTCAAGGCACATTATCGAATATTCCTGCGCCCGAACTGGGTGCCGTTGCCGTACGCGAAGCGGTCAAACGATCCGGTATCGCGCTCGAAAAAATCGAAGAAGTGATCATGGGCAATGTCGTCGGCGCGGGACTGGGACAAGCGCCGGCGCGACAAGCGGCACTCAAAGCGGGTTTGAAAGATACGATCAGCGCGACCCAGGTCGGCAAAGTCTGCGGCTCTGGTCTCAAAGCGGCGATGCTCGCCAGTTCGATGATTCGCGCGGGCGATGCCGATGTGTTGGTCGCAGGCGGCATGGAAAATATGAATCGCGCGCCGTACCTCTTGCAGAACGCGCGATTTGGTTATCGCATGGGCAATGGCGAAATGGTCGACGCAGTCGTCCACGATGGTTTGTGGTGCGCGTTCGAGAATTGGCACATGGGACGCGCTGCTGAATTTATCGCGCGCGAATGCGGCATCACGCGCGGCATGCAAGACGAGTTCTCCCTCAAGAGTCATCAAAAAGCGATTGCCGCGATTCAAGCTGGCAAGTTCAAAGCCGAAATCACCCCCGTATCGATTCCATCGAAAAAAGGTGTCGTGCTTTTCGATACTGACGAAACCCCTCGCGCCGACACATCGATTGAAGCTCTATCCAAATTAAAATCCGCCTTCGAAGAAGGTGGGTCCGTCACCGCAGGCAATGCGCCTCCACTCAGCGATGGTGCAGCCGCGGTCGTACTTGTCGGCGATGATGTGGCCGCCCGCGATGGATTGAAACCCTTGGCGCGCGTTGTTTCGTACGCGCAAGCGGGCACTGACGCCAAGCATATTTTCTGGGCGCCGATTTACGCCGTTCGCAAAGCGCTCGACAAAGCTGGGTGGAAGCTCGGCGAAGTTGATCTCTTTGAAATCAATGAAGCGTTCGCATCGCAAGCCCTTGCCGATGGTCAAGAGCTTGGCATCGATTGGAACAAGGTCAACGTGCACGGCGGCGCGGTCGCGATGGGCCATCCGATTGGTGCAAGCGGCTCACGCATTCTCGTTACCCTGATCTACGCGTTGCACGATCGCGGATTGAAGCGTGGCGTCGCATCGTTGTGCCTCGGCGGTGGGGAAGCCGTTGCCATGGCAATTGAGACGCCATAGAAATGGGACGCGGAGTACCGCGGACTAACGCGGATAGAAATTTTATTTTATCAGCGTTCATCTGCGTTTGTCAGCGTCCAATAAATTCTTGATTCGACGGAGAATCAATCATGGATTTCACACTTAACGAAGAACAAAAAGCAATTCGCGATTTGGCACGCGATTTCGCGCAGAATGAGATTGCGCCGATTGCAGCCAAGATCGACGAGACCGGCGAGTTTCCGTACGAGACCGTGAAGAAGATGGGCGCGCTCGGCTTGATGGGCATCGAAGTGCCACAAGAATACGGCGGCGCAGGACTAGACACATTGAGTTACGTTCTCGCCATCGAAGAAATTGCCAAGGTGTGTGCATCACACGCGGTGATTATGAGCGTCAACAATTCGCTCTACTGCTACGGACTCACACACTTTGCCACCGAAGAGCAAAAGAAAGCATTCCTCGAGCCCTGCGCGTCGGGTAAAAAGATCGGCGCGTTCTCGCTCACCGAACCACAGTCGGGCAGCGACGCAGGCAATATGAAAGCGCGCGCTGCGCTAAGCGTGCAAGGCGACAAGTACGTCATCAACGGTCGCAAGTCGTGGATCACCAGTGGTCCCGTTGCGGATTTTATCGTGCTGTTCGTTGCGACTCAACCAGAATTAAAGCATCGCGGCACCGCTTGTTTTATCGTCGATACAACTCTGCCCGGTTTTGAACGCGGCAAAAAAGAACCCAAGCTCGGCATCCGTGCGAGCGCAACGTGCGAAACGACGTACGATAATTACCAGGTGCCGTCATTTCATCGTATCGGAAAAGAAGGTGACGGGTTTAAGATTGCGATGAGCGTGCTCGATGCCGGGCGCATCGGCATTGCGGCGCAAGCCCTTGGCATTGCCGAAGCGGCGTACGAAGCGAGCGTCGCGTACGCCAAAGAGCGCGAAGCGTTCGGCAGCAAGATCGGTGAGTTCCAAGCGATTCAATGGATGATCGCCGACATGTCCGTTCGCATCGAAGCTTCGCGCTTGCTGATTTACAACGCCGCGCTGAAGAAATCCAATCACGAAAAATTCACGCGCGAAGCGGCGATGGCAAAACTCTACGCGAGCGAGACCGCCGAGTGGGTCACATCAAAAGCGATTCAAGTTCACGGTGGCGCAGGTTACAGCAAAGAATTGCCGGTCGAGCGATACTTCCGCGACGCCAGAATAACGACGATATATGAGGGTACTAGCGAAATTCAGCGAACCGTGATTGCCCGTGCGGCGTTGGATGCGAAATAAGTTTGTAAGCTGGAAGTCAATTCGTTTCAGTCGGTGTATAGAGAATGGAAGATGAATCAGGAGAGACTGTTCTCAAAGGTATTTTGAAATGTACTGACCGTCCAGTCCAGGGATTTATAAGCTTGGATGGTTATCAAGGCGCTCCTGGTTATCAAGTTCGAGATGATGGAAGGTTTCTCTTTGAAATTCCCATAGCGGTAGCTCAACAATTGCACGAGTTGAATGATGGACCTAATCACCGATTGTACGTTTTCAAAACGGGTGGCGGCTCAATTGTTATTCCAATCGAACTCGTAGAGAACTCAGAGAGCGAGATCTCAATCGATTTCGATAGCAACAAATACGAGATCAATATCCGTCGATATGAATAAACATGTAATGGATGCATGAAAATCCAAACGCGAGGCAGTTGAATGTCCATTGATCCCAAGATTCTCGAACTACGACGACGACGTGAAGAAGCGCGACTCGGCGGTGGTCAAAAGCGCATCGATCAGCAACATGCGCGCGGAAAGCTGACTGCACGCGAACGAGTCGATTTGCTTTTGGACGAAGGATCGTTTCAAGAATTGGGTATGTTCGTCACACCGCGAACGAGCGGCTTTGGTGCGGACAAGCAGGTCTACTACGGCGACGGTGTCATCACAGGATATGGCACGATCAATGGACGTTTGGTCTACGTTTTCTCGCAAGACTTTACAGTGTTCGGTGGTTCACTCGGCGAAGCGAACGCAGAAAAAGTTTGTCGCTTGCTCGACCTCGCAATGAAAAATGGTGCGCCCGTCATCGGCTTGAACGATTCGGGCGGGGCGCGCATTCAGGAAGGTGTCGTCAGTCTCGGCGGCTATGCCGACATTTTTCTCCGCAACACGATGGCAAGCGGCGTCGTGCCGCAAATCAGTGCGATCATGGGACCATGCGCGGGTGGCGCAGTGTATTCACCCGCGCTGACCGATTTTATTTTTATGGTCAAGGACACGAGCTACATGTTCGTGACCGGTCCCGATGTGGTCAAGACCGTGACGCACGAAGATGTCACGTTCGAACAACTCGGCGGCGCAATCGTTCACAACGAAAAGAGCGGCGTCGCGCATTTCGCCACCGATAACGAAGAACAGTGCATCGCGCAGATTCGCAAATTGTTGTCGTACATTCCCCAGAATAACATGGAAGAAGCGCCGATCATTCGCTCGACCGACGATCCGCTCCGTGCCGAGCAAGTCCTCGATTCGCTTGTGCCGGACGAATCGAACAAGCCGTACGACATCAAAGAAGTTATCCAGCACATTGTCGACGACGGTGAGTTCCTCGAAGTCCACGAACATTTCGCGCAGAACATTGTCGTTGGCTTTGCGCGATTGAATGGGCGCGCCATTGGTATCGTCGCACAGCAGCCAATCGTGCTTGCGGGTGTGCTCGATATTAATTCCTCTAGCAAGGGCGCGCGTTTTGTGCGCTTTTGCGATTGCTTCAACATTCCGATTATTACGTTTGAAGATGTCCCAGGTTTTCTGCCCGGTATTACTCAGGAACACGGCGGCATCATTCGGCACGGCGCAAAATTGCTCTACGCGTACTGCGAAGCGACCGTGCCCAAGATCACCGTCATCACGCGCAAGGCGTACGGCGGCGCGTACGACGTTATGAGCAGCAAACACATTCGCGGCGATTTGAACTATGCGTGGCCCACGGCGGAAATCGCGGTGATGGGTCCTGACGGTGCGGTGAACATTCTCTCGCGCGATGAAATTGCCAACGCGGCCGACCCCGATGCCATGAAGCAAAAGTTGGTGCAAGAGTACCGCGACCACTTTGCGAATCCGTACATCGCGGCAGGACGCGGCTACGTGGACGACGTAATCGAGCCGCATCAGACGCGTGCCAAGTTGATTGCAGGTTTGGAAATGCTTCAGAACAAGCGCGACACCAATCCACCGAAAAAGCACGGCAATATTCCACTGTAAATGATACATGACAAATGAGCTAATGACAATCGAGCCGATGCAAATATCGGCGGTGACATTAAAAGGCACACACGTTCGACTTGTTCCGCCGGATTTCAAATACGAAAACGATTTGGTAAAAGCTGCTCAACCGCGCGAGATTTGGGAATTCATTGCCACCGCGCCGGGGCAAACGCCAGCCGAGATGCACGCGTGGATTCAACAAGCGATTGACGAGACGGCGAATGGCTCGCGCATTTGGTTCATCATCATTCGCAAAAGCGATGGCTGCGCGATTGGCGCGACGAGCTACATGGACATTCATCGCAGCAACCGCGGCTTGGAAATTGGCGGGACATGGGTCACACCTTCCGCGTGGCGTACGCCAATCAATACCGAGTGCAAGTACTTGCTCTTACGTCACGCTTTTGAAAACCTAGGTTGTCTGCGTGTTCAGTTGAAGACTGATTTGCGGAACGTGCGTTCGCAAAAAGCGATTGAAAGACTAGGGGCGGTGAAGGAAGGCGTTCTGCGCAAGCACATGATTACGCGTACTGGCTATATACGTGACACGGTCATGTATAGTATTATCGATACGGAATGGCAAGCGGTGAAAGAAAAATTGGAAGGATTCTTAAAGCAAAGACCGCTGACGGCTGACCGCTGACTGAAAACGGCGCGGTCGTCCGTTGTCGGTCTGCGGTCAAGACCATGGCTTACACACCAAAGTCTGAATTGGATGTTCGCACTGCAAAATTCCAGGCATTGTTCGCCGAGAGTGAGTTGGACGGCGCGCTCATTATTCAGAACGCCGATCTGTTTTATTTCGCTGGCACAACCCAGCAATCGCACCTTTACATTCCGCGCGACGGCGCTCCGATCTTGATGACGCGCAAGAGTTATCAGCGCGCGCGAACTGAATCGGCGTTGGATTCTGTCGTGCCATTTGCGTCGCCGCGCGATGTGTTAAAGATTTTGCAACAGCGCGGTTACGCGTTGCCCAAGCGCATGGGCATGGAACTCGACGTGTTGCCTGCGAACACGTATCTGAGCTATCGCGAAATTTTCAGCGGCGTTGAACTCGTCGATATATCGCCAAGTATTCGCAAGGTGCGCGCGATCAAATCCGAATACGAACTCGCGGCAATGCGGCGCGCCGCCAAGATCGGCGAAAAGACGATGCGCACGATGCCCGAATTGTTGGTCGAAGGCATCAGCGAGATCGAGTTGGCTGGCAAATTGGAAGCGGTTGCGCGCGGAGCAGGGCATCAAGGCTCGGTCAAGTTTCGATTGTGGAACAATGACATGTTCTACGGTCACTTGATGGCGGGCAAAAGTGCGGCGGAGCCAAGCTATCTTTCATCGCCGACGGGTGGACCGGGCTTGAGTCCCGCGTTCGCACAAGGATCGAGCAAGCGCAAGATTCGGCGCAGCGAACCGGTCTTGTTCGATTATGTGTTTGTCACGGACGGCTATATTGTCGATCAGACGCGCATCTTTGCGCTTGGGAAATTATCGGACAAGTTGATGCGCGCGCATGACGCGATGCTTGAAATTCAACATGCGGTAGTCGATGCGGCAAAACCAGGCGTGACAGGTGACGAGATTTTTCAATTGGCATTAAGCATGGCTTGCAAGCAAGGTTACGAAGAAAATTTTGGCGGGCTGGGAATGGATCGAATTAATTTTGTCGGACATGGCGTCGGCTTGGAGTTGGACGAATTTCCTTTTCTTGCCAAGGGACAACGGATGCCGCTTGAGGCAGGCATGGTCATCGCCGTCGAGCCAAAAGTAACGTTTGCAAATGTCGGCACCGTCGGAATTGAAAATACCTATGTCGTAACCCAGAACGGAGCCAAAAGGATCACGCGCGGCTCGGATAAGATCAGTATCGTAAAAACCAAGTGAACAGTAAACGGTGAACAGTAGAAGGGTTATACTGTTGACTGTTAACTGTTGATTGTTGACTGGGGTTGTAATGTTCAAAAAGGTCTTGGTCGCTAATCGAGGTGAGATCGCCGTGCGCGTTTTGCGCGCGTGCCGCGAATTGGGACTGCAAACCATCGCTGTTTATTCCGAGGTGGACCGCAATGCGTTGCACGTGCGCTACGCCGACGAAGCGTATTGCATCGGTCCGGCACCGGCGCGCGAGTCCTATTTGCGCATTGACCGTATCATCGATGTGGCGATTCGCGCCAAAGCGGACGCGATTCATCCTGGGTATGGCTTTCTCGCGGAAAACGATCACTTTGCGCGCGCGTGCGCTGAAGCCGGCATCGTCTTTATTGGTCCGCCGCCACATGCTATGCAATCGATGGGCGACAAGATTCAATCACGCCTAACCGTATCGAAGCAAGGCGTGCCGGTCGTGCCTGGGACGTACGAAGAATTACGCGACGATGAAATGATTGCCGCGGCAAGCAAGGTTGGATTTCCGCTATTCATCAAAGCGACTGCGGGTGGCGGTGGCAAAGGCATGCGCCGCGTCGATAAAGCGGAGGACTTGCCCGCGGCAATTGCGCGCGCACGCAGTGAAGCGGAAGCCGCGTTTGGCAATGGCATTGTCTACATGGAACGGATTGTCAATCCGGCGCGCCACATTGAATTTCAAGTTCTTGCCGATACGCGAGGCAATATAATTCACTTGGGCGAACGCGAATGCTCGATTCAGCGCCGCCACCAAAAATTGGTCGAAGAGTCGCCGTCGGTTGCGCTCGACGATACGCTGCGCGAAAAGATGGGCAAGGCAGCGGTTGCCGCGGCTAAATCGGCAAACTATGTCAACGCCGGGACGATTGAATTCTTGCTCGACAAGGATCGCAATTTTTATTTCCTTGAAATGAACACGCGTCTCCAAGTCGAACATCCGGTGACTGAATTGGTGACGGGCATTGACATTGTCAAAGAGCAATTGCGGATTGCGTCAGGGCGACCACTGAGCTATCGCCAAGAAGATGTGGAGCAGCGTGGCTGGTCCATCGAATGTCGTATCACGTCCGAAGATGCGTACAACGGATTTCTTCCATCGACGGGCAAAATCATTAGTTTGCACGAACCGACCGGTCCCGGTGTGCGGCTTGAATCGGCATTGTATGAAGGATTTGAAGTATCGTTGTATTACGATCCGTTGATCGCCAAGCTGTGTGTGTGGGGACCGGATCGCGCAGCGGCGATTATGCGCATGAAGCGCGCGCTTCGTGAGTACAAAATCCTGGGAATATCGACGAGTATTCCGTTTCATCAAAAGTTGTTGGAGAGCACGAGTTTCATCGGCGGTCACTTCGACACGAACTTTTTGGATGATCGGTTTATCATGGAGCAGGGCGGCACGAACCAGCGCGAGCAAGTTGCGGCGATTGTCGCGACGCTTATCACGCATGATCGACGACAACATGCGTTGAGCATTCCGCCACCGGCCGGTGGCGCGCGCGGTGGTTGGAAACGCTTCGGCTCGATGGAAGGATTCGGACGATGAAATACACCGCCATCATCAACGACAAAACGTACGAAATCGAGATCGGTGCGAATAACGCGCTGACCGTGAACGGTGAACCGCACAACGTCGATTTTCGTTCCATCGATGGAAGCTCGCTCTATTCCTTGTTGCTCGATAATTCATCCTGGGAAACGTTGGTCGAGCGGAGTGGCGATGAATATCGCGTATTGATCGGCGGCGAGTTGCATATTGTTACCGTGCAAGACGAACGAACCCGCAAGATGGCGAAAGCGGAAAAAGCGCAATCGACGCACACCGGCGAAGCCATCATCAAAGCGCCGATGCCGGGTTTGGTGCGTGAAGTGTCAGTGAATGTAGGCGATCATGTAGTGGTTAAGCAAGGCGTGGTAATTCTGGAAGCGATGAAGATGCAGAACGAGTTGCGTACGCCGAAAGCAGGCGCGGTCAAAGAGATCCGCGTGAAACCGGGCGATAAGGTAGATCAGGGGCAGGTCTTGCTCATCGTCAAGTAAATTGGTTTAGATAAGAGGTGCAAGGTGGCAGCTGCAAATTACCCAAAGTTTTTCATCACTCATTCGTGGCGGGACAACAAATTTGCCAAGCGGCTGACAGATGATCTAAAAGCCAAAGGGCTGCATGGATTTTTCGATGTCTATTCCATTCAGCCTGGTGACAACATTCCCTCGCGCATCAGTCAGGGCTTGGAAGATTGCGATGTGTACATTCCGATTCTGTCAGAGGCGGCGTTTACTTCGCCGTGGTGCGAATGGGAACTTGGCGCGGCGATTCAGTTGCGGAATACGCGCGGTCGTATGGGGCGTCCACGCATCATTCCCGTTTTGATCGATCATTGCTCTGACAAGGTTCCCGCGATTTTGCGTCCAATCGCCTACGTCGATTTTTCGGATAATTATCCGGAGGGATTGAAAAAACTTTTGATTCGCGGCATGGGCGTTGGCGGGAACCGAGTTGCGCAACGTGCGACGGGTACATCTAGAGCTGTTCCCAAAACTGTTACTGCAAATGCCAAAAAAGGACTTATGCCCCCCGCTTGGCTGCACGATAATCCAATCGTGATCTTTACGCTGGTGGGAGTAAGCGTCTTGCTGGCTATGCTCGGCATCTTTTTTGTGAGCGGCACACCAATTCCTGGTGTGGCGGGTATCGAGTTAATCAATCCAACTCCGACCAAAGTTTCGGCGACAGCGGTTTCAAAATCATCAGAACCTACAGCGCCTACAAGAGTCCCAACGGCTTTGCCACCCACGCCATCTGCATCCATCGATAGCCCGATGTGTCCGGAATCACAATACACCACGATCAGTTTCCCAACGAATGGCAGCGCGATTAGCGGCAAGGTATCGGTCAAAGGTACGGTCTCCGTGCGACCGTTTGCGCAACCCTATCGATATTCGCTGTACTATCGTCCCGATATTGTGCGCGATGCGATGGATAACGCTGCCGATAGCGAAGCGCCGCTTTCGCCGACGAGTCCGAGCGGCAAGAACTATCCCATTGAAGTGAAATATTTCCAGCCCTTCGACACGCCCATGATTGATAGTGTGCTCGGAACATGGGATACGACAAAGGTCACGAGTGGTTGGTACTCCTTGCGCCTGTGGTCGAAAGATCGCGGCGGCAACACGAGCGGTTGCGATGTGTATGTGTATGTGAAATAGTGCGATCGTGGATCGGTTGGTGGGTTGGGCGAGAGGACAACATGGAAACGAAAAATGAGATGCAGGAAATCGTTCGGGAGTTGAAGGAGCTGAAGGAACAGGTGCGGGCAGTTGAGTACAAAGTGAATCGGATGACGGAGGGTTATGGTCATCCGATATTCGAGACCGAACATCCACATATTATTCGCGTGGAAGGTGTTCAGGGCGGGCAACCCATTGTTCGGGGCAAAAGTGTGACTGTGCAGACGATTGTTGTATTGACAAAACAAAACGTAAATCCGGAGCAACTCGTTGACGAATATGATGGGGTTCTGACTCTCGCCGAAGTTTATGATGCACTAAGTTATTATCACGATCATCAAGATGAGATAGACCAATACATCGCAGAGAATCAGGCAGCACGGGAGCGAGGATGGCAACCGCCCGTCTCTTCATAGCATTATACTTGGATGCAGATGTTTCAAAAAAATTGGCAAGTGCAATACGTGATAACGGTTTCGATGCGGTCTCGGCGAAAGAAGTAGGCAATGCTGAACTCGATGACCACGCACAAATGGAATATGCGATTGCCCAGCATCGCGCAATCTTGACTCATAACAGCCAGCACTTTATGCCACTTATGAATGAGTATTGGCGTGCTGGCAAAGAGCATTACGGGATCATCATTTCTCAACAACTGCCGCTGGGAGAATTGTTGCGTCGTGTCCTCAAATTGTTGAACACCATTGATGCCGGACAAGTGAAAAATAGTTATCGCGATTTAGGTGAATTCAAGTAAATGATTTGAGCCATACGATATAGCAATAGGGAGGTTGACGTTGACCACTCAAGAACGCAAATCGAAATTTGAAACGCTCTCTGGCATCGAAGCGAAACGAATCTACGCACCAGAGTATAGTTCGCAAAAAGAATATAACGCGCAACTAGGGATGCCAGGTGAAAATCCCTTTACGCGCGGAATCCAGCCCACGATGTATCGTGGGCGTTTTTGGACAATGCGCCAGTACGCCGGTTATGCTAGCGCCGACGAATCGAACGCGCGCTATAAATATTTGCTTGCCCAAGGACAAACGGGCTTGTCGGTTGCCTTTGATTTGCCGACGCAAACTGGTTACGATTCCGACGCCGCGATGGCAGAAGGCGAAGTGGGCAAAGTCGGCGTCGCCATCTCGTCGCTCGACGACATGGCGCGATTGTTCGATGGGATTCCGCTCGGCAAAGTTTCTACGTCGATGACGATCAACGCGACGGCGTCGATTTTGCTGGCGCTGTACGTTGCTGTTGCAAAGAAACAAGGTGTCGATGCAAAACAATTGCGGGGTACGGTGCAGAACGATATCCTTAAAGAATACATTGCGCGCGGCACGTACATTTTTCCGCCAGCACCGTCGATGCGACTCGCAACCGACATTATCGAATTTTGCGCGCGCGAGTTGCCTAACTGGAATCCGATTTCAATCAGCGGTTATCACATTCGCGAAGCTGGCTCGACCGCGGTGCAAGAAGTTGCGTTCACGTTTGCGAATGCCATCGAGTACGTGAATTCGACGCTGGCACGCGGACTTGCGTTCGACGAATTCGCGTCGCAACTATCCTTCTTCTTCGTCGCGCAACTCGATTTTCTAGAAGAGATCGCCAAATTCCGCGCAGCCCGCCGCTTGTGGGCGCGCATCGCCAAGGAAAGATTCGGCGCAAAGAAACCATCGTCGATGATGCTGCGCTTTCACACGCAGACGGCGGGCGTGTCGCTCACGGCGCAACAGCCGCAAAATAACATCGTCCGCACGGCGATTGAAGCGCTCGCGGCAGTGCTCGGCGGCACGCAATCGCTCCATACGAATTCGTACGATGAAGCGCTCGCGCTGCCAACCGAAGAATCGGTACAGGTCGCGCTGCGCACACAGCAAATCATCGCGCATGAATCAGGTGTTGCGAATACGATTGATCCGGTCGCGGGTTCGTACTATATCGAAACGCTGACCGACGAGATCGAAAAGCGTGCGGTGGAATATCTCGACAAGATCGAAAAGATGGGCGGCGGGCTACGCGCGATTGAAGCGGGCTATATCACGCGCGAGATTCAAGAGTCGTCCTGGAAATTCCAACGCGAGGTCGAATCGAAAGAACGAATCGTGGTCGGCGTGAATGAGTATACATCGACGACGCCGTACCAAGGCAAGATGCTGCGTGTCGATCCGCGCGTGCGCAATGACCAAGTGGCTCGGCTGCGCGCGTTGCGTAATCGACGGGATAATCTGCGCGTGCAAAATGCGCTCAATGCGCTAACCGATGCCGCGCGCGGTACGTCGAATCTGATGCATGCGATTCTCAATTGTGTCGAAGCATATGCGACGATTGGCGAGATTTGCGACACGTTGCGCAAAGAATTTGGCGAGTATCGCGGCGCGGGAATGTTCTAATTTTCGATTTCTGATTTCTGATTTCTGACTTGCTTTCGTAATTTTCATGTCCCTTGTGAGCTAGAAAGGTATCCGAAATGGCAACTAGGGAATCAAAAGCGGATTTCGAAAAATTGTTTTCCAAGTATGGTCCCAATGTTCGGGCGTTAGGCAAAAAGACGCGCGCGCTCGTGCTTGATGTATTGCCCGATGCTTACGAGAAAACCTATTGGGGTTGGGCGAATACGTGGTATGGGTTGAGTGAGAAATCGCGCGACGCGATTTTTGCGATCAATCCCCTGAAGGCATACGTTCAATTATATTTTCTCAGCGGCACGGAATTAGCCGATCCGGATAATGTACTCGAAGGGGCGGGCAAGAAACTACGCCATGTGAATATTCGCGAATCAGAAGATTTGAAACGTCCTGCATTGGCTCGATTGATGAAGCGTGCCGTCGCCCATGGAAAGAAGAAGAATGCCAAGCCAAAAGATAAAAGCCAAAAGTGAAAAGCCCAAACGTGCGATGCCCGCGTTCACCAAAGCGCCTGAGGAAATGGTGAGCTTGTTTGAAAGAGCGATGAAAGATTTTCCGATGGCGGAGATGCGCAAGATGTTTGGCTATCCCGCCGCATTCGTGAATGGGAACATGTTTACGGGACTCTTCCAAGAGGAAATGTTTCTGCGCTTGTCCGACGAAGATCGAGCGGCGATTCGCAAAGAATATGGTACGCCACTCTTCGAGCCAATGCCCGGACGACCGATGCGCGGCTATGTGTTGGTTCCGAAGTATGTGCGAAATTCTCCCAAGCTTTTGCACATGTGGCTGATGAAAGGAATGGAGTACTGCAAGTCCTTGCCGGCGAAGGTGAAGCGTGGGCGCAAAAGCTCTTGAGTCAAAATAAACGCTTCGAGCGGTTCTTGCAAATCAAGCATGTAAAGTCTATTACGATGTTTTGAAACAAAGACAAACAAGAAACTTTGAGTGTGACTATTGCTTGAGAAAGTCCGAAGGAGAACCCAATGCCGAAATTCACTCTCGCCATATCTCTTTCACTAATTTGTTTCTTTGTGTTGCTTTCCCGGTCTCTTGCTCAAGGAATGGGCGAGGTGACTTTTCAATTAACGAGAACAGTATTTCGCTACGGACAATTTGATCGTTCGCCCACAAGAACATCATCAAATGACAATATCAAGTTTTTTCCGCATTTCTTTCTGCGTGATCTTGACTCGTTGAAAGGTCATGGGGATTCTATTCGCATGCCCATTGGAAGCATCTCTGGCACTTATGCGGTCTACGATACTTTTCTGACTCAATCTAATTTCGTTGCAGCAGGCGATTTGGAGAA
This sequence comes from Chloroflexota bacterium, assembly GCA_016215025.1. Classification (GTDB taxonomy): domain Bacteria; phylum Chloroflexota; class Anaerolineae; order UBA4142; family UBA4142; genus JACRMI01. The sequence continues at coordinate 20,136 of JACRMI010000148.1, forward strand.
TGACGGTTTTAAAGACCTGGTCTCGAGTTCTTATTACGATGGTTATATCGCAATTTTGCATCAGTCGACAACAACACATCAACTGGAACTAGTCGCTTTGTGGGATGTAACGCAGGGAGGCGCAACAAATGGCATAAGTGATGTATTCATTGCAGATATGAATGGGGATTGCTTAAATGATATAGTCGCAGTTGATGTCCTAAATGGGATCACCGCTATTTTTCTCCAAACCAACGAATACGGTGTTTTCACCCGAATTCAACTAAACGCAGCCGCTCGGGGCGCCATAGGAGATCTAAATCAAGATGGACATACCGATTTGCTTTGGGGAGCAGGGAACCATGTATTTGTTGCTTATCAAACGCCAATGGGCTTTAGTGATCTACAGCTTTTTTCGGTGCCGCCTGGCTCCTTTGACATGATGGAAGAGCCTGCAGTTGGCGATGTTAATGGCGATAGGCTTTCTGACTTGGTTGCGGTTGATGGCTACCGTAATCTATTGTACGTTTGGGAATCGCCCCAAATGCAACTCCGAATTTTGAATGCGCCTAACAATGTTTCCGAAAATGTCTCCCTTGGAGACTTAGACAAAGATGGCATATTAGATATAGCCGTCCCTGGTATGGGGACTGATCAAGTGGCGGTTACTTGGGGACGTGCGTTTACTACCACTATGCTCAGCGGCATCGGAAATATGAAAGATGTTGCAATAGGTGACATTGGTGACGATGAAGACTTGGAATTGATTGCGACGGATCAGCAGTACTATCATTTGGCGATTTGGAAATTTAATGGTCGCAATCCCATACTCCAAATTGCTGCCGCGAATGTAGGCCCCGGTCAAGTTATTGTAGATGATCTGAATGGCGACGGGCTGAATGATGTCGCTTATGGACTGTCGGGTTATACGGCACCGCCTCATGCACCTGTGACATTACATTATCAAACAGGTATGGGAAACACAATCCCTAGATTTGGTCAATGCATTGAGTGGCGCCGAATATATCTTCCATTGGTAGTGCGTTAAACATAGCGGTCTCTATGGCGTTCGACGCTATACGTGTCGCCTGCTTGATCGGAAACAACATGAGAATGCTCTGGCGTTGGTTCAAGGGAGCGTTTTGGTACACGGTTGTGGCAATCGTCGAGATTGTCTATTTTCAGTACGCGCCGTGGAGTGGTTTGGAGCTGTATCTCGGTGTGTTCGTCGTTGCCGCATTGCTTTGGGTCATCATCTCCGCGTTGCGTCGTCGGCTGCGTTTTTAGTGAGGATAACTTATGGATCAACAACTGCATGTCGTTACCGGTGCATTCGGTTATTCCGGCAAATACATCGCCAAGCAATTGCAGGATGAAGGGCATCGCGTTCGCACGCTGACTAATTCCGTCAATCGCTCGAATCCATTTGGCGGGCAAGTCGAAGCACATCCATTCAACTTTGATAACCCAAACCGACTGGTTGAGTCGTTGCGTGGTGCGACCGTGCTTTACAATACCTACTGGGTGCGGTTTAATTATAAACGCGATTTTCAACATTCGGCGGCGGTTGAGAACACGAAAAAATTGTTCGACGCAGCAAAGCGCGCAGGCGTCGAGCGCGTCGTTCACGTCAGCATTACGAATCCGTCGGAAGATTCGCCGCTGGAATATTTCAGCGGCAAAGCCAAGCTCGAAAACGCACTGATCGAATCCGGTCTGTCGTTTGCGATTTTGCGACCGACGGTCATCTTCGGCGACGAAGATGTTCTCATCAACAAGAACGCAACACAATCGTGCTAGTCTTTTGCTTGTTGTCTGCATCCAAGGACAAAGGTTCCGGGTCAGGACAAAGCTCGCAGCTTGCCTCAACGGTACGTTCCCCTGTATCTTTGTTATAGTAGAATTTTAATTTCAAGCGCAAATCTCGGAATAGTTCTCGTCTGTCCTTGCCATTTGGACAGTTGAGGCGAGCCCGAATTTTCGCTGCTTTGGTCCGAATGCGATCTTTCAACTCTGGGGTTACATCAATTTCGTTAATACTCTTTTCAAGTTTCTCTTTTTCCTGTTGTAATCCCGCGCGTTGCGCTTTGATCTGACTTAGCTGATTCTCAAACGACGCTAAAACGTCGTCATCGTTTTCTTCTGCAATCCGTGCTGTAAGCCGGTCGATGCTTTTCTTCGTTTCTGCCAAACGGCTAATGACTCGGGCTTGACGTTCTTCCAGAGAGTGTGTTTCGTTGCCTCTTCGCTTTGCCATTTCCTCTAGTCCCACGTCAAGAGCTGCATCATCGGCGACAAGCCCCTCGATCCAATGCCAGACAACGTTGTGCGTTCTCTCGGCAGAAAAGCAAATATTATATTGCGGACAGGATTCGCGTTCTGGGACAGTATGCGAGGTACATCGATAGAAATACCAATAATTGGGATGCCGCTCACTAATAGCTCCGCTACGTCCTCCAGCGACTGCTCTACCACATACACCGCAACGGGAAAAACCAGTCAATAGATAATCCCATCGGGCGCGCCGACGCGACATCAAAATACCTTCCTGAAGACGCACTTGAATGGCGTTGAAAACCTCATGACTGACAATGGCCAAGTGAGGGACAGGTATCGCAGTCCATTGATCGCGGGGTTGCTTGACCTGCTTGTGGCCGACCACACGTGATTTTCCCCAATACGTAACTCCTGCCCAAACTTCATTTTGTAGGATTGACCTGATGGTTTGAGCGTACCAGTACGGTTTGCCACTCCGATTACTCATGGGAGGTTTGATTCCCCTTTTTTCCAAACGGACGCCAATCGCGCCCAAGGATAACCGTTCATGGTGATACCACTCGAAAATCCACCGGACCACCTGGATGGTGTCTGGGTCCCATTGCCATTGGGCATCCTTTTTTGCTCCTACCTTGCGAATTCCATATGGCACGACACCGGTCATTCCCACGTTACCTTCCATTGCTTTGCTGTTACGACCCCGGCACGTTCTTTCACGAATTTTATTTTTTTCAGCAGTAGCCTGATGGGCACGCAGATAACCGACGAGGTTTCCTTCCATGGTGTAGGGATCGAGCCCAGTGTCTGTGTAATGTAGCTCAACGCCGCGGTCGTACAGGAAAGACTTGAATAAAAGATATTCCAAAACTAAGTCATCCCGCGCGGTGCGGTCATTCGTAAACAGGAGAACCGCATCGGCTTCTTTACGATCAATGTAGTCATAGATTTTCTTGCCCTGAGGGCGGTCGCGAATCGGAATACTACCAGAACAATCGTCAGCTAGTTCCAAGACAACTTGGAAATGGCGATGTTTGGCATATTCACGCATGGCAGCTAACTGGGTTGTGAGACTGTAACCCTTTTCCGCTTGTTCATCTGTGGATACGCGCGCATATAAGATTGCTCGCTTGATCATTACCAAATCCTCATCTCAGTTGCGGGGGCAATTCCTGATTGGTGACTGCCCCCGGGGTTATCTGTGTCCTGTCCGCATAGGTGTGTGGTGAATGTTGTTGTTACTAAACGATTGTTGAATCTCGCTGGTTCAAGTAGTAGATTCCATTCAGGTTTCTTTTTTGCGGTTAGTTCAAGTGATATTGATGTGCTTATTAACTGAAGTAGCGCTTGTTCGGTTGTTAGCTTTTGCCCGCTATCTCATCTGCGCGCTCAGGCCCAGCGCGGATGGTTGCAACGGTTTTTCGCCGTCGGAGGCATCGAGGATCATGTCAGGATCGTCGATGCCTGCCTCCTGCTGACGTTTTGCGAACTCGAGTTTGACCTTTCTTGTTGGGACAGTGGGACGAGTGCTGAATTATTACAATGCGTCCGTGTCCAGCTGGATCGATCGCGCTCGCGTCTTTTTGCCATGCCTCGCCAGGTCTGATGCGTTGAGCACAACGAATGCATCGTTTCGGATTTCTGCGTTTGGGCCCAACTCCATAAGTCGTGTAGGGAGCCTGGGTTAGATCAAAGGTGTTGGGTGATGGTTTTTTCATTTTTGCCTCACAGAGATATTCTCTTGATTCAAGATCGGTTGGTTAGTTCAGCTTGTCTTGATTTGAGTATCCTTTGATCATCACCTCAACGAGTCCCCTACCGCGTGAGAAAGACAAAAAGGGCAACCTGCCGTACTAGCAGGTTGCCCCTGTTTATGATAAAATAGGGTTAGCCCGCCCGCCGGACTGCTCGGTAGGTTGGGTTAGTGCCGTGTAAGTGTTCGCTGCACTTGCGCGGCACGATTTAGAGATTCAAATGTTGACTATCACAACAATTATATCATGATTATCAGCCAGAGTCAAGCAGGTTTTGGACCGCGTCGGTCGCCCAGTTCTTTGACCTTGGTTAAGTATTCAAGCAATGATTGGCGATTGACTTGCCACACTGTCGCGAACTTGCGAGCCTTAACTTCTCTTGTTCGGGTGAGTCGCCGGATGTGTTCAATATGATACCCGGACAATCGAGCTGCTTCCCGAACTGTGATCCATTCGTCTGCCATGACGCTTTGCCTCCCACATTGATTTGATTCTACCTCATTTGCCAGGCTAGTGCAAGAAAAGCGCTATTCAGTTGTTAAGGGTAGCTCTTCCGATTGATCGTCCTGGTTTGCTTTACGATTCTTCAGATGGAGCAGGCTCATTCTCGTTGTTGGGGGTTTCTGTTGGATCATCCCAACTTAGGATTAATTCGTAAATATTGGCGAGCAAGATCGCCCGCCGCCGACGCTCATCCTCCGTTAGCTCGTTCTTAGCATGAGCAACTACTGGGGATGCTTGCGGCGCTTGAATTGCTTTGATTGGTAGTTTGGTTTCATTCTTTGATCTTTTTTTCAATTTTTTTCTCCGATAGAAGCAAGCACAAAGTTCGTTGTGCGGCGTTCTTTTGTGAAATGGAATGTTGCTAAATCCCACCGCGTATGTGATCTTCAATGGCGCATATTCGCCGTTACTGTGTTCTTCGTCCCCGGCGTCAGCCGCTGCTGAAGGATGCGTGACAGAAACTCATGCGCCTCGGTTGCCGATCTTTAGATTGCCCTTCACCAATTACGGCGTAACAGACCACGCGTGGCAAATTGCGAGAAACAACAAACCATTCCTGAATCTCCGCAGTTGCGAAGAAAAGAAGTACGACTAGTACTCTCAAAATCAAATGACGTGTGTGTGCAAACTGGAGTTGGGTGGGATCCACGCAGATAGGTTGCTTTCTTGTTGTCACACACACCGCTCGTATACGTGTCGGTCCTAGTCGTACTACTTGCAACGCGCTGACACCAAGCGTTTGCTGTCAAACTTGGATCTGTTCGCGTCACTTCTTTTGGACGAGTGCGACATCGAGCCAAGCCCTCTTCAAACGGTCGAACCTGCTGATCTGATTGCCTCAGTCAACTCCTCTGGAGTGGTCAGCCCCTTGACCACAGTTTGCTCATCCGTTTGACTCAATACATTCGGAGAGAGCTTGTAGATGATCTTTTTCCCCTTACCCGTCCCACCGATGACAATCTCCAAATATTCCTCGTCTTCCAGCGGCACCACATAATCCTTGACAAACTTGTCGGTGACTCGACATTGTTGACGAATGTCCCGGCGTGTGAACAACTTGTCGCCATTCACATCCGGCGAAATACTTTCGTTGACCATCTTGATAATCTTGTCCAACAAATCGCGGCTGTGCTTGGGTAGTTCGTCAAGTCCCTGCGCGATGGCTGGTCCTGCGTATCGAAACGCGGTTGCGTAATCTTCCAGGTCGGCTTCGATGTATTCCAATACCTGGCCAGTCCCCGGATCGATTTCCTGTTTGCGGTCTTTCTGGTATTGGCGCAAAAAGGCGATTATCTTGATCGTCTCCATGAAACGAGGCAAGTCGCGCCGAGCGCGTGGATTTTCCACTGGGAATTGAATGAGCTTAGCGTAAGGAATGACGACCAGGATCGATTGCAATAAGCGCTGTGCATTTTGGTGACGACGAATAATCGCATCACGTCCCAGGTTCGCGCGCACGCCGGCGAGCGTCGCGTTTTGGCGTTGCCGTTCGTGGATGCGACGAGTCTGCTCAGCTGTGCCATCCAGGTAGAGCTCAAAGACGCGGGTTGCATTTTCGGCGTGGATCGTTGGGTTCGTCGTCGTTTCGGCGTACGCCAAGGGACCATTGACTTCACGTTCTACCGTATGCATCTCACCGGTCTCAGGGTCTTTGACTGGGTACGCAATCTTGATTTTTTCTTCCGACTGGATGATGCGGATGTTATAGTCGCTCGCTTCTGCGCCATTGCGCTCCATGACAATCAAGAGTTTATGCCTCAGGGCATCTTGGGGCAGATATGCCAAGGCTTGTGGTGTGAGCCGCGTAAATTCCAGGACATCTTCGGGTGGTAGAAGTGTGGCGACTGTCTTGAGCAATTCCGATTTGCCGAAGGCGGACGGACTTTTGATCGTCATCGAGAGCGGTCTATCTTGTTTGCGCGAAGAGCCCACGCAATAGCACAACACTTTGTTTTTGTCTTCGCCGACATATCCCAACGCGGTCATATCTTCAATCACTTTTTCGATAATCTGTGGGCACATTAGGAACGTCATGGCATCTGCGCGCTCGTCATCGCTCAGTTCCTTTGGCTTGGACGCTTCGGCTTGCGCTGCGGCTGCCTCTTGCGCTTTGCGTACTCGCTCGGCGATTTCCAACTCTTCGCGAATTTTTGCCAAGTCGCTGGTATGGGCACGAACATCGGCGAAGGTCAACCCAAAATGCGGCTTGAGTTTGTGCTGAATGAAAGCAACTGCGATCGTCCGATCCAGCACAGCAAGTTTCTCGATGATCGTGCGTAACAAGATAGGCAGACGTGCCTTATCGGTATCGATTGGTACCCGCGTGACCATTTGCTCCAGTACGGCGAGTTGCTCTTCAATAGTAGATGGGTGCCCGTTCTCGGCTTCCTCGGCGGGGGTATCAGTGTGATTCGATGTACCCGTCCTGGGTCGATCAGGTGCCGTACGCGGTTCGCGCATTCCATCTTCGATTCCACTTCGGATCGTTTTGAGAATCTCGCGCTGCTCCAAGCCAATCGACAGAGCCACCTGGGTTAGCTCCGTTTCAACTCGAGCACGATTCAATAAACCAGCGGCGATGAGCTGTCCCAGCACGAAGGCACTCTTGTTCAGTTGGTCGTTTCGGTGACCCTTTGTAGCTCGCGCTAGTTGTTGCAACTCATCGGGCAACGCTGCTTCGGCGTACGCTCTAGGATCGCGCTCTGATGTATGTGGATTCGGACTAGATGATGCATTCGGCTCTCGACAGATCAAAGACATTAGCCATGGAGGGATGGCAGCGATTGGCGCATCCTCATTGAGCCAGGTATACCGTTTGCCGGATTTGTGGACGCTGGGAGCAACCACGATATAGCCACCATCACCGCGTACGTCCAATCCTTGAATGACATTTGTCCGATTATTAACCAGGCGTCCGGGATGGGCAAACAGCAAGTATCGTCCACCGCCACCGGTCAAGGCGGTCAACGTGATTAGTAGTTGCTTACCGTCAGACTCGAGCCGTGTGAGAGCATCCAGCCCACCACGATTCGCATCGACATCGAGCACCACAATTCCGCTCACTGCTCCTGTGGCAACGCCGACGTTAGCATAAGGAAACCTTTGCCACCATGTACGAATCGTCGTCTCGTCAGTCGTGGCATCGTCTTTGCCATGTGCCGTGATCGGAATCTTGTCCCGTGGCTGGATAGGCAGAACCTGCCAGCCGCGGGCGGCATAGGCGAGTGCTGCTTCCAACAATGAATTGGTCATCTGCTCCTCAGACGGTTTTCCTTTTTGGTGGCAGAGCGGATGGGAAATCCTGTCGGCATAGCAGCCGTAGTCAAGATCACGCACTCAAATGTCTCAATGTTCTCGGCTTCGACAAATAGTTTGCAGAAGTCTCGTTTGGAGAGGATGCGATAAACAGCACCGTCAAGTGCGACAAGATTACCCAATTCAATTTTGCCTGTTTCATCGGCAGGCGAAATTCCTTCGACGGTCAGTTGATCTGTCATAGCTTAGCCACCGCTAATGACGCCATGCTCTTGCCCACGAGAGCGACCTGCTTCTTCAGTTGTTACTTGAGTTCCCAATCCTTGCTCTTTGGCGGCGCGGCGAATCAAGCGTCGCAACATGGCCGCCTCCGAAAGTCCGCCCTCCAATTCGGCGAGTCTAACCAAGGCGTTTTTTTCATCTTTGGTTAGCACAAATCCAAAGCGTACCTTTCGATTCATTCTGCCTCCGGAAAATAAGATGACGTCAGAGTTTGATTGCTCTGGCGTCATTATATCGAATGGACTCGGACAAAAAGGACATGTCCGACAATTTTGTTCTAGCGTTTTTTGAGTAGTCCGTTGGTTCCGGCTAGGATCACTCTCCGCACTGTCTTTTCCGATGGTTTGTGCCGCAGTTTCTCCTCAATAGCTTCCCTGAGATCGTCATAGGTTGGATTCGGTTTTCTCTCCTCCTCGCCGTTTGGAAGATGCAAGTACGCGCGCTGTGTTCGGCAGATGATTCGCCACATCTTGCGATATCTTTCCAACGCGTAGTCTCTCTTGGGTACGAATATTTTCTTTTTGGCGTGTGGACGAATAGACTTTTTGGCAGTACGTCGTCGTTTCCGAGTCTTTCTGCGATAAGATTTTCTCTTCGGCTTTTGAGATGTCGTGTGTTCATTCGATGGACGACCTATGTCTTTAGTCTTCGCCGTTGCTGCACTTGGCGCTTCCAAGAGCGGTACCTCACTTGCATCAATCTGAGACACCACCATGATACGAGCGCCTGATACTGCACGTGACCACGCTTCATGCGATTCTTCCCCATTGACAACCCACTTGAGGTACTGCGCCAACGCATTGAACAGGGATGAAAGTACCACAGGCGTATAGTCCGTCCGAATTAAAACACGTGATGCGATTGGACTTAGGGATCGAATGGAAACACTGCCAACCGTGATCGGAGGAAAATCGAGAAGCTTGGATTCATCTCCCCCAGGTTCTTTGACTCCCAGTCCCGATTCGATCTTGATCCAGCCCTGGTCTTCATTCCCAGTTTGTGTAGTGCGGAAACCCATCCAGCAACGATTATCACCAAAATCAATTTGATGCATGAGAAAACGCGGCTCAAAGAACTCGCGAACGATTTGAAAAAGGGCACGCGAGGAGACCGCCATCCTGTCGTTAAAGATAATGGCTTTTTCTCTTGGCACAGATTTCTCGAAACCGAAGTCCATATTCGAATCCTTCAGGCAGGAAGCGCTTGTGATTAGAAAGATTACGTGTTACCAGGCAGCATTGATGGATGCATTTTAGGATAGGAGACTCCATGTGTCAAAAGCAGCAAGAAACATCATTCGCAAATCGCTTGCGATCAACGAGAATGAAAATGTCGGACATGTCCTTTTTGTCCAAACGCATTTGATAAAATGATGCCAGAATAGAGCGACTCTGGCGACGTGGTTCTTGGGGACCGAGTGAACAAATGGTTGCCTTTGGCTTAATTGTGTTACCCAAGAATCAACCCGATGAATCGTTCACTTGAGATGATCACGCGCCTGTATTGACGCGCAAGGAGGTTTCGATGCCTACAATGGGCATGTACGCTTGTCCGAAATGCAAAACCGTTTATCGTCCGCTGGATGCTGCCCAGCGCCATCAAATATGTTGCGGCATGATGCTCGAGCGCGTCGAGCTAAAACCAACTTATCGAGCAGCTTCGCACAACACCGAACCCAAGTCGCTCGCCTTCGACCATACCCCCGTGTCATCTGGCTACCCAGCAACGGAGATCATCGAGATCATCCCACCACGCGAAACCAATGTGAAGGTGATTGCGATTAGCATGATGCACGCCGCGTTGCCTACTGGAACGGTGTACTCGCTCGAACTCGCTGGGGATCACCAATCGCGACGCCTCACCGTTCGAGGAACGGCGGCGAGCATCGCCCATATTCGCCGCCAACTCCAGGCGACGTACGATCAGGTCTCGTTTCGCAATTTATCCCCCGACGACGACCCCGCTCAACCGAGCAACTTGCCGACGCTCTATGCTGAACTGACGCTGGCGCGACCGGTGTATCTTCCTATTCGCATTTTCAAGGACGATGATCTCCTGGAGGATGATCCGGTCCGTGGCATCCTCATGTCGTTCGAGGGACTGCTAAAAGGCGAACGCGTACTCTCCCAACTCCTGCTCGCCCCGGCTCCGCCTGACTGGTCACGGCGCTATGAAGGTTCCGCCCGTCAAGTCGAAAAAAACCTGATGAATGACCCGATGACGTTTGGTCTGTTCATGCGCCAGTTCATTTCCGTCATTGGGTTCATGGTGGCGCTCGTCTCGGGGCTGGCATCGTATTTCGCCTACCTACGAAGCGATTGGCTCACCTTCGTGGGTGCCGGCATCGTGTGTGGGTTGGTGTGCATCGGTCTGGCAAAGTTTTACCAGTTTGTCACTGAACGGTCGAATGTTGATCCGAAACTCATCCAGGCGAAGATTGCCTCACCGGCGTTTGATGTCAATCTCCGGCTCTCCGTGGTGGGACAGACCCGCGAACGAGCGAAAATCAAACTTGATGAAATTTTCGGCGCCTATCGCCGCTTCAATCTCCAAAGCGGCAATTCATGGAAAGGTCAGATCACTCAATTCGATCCGCGCGAGCTGTCCCTCTTATATCCTTCGATCTTGGAGGGACTCACCGACCGCGCGACGCGCCTTTCGGCGAATGAACTGGCGTCCCTGTGGCATTTGCCCGTCGGCGATGTGCCTGGACTGGAACGCACGCTCGCCAAACGAATGCTCCCGCGTCCCGTGACGGTGGAGCATGGGTTTCTCGTTGGGCACTCCATTCATCAAGGACAAACGATTCCAGTTCATCTCGACGATGAAACCCTGTGGCACCACATCTTCATGGTCGCCAAAACGCAAAAAGGCAAAAGCACCTTGATGGGACATTTTGCGGCGGAAGGCATGCGCCAAAAAACCGCGGTGGTCGTCATCGACCCGCATGGCGACCTGGCTCGATCACTCCTCGCTCAGGTTCCGCGTTCACGGGCAAGCGATGTGGTCTACATCGATTTCAGCGATACCCAGCAAGTAGTCGGACTGAATCTGTTGGACATGTCACAAGGACGGACCGCCGATGCCATCGTGTCCAATATCGTGCATGTGGGCGAACTCCTCTGGAAGGATAACTGGGGACCGCGCATGGAGGATGCATTCCGCATGGCGTTACGGACGCTGCTTGCCGCCAACACGATCCTCGCACAACGACACGAGCCGCAGTTCACGCTCCTCGACATTCCTCAGCTCTTTGAGCTACCCAACTTTCGTCATCGCCTGATCAAACAATATGTCAGCGATCAAGAAATCAAAGACTGGTGGACCGGATACTTTGAACGCTTGTATGAAAGCTTGCGCATGGATGTGATCAACCCTGTGCTCACAAAGATTCATCGCTTTTCATCGCACGAAGGCGTACGCCATGTCGTCGGTCAAGCTCATTCGACCGTCAACTTTCGCGAATTGTTGAATGAGCGCAAGATCCTGCTCGTGAATACCGCGACGGGCATCATCGGTCCGGATGCAGGTGGATTGCTGGGGGCGGTCTTGGTCGATTACATCAACTTTGCCGTCCGCGAGCAAATGGCGATTCCCAATCCCGCGGCACGCGCACGGGTGGTCGTCGTGGTCGATGAGTTTCAATCCATTCCCGGCGTCGATTATCCCAAGCTCTTAGCCGAACTGCAAAAGATGGGTGCGAGTTTTATTCTCGCGACCCAAGCCCTGGGACAACTCGATGCGATTGATAAAGAACTCCGTCGCTCGATCCTGTCGAATGTCGCCGCGCTCTTTGTGTTTCAAACGAGTGCCGAAGATGCCGACATCTTGCGCCACGAATTGGATAATGTCGTGACGGAGACCGATATTACGAATCTCGACAGCTACAATTGCTATTTGAAAATGGAGTTGAACAAGAAACGCCTGCCGGTCATGCATGTGGAAACGTTGCCTCCCACTCAGGGTGATCCCGCTGTTGTTTCTCAAATCGGATCCCAGATGACGCGCTATACGCGCCCGATCGGCTTGGTAAAATCGGAACGCGAGTCGTTTCAAGAGGAGTGGTATCGTCCGGAACGTCGCGCCCAGAATGAATTGAACCGCCCGCGCCGGGCCACATCGGATCACCCGGATAATAACAAGGCTCAGGTGCAGAGCTTGGACTCAATGGAAGGAAACAAGGCATCCCCTGAAATGGATACGGATAAAGATCAGACGAACAACGCGACGAAAAATGAGCAGAACGTACCATCGACTCTTCCAAATGAGCAAAGCGAGGTTAATCCAAACACAGCTCCACAATCAAAGTTGTCCGAGTCATCGGCTGACAGAACCGATGATTTGAACCATCCAGCACCGAAAGACCCGGAGAAAGACATGGATGAAAACAGCATCTTCAACCCGTGATCGTATTCTCGCTGTGTTAGCAGAGCATCCATTTCTATCGCGCCGGCAAATCGAACTTTGCCTTGGTTGTCCTGAACGGACGATTCGTCAAGGACTGGCGGATTTGGAAGTGCGGCAATGGATTTGGCAGGCGAATGCGCGCCATGCGGGAATGCATGCCCGCTGCATCTACGCGCCCACGCACTTGGGAATGGACGTGCTCGCGCAACAGGCAGGGCTGTCCATCAAGGACTATCGTAAGCGGACCGGGCTTTCTACCGAACGCTTGGCTCGCCTCATTCTGCTCATGGAACGCGTTTTTCAATTGCGAACGATGGTGCTCTGGTTTTCACTCTTGGCAAATCCATTGCCGACCTCCAACGATTCCACCCTATCGCCCTCTCGCTTGAAGCGTGCTGTTTCATCGAATGAGGTAGCCAATCCTCAAGACCGTTGGCGCTGGCATGCGGTGAAGTGGGATGTGGAAGTGGGCAAGTTCTTCGCCAACAAGAGCCGAGGCGTGTGGATTCCATTTCATGGCGCGGCGTTGATGCAGCGCGGTTTGGGCGCAAGTGTATCGTCCTTGCCCAATACGAAAACTCCTGCCAATGCAGCCAATCGCTCCTCGAACGTGAATCAAGAACTCTACGATAAGCAGAAAGAGGGTCGCTGGGCATTCGTGGTCATCGAATTTGATCTAGCGCATGTATCGGTCGAACGCGACCGCGAGCGGTTCGATCAATTTGTCGTCGCCCAAGATGATCCCAGGTATTGGGGCAAGGAGAACGAACCCTACTTTCCAACGCTCATTGTGGTTGCCCGAGACGAGTTACGCTTGCAGGATTACTACAACGTTCTGCGCTCAACTGCCCTGGCGCGCCAGCTTCCGATGCCGCGGGCATATCTGACGACGATGAAAGCCGCGTTCTCTCTGCGGAAGGACACCACACTGCCGGTTTGGTATTCCACGACCCTGGGACGGCAAACATCGATTCTGGGCGATACCGAAGGCATCGCCTTGCCGCTGCCTCCAGAACCGCTATGGCGTAAATTGCCTTTGAATCCAACAAGCGATGACACTAGGAACGCGGAGAATAACGGCGTAACACTTGCACCTGCAAGTGCAGGTGTTACGCCAGACCTGATTCCTGAGAATAAAAGTGTATTTGTTTCACTATTTATCGGCAAGGAGAAAAAGGGTAGCACTCCTCTTCCACAAACAGTTTATCTTCCGTCTGAATCATCTGAAGCTGGGGTGAACGGAAATGGCAAGACAGAAGTTGTCGAAAAGAAGAATGGAGCAATTACCCCACAATTAAATACGAACAAAGATGCGAGAACCATTATCGAGTCGCCATTCACGAGTCGACATTCATCGACAAATGCTATTTCGCTTGCCAGGATTGCATTGGCTATGCCACCCTTGGAGAAACGCTTGCTCGCCGAAATCGCCGCGCATCCGCTGTTGACGCAACAGGAACTGGGTGTATTACTCCAAGCTTCATTGCGGCACGTGCGACCAGGGCTAGCGCATCTCATGGCATTGAATTTGATTCAGCCACACGATGAACATTTTCTGATTGTAGCGAAAGGACAACAGTATCTAGCTTATGCAGCAGGGTTCGGGAGTGCCGTGAAACGCTATGCACGAGCACGGGGTTGGGGCAAAGGGTTCGATACCTTGCTGCGGCACCGCGAGCATACAAAAGCGGAGAACCAGTTCTTTCTGGAACTGGCGAACATTGCCATCACGCGTGGGCACATGCTCACCTGGCTTTCCGAATTGGAGAGCCGCCTGTATTACGAAGCCGGTCAGCGCTGGCACAGTTTTCTGCCTGATGGTCGCGGAAGTTATATCGCGCGGAACGTGCGCTATGAGTTTGCGGTCGAGATCGATCGCAGTCGTTCATCGACCGAACGACTCCGCATCAAACTCGCGGAGTACGAAGCCTGTATTACCTCCAATGTGCTCCGCAGCGAAGGCATCGAGTTGTTACGATTGTTGGTGTTGACCAATAGCTGGGAACGCGCTGAAACCTGGTGTCGTGCGGCAGAGTCCCTTCGATCCTCGTTCCCCATGTTCATCACGACCTTTGAGCGCGTCAACGCGAGTGGGGCCGACTCATCCATTTGGCTGCGGGGCGATCAGCGACTTGCTCAAGCAAGTGTAGCGAGTCAGCCCAAGGTTTATTGCTTTGAGTGTTTCGAGCGTCAAGACCCAAAAGCATCGTCGCAGTGAATCCAATGAACACGATGGTGGGACTGCTTAAGCAGGGTCTTCGAGATGAAAACTCGTGTTCTTAATCATTCTTGGGGCTAATCGATTTGAGTCAATTCGATGTAGAGAGGGAGGTCTGTAACGCTGATGAGCAAATCCTGAGGTGTGCTGTTTACTAATTCAACCTATCGCAATGGTGGCGCATATGCGCCGCAAATAAAATCGCCAAGGAGAAGAAAATGAAATCACCCTTCCAGTATTTCAAAAGCCTAGTAAGGCAACTAGAAAAAATAAATTATCCCAAACTGTGGTATCCTCTAATCCATTCTGGACTGGAGGCGATTGATGCAACTAACCGAGCTCTTGAAAACCGTGTTTATTGAAACCGCCCAACCGCTCACGGGCTCAGTCCGCCGAGACCGAATTGGGGTGGAGTCGCGTCACGCTCCGAAAAGGCCAACATGAGGTCAACAGCGGGTTTGCTTGTTTGGATGCCTTGGCATTCCGCGGTCGTAAACGCACCGAAGATCATTTGCCGAACTTGCACAATGACATTGACGCCCTGATGGCGAGTCAAAGTCAGACGGACCCCAGTTTCAAGACGATGCGCCTCTACACGCGCCTTAGCGCAGCGGAGGTGCGGCGTCAGTTGATTCTCCAAAAAGGCTACACCGATGCCGAGTTGCCGACCGTCCGCACGCTGTCCACCAAACTGAATCAGTGGAATTATTACCTCCGCAAAGTGGCTAAACGCAAGCCCAAAAAGAAAGTGCCTGAAACCGACGCCATTTTTGAGCAAGTGCATCAGATCAACACCGCGGCCGATCAAGCGGAGGATGTTTTGCGGATCTCGATGGATGCCAAAACCGCAGTGAAAATAGGCGATTTCTCGCGGGATGGGGTGAGTCGGGTCGAGGTCGCGGCGGCGGATCACGATTTCAAACCGCAGACCACCCTGACGCCGTTTGGCATTCTGCTCCCGCAAACGGCGGACTTGTTTCTGTACTTCAGCACCTCCAAAATCACCAGTGATTTCATCGTGGACTGTTTGGACGACCTGTGGCGCACCACGCTTCAGCCGCGCTCCCGCAGGTCACGACCCTGGTTTTGAATCTCGACAATGGTCCGGAAAATCATAGCCACCGCACCCAGTTTCTCAAGCGCCTGATCACGTTGGCGGTGGAACGAAGACTGACCGTGCGCCTGGCGTACTATCCACCCTATCACAGCAAGTACAATCCGGTCGAGCGTTGCTTTGGCGGATTGGAGCAGCATTGGAACGGGGCTTTACTGGATGACGTGAATACGGTGTTGCGGTTTGCCGAGAGCATGACCTGGAAAGGCAAACACCCCGTAGTGAAATTGGTCACGGCCATTTACGCGACCGGTATTCGTGTGACCCAGACCGCTATGAAAAAATTGGAGACCCAGATCAAGCGACTCCCGCACCTCGAAAAGTGGTTTGTAGACATCAGCCCGCCGATGCTAGAATTGGATATTTAATTTTTTCCAGTTGCCT
>JACRMI010000149.1 GCA_016215025.1 Chloroflexota bacterium
CGCTCGTATCGGGTTCCATACTTCCTCCTGTTACAGGGAAGTATGGTCAAATCGCACACGATGTCGTGATTACGATTGGCTTTTAAAGTGCACACGATGTCGTGATTACATCAGCGCACACGATGTCGTGATTATTGAGAAATACTGACACGAGTGATCCAACGTTGAACATCAGTGTGCGCTTGGCCGCCGGGGCAGCTAAGGGCGTTACTCCCAATGACATGCTCAAGGGTCTCGTCGATGGGATGAATGCGGCGGGGTTCAAAGTTGTAAACTCGCAGACGACCAAGTTGGCGGGTCAAGACGCAGTTGAAGTGATAATGGAAGTGCCACCGCAAGGTACTCTTGTGCCCGCTTCAAACATGGTGCAGTTCGCTGTGTTCAAAGGCGATGATATGTACTTTATCACGCTCATGGGACCGTTGATGCCCGAAGTCGTCAAGTTTGCCGAGATGAGCGCCAACACGTTTGTCGTGGGAGCACCAACGGTAGCCAAACCAGCGCCGCCGAAAGATGCCAAGCCATTGACGGGTGCGGATTGGGACAAGCTCGCAACAGACACAGCCAAAGCTATCGGCTTTACGGATTCGACCTATGAAGCATGGGAATTGCCCGCAGCAACAACGTGGGAATCGGTCTTTCAGGCATACGCCGATCAAATCGCGGCAATCGGCATCAAAGATAAAGGCACGATCAAAGAATTCACCGGTGGCAAACTTGCCGTGTGGGTCAACAACGATGTGACCGGCGCGGTCGTCGTTTATTTTATCGCCAGCTCCGACAGTACCAAATCGGCGTATATTCTCGCGCTGGCTGGAACGCTTCCCGCATCGATGACGAGTTCATCGTCAAGCTCGACGTCGTCCGCGTCAAGTTCGAGTGCGTCGTCGGCTTCTGGAAATCCAATTCCGCCCGGCAAATCCGGCTTGCTGGTCAAGAGCTTTTACGGCGATGAGATCAATTTCACTATTGCTGGCAAACTCTACAAGATTCCAGCCAATGGGGAACTGCTCATCATTCTCGATCCAGGCAAGTACAACTTGTCCGCGAATATACCGGGCAAAGGCGAGTTGACCGACACGGTTGAATTGGAAGCGGATAGCGGCGTGCGCTACACTTTCGCGGCGCAATAAAAGGAGGTTATCCGCGATTTACAATAAGCACGAATATTCGTTTTCTATGATCTCGTTCGTCAAAATCGATTGGAGGAAGTATGTTGAAATCAAAGGCTCGTTTGATCGCAAGTTTAATTCTTGCGGTGATGTTATTAGCCGTTTTGATCGTTCCAACCTTCGCCCAAGGTCCGAGCACTGAAATCAAGATTCAAATCAATCAAGCGCTCGGCAACCAGTCCGATAAATTTGTGGCGGGCAAGGACACGGTGATTCGTGTACTCTTGAAGGAAGCAGTTGATGTCAAAACTGGCGATCAAAAACTAGTCGTCAAGTATGGCGATCAAATTGTGGCGACGCTCGATCCATCGCCCGAATCCGCGCCGACCAAAGTGATCGATTTTACGTGCCCCAGTCGCGCGGCCTGCGGCGATTGGAAAGCGGGCGATTACACATTCGAAGCGACGATTGGCACGCAAACCGCAATGGCGACCGCGAAATTTGTAGAACGGCGCGCCTTGAGGATTTTGGCGGTAGGTGTCAAAGCCAATTACGGTCCCGGCGATGCGCGCTCACCAGAGGGCAAGTGGAAACAGCAAGGCGATTTTATGAAGCAGGTCTTTCCTATTTCACCGGCGAATTACAAGTGGGTGATCGGACAAGACTTGGACTTGTCTGCTGATAACTTTAATTTGAAAACGAATGAAGGCATGGTCGCGGTTTGGCAAGCGTTGGCAAATTTGCAGCCGCAAGAATGTACTGCCGATCCCATAGCGCCGGTGTGCTATGATCTCATCATCGGTTTTGTGAAAGATCGCCAAGGCGAGCAAGGCAACATTCAAGGTTACACGATGGGCGCGCCAGCTAACGTCGTTACCGAATCAGATGAGGATGCACCCGCAACAGTGGCGCACGAAGTCGCGCACGTGTTCAAAATCGGCGATGAGTACGACAAGATGAACGGCGCGTTCAATTGTTCCGTCAATATGCCGCCGTCAGATTTTGTCGGACGCGATTGGAACAATCGTGAGAACGCGACTTTTAAATGCGATACCTCAACGGCTTTTGCGTTCCCCGTTGGCACTGGTGTCTTGGTCAAAGCTGATACCGAATATCCATACGAAGTGGGTGGGCGCGGTGCTTTGCCGGACATGATCGGTTATATGGGTTCGGGCGCGCCGCAAAATTCAAACTGGACGACCGCTGCGTATTGGTCGTGGTTGTTCGATCAACTTGCGCCCGGCACCCAGACGGCGATGCTGCACAAGGCGCGTCTCGCCACTCCGGTCAAGTACATCGCCGCGTTTGGCTTGATCGGCAAAGACGGCAAGGTCACGCTGGAACCGTGGTACAGTTTCATGGAGGATACGGTCGTCAAAGACGAGGGGGGCAAGTACAGCATCCAAGCTGTTGACGATGCCGGCAAAGTGCTGGCAACCATGTCGTTCGATCTGCAATTCATTACTGCCTCCAATCCGCCGCGCGTGATCGACAGCGCGCCGTTTGAACTGGCGGTGCCGTTCCCGGAAAAAACTGCCGCGTTCAACATCCTGAAAGGCACGGAACTGCTCAAAGCGGTCAAGGTTTCGCCCAACGCGCCCGAAGTCACTATCCTTGCGCCGAAAGAAAGTGAAAAAATCGACGGCAAGTACACGATCAAATGGGATGGCAAAGACAAGGACGGCGACAAGTTGGCGTATACGGTCGAGTACAGCGATAATGGCGAAGACTGGATCACACTTGCATCCGAAATTTCGGCGACAACCTGGGAAGATGATTTTGCGACGATTCCCGGCGGCGAAAAACCGACGGGGCGCATCAAGATCACCGCGACCGATGGCATCAATGCCACCGAAGTGACCAGTGGCTTGTTCAGCGTTCCGCCTAAAGCGCCCGAAGTCTTTATCGACGAACCGGAAAAGGAAATCACGATCAAGGCAGGCGAAGAAATCGCTCTCTCCGGTGAAGCATACGACTTGCAAGATGAGTGGATCGTCGATGATGCTGCGCTCGTCTGGTCGTCTGATCTCCAAGGCGAACTCGGCGGCGGCGAATTGCTTTACATCGATAATCTCAAAGTAGGCAAGCATATCATCACGCTCAAGGCGACGAACAGTTTCAAATTGAGCAGCACGGCGAAAGTAGTCGTCAATGTTCAATAACGATGGCGCGGCGACGAACGTTTCGTGTCTCGCATTTCGCAAAAATGAGATGCTTCGCTTCGCTCAGCATGACAATTGAATAAATCGAACGGCGCGGTCAGCGATGGCTGCGCCGTTTGTTGTTGGCGGGCGACTGAAACACCTAGTACTTTCCGCAGGTGCAAGTGCGCGGCAACAAAAGCAAAGTCTGCCGTGGCTTGAAACAAGCCGACACAGACTCGCGAAACGTACAATCCGCGAAGACGGATTTCGTCTTGTCGTTACCGCGATTTCAATCGCCTGATTCACCAAGGTTGTTAGAAATACACTCTTGTGCTAAAATCAAATTGACCAGCGCGCCCAATAATGCATTCACATGGTCTTGTATCGCAATCGATGCGTTCGCCATGCAATCCAATTCTACTGCATCATCCTGTGGCTGCATTAGCGCGTCATCATTTTCTGTTTTCAAAGGAGAAACACAATGAGCGCCGATTGGTTCTTCGCCAATTATCCCTCCTCGCGATTTGCCATCGAAAACGAGTTACGTACCAAGTTGTGGTTAGCGGGTTTCAAAGGTCTGTGGGTCAGTTGCCTTAAAGACACGCCACCCTACCAAGTTCAGGGCAATTGGAATGGCAAAGATTTCGTCATGGAATGGGAACCCAAGAATTGTTTGCTCTTGAAAATGAAAGCGCCGAATCAAGAATTGCTCAGTGCCTTTGAGCGCGCCTTGGGACACAAGGCGCTCGCCGCATACAAAAATTCCGAAGGTGTTGTCGTTGAATGGCGGACGCGCAACCAAGACGCGCGCTTTAGCGAATTGCAATCAAGCGGCGTAACCGAACTCGAACGCTTGGACAAGTGACCCGTCCGATAGTTCGATAGTGCCATAGTGCGATCGTTGGTTTAGAACTTGTGCCTCGGCAGGTAGGAGCAACCCTAATCAACCACGTGACCTGTGCCACTTGTCGAAGATGCAAACAGTGGAGAGTAATAATTCTCGTCACGCGTCACACGTCACTCTTACGGAGGATGGAATATGGCGGAGCCGCCGTATGGCGAGATTGCCGACTTGCTCAAAAAAGGGCAGGTCGTTCCATTTTTGGGCGCCGGTGTAAATTTTGGAGCGCGACCTCCCGGCGCAACCTGGGACGAAAAAACTCAAACCTTTTTGCCGAGCGGCGCAGAACTCTCTCGCTTTCTTGCGCAAAAGACAAATTTCCCTTCGCAAGACCCGCACGATCTGAGCGATCTTGCTAAGGTTTCCTCGTACTTTGTTGAAACCAATGCGCGCCGCCGTTTGCGCGAACGTCTCCACGATGTCTTTAACCGCGAATGTGCGGTGTGCGACATTCATAATTTTCTGGCTCAAGTCGCAGCTACGACACCCTTGCTGATTGTTACCACCAACTATGACGATCTGACGGAACGTGGTTTTCAAAACGCGGGACGTCCCTATGATTTGGTCGTGCATCCCACCGACCGCAAAGACATCGAAGCATCGGTGCTGTGGTGGAAGAGTGGCGCACAAGAACCAGTGGCGGTTCCGCCGAATCAGCTTTTTATCGATTTGAAAACGACGACCGTCATTTACAAAATGCACGGCACGATCGATCGGGTGTTTAACAAGTGGGACAGCTACGTTATCACCGAAGACGACTATGTGGATTTTCTGTCTCGCATGACGAACTTTGCAGCCGTGCCGATGCTTTTCATGCGACACTTTCGCACGCGCAGTTTCCTGTTTCTCGGTTATGGTTTGCAGGATTGGAACCTGCGCGTCGTGTTGAAAAATATCGAGAGCACGCCTGTGCCGGGCGACAAGACAAATCTATCCGAAGAACTAGACGAAGGTGTGCGCTCGTGGGCGATTCAACGTCGTCCATCGGAGTTTGAAATCGAACTGTGGAATGCGCGACGCGTCAAGGTGTTTGACGTCGACATCAACGAGTTTGTCCAAAAGTTGCGCGCTCAAGGTTGAGCGGAGAGACTATGCTACCGCATTCACTCGGCGATTTTTGCCCATACAAAGGACTCCAACCCTACACCGAAGCTGATCGCGCTTATTTTTTTGGACGCGAGCGCGATCAAGAAATCATCACGTCCAATTTGTACGCCGCGCCATTGACGGTTTTGTACGGCGCGAGCGGCGTTGGCAAAAGTTCGGTGTTGATGGCGGGCGTGATGCCTCAATTGCGTGACACGCCGCGCATCGCGGTTGTACTCTATCGCACGTGGCAAGAACCGAATTTTCTTCAAACGATCAAGGGCCAAACGCTGCAAGCGGTGAGCGTACAAGTGGATCGACCGGTGGAGGTCGATGTGGCGCTGCCGTTCGACGAATTCTGTCAGCAATGCGCGGCGACCCTGCATGGCGAAATCTTTTTTATCTTCGATCAGTTTGAAGAATACTTTTTGTATCATGCGGATGGCGAGAACGGATTCGATGCGGAATTCGCGCGCGCAGTCAACCGCCGCGAAGTCCCCGCCAATTTTCTCTTGTCGATGCGCGAAGATGGCTTGAGTCGATTAGATCGGTTCAAAGGGCGCATCCCGAATTTGCTTGCCAATCTCTTGCGGCTCGAACATCTCGATCGTGAGTCGGCGATGAGTGCGATTCGAAATCCGCTCGCCGAATATAATCGCAATCTCGATCCCGACCAGATGCCGTGGAGCATCGAAGACCCGCTGGTCGTCCAGGTCATCAATCAAGTGCGCACGGGCGGCGTGACGATGACCACCACGTCAGCGGCGGGTGGACAGACAAACACGGACAACATTCAAATCGAGACGCCGTATTTGCAGTTGGTGATGACGCGGCTCTGGAACGAAGAAAATCGACTGGGGTCAAAGATGCTGCGGCTCGCTACGTTGCGCAAGTTGGGTGGCGCGCAGCAAATCGTGCGCACGCATTTGGACACGACGATGGCACGCCTCAGCGAATCGGAGCAAGGTGTCGCTGCGAGTGCGTTTCGGTTCATGGTGACGCCCTCGCAAGCGAAGATCGCTTACACCGTCCGCGACCTCGCCGACTTTGCCGGTGTGCCAGCCAAGCAACTCGACCCGGTGGTGCGAAAATTATCCGCGCCCGAAGTTCGGGTGTTGCGTGCCGTCGCTCCGCCGAGCGGCGCAAGTCAGGAACCGCGTTACGAAATCTTCCATGACGTACTTGCGCCTGCGGTCCTCGACTGGCGCGAACGTTATTTGGAACAGCGGCGGTCACGGCGATTGCGATTGATTGGCGCATCTGTCGCAACTCTATTTTTGATTTTTCTCATCGGCACTGTAGCTCTGCAATGGTTTACGTTGACGCAGGCAACACAACGCGCCGAGGTAGCGGCGGCACAAGTTCAAGCAACGGCTATCGTTGCGCAAAATGCGGCGCAGTCTCAAGTGTCGCAAGCGCAATTAAGTTTGCAGCAACAAGCCGCAACGCAGACGGCTTTCGCTCAATCAGTGGTGCGCGCGCAAGCGACCCAGGATGCGCAAGCCGCACAGGCGGTCAAGACAACGCAAGCGCAAGCGACCCAGGTCATTGGGCTTTCGCAAGCTTTGCTCACGCCTGAAGCTCGCCCCATTGGACCGACTTCGGTTGCCGTTCGCGCGACCGCCGCCGCCGCTGGCACGAGCGCTACACAACTTCGGGATTTCAAGGTGACGGATGTTAAAGTTGCCGTTGCGCCGCAATCGAGTGGAACGTGTCCGACGGTGTTCAACGCGGTGGCAGCGGTCGCGACCAATTTGACTGGTACAGTGACCTATCGCTGGGAATTGAGCGATGGTTCTAGTTCGCCCCAAGGCACCCTGAACTTTGCCGCAGGTGAAACCAAAAATGTAACGACGACTTGGTCGCTGGCGTATCCCACGTCAGGTTGGTTCGCATTGCGAATTGTTGCGCCGAATGCGTTTGTATCGGACAAAGCGAATTTTGTTTTGCAACAATCGATTTATCCGGAATGGCTGAGAAACAAACTTGACCGCAGTCCTGTCGCGCATAGTTTAGGTTGTTCCAAAGGATCAGGTCAAACAGTGCCAGCCGTCTCACAGGAATTTCAGTACGGCATGATGTTCTGGCGAGGCGATAGTCGTCTGATTTACGTGCTTTTCAATGATTCTACCTGGGCGACGTACTCGGATACGTGGAATGACACACAGCCGGCGAGCGCCAACCTAATGCCCCCCGCTGGATTGATTGAGCCGGTCCGCGGGTTTGGCAAGGTCTGGCGTGAATTTCTGAACGGTCCATCATCCAAGCTCGGTTGGGCATCGGAAATCGAATATCAAGGGACAATGCAAGCACAGGATTTTGACAATGGGCTTGTGGTACGAAATGGGTCTATAATTGTTTTGCTTCGCAATGGAAAGTGGACAGAGGTAAATGAAGCTGCTGCTCCTTGATTCACACGCGCTGATTCATCGCGCGTATCATGCTATCCAAACGAATCTTACTAGCCCGACGGGCGAGCCGACGAATGCAACGTACGGATTTGCTTCGACGGTCTTGCGCGTCTTGAACGATGAGAAACCGGATTTGATCGCGGCGACGTTTGATGTGGGCAAGAGCTTTCGCGATAAACTTTTCGCGGGTTACAAAGGCAATCGCCCCGAACTCGCCGACGATTTGCGGCCGCAGTTGCAGCGCTCGCGTGAGTTGATGGATGCGTTGAGCATTCCTGCGTTTGGAATGGAAGGTTACGAAGCGGACGATCTGCTTGGCACGCTCGCGCGCCAAGCCAGCGAACGTGGTATCGAGACGGTGATCGTTACCGGCGATACTGATACGTTGCAGTTGGTCACGCCCCAAGTTCGCGTGTTGATGTTCACGCCCTATGTCAGCGGCAACTTTGCGCTCTACGATGAAAAAGCGGTGCAAGAACGTTATCAACTTGCGCCCAAGCAGCTCATCGATTTCAAAGCGCTCAAAGGCGATACATCCGATAATGTCCCCGGCGTTGCCGGCATCGGCGAAAAGACGGCGACGAAATTGGTGCAGATGTACGGAAGCGTCGAAGGCATTTACGAACATCTCGATCAAGTTGAAAAACGTTGGCAGGAAAAAATACGCGCGGGCGAAAAGCAAGCGTTTGCGAGCAAGAAACTTGTCACGATTGTGACCGATGCGCCGATCCAACTTGATCCTGAAAAATGTCGTGTGCACGACTATGATCGCGAGCGTATTATTGCACTCTTCCGCGAACTGGGTTTTAAAAGTTTGATTGATCGATTGCCGACATCGTCCAACCAGTCCGACTTGTTTTCGATTGAAAAAACAGAAACGAAAACCGAATTGGCTGGCGAAAATTATCATACGGTCGATACCGTTGCCGCGCTCGATCAACTCGTCGGGCGCTTGAAAGCGTTGAAGGAATTTGTCTTCGATGTGGAAACAACTTCGACAGACCCCATGCGCGCCGAGTTGGTCGGTATTGCGATT
Organism: Chloroflexota bacterium; assembly: GCA_016215025.1. Classification (GTDB taxonomy): domain Bacteria; phylum Chloroflexota; class Anaerolineae; order UBA4142; family UBA4142; genus JACRMI01. The sequence continues at coordinate 8,691 of JACRMI010000149.1, forward strand.
GGGGCAGGGAACGGCGAAGCGTATTACGTTCCAGTTCTCAGTAGTCACGCGGAGCGTTCAGTAGTCAGTAGTCAGAATGTCGGTCAGATGACGTTTGATACCCGTCCACCCGTCACTCGCCGCGCGTCACTCGACCGTGATTTTATTCTCGCCAAACTCAAACCGATTTTTGAAGATGAGCATATCACCAAAGCGGCGCACAACGCCAAGTACGATATGACCGTGTTTGCGGAAGCAGGCGTCAATGTTCGCGGACTCGCGTTCGATTCAATGATCGCCGCGCACTTGGTCGAGCCGAGCAATCAATCGGTCGGTTTGAAGAATTTGGTGTTCTTGAAATTTGGCGTCGAGATGACGGAGATCGAAGCGCTGATTGGCAAAGGCAAGAACCAAATTTCGATGGCAGAAGTTGACCCGGCGAAAGCATCTGCTTATGCCTGCGCCGATGCGAACTATACTTATCGTTTGGTCGAGTATTACAAGCCGTTGTTGGCTGAGCAAGGCGTCGAAAAACTTTTCCATGAAATCGAAATGCCGCTGGTGCCGGTGCTGATGGACATCGAGCGCACGGGTGTTTTGCTCGACCTCGACGTTCTCAAAACGATGTCGGCAGACCTTACAGGGCGTTTGCAAGAATTGGATAAGCAGATTCAATCCTACGTTGGTGCGCCCATCAACATCGCTTCACCGATTCAGTTGGGCGACGCGCTGTTCAATCGGCTCAAGCTGCCGACGGCGGGGTTACCCAAGACAAAAACGGGGCAATATTCGACGGCTGCCGATGTATTGGAATCGCTCCGCAATGCGCATCCCATCATTCCGTTGATTCTTCAGCACCGCGAACTCTCCAAGCTCAAAGGCACCTACGTCGATGCGTTACCGGCGCTGGTGCATCCACGCACTGGTCGCGTGCATACCGATTACAATCAGACAGGTACAGTCACCGGTCGCGTATCGTCGTCCAATCCCAATTTGCAAAATATTCCAGTTCGCACCGACCTAGGAAAACTGGTGCGCCGTGCATTTATCGCGCCGTCAGGCAGCAAGCTCATCAGTGCCGATTATTCCCAAGTCGAGTTGCGAATCCTCGCGCATATCACTCACGATCCGGGATTGGTCGGCGCGTTTGAGCGCGGCGAGGACATTCACGCTGCAACCGCCGCGCGCTTGTTCAACGTACCCATCGGTCAGGTCACATCAAATCAGCGTCGCTTGGGCAAGACCATCAACTTTGGTATCGCGTACGGCATCACCGATTACGGGGTTGCGGCGCGCACCGAGTTGTCAGTGACTGAAGCGCGCCAACTTATCGACAATTATTTTACGCAGTTCGCTGGCGTCAAGGAGTACATTGAGCGCACCAAACACGAGGCGGGTAGTCACGGTTATGTGCAAACGTTGATGGGACGCCGTCGTTATTTTCCAGAGTTGCGTCCGGGCGCGCGCGTAAATCCTTCCCTGCGCAATGCCGCCGAACGTGAAGCGATCAATATGCCAATTCAAGGTAGTGCTGCCGACATTATCAAAATCGCGATGATTCGTTTGCATCGTGAGCTGCGCGCGCGCGGATTGAAAACGCGAATGACGCTCCAAGTCCACGATGAGTTGGTGTTCGAATCGCCGGATAATGAAATCAGCATTGTTGCACCCTTGATCTGCGAGATGATGGAAAATTCCTTTTCGCTCGATTCTAAACTCAAAGCCGATCTGGCAGTTGGTCAGAATTGGGATGAGATGAGTGAGATCAAAGTGTGAGATGGATTCGAAGGTGGGAAGGATGGGCACTGGCATTTTTGATCCTGGTACCGTTTGTTTTATTCTGGCAAGTTACCCTGGGGCAGGGTGTTTGGTTTGGCAACGATATTGTTCGCACCTATTATCCGCTCGGTGTTGAACTATCGCGTGCGTTGAACGCGGGCCGCATTCCTCTGTGGTCGCCTGGTTTGTATGGCGGATTCCCCATTTTGGCTGACGCGCAAATTGGCGCGCTCTACCCTCTCAATCTTATTCTCTTTCGATTTCTTCCATCGCATTTGGCAGTCTCGTACAGCATGTTGCTGCACCTGGCATGGGCAGCCGTTGGCATGTACTTGCTCATGCGATCATTCGGTCTGCGAATTTCGAGCGCATTGCTCGCGGGTCTTGTTTTTTCTCTGAACGGATTTATGCTGGCGCGATTGGAACACGCCACCGTGTTGACGACGAGCGCCTGGTTGCCATGGATCGTTTTCTTGCAGCACAACTTTCAGCGTGCGTGGTTGCAAAAAGATTCCAAGGCAAGGATTTGGTTTTTTCTTCTTACTCTTTCGATTGGAATGCAATTGCTTTGCGGCTTTCCCCAGATTGCCTTCATGAGTTTGCTTACTGTTGGTCTGGTAGGACTTGTGGGAAGATGGTGGTGGAATAATAATGATTCAAAATCATCGCCTCAGGATCGATTATCTTTAGCCAAGTCCATTGTCCTGGCCGCTTTCTGGATCGCTCTTCCGATTTTTCTTGGCGCGGCGATGGTGGCAGCGCAGCTCTTGCCAACCGCCGAGTTAGTAGGATATTCAGTGCGCGGTAGTACGTTGGATGCGAAATTTCTCACGAGCTACTCCTTGCCGCCCGAAGCAGTCTCGCAATTTATTTTTCCTTTTTTGCGTGGTGAACCCGCCGAAAGTCAGAACAACGAATACTGGGCGTACCTGGGACTCGTGCCCTTTGCGCTTGCCATTCTCGCTCCATTTCTCCGGCGCGACAAGCGCACCTTTTTCTTTGCGATTTTTGCTCTAGTCGCCTTGTCGCTGACTTTGGGAACCGTAAACTCCCTCTATAATTTGCTTTACCAATTGCCCGGCTTCAATCTCTTTCGTGTGCCAGCGCGTTATTTGCTGCTTTTCGTTTTTGCCGTTGCGATTCTCGCCGCTGTCGCTTTCGACGAATTATCCAATCGATTGAAAAATCTCCCCGGTTCGATGGCGCGTGCTTTGCTCGTGAGCGTTGTTTTGGGTTTATCGACTATCGCCTCGATCTGGCTCGCGCAAACTCAGCCGATTGAATTTTGGTTGCGAGCATGGCAAATATTGCCGTTCATTTTTACCGTCATCGCCGCAGGATTGTTATTCGCATTGCGCGCGAACCGAGTTAAGGCTCTAACATTCCAAGCACTCATCGTCGGCGTGACCCTTTTCGACCTGGCGAGTGCAGCGCCTGTTTTCACGCTTACGCTGGGTCTAATCACAAACCCCGCGAATGTCGCCGTGGTGCCGCGATCCTTGGCGGCGATGGACCTCGCCCCAGGCGATGGACGAATCTACACCAACGATGGCATTATGCCATCGCCGCCTGCAATTCGCGCGAGTCTTTTTCCAAATTTGGCGCTCGTCTATGGCAAGGAAAGCACGCAAGCGTATTCGTCGTTAGCTTTGACGCGTCAGTCGGATTATTTTTTCAATCCATCGCCAGTGATGTTCAACATTGCCAACACGCGATATTTCGCTGTGCCTTTAGAGCCACGTCCGCAAACGAAATCGCTCGCGCCAAATTCAAGATTAGCGATCGATGTTATCAATAACGAGGAGATTTTTCCCGCGACCTTGGCTGCTGGCATCACGGTCACTTCATTCACCGAACATGCCGAAGAACTGGCAGACGGAACGCCGATAGGCGAACTCGTCATCCGGCGACATGATGCTAGGGTTGAATCGTTTCCAATGCGCGCCGGCATTGAAACGGGCGATTGGGATTGGGCGCGCAAAAATATTCGATATAGCCAAATTCGAATTGCGCGCACATTTTCAGGATTTTGGCGTTCCTTCGGGCGGAATTTTCAAGGTAATACCTACTCGGCTCACTTTGCGTTTGACCCCAGTGAAATTGTCGGTATCAACATTCGGACGTTCGACCCAGCCGTTGGATTAACAATCGAGCGAGTCATTTTGACCGACCCGCAAGGAAAAGAAATATCGCTCGCCAAGTTGATCGGTAAAAATGGTTTTGCGGTGACGTTTCTCAGCGATACGGCTGCGATCTGGCAGAACTTGGATGTCCTCCCACGCGCGTTCATCGTTCACGCAGCAGAGATTGCGAACGATGATCGTGCGTACGAGCGAATGCGCGAACCTGCGTTTCCGACCAATCGGTTAATCTTGTTGAACGACGGCAAACCTATGCAAGAGGATGGAGATCCAAGCGCACAAGACAACGTTCTAATTCTGCGCTATGAACCGGAACGGGTTGAGCTAATCGCAGAAACGAATCGCGCGGGCTATCTCTTTCTCGCCGACTCGTGGTATCCGGGCTGGAACGCTTACGTCGATGGGAATCTCACGCCGATTCAGCGCGCTAATGTTTTGTTTCGTGCCGTCCCCATCGAGCCGGGCAAACATCAAGTCGTGTTTGAGTATCGACCCCAGTCATTTGTCATCGGCGCGACAATCAGTATAATCAGTGTCCTGATATTGGTTGGTATTTGCATACTCTACTTTCGGTGAAATGATTATTCCATGACGACGAATTCTCAATTCTTTGCGCCCACTGATTATGCCGTCTTCGATAATCGATTGGGCAGCAATCCTGATTATGATGGTGAACGCGAACGCATTAAAACCAAGCTGGCGGAATTGCATCGCGAAATTTATCCCGAAATTCGCAAAAGCAAATGGGACTTGCATCCGCATTGGATGACGCAATGGCTCGTGAGCGCCTCGCGCATTTCGCCCGCGACGCCGCGCATCGATTTCATGACGTTGCGCTACAGCAAGCCCGAGACGACCATCAAGCTGATGAAAAAAGAACTCTTTGAAGACTTTGGTCACTTTTACGCGAACGCCATGATCGCCATGCGCGTCGATAAAGACGGCTTTGCGGTGGAATTATATGTGAGTGACAAAGCCTGGGTTGATGGACAGAACTTGAAATATCGCTTGCAAGCGAATGCAGAACAGCGCGGACATTTCCGCGTGTTGCTCGCCGAACTCGGTGCCGAGTATACGATTCAACTCGCGCAGTACGTGCGCAACGAGGAAGGGTTTACGCGTTACGAAGAAGTGTTGCGCGCCAAAGCCAGTCGGTTGGTCAATGTCGGCGTGTTAAATTCGACGGTGGAAAAATATAAACCCGGCGGTCACGAGCTGCGTCTTGGGATTTATTACAAGCCCGATGACAAACGTCTGCACGCCAATAACATCGCCGATGAAATTGTGTTGCGGATCGAGCAGTTGTATCCCGTCTACGCGTTCATGAGCTGGTCACCGAAGAATGATTATCGAAAGGCAAAACATGTTGATCAAAAATCATCTCGCCGGACTCGTTAAGCAAGCCATTGTCGCCGCGCAAACGGCGGGGGCATTGCCCGCGTTTGCCATGCCCGATGTTTTTGTCGAACGTCCACAGCGCAAAGAGTGGGGCGATTTCTCAACGTCTGCGCCGCTCAAGCTTGCCCGCGATGCAAAACGCGCGCCGCTGCAAATCGCGCAGGTCATCGCCGCGCATGTTCCCTCGGATGAGGCAGTTGCCAAAGTCGATGCGAGCGCGCCGGGTTTTGTGAATTTCACGTTGAACGGTGCTTGGATCGCGAAACAAGTCGATTCGATTTTGGCGCAGGGCGCGCAGTACGGTAATTTGGAATGCGACAAGCAATTAAACATCCAAGTCGAATACGTTAGCGCCAATCCGACGGGACCGCTGCACATTGGCGGCGGACGCAATGGCGCGATTGGCGACACGCTCGCGAATGTCTTGCAAGCGGCAGGGCACAAGGTCCAGCGCGAGTTTTACATCAACGATAACGGTTCGCAGGTGCGCATTTTTGGCGAAAGCATTTTTGCGCGGTACGCGCAAGCGCTCGGACGCGATGAACCTTTTCCCGAAAATGGCTACCAAGGTTCTTATATCGTCGATATGGGCAAGCAGATCGCGCAAGAGCACGGCGAGAAATTTTTAAACATGCCGCGCAAGGATGCAACGCGCACGCTGGGGCGCATGGGTATCCAATCGGTTCTGGATGGCTACGCCAAGACACTCAATCGTATGGGTGTGCGCTTTGATAATTGGTTTTCGGAGCGCTCGCTGCACGATGATGGAACGTTCACACGCGCGCTCAAGATTTTGCAAGACAAGGGACTGACGCTCGAAAAAGATGGGGCCGTGTGGTTCGCGGCGCAAGAGCTAGGTGAAGATAAAGATGCGGTGCTCATTCGCTCGGCGCAAGTGATCGCCGAACCCGACGAACGACCGACCTATCTCGGCTCGGATGTCGCGTACGTGTGGAACAAACTGGTCGAGCGCAAATTTGATCGCGCAATTTACATCTGGGGCGCAGACCATCACGGCGATGTGCCGCGTGTCATGGCGGTCACGCGCGCGCTGGGTCTCGATGCTTCTCGCGTAACGTTGTTGCTGCATCAGTTTGTCAATCTGAAACGTGGCGGCGAATTGGTCAAGATGAGCAAGCGCGCGGGTGAGTTCGTGATGATGAATGAATTGCTCGACGAAGTTGGGCCCGACGCGGTGCGCTTTATGCTCATCTCACGTTCCGCCGACACGACGATCGATTTCGATATCGAGCTGGCGAAAAAGCAATCGGACGAAAATCCCGTATACTACGTTCAATACTCGCACGCGCGGATCGCTAGCATTTTGCGCAAGGCGGCTGAGTCGGGGATGACGCCCGAAGGCGGCGATGTCTCACTGCTCAAGCATCCCGCCGAATTGGAATTGATTCGCGAGATGATGCGCCTGCCCGAAGTGGTTGAACTGGCGGCGGCGAAGCTTGAGCCGCATCACTTGCCGCATTATGCCATCGATCTGGCCGGTGTCTTTCATTCCTTCTACGATCAGTGTCGCGTCGTTTCATCCGAGCCAGGCGACGAAGCGATTTCGCGCGCGCGCCTAAAGTTGGTGAATGCAGCCAAGACTACATTTGCGCGAACGCTTACGTTGATGGGCGTGAACGCACCGGATTCAATGTAATGAAACAACTTGCAGGTGGTTGCGTCGGCGCAATCATGGGTTTAATTGTCGGCATTGTTTTGACCTTTGCCGCCATGACGTTCATGACCCGGCAGAATGTGCCGGCGGTGACTGCAACCACTCCAACGCCCGGGCGTTCCGACGTGTCGATTACGGCGAACGCGACGTTCATCAATTCGCAGATTCAACAAACGATTCGCCAGAGCGGTCTGCTCAAGCAAGCGTCCGTCACACTCGCTTCGCCGAATATTATCCAAATCAATGCGGCAGTCGATACGACGATCCTGGGGCAGCGCATCACGGCGAATCCAACGGCGATCATGCGTGTAGCCGTCAAGAACAATCGGATCGCATTAAGCGTCGAAAAAATCGATACGGGCAATGCGGCGGTTCCCACGTCGTTGATGAGTGGAACGACCGAGACGCTGCGCGCGCAAGCTGAAGACGTGATCAATCGCCAAATTCAGCGCGCGCTGCAAGGCACGAGCATGAAGATCGTCAACGTCCGCATGACGCCAAATGAGATGACGTTGGATTTGGTCAGCCAGTAGAAACGTGTTATAATCTCGCCACACTTAACAACTCGATGACAGACGAACAGGGGAAGTTCGGTGCAAGACCGACGCTGTCCCGCAACTGTGAGATCAGTCGCCAGTCGCCAGTCGCCAGTGGTCAGAAAAATCTGACTACTGTTACTGATTACTGATTACTGAATCAAGCCAGGATACCTGTCTCTGTCAGCAAATGCAATGCAACTCGATTGTGTTTGCGCTACCGAGCAACCTTCGCGCGAAAGGGGGCAGGATGATGATGATTCACGCACCATAATCCCCTTGTCGAACAGGCAAGGGGATTTTTGTTTTAATCGTAGAACGAGCGACTGCGGCTCCTTTTGAGCCGAGCTCGCTGCGGGCTTGGCTCGAAGGAGCCGTACTGCTCGTACCACAACATCAAACCAAAGAAGGAGAAACATGAACGCAGGAAAAATCCTGACAGGGTTGATTATCCTAACCATACTGTTGATTTCCATCGCCGCGTGCGCGCCTGCTCCCACGGCGACACCACTTCCGCCAACGGTTGCGCCAACCAAAGCACCAACTGTGGCCGCGACCACTGCGCCAACACAAGCGGCAACCGCAGTCCCAATACCTGCACCAACTGCGGCATCGCAGTCATCGTCGCAAACTTCATCGCAAGCATCGTCGGCTATGCCAATTACGGTGACCGATAGCGCCAAGCGCTCCGTAACAATTTCTGCGCCGCCCAAGCGCATTGTATCGCTTGCGCCCAGCACAACCGAGATCGCGTTTGCGTTGGGACTCGGCGACCGCATCGTTGGGGCAGACACCTATTCCGATTATCCAGCCGATGCCAAGAAAGTTGCGACGATCAAATCATTCCCGGTGAACTATGAGCAAGTGGTCTCGCTCAAACCCGATCTTGTTCTCGCCGCTGGAATTACGAATGCCGACGATGTGAAAAAACTTGCCGATTTGAAGCTGACCGTGCTTGTCGTCGGTTCCACCAAGATGACGTTCGATGCTGTGGCCGCCGACATAACCGTGGTTGCCAAAGCGACCGGGACCGAAGCCCAAGCCAAGCCCGTCATCGATGCGATGAAGAGCAAAGTCGATGCGCTCAAGTCCAAACTCGCGAATGCGAAAACGAAACCGCGCGTCTATTGGGAATTGGATGCGACTGATCCGGCCAAGCCGTTTACACCGGGACCTGGGTCGTTCGTCGACGACCTGATCACGTTGGCGGGCGGCGTTAACGTGGCCGCCGATGTCAAGACGCCGTACGCGCAAATCAACGCCGAGCAAATCATCGCCGCGAATCCGGACATTATCATCCTCAGTGATTTCGCGTACGGCATCACCGTCGAATCGGTCAAGGCGCGCAAAGGTTGGTCAGTGATTAATGCCATCAAGAACGACAAGGTCTTTCCAATCGACGACAATCTCGTGAGTCGTCCGGGTCCACGCCTCGTCGATGGATTAGAAGCGGCGGCGAAACTGATTCACCCTGAGGTTTTTCAATGATCCGCGTAGGGGCGGGGTCGTCCCGCCCTCAAACCAAGGAGCGGGACGACCCCGCTCCTACCAAAATCACCATGCGCTCACGACCGGCTCTGATTCTTTCTTCGTTACTTGGGACACTGACGATTGCGCTGTTGATCTCCGCATCGCTCGGAACGATAGCGATTCCAATCGATCAGATCGTGAGCATTGTGCTCAAGCACTTGATCGGAATTTCGATTGGATGGCCGATCAACGAAACGCAAGAAATCATTATTTGGCAACTGCGCTTGCCGCGCGTTTTCGGCGCAGCGATTGTCGGCGCGGCGCTGGCAGCAGCAGGCGTTTTGTTTCAAGGTTTGTTGCGCAATCCGATGGCGGACCCGTACTTGCTGGGAACCTCCGGCGGCGCGGCGCTCACGGCAACGATTGCGCTGCTTATCCCAGTTTCCGCAAATGTTTTTGGTTTTACGCTCGTGCCAATTGCTGCGTTTGCTGGCGCGCTCGGCACGGTGCTGTTTGTGTATCGCATCGCGCGCGTGGGTCTGCGCACGCCGATCACGGCGCTTATCCTGGCTGGCTTTGCCATCAGTTCGATGATGTCGGCGGTCATGTCGTTCTTGATGTTGATGAATCAAAACACGCTTCAGCGCGTAGTGTTGTGGACGATGGGTGGTATCAGTTCGAGCGGCTGGGATCAGTTGAAAATTGTTACGCCGTTGATTGCGATCGCCATCGTCGTGGCGTACGCGTTGACGCGCGACCTCAACGCGTTTTTGTTGGGTGAAGAGCAAGCGGCTTCGCTCGGCGTCTCCGTCGAACGCCAAAAATTTTTCGTAATGATGACGGCGGCGCTGCTGACGGGTTGTGCTGTCGCGGTGAGTGGACTGGTCGGTTTTGTTGGGCTGATTATTCCACACATCGTTCGCCTCATCGTCGGTCCGGATCATCGTTTGCTTTTGCCCGCCTCGGTTCTGAGCGGCGCGATTTTTTTGGTGCTGGCTGATTTGCTCGCGCGCCTCGTTCTCGCGCCCTCGGAAATTCCGCTCGGCGTTGTGACCGCACTCATCGGCGCACCCTTCTTCATCTATCTTTTGCGGCGAACGAAGAGGGAGTATTCGTTCTGATGCGCCAAGGATTAGTGATCGTCAACACGGGGAACGGCAAAGGCAAAAGTACCGCCGCGTTCGGCACGCTCTTTCGCGCGTGGGGACGCGGGATGCGCGTCGGCGTGATTCAATTCATCAAAGCCGAAACGGGCAACTGGGGCGAGATTCGCGCGGCGCGCCAACTCAATATCGATTGGCATGCGATGGGCGACGGATTCACCTGGGAATCCAAAGACATCGACAAGTCGATTGAAAAAATTCGGCGCGCGTGGACGTTTGCGCAAGAGCAAATCGTGAACGGCAAATTCGATCTGGTTATTCTCGACGAGATGACGTACGCGTTTCACGACGGCTTGCTCGACGTGAATGAGGTCGTCGCGTGGCTCAAGGAACACAAGCCGTCCGAGTTGCACATTATCATTACGGGGCGCGATGCGCCGCCAGAATTGATCGACTACGCCGATATGGTCACCGAGATGCACGAGATCAAACATCCATACACGCGCGGTATCAAAGCACAGCCGGGAATCGAATTCTAGGAAAAGGATTGCATGAACTCGTTTACTGCAAAGACTATTGAACAAATCACGCCACTCGACGAAACGACAATGCAAGCGGCGCGGGCGCGGCAAGACCAACTGACGAAACCACAGGGCGCGCTCGGACGACTCGAAGCGTTGTCGATTCAGATTGCGGGCATCACCGGCAACGTGCGTCCGCGTTTGAAGCAGCCGGTCGTGATTACGATGGCAGCCGATCACGGCATTGCGCGGCAGGGGGTGAGCGCGTACCCGTCCGAAGTGACACCGCAGATGGTGTTGAATTTTTTGCATGGCGGCGCAGCCATCAATGTTTTGGCGCGGCACGTTGGCGCGCGCGTCGCCGTCGTCGATATGGGCGTTGCGGCGGAATTGCCGGTGCATCCCGAATTGACGAATTGCAAAATTGCGTACGGCACGCGCGATTTTTCCAGTGGTCCTGCGATGACGTGGGATGAAGCGGAACGCTCGATCCAAGCGGGAATCGAAATTGCGTTGCGCGAAATCTCGCGCGGCGCTGATCTCATCGGCACGGGCGATATGGGTATTGGCAACACGACGCCGTCGAGCGCCATCGTCGCGACGATTACGAATCGCTCGGTGGCGCAAGTAACTGGGCGCGGCACCGGGGTTGACGATGCTGGGTTATCGCGTAAAATTCAAACGATTGAGCGCGGGCTGCAATTGAACCAGCCGAACCCAGCCGATGGAATCGACGTGCTGAGCAAGGTCGGCGGATTTGAAATCGGCGGACTCGCGGGTGTGATGATCGGCGCGGCGTCCAAGCGCGTGCCGGTTGTGATCGATGGATTTATTTCGGGCGCAGCGGCATTGATCGCATGCACAGTTGCGCCGTCGGTCCAGCCGTATCTCATCGCGGCGCATCGCTCCGTCGAAATCGGACATCGCGCCATGCTCGATCATATGCGGCTCACTCCGCTGTTCGATCTCGATTTGCGTTTGGGCGAAGGTACGGGCGCGGCGCTGGGAATTTCGTTGTGCATCGCCGCGTGCAAAATCCTCGACGAGATGGCGACGTTCGTCGATGCGGGTGTGTCGGAGAAAAGCTAGTTTTGCTCTCGAATCTGCGCGAATCTGCGCGAATCCCTTGTCATTTCGAGCGGAGCGAGAAATCTGTGCCTTCGCGATGAGATTTCTCGTCGCGATCCTCCGACTCGCTTCGCTCGCTCAGGACGCTCCTTGAAATGACGAATCGCCATTCGTGTGATTCGCGGGGAAAAAGAAAATGGAAAATAAATTGAAACGCAGTTGGATTTCAACGTTAGAAAGTTTGCGCTATGACGTGACGCGCCGCGATCCATTGCAAGCGCACAAAGAGTACGGCACGAATCACGTGGTCGATGTGACGCTCGATGCGAGCGGGCAAATTCGGATGACGATTACGCGGCAGATGGGCGAAACGAAAAACGTAAAACGTAAATCGAAAAGCGGGCGCGAGTATCAACTTTTCGTCGAGCAAAATAATGTGGCAATTGCAAATTATCGTCTGCGCGATGGCGACGATTTGGCGCAAGTGTTGAGCGAGATGGAAAAGGAAATTGCAAGAGCCTGAGACTGTCCGGGCTTGATCGAAAAACCAAGCGAGCAGAGATCATAATTGATTCTGCTCGTTTTTGCATTAGATTCTGGGCTATGTTATACTTTTCAACAGAGCCAAGCTATGAGCCAGCTTACACCGCCGTATCCGCTGATTCTCGATGGATTGAAGCAAGGACGAGTTATTCCGTTCTTGGGTGCTGGCGCGTCATTGGGTAGTCGCGCGTCCGATGCCGAATGGGAAAAATACCTTGTTTCGTGCGTTCCCACGGCGAATGAATTAGCCAAGTACCTTGCAAAGCAAGCTGTTTTTCCGTCTGATGAATCGCCGGATTTAACAAAAGTAGCACAATACTTCGGTGTTGTAGGTGGACGTGGCGCACTCGAACAAGAACTGCACAGTATTTTCGACTGTGATTTTCCTCTAACTTCGCTTCATACTTTCCTTGCTGAAATTCCTTCACCTCTTTTGATTGTCACCACAAATTACGATGATTTGATTGAGCGTGCCTTTAAGGCAAAAGGACGTTCGTATGATGTTGTAATTCATACGACAAACCCAAAGTTTGGTGATCGTGTTTTGTGGTGGCAACATGATGCGACAGAACCCCAAGTAGTTATTCCCCAAAAACTAGACATTGATCTTTCGCGGACTACAGTCATTTACAAAATGCATGGCGCAGTGGATCGTTTTGACCGAGGACGCGATCAGTACGTCATTACTGAAGATGATTACGTCGATTTTTTGGCACGCATGATTAAGAACAAAGCGATTCCTTCAATTTTTGCAGAACCTTTTCAAACCAAGCACTTTTTGTTCTTGGGTTACGGGTTGCGTGATTGGAATTGGCGAGTGGTATTGAATCGCATTGAAAAAGATTTACGCAGGCACAAAAAACTAAACTCTTGGGCAATTCAGAAAGAACCATCATCGCTCGAAAAGAAACTTTGGGAAAGGCGTGAAGTCAATGTTTATGATATGACCATTGATGACTTTGTGAAAGAACTCCAGTCTCGTCAGACCTAGTATTGCGATGGAAACCGAACGTAATTCGCCTTATCAAGGGCTCGTTCCTTTTGGCGAAGAAGATGCCCCCTTCTTCTTCGGTCGTGAAAAGGAAACGCGGCTTATTATTGCCAATTTATTTGCTTCCCCACTTACTCTATTGTACGGAGCAAGCGGTGTGGGTAAATCTTCTGTACTCCGCGCGGGAGTAGTTCATCAGTTACGAGAACACGATGATATACTTGTAGTTGCGTTTGACAACTGGCTGAACAATCCTGTTAACGATCTGAAAACTATGATCGCTTCCGCCTCAAGAATGGTCAATACCCAATCCGTGTCTACTACATTGCCATTGAACGAATATCTCTCAAATCTTTCCAGCAAACTTAATCGTCATATCATGGTTATCCTTGACCAATTTGAAGAATACTTTCTTTGTCATCCTCAAGAAGACGAATTCGCTGACGAGTTTTGCAAGGCAGTAACGCAGAATGATTCTCCGATTAGTTTCCTGATTTCCATACGAGATGATTCCATAGCCAAGTTAGACCGCTTTGAGGGAAGAATTTCCTTTTTGTTTGACAACAATCTGCGTATTGAACATCTCAATCCCGATGGCGCGCGTGATGCTATTGTCAAACCGCTTGATGAATATAATCGGCGAAAGGATACTGAGTCTGCTGCAAGTATCGAATCCGCGCTTATTGATGCAGTACTTGAGCAAGTAATGGTTAGACAAGTAGTTTCTGGCAACGCAGAACAAATTAGGCCCTATTCAAAAGAATTGGATTCCCGGATTGAGACGCCATATCTGCAGTTGGTGATGGCACGCTTGTGGGCTGAAGAAGGTCAGACAGATTCCAAATCTTTGCGATTAGCTACATTTGTTCGCCTCGGAGGTGCTCGACAAATTGTAAGTACACATTTGGATTCGGTGATGAAAACGCTCTCTCCATATGAACAGGAAATCGCTTGGCGGATCCTGGATTTTTTGGCTACTCCTTTTGGCGCAACCGCTCAAAGTGCGGAAAATCTCGCCTATTGGACGAAATACAAACCGATAGAGATAATCACTCTAATGAACAAACTCGCTGAAGGAAAAGAACGGATTATCCGACCGGTCGCACCAACTCCAAATCGGCCTAATGGATACAGTTATGAAATATTCCATGACGCGATGGTCTTCGCGATTCTTGAATGGCGAAATCAATTTTACGCCAAAGCAGAAGAGCGAGGTGGGTTATCCATGTTGGAGCTAGCAAGAAAATTGTTGCAATTATTAGACGGTTTGCTTTTCGTCCGTGTGGTCTTTTTGATCGTCGTTTTGATGTTCTTTTCGTTTGCCGTTGGATTATGGCCTGGGCAACAACCTGCTGTTGAAAAAAACTTGCTTTGGTTCGGTATTATTCTGTTTGCGGCATTCGTCTTTGTCGTCTTTCGAAGGCGGAAGAATGAATACTTTCAACCTCAACTAGTAGTCGTCCGGAAAAGCGAGGCGAAGCTACTAAGAGATGCAACGGTGGCTCGATTACAGATGATGATCGTCGCAGGATTTGTTGCATTCTTCCTGCTCGAGTATTTTGGCTACCATGATTTGGTCATGCAGATTTTGGACTGGATGATTAGCAAGTTAATGAAGTTATGGAACGCGCTTACCTACTAAAGTCGTTAGGAGTTATCGGCAGACCAAGACTCTGGCCATAATCAACTATAAACGGTTTGCATCTACTTAGTGCTTGTGCTACAATGTTTTCGCCACGGACTCGCAAGAGCCGTGAGCAACTCTCGCACGAACGAACTATCTTACTAACGCACTATTTGACTACCCGCTTGGATCGTTACCAACGACCGAGACGGAACGACAAATTCGTTTTCTATTGTCGCGCCTTCCGCTCGTTGGAAGGCGTTTTTGTTTGCGAAACCAATCTCTAATCTCTAGTCTCCAATCTTTCTTATGACTGAATCCATCATTCACGTTGAAAATATTCATCACACTTTTTTCCCCAATTCGCCGAAAGCGATCCATGCTTTGCGTGGCGTTTCGTTCGATGTTCAGCGCGGTGAGTATCTGGCGATCATCGGACACAATGGATCAGGCAAATCGACGCTGGCGAAACATCTCAATGGCTTGCTGTTGCCAACGCAAGGCGATGTCTGGGTCAAATCGTGGAACACCAAAGACGCGGCGCATAAACTTGATATTCGCTCGACCGTTGGCATGGTGTTTCAAACGCCGGATAACCAAATCGTCGCGACGATTGTCGAAGAGGACGTCGCGTTCGGTCCCGAAAATCTCGGCGTGCCGCACGCGGAATTGCGCCAGCGGGTTGACTGGGCGCTCGATACGGTCGAGATGCAAGCGTACCGCCATCGCGCGCCGCATTTGCTTTCGGGGGGGCAGAAGCAGCGGATTGCGATTGCAGGGATTCTGGCGCTCAAGCCCGACGTGCTCGTATTGGATGAATCGACTGCGCTACTCGATCCGCTTGGTCGCGACCAAGTGTTGCGCGTTGCAAAAAAACTTCACGCCGATGGGACGACCATCGTCGCGATTACGCATTTCATGCAAGAAGCTGCCATCGCCGACCGAGTGATCGTGATGGAAAGTGGCGGCGTTGCAATGGAAGGTTCGCCGCGTCAAGTGTTTCGCCAAGCGGACCGCCTGCGCGAATTGCAACTCGGCGTTCCCGAAATTACACAGCTCGCGCAACGATTGCATTCGATTGATAGGAATTTTCCCGCTGACGTGTTGAGCGTAGAAGAATTTGTTGCGTCAATGACAAATTCCAAATTCCAAATTCCAAATCACGCAACACGCAACACGCAGCGCGAATTACCAATTACGAATTGCGAGTTACCAAGTATCGAGATTCAGCAGCTAGAACACACCTACATGCGCGGTACGCCACTTGAATCGATTGCATTGCTCGGTGTCGATTTCCACGTTGAAAAGGGTGAGATTGTCGGCATTATCGGTCATACAGGTTCGGGCAAATCGACCCTGATTCAGCACTTGAACGCTTTATTGCGTCCACAGTGTGGCAGTGTGCGTGTGCTCGATTTTGATTTGAGCGACAAGAAACTGAATGCGCGCAAATTGCGTCAGCGTGTCGGGCTGGTGTTTCAATTCCCCGAAGCGCAACTCTTTGAAGAGTACGTCGGCGACGATGTGGCGTTTGGTCCTGAGCAAATGGGATTGCGCGGCGAAGAATTGCGCGTGTGTGTGCGAGAAGCCATGGATGCCGTCGGCTTGCCGTTCGACGCGTTCAAAGACCGACCACTGTTTTCGCTCAGCGGCGGCGAACGACGACGCGCGGCGCTGGCGGGCGTGCTTGCCATCAAGCCCGAAATACTCGTGCTCGACGAGCCGACCGCGGGCCTCGATCCGCGCGGACACAGGGATATTCTGGCGCGGCTCCTGATGTTACAGCGCGATTTGGACATGACGCTCGTGATCGTGTCGCACAACATGGAAGACATTGCGCGCATGTGTGATCGGGTGTACGTCATCGCCGATGGCAAATCGATTTTGACGGGTACGCCGCGAGAGGTGTTTGCGCAATCGCAGCGCTTGATCGAGCTGGGGCTAGGTGTTCCGCAAGTGACCGCCGCATTCCACGCATTGCGCGAACGCGGCGTCAATGTGCGCGACGATGTGATGACGGTCGAGGAAGCAGTGGGACAGTTAACAGTGAACAGTGAGCAGTGAACAGTGAGCAGTTCAGCCATTACTGTTGACTGTTGACTGTTCACTGGGTTAAACAGATGGAAGACTTTGAAATTCTACGCAACATCACAATAGGACAATATCTGGCGCTCGATTCGTTTATTCACAAGATGGACCCGCGCGTCAAGCTGTTTTGCTTTGCGCTCATCGTTGCGGCAGTTACATTCTGCACGAGCTACATGGGGAATGTGATTCTGCTTGTGGTCGTGTTTGCGCTCGTGGCGCTTAGCAAGATTCCGATTCGATATGCGCTGAACGGACTCAAGCCAGCCATTCCGTTCATGGTATTTCTCGCCGTGATGCAAATCCTTTTCTACACGCCTAGTTTTGCTGGTGGACAAAATTGCACGGTGCTTTTTCGCTTTGGCATTATCGAAAGCAACACGTGCAGTTTGCAGCTAGCTATCGTTTCTGCCGCACGCTTTGTCGAGTTGTTGGTGCTCACGAGTCTGCTTACCTTTTCGACGACAGTGACTGAGCTAACGCTAGGTACCGAACAATTGCTGTCGCCGCTCAAGCGATTCAACTTTCCTGCGCATGAACTTGCGCTGACGATGACGATTGCACTGCGCTTTGTGCCGACGTTCGCGGAGGAATTGGAGCGCATCATGAAAGCGCAAGCGTCGCGCGGCGCTGATTTGGGACAGCATGGACGCTTGCGGTTTGTTCGACAGACGCGTGCGTTATTGCCACTCATCGTGCCACTCTTTCTCAGCGCGCTGCGTCGCGCCGAAGAATTGGTGCTGGCGATGGAGGCACGCTGTTACGTCGGCGGCAAAGGACGGACAAATATTCTTCATTTTGAATTCAAGTCAAGCGATTGGGTTGCACTTACCCTCGTAAGCTTGTTCTTTGTCGGAATTTTGTTTATTCCATTTCCACTTTGAAGGGGGTGATGCGCGGTAGCTGATTAGAGTATGATGATCGATGGATGTTGGCGCGAAAGAGTCTTCCTTTCGTGCCTTGCGTGCGCGAAGCGTTTCGCGTAATTTTCGAGGGAGGAAAAAATGGAAACAACCGCACAGTCAGTTATTTCAGTTCGCAGAATTGTGATTACAGGTTTGCTCGGAGCGATTGCCATCTTGCTCGGATTCACGCGCCTTGGTTTTATTCCGGTACCGACACCTGCAGGCAATGCGACGATCATGCACATTCCGGCGATCATCGGCGGAATCCTGGAAGGGTGGCCCGTCGGCGCAGCAATTGGCACCATCTTTGGCATCTTTTCGTTCTTACAATCGACGACGCCAATCTTTAAAGACCCCCTGGTCGCTATCCTACCGCGTATCTTTATCGGCATCACGCCGTTTTTTGTCTATCAGGGATTGCGCCGCGTGAACCGCTCAACGGGTTATGCAATCGCGACCGTAATTCTGATCCTGGTTGGCATCTTCGCCTACAACATCGTGACCTTTGTTCCGAAAGACCTGGTCTTTGATTTTGGTGGCGATCCAAATGCGCCGTGGATTCATTTGACCGGGCAGACTGCGCTTTTGGTTTATCAAATCCTCGGTGTGTTGCTGATCGTATTGGGATTTGGGCTGGTCGCTACGCTTTTCTATTTCGTGCAGCACAATCAAATGGAATTGCTCGCCATCGGCACCGCGGCAATCGCCGGTACATTGACGAATACGGTTTTGGTGTTGTCCATGATTGTCCTCCGAGGGTACCTCACAGCCGATGTTGCTTTGACCATCGGAATTACCCAGGGAATTCCTGAAATCATCGTCGCCGTCATTGTGACGGTCGCCGTTGTTTCCGCGTGGAAAGGAATCGAATCAGGAGCCGGAAGAGGCGCAAGAAAGGTGTAGGGGCTTTTCAGTCGATTCGTATCTGCGTATAATCGAACGGTAGGGCAAGTCTCCGACTTGCCGGGCAAATTCGCGCAAGCGTTTGCTCCACAGGAGGCATATGGCGATCAAAACGCAGATGATCGATTTTCCATCAAACGGTCAAACGACACCGGGTTATTTGGCGCAGCCCGACGATGCGAACAAACACCCCGCCATTGTCGTGATTCAAGAATGGTGGGGACTCGTACCCCACATCAAAGATGTAGCAGAACGATTTGCGCGCGAAGGTTTCATCGCGCTTGCGCCGGACTTGTATCACGGGCAGACGACGGACGAACCCGACGAAGCGCGCAAACTAGCCATGGCATTGGACCGAAATCGCGCGGTGATGGAAATTAGCGCGGCGGCAAAATACCTTGCATCGCTGGATGTGGTGCAGCCGAAGAAGATTGGCGTGGTTGGCTGGTGCATGGGTGGAGGGCTGGCGCTTTCGACGGCGGCAAGTTCGACGGATATTGGCGCAGCGATATGTTTCTATGGGCGTCCGCTTTCGGTTGCCGACACGGCGAAATTGCGCGCGCCGGTCCTGGGATTGTACGCCGAAAAAGACCAGGGCATTCCGCCGGAGGCGGCGCAAGCCTTCGATACCGAACTGAGCGACGTGGGCGTTGTTCACCAAATTCATATCTATCCCGGCGCGCATCATGCCTTCTTCAACGATTCGCGACCTGGGATTCATAATCCCGATGCAGCCCAGGATGCGTGGCGGCGAACGCTCGACTGGTTTAGAAAATATCTGGTGTAGAAAATAATCCGCGAATCCCGCGATTAAAAAACATTCGTGCAAATTCGCATGATTCGTGGGAAAATTTCTTAGGGCGATTCAGGCGAGTCGCCCATTTTATTTTTTCGAATGGGCAGCGTTGCGCCGATGGCGAGCAGCCCCATTGCGCCCGCGGCGACGAACGCCATCGGATTGCCGCCGAGCGTGATGAGCCATGCGCCGAGCGTTGGACCCAAGCCGCCGATGAGTCCCGTCGTCGTCGTAATGATGCCGATTACCGACGAGCGCGTTTCGGGTTTGGTGATCTCTGCTTGCAATGCCATCTGCGCGATGAACATGCCTTCGCTAAAGACGAATGCGATCAAGAGCGGAATCAAGCCCGTTTCCCACGAAGGCGAGATGCCCCAGGCTATCGTGCCAACCGCAAATCCAATTGCGCTGAGCATCAACACGCGCCGCGCTCCCCAACGATCACTCAAACGCCCTAGTCCAATTCCGATCAGCGATGCAAAACTTCCCGCCGCCCACAACAAATTGATTTCGGCCTCGTTGTTGTGCCACGCATCGCGCGCCAGAATCGCAAAGTACGGTCCGAACACAATCGCAAATGATCCAGAGACGCATGCGCCGATGATGATGAACCACCGCACGTTCGTATCGATAGCGGTTCGCAGTTTCGGCAAGGCCGTGCCGACGGTGTGCTGAGTCGATTCGCGCAAACCGAGCCAGCGGAGAAAGCCGGTGATGAGTAACATGACGGCGCTAACGAGAATCAGTGTCGGAATGTTAAAGCTGCCGATGAGCGCCGCGCCGACGATGGGACCCGTAATCAATGCTAAAAGGACCGCTGTTTCGGAGAAACTAAACGAACGCGCCACCTGACTCGATTCGGAGGATTCCATAATCATCGCATTCATCGCGGGCGACTGGAACGCGCTCATGATATTCGTACCGATAATCATCGCGACGACGACAGGCCAACTATTCGTCAGCGCGGCGATCAAGTACAAAGGACTGGCGACGAACGTCGGGAGCGTAATGAGATTGCGGCGACCATAGCGGTCTGCCAATGTCCCGCCGATAATGGCTACGACCGTCTGCGCGACCGAGATCAGCGTAAACGAAATACCGATTTCCCAATCGTTTGCGCCCAGCGCACGCAAATGTAACGGCAGCAACGAGTACCATAAAAATTTGGCAAACACATTGCCAAAGATGGTAACGGAAATGATGGCGAGATTGCGGTTTAGTCCAATTCGTTTCAGCACTGAAACTCCAAATGTTGCGCGGGCGGCTCGCCCGCGGTCAGTCTGCGCAGTGGCGCGCGAGCGCGGCACCTTTGGTGCCGAAGCCGCTCGCGCAACACGCAGAACAAAACAGGTAGACAAGAATTTCCTGTCTACCTGTTTTCCTATTCCAAAGATGTTTTTTGTTACGTCCCCAAATATTTCTGCCACACGGTGTGAGCATTTGCTTCGCCGAGCAACATGACAGCAACAAAGCGCGGGCGTGCAGGTTCGGAGAGCAATTTCATGCGCGCTTCCTCTGGCGTGCGGTCGCCTTTGCGCCGATTGCAGGGTCCGCACGCGGTCACGACGTTTTCCCATGTCGTCTTGCCGCCCCGCGAGCGTGGCATCACATGATCGACGGTGAGTTCGTGGCGACCGGGTTGCCCGTTGCAGTATTGACAGGTATACAAGTCGCGCGCCATGACGGTACGGCGCGACAGGGGCAACGGCAGCCGGCGCGGAATCGGCACAAAAGTGACCAGTCGAATCACGAGGGGCAGACTGATGGCGTAGTTTTCTGCGCGTAATTTGGTTTTCGCCGCTTCGATCAGCTCCGCCTTTTCTTTAAGCAAGAGGACGATGGCGCGTTGGACGGAAACGATGTTGAGCGGCTCGTACGTGGCGTTCAATACGAGTACTGCGCGGGATGCAGTTTCCATTCCGAATCTCCGTTCTAATTTTATCGAAACAAGGGAATCTGTCAAACTCGTCCACGTACTGGCTTGGTTTTTCGTTCTCCGACGTTTCCATGCTATAATCCCGCGTGATGGTATTTCCCCCAAAAATCACCGAACGTTTTCTGCTTATTTGCTTATTGACGAGCATCGTTTTGCTCATGGGCTGTCGCACAGTCGCCGAAACGGTTAACCGTCACTTGCGCCTTAACATCGGGAGCGAACCTGCCACGCTCGATCCCGCACTCGCAACCGATCCGGAATCGCAGCAAGTCGCGCGCATGATTTTTCTCTCGCTCGTCGAAACCGATCCCGCGACGGGTGCGCCGCAGCACGGACTCTCCACGGGTTGGGCGGTTTCGACGGATGGCTTGATTTGGGAATTCAAATTGCGTCCGGATGCGGTTTGGGTACGCTTCAATCCCATCGGCGAAAGAGTCGAGATCAAACGAAATGTCAATGCGCAGGATATTGTCTACAGCGTGCGTCGCGTTTTCGATCCACGCGTCGGGTCTGGCTTTGCGATGCAAATTGCGCCGGTCCTTCGCGGCGCGCAAGAGCTGCGGACGGCGAATCCACAAAAAACGACCGAGGCCGATTATCAAAGACTGTTTGCAGCGCTCGGCGTGCAGGCGGTCGATGATACAACCGTGCGGTTTTACCTGACCAGTCCCGCCGCGTACTTTCCATCGATTGTGAGCACGTGGCTAGTGCGCACACAGCCGCGCGAATCGGTCGAAGCGGGCGGGGTAGTGTGGACCGAGCCAGGAACATTGTGGACGAATGGTCCTTATATGCTGACAAGTTGGACGCACGGTCGTGAAATTGTATTGAAGAAAAATCCCAATTGGTACGATGCGGCAAGTGTGCGGATCGATGAGATTCGGTTTACGATGATTGCGGACACGGCGACCGCACTCGACGAATACAAAAAGGGCAATCTCGATTCGCTCGATCCGTACGGCGGATTATCGACCAATGACTATGACACGCTTCACGAAGACCCGTTTCTCAACAAACAACTCCACATTATTCCTACCCTATGTTCGCATTACTATGGTTTCAACACGACGAAAGCGCCGTTCAACGATCCGCTCGTGCGCAAGGCGTTCACCGCTGCCATCGATCGCGAGACGCTCGTTAGCTCCGTCGTCAAGTTAGGCGATGTGGCGCGAGGTTTTGCGCGGGCAGGAGTCTATGCGTCGACCGATATTACTGACACGGCGGGGATTCCGTTCAGCGTGAATCGAGCGCGCGAGTATTTAAAAGAAGCTGGGTACGATGGTCGCACCAAGCGTTTACCGGTTATTACGCTGGGGGTGAATACCGATGAGACGCTTCAACTTATCGCCGAAACGGTTGTGCAAATGTGGAAAAGCAATCTCAACGTCGAAGTCCGCGTCGCCGCGCTCGATTGGAAATCGTACCAGCAAACGTTGCGCGAGGACCCGCCGCAAATTTTTCGATTGGGGTATTGCGGGTACTTTCCCGACGCCGCCAATTTCGCCAGCGTGTTCCAATCGAAATCGCCCGTCAACTTTACAAAGTGGATCGGCTTGCCGTACGATCAAACCGTCGATGCAGCGGCGCGCGAGATCGATGTGACCAAGCGGCGGGGATTGTATCGGACGGCCGAAAAAATGTTGATCGAAGAGAACACCGTCATCGCGCCACTGTGGTGGTCGTCGCGCGCAACGCTGACGCGCCCCGACATTCAGCGCAACTATGCGATCACCGATGGTTATGAACGATTGGAAACCTGGGGATTTCAATAGGGAAAACGTGCGACGCACCCGCCTTCGGCGAGGTGCGTCGCGCACGTTTTCCTGACTTGCGTACGCGCTCCGTCTTGTGTTAGAATAGTATTAAATCGAAACAACTGAACGCGTTGAAGGAACCTGTCCAGAAATAAAATCCCAAGAAGGAGACACGCCGATGTTTGTTCCGTTGGTTCCCTTGGAGTTTCGTGATCGGGCTGAGATGTTGTTCGCCAAAAAAATTGGCGTCATCGACGGCGAAATGCTGTTCACGTATGCGCAATTTGGTGCGCGCACTCATCAACTCGCGAATGCGCTGCGGGCGAACGGATTGGAAAAGGGTGATCGCGTTTCGTTCATTACTTACAACACGCACCAACTGCTCGAAGGTTACTATGGCGTGATCGAAGCGGGCGGCATCCTCAATCCGATCAACGTCCGACTGACTCCCCAGGACATTAGCTACATTCTGAACCACTCCGCCAGCAAGTTTGTTTTCTTCCACAACGATTTTCTTCCACTCATTCAAGCGATCAAACCGGTGCTCACCGCGACGAAATGCTTCATCGTAATGGAAGGTGAGGGCAAAGACGTTGCCACTGACGAATATGAGGCGTTCCTCGCCAGCGCCAATGCCGACTATCATCGCCCCGACCTCGACGAAAATGACATCGCCGAATTGTTTTACACGAGCGGCACGACGGGCAAACCGAAAGGCGCGGCGACGACGCATCGCACGTTGTATCTGCACGCGCTCTATTCGGCGCTGGGGTTGGGTGTCAACGATTCGGACGTGATCTTGCATATCGTTCCGCTCTTTCACGTGAATGGTTGGGGCACGCCGCAGACGTTGACCATGATGGGCGGCACGCACGTCATGCTCCGCAAAATCGACCCGACCATGCTGTTGAGTCTAGTGCAAAAGCACAAGGTCACGCGCATGTTCGGCGTCCCGACGATTTTCAATGCGCTGTTGAATTTTCCCGATCTGCCAAAGTACGATTTGTCCTCGGTCAAGAATGTTGTTCTCGGCGGTGCGCCATCTGCGCCAGCACTCGTCAAAGCGATTCAAGAAAAATTTGGTTGCCAGTGTATCGTCGGCTACGGCTTGACCGAGACCTCGCCCGTGTTGACGCTTGCTCGACCCAAGGCGCATCTCGCCGGCGAACCGCTCGACATGCAAATGGCGCGCCAAGCCAAGACTGGCTATCCCCTTCCGGGTGTGCAACTGCGCGTCATGGATGCGAACGGCAATGAAGTCAAAGCCGATGGCAAGCAGATTGGCGAGATCACGGTGCATTCGAATGTCGTGATGGATGGCTATTATCACGATCCGGATGCGACCAAGAATGCGATTCGCGATGGCTGGTTCCACACCGGCGACATGGCGGTCGTCGATGACGAGGGCTATGTGTTGATCGTCGACCGCAGCAAGGACATTATCATCAGCGGCGGCGAAAACATTTCGTCGGTCGAAATCGAAAATTGCTTGTATGCGAATCCCAAGGTCTTTGAGTGTGCCGTGGTCGCAGTGCCGGACGAAAAATGGGGCGAAGTACCGAAAGCGCTGGTGGTTTTAAAGCCAGGACAAACGGCGACGGAAGAAGAGTTCTTTGCCTATTGCAAAGCAAATCTTGCAGGGTTCAAAGTACCCAAGTCAATTGAGTTTCGCGATTCGTTGCCCAAGGGAGGCACAGGCAAGATACTAAAGGCGAACCTGCGTAATCCTTTCTGGGAAGGTAAGGAAAAGCGCGTCAATTAGAAAGTGGGATTGAGTAATAAGCGCCGACAGAAATGTCTCTGTCGGCGCTTGTGCCTTTAATAGTGGTCCTACGGAACTGACCTTATAGAGAATAAATCCTATTGAAGTCTACCTCAAGATACCCTAGAATATGACTGAACATTAAGATAGACCTCACGATAAAGGCAAATCCGGCGAAAGCCGGAGACGCAAAGCTACGGGCCTAAAGTCGAATGACCAAGGTCGCCGGGTTACCGAAGAGACTTGAGAAACGCGACTTGAACAGTAAGTTTTCTCTAGTCCGCCAATTTTGGGTGCACTGTTGTCGCAACTGACGTTGTGAATCCGCTCCGGTAATTCGGAACGGATTTTTTGTTTTCCTAAACGGATGGATGCGGAAAAAAGTAAGTTCTTGTCGAACGTTGATTAACAGATCTCCGATAAAGGCAAATCCGGCGAAAGCCGGAGACGCAAAGCTACGGGCCTAAAGTCGAAAGACCAGGGTCGCCGGGTTACCGAAGAGAAATGGCTGATGCACATTGTGCGATTGTACGATGCGTTGTGCGTCAGGGTGCTTTACCCATTCGCTTCGGTTAACTGGAGCGAATTTTTTTTGACACGCAAATCAGTGCAGGTGTTGACCCCATAATTGCCGACACGATTGATCAGGGGAGTCTAATATGATGAACACGATACAGGGTATATCAACCGATCAAGCCGAACGACCGCCGTTGCACCACTTGTTGAAACTTGTCTTGGCGATTACGGTCTTGGTCCCAGTCTGGTTATTTACAGTGTTAGCCACTCGTGCGGAATCTGTCCCCCCCAAGCCGACAGCCGAACCCGCGAAGGCGGCAAAACAATCGGTCTACACGACATTTCTTCCATTGGTAACAATCACGCTTCCCCCTGTATCGCCGAAGAAAGGTTTGGCGTGGACATATCAATACTGCGAAGACGTAAATTCGATCCGCGCACTGTGGGTGTACGACTGGGGAATGAATCCAAAGATTTGCAACTCTAGTCTCGAAAGTATTCCGATGATTCGCGATGCCGATCAGTGGGCACGGTCGAAACAAGTCGGTGGCAATTCCCAGTGGATTCTTGGCTTTAACGAGCCTGACTTGTGTCCCGATCAAGCATGTTTAACGCCTGCCCAAGCCATTCCGCTATGGCACGAAATCGAAGCGCAATTTCCAAACAAGAAGCTGGTTGCGCCCGTTCCGTCCCAAGTCCATTTGAATTGGCTCGTCGAATTTCGCGATGGTTACATTGCGACCTATGGCACTCCCCCGCGCTTTGATGCGCTAGCTATGCATTGGTATGGATTCTCCCATGCTCATGCCAAAGCCGTGATTGATTGGTACAAGGCCCGCGCGACTGAATTTGGCGTGAGGGAACTGTGGCTAACCGAGTTTTCGTTTCCGATTGCAGACAAAGGCACATGTTGTGGGTATTCGCAAACCGATG
The DNA here is from genome assembly GCA_016215025.1 of Chloroflexota bacterium. Classification (GTDB taxonomy): domain Bacteria; phylum Chloroflexota; class Anaerolineae; order UBA4142; family UBA4142; genus JACRMI01. The sequence continues at coordinate 35,109 of JACRMI010000149.1, forward strand.
TGATGAACGATGCACAGAAATTAATGACGGACCTCGATAATGATCCCATGATCACTCGTTACGCCTGGTTCGCGCCACGCATCGATCCTGGCGATCCATTGCTCGTTTTGGGGACAGCTCAGTGCGGCGGTCCGCTGCTGGATTTTACTGGCAAGACGTTGACCAACTGGGGAACGATGTACCGCGCGCACTAGTGCTCTAAAACTCGATTGCAAAGTCAACACGAAAAAACTCTCTCCCAATTTGAGCCGATGCTTGTCAATGCTCTGCGGTGAGCCATTGCCTCTTCGGCAACACTGGTTAGGGACTGCCTCTTCCTCGCACGCTAACCCCGATTCGTCTTCTTATCTCTCAATTCCCTCTTGCTGAACTGAAACTGCGCTAATCATTTTTTGACATCTTGCCCAAATGGACATAGAATGTAAGCAACTATATTTAGACTCCTGTCCGTGTAGGGCAAATCGGGGCGTCAAGGAAAACCCAATCTGTTTGGATTGGCGTTTTTTTTTTAGCCTCTATCCAAATGGGCTGACAGCTGCGAACTTTGAAGTGGTGCATGATTTCCGTAAAGATCCAACTGAGTTCGATACATTTGGAATCGCTTTGCTGCATCGGCAGGTTGAAAGAAATGCCGTGCCAATTCCATCATAGTATATAGTTCACATAGATTGTTGAATCGCCGCTCAGCTAGCTACTGAAATTGAGCGTGCTCTCTTCAAACCGAAATTTGCTCTTGGGCTTTTAACTTGAGGTAGTCGTCGATGACTGATCATTCGTCTTGGCTCGAGAATCGCAAGTCCAGCACGCTCAAATCCGGCGTTCGATTTTCAGCGCCATCCAATCCCACTACTCCGACGATGCCAGGATCGCCTTTAGGTTGCACAGATCTCTTGTTCAGCGCCAAGCCCGAACAGGCGGTCGCCGAAGCAATACATGGGAACACGCCGGACCTACGCAAATTATTGGATTGTTTACCCGACGGTGTCGCACTGGCGGATTCGTCCGGTCGCATCGTCGAATGGAACGCGGGCATGGAGCGTCTCTTTGGATTAGCGCGCTCCGAAGTGCTCAATCGATCCTACGACGAAATCGCGCGGCACTATGCGGCACCTGCCCAAGCCTTGCCCGTCAAATCCACTCAACGGCAATTCATCGGCGGCAGTCCGTCTGCCTGGGATGGCAGCGTGGTCAAGGTGCGCATCAAACGTACCGATGGGAGCGAACGCCTGATGCAACATCAGGTCTTCTCTATTCCAACTCGCGACGAAGTGTTGACGGGCATTCTGGCGCGAGACATTACTGTCAATGTCGCAACGGAACATGAGCTGCGCAAGACCAAAGAGGAACTTGAACATCGAGTGGAGGAAAGGACGGCGGCGCTGTCCCAAGCTATTCTTACCTTGCAGCAGGAAATCGCCGCCCGACGCCAAGTCGAAGAATCATTGACCTATCGACTCAAAGTCGAAAAAATTGTCAGCCGAATCTCCAATCGTTTTTTGTCCGTCACGCCGGAGGCGCTCGAAGATGAAATTCGTTTTGCGCTGCAAACGATCGGTGAATTTATTAGCGCGGACTTGGGGTACGTGTTCATGTTCGACAAGGAAGGTGTTCCCTCAGCGCGCGTGTACGAATGGGCAAAGACTCCATCGGACATAATCCTTTTGGACACGGAATATGTTTCGCTCGAGCCGTTTGGGTGGGCACGCCAACAGATTAAAGTCAACACCCAGATTCAGTATTCGACCATAGATGATCTTCCGCCTGAAGCAGTAGCGGAACGAGAATTTTTTTCCAGTTACGGTATTCAATCCTTTGTCGCGGTTGCCATATTTGCAGACGACAATTTGTTTGGGGCGCTTGGTTTTGCGACCCGGCAGAGTGTCAAGATTTGGGCAGAAGAAGATGTTTTGCTGTTTCGGATGGTTGCCGAAATTCTGGGCAAGGTGCTGCATCACCATCAGGCGGAACATGCGTTGGAGGCGATCAAAATTCGCCAAACGGCGATGCTTAGTCTTTTGCCTGCGGCGGTATACATTTGCTATCAGACTCCGGCTGGGCGAATCGTCACCTGGGTCAGTTCCAATATCGAGCGACTGACTGGCTTTTCTGCCAGTCAGTTCAGAGAAGGCACTGGGTTGTGGCGTTCACGGATTCATCCCGACGATCAAGCGCGCGTTGCCGATACATTCTGCCACGACATGGGCGGACCCATTTCGCTGGAGTATCGCTGGCAGTGCGCCGATGGAACGTATCGTTGGATTCTCGATCAAGCGATCATGAAAAGTGCCAGCGAACCGAATCAATTGGTAGGCGTCTGGCTCGATATTACGGCGCGGCACGAATCCGAACAAGCCGAGCATGAGCAGCGTATTCTCGCCGAAGCGTTGCGCGATACAGCGGAGTTGCTCAATAACACCCTCGCGACCAATCAGATTGTTCAGGCTTTGTTGGGGAGCGTCGAACGGGTGGTGCAGTGCGATGGCTGCAACATCATGTTGATCGAAGACAATCTCTTGCGGGTCGTTGCCGCGCGCGGTTACGAAGCGTTGGGGGAGACCAATCTCCTCGGGGCGAGCTTCGATGTGGAAAAATTTTTCGGCTTGCAGCAGAACGTGATGAACGGACTGCCGCACCTCGTTGCCGACACGGAGGCGGATGCCAATTGGTGTTTTACTTTAGAAACTCATTGGATTCGATCCTACATCGGATTGCCGCTCCAAGTGCAAGGACAGACGATGGGTTGTTTGAACGTCGATAGTGCGACCCCGGATTATTTCAACGAAACGCACGTGGCGCGCTTGAAAGCGTTGACCGCGCAAGCGTCGGTTGCGTTGACGAACGCGCAGTTGTACGCGGAAACCAATCATAAAGCGGAACGCTTACGGGCCCTGTCGCAGCGGCTCGTCGAAGCGCAAGAAATCGAGCGCGCCCGCATCGCGCGGGATTTGCACGACGGCATTGGACAAATCCTGACCGCGCTCATGGTCGATTTGCATTATTTCGAACGTCAAAGCCAAAAGCCGGACCTGTTGTTGGCGCGGGTTTCGGATTCCAAAAAAACCGTGAACAACGGACTGGCCGATCTGCGCAAAATGCTGTCCGATCTTCGACCGACGATGCTGGGATACCTGGGTTTGGTCAACGCGCTGCAACAATATGTCGATAATTTCCGTCGCCAGTTTGAAATTTCAGCGGAACTGGAAACCGTCGGTTTAAACGACGTGCATTTTTCGGACGATATGGAAATTGCCTTGTATCGAATCGTGCAGGAAGCATTGACCAATGTGGCGCGCCATGCCCAAGCCAAGCACGCCGAGGTTTTGCTCACGCATGTCGACGATTCGCTTAAGGTGATGATCTGGGACGATGGCATAGGCTTTGATTCGAGTGCGCCGATCCTGGGTCAGCATATGGGTCTGCTGGGTATGCGCGAACGGGTTGAAATGTTCGGAGGAACGTTTACAGTCGAAAGTGGTCCTGGAGATGGCACAACCATACTTGTCGAGGTACCCTATGTCGATTCGAATTTTGCTCGTTGACGATCATGCGGTGGTCCGCCGTGGTCTCCGCGCGCTGCTCGACGCCGAGTCCGAGTTCCAAGTGGTTGGCGAAGCGGCGGACGGTGACCATATTTTGCAGCTCACGCAATCGCTCCAGCCCGATGTGATACTGATGGATGTCAACATGCGGCGTCTGAATGGCATCGAGGCGACGCGCCAAGTGGTGGCAAAGTTTCCCAAGACGCGGGTGCTGATACTGACGCTGCATGAAGATGTCGGATTTTTGCGCGAGGCGATGGAAGCGGGCGCAGCCGGTTACATTCTCAAATCCGCCATCGAGCTGGAAATCATCAAGGCGATTCACACGGTGGTCAGCGGCGATCCCTATGTCGATTCGGCCATGGCGGCGGTGATCTTGAAAAGTCTCACAGCTCCCAAAGATGCGGAGGACCGTTCGTTGGATGATTTGTCCAAGCGCGAGATCGACATACTGCGCTTGATCGCACACGGGCATACGAACCGCGAGATTGCGGCGGAGTTGCATATCAGCGTTCGCACCGTGGAAGGACATCGCGCCAGCATCCTGAGCAAATTGAATCTCTCGACGCCCATTCAAATCGTGCGGTACGCGATGAAGCATGGCTTGCTCGACGAGTAATTGATCCTAGCTTGCTGTTTGGTCGAAGTCAGATCTGGCGATTAGAAATCGCGGCAACGACAACGCCAAGCCCGCCTACGCGGGCTGCATTAAATCCGCGCCGGCGGATTTCGTGATTTTGTAGACGCGAATTGATTCGCATGGCGACTTAACCTCAACCTCTCTCAACGCAAAGACCGTTGAGAGAGGTTTTGTTTTAAAAGCACCTAACAAAATGTCACGTCTTCGGGGTGAATCGTTCCACAAAAAGCAAAGATCTTTTGGGACGCGGACAAACGCGGACAAACGCTGATAAAAGTTTCATCCGCGTGGCTGTGGCGAACTTCGCCACAGTCAATCTGCGTTCGTCCGCGTCCAATTGCTTGTTTGGTTTCGGCTTGTCCGAGTTAGGGTCACAAAGTTCAATCCCGGGATTGATTGCGGTATTTACGGGTGTAACTACGTGCGTAGTCAGCGTGTGGCGACTACGTAAGCAAGCACGGAAAAGTTACTAGAAAATGGAGGGATTATACGCTACCTCATTGGCTCAATTGTTCTTATACTGTTTGATGCAGAATCGGGAGTTGGTGCCATTCATTTTCGCATCTGCTAGGGAGCAACCCATGGGAATCCTAGGGCGTCAGGACAAAGCGAGCGATTGGCGATACGTGGTTACATTTTCTTTGGATGACCAGTCCTACGCTGTGCCGATCGAATCGGTCATCAAGATCACCCAAGTCTCGGCGATGATTCCCAGTCCGCACCCCGAATCCAATGTCGCTGGGTGGATTCAAATCGAACAGCGTCGGATTCCCGCGGTGAATATGCGCCGCCATCACGGTTTAACCGAAATGGCGTTGGAACCGCATACACCCGTGATCGTCCTTCAGATCGATGAAACCGTGCTCGCGCTCATTGTCGACAAGCTGTCCGGTGCAGTCCGCGTTCCGGCAGCGCTAATCACGCGTTCGAGCGAAGGGTTGTCGGGCACGGTGATGCAGACGCCGCAGGGGAGTACGCTTCTGGTCAATTTGGAGAACTTGTTTACACCAGAGCAGATGAAAGCGTTTACCAACCTCAAAACGGGTTAGTCGCTGTGATAATTTCGTGATAACGTCCGTTTATGCTGTCCGCTGACCCGTCTGATTTCTGTTGGCAGAGCCGCCATCTCAAAAACGTCGCGCTTGTCACAGAAACAATCCATCGAAGGATGCTCCTGCCATGCAGCAGTGGTACGCGTTGTATACGAAACCGCATATGGAACGATTCGTGGAGACGTATCTTGATCGGCTCCGCGTTGAATCCTATTTCCCCGTTGTGCCTGCGCCGCGTCGCAAGAACCGCCCATCGACCCGCGCATTTTTCCCATGTTACCTCTTTGCCCATGCCGACTTGCCACAGGTCGGTCTGTGGACCTTGCAATATGCGCCAGGGATGCGCGGCGTGGTGATGAATGGCGATGTGCCCGCGCGCGTCGACGATCATTTGATCGCGCTATTGCGCGAGCGGTTAGCTCGTGCTGATCTTGTGGATTGTCGCGGCGAGATTCTGGAACCTGGTGATTCGGTCGTCATCACATCGGGACCTTTTGCCGAGCTGAACGCGGTGTTCGATCGGCGCTTGTCGGCGGCGGGGCGCGTACGCATATTGTTGAACTGGCTCAAGCGCTGGACGCCGGTCGAGATCGATGCGGCGATGTTGCAGAAGGTCAGTCGCCAGTCGCCAGTAAACAGTAGACAGTCAACAGTCAACAGTCGACAGTAGACAGTTGAGCCTTCGGCGTGAAACCGATCTCCGAAGCTTGCGCGAGGTTGGCAAAATAGATGCTCATCGCCTTACTCGTGGTGATTGCGATAGTGGGTATTCTGTTCCTCGTCGTGTATTTCGAACAATGTCACGAGGAATCCTGTTCGCGCTGCCC
>JACRMI010000150.1 GCA_016215025.1 Chloroflexota bacterium
ATAATTCGCAAGGATAAATGGTCGGTGTGGTATGGTATAATGTCTTTGGAGTTCTCATGTTTGGCCCTTTCCTTGGCAGGATAGAGCTGATTGTTCATGAGAACTCTTTTTAGTCAAAAAGTGACTTTTGCTTTATTGCAAAAAACCTTCCAGGTGCTTGCGCGAAACCTAGAAGGTTTGGGACTTGCAGTGCGAGGCAGCTATGACTTCGAGATATTTGAGAGCGAAGTCAAATCGAGATGATACAAACCTGCCCACAGCATCATATCGTCATCGTCGCCTAACTCGCCGTTTTGAAACTTGCGATAGAATTCGATGGTCGAGTAGCCGTACCGTTGTTCGTACTTTTTCAGGCGCTCACTCAATTCGTCATAGGACAGGCGGTCAGGTTTGAAAATATCCGCTCCATTCTTTCGAAGCAATAACTTTCATCGCGCGCGTATTCTAGCATGAACGTATGGGAGCGTCAATCCAAGCTCGTCATCATGAGGTGAAATGTGCCAATCCGAGCCCTATTGTTGATAATTGTTACGATTTTCGTGTTGACATCTTGTTCTGTTGCGAACACATCAACGACGACATTTGCACCAACTGATTTGCCACCAACTGCAACGCCTTCAACAATTGCATTGACACCTACGCCAACTTGGTCACCGCAACTGCCAGATTGGCAATTTCGTTGGTTACGGAAAATACCATGTAGCGCACCATGTTTGGAAGGAATAACACCGGGAAAGACCACTGCTTCTGAAGCGATTGAAATCTTGAACCAAAATTCTCTTGTTAGAAATGTCAGAAGAGAACCGAGTTACGGTTCTAAATGGGAAAGCGTTTCCTGGGATTGGAAAGGCAGTAACACAGGCGGAGATGCATTTTATTTGCCCGATAATTTGGAAATTATTGCGTCCATTACGCCTCACTTCGGGAGAGATTACTCATTTAGAGATGTAATACAGGCATATGGCGAACCTACTTATATCATAGCGATTGCCGATCTACTGGTAAGCGAAAAACCTATTTTTTGTCAACAAGCAATTTTCGTGTATGTGTCAAATGGTCTTGAGTTACGAACTGATTGTCACACTAAATTCGAACTGAACGAGAATATTACTTTTAGTCTAATGCGTTTCCTCGCTCCAACCCATGAGGGATATGAACCAATTGATGAAAAAGTCAGACAACATCGTGATTGGATTCTTCCATGGCAAGGTTTCAAAGGTTTTGACTATTACTGTCGTGATGACCAGAATGGAAAATTTTGTCTGGGAGTAAGACCATAATTCGGAAAGCAAAAGACTATGCCTGAAATCACCAAGCGTTTTTCGCCTAAAACTCGCGCTGACTGGCGCGCATGGCTCGCCAAGAATCATGCCGGCGAAAAAGAAATTTGGTTCGTGATCTACAAAAAGCATACGGGCAAGCCTTGCTGCTCATACGACGACGGTGTTGAAGAGGCGCTGTGCTTCGGATGGATCGATGGCTTGACTAAGCGCATCGACGACGAAAAGTATGCGATACGGTTTACGCCGCGCAGAAGCGGTGCTGTCTGGTCCGAGTCGAACAAAAAGCGCGTCGCCAAGATGATCGAGCAGGGATTGATGATGCCTATCGGATTGGCAAAGATCGAAGAGGCAAAGAAGAACGGCGAGTGGGACAAGGCATCGCATCGCGAAGACACGTCGAATGTGCCTGCGGATCTCAAGCGCGCGCTGAGAGCGAATAAACAAGCGCAGAAAAATTTCGAGGCAATGCCAGCATCGCAAAAGCGCATGTTCATTGTTTTCGTCTCAAGTGCCAAGAGAGATGAAACGAGGCAGAGGCGAATCAAACAGGCAATTCAAATGCTGAAAGAAAATCAAAAATTCGGAATCGAAACGCGGATGGAAAACAAACGTTGAATACATTACGCTCGGCGCGCCAGCGCGCAATTGAACGACACATCGCGCGGTTGGAACGTCGCCTGGTTCCGGTGCAAATCGCAAGCGATAGAATCTCGTGGCTGCGCGCTGGCGTTTTTATCGCAATGCTCATCGTCGCGGCGATACTCGGCTTTCAAGGGAACGTGCTTGGCTGCTTGCTCGCATTACTCGTAGGCTTGCTACTCTTTTTTGCGGTCGTTTGGTATCATCGCGGCTTGGAACATTGGATCGATGTGTTCAAGACTTGGCGCGCGATTCGCTCCGATCAACTCGCGCGCATGACGCACGACTGGGAATGCTTGGATCGATATTTCCCAACAAAAAATCGCACCACGAGTCCGCTTGAGCTTGACCTCGATCTAACGGGACCACGCTCGCTGCAACAATTGCTCGATACAACTCAATCGCGCCAAGCGAGTCAGCTTTTGGTGAGTTGGCTTGCTCAGCATAATCCCGTACTCGATGGAATTCTCGCGCGGCAGAATATCGTGCGCGAATTGGTAGCATTCACGCGCTTTCGGGATCGCATTCGATTGATTTTCCGCTTGATGCTGCAAGAACCGTTGGAAGGTGAGAAGCTCGTCAACTGGCTGTTGAGCGTGACGGAGGCGCATCGATTGAAATGGGCATTGCCCGTCGCGACCGTACTCGTTGCGCTGAATCTAGTTCTCTACGCGCTCTACGTGTTCGATGAGTTGCCTCCTTACTGGCTCATTTCTCTCGCGATCTATGCGTTGTTCTTTTTTGCGAATCAATCCTGGGCGGGCGAAATCCTGGGCGCGCTGTCGCGCATGGAAGTGGAGCTGGATCGATTGGGAGCGATCCTCAATTATGTGGAAAATGTTTCGTTCGATTCGTACGATCATCTCGTGCAGTTGTGCGCGCCCTTGCGCGATGCGGCGCATCCGCCATCGTCGTACGTTCGCAAAATAAAACTCGCGTCGATTGGCATCGGTCTGCGTTCAAACCCGATCCTGGGATTGATCTTGAATCTTGTCTTGCCATGGGATTTTATCTTTGCGTATCTCACGAATCGTTTTCGTTCCCAAGTGGTTGAGTCGCTGCCGGTGTGGCTGCATGTGTACTACGAACTCGATGCGTACGCCGCGCTTGCCAATTTCGCCTACGTCAATCCTGAATATGTTTTCCCAGACATTACGCCCAACGCCGGCCCAGTCCTATCCGCCAAAGATTTGGGGCATCCGCTGATTCCGTTCGCGCAAAGCGTTCGCAACGATTTTACGCTCAACAGCAACGGCGAATTAGCGATCATCACCGGATCGAATATGGCGGGGAAGAGTACGTTTCTCAAATCGATTGGGATCAACTTGTGTCTGGCGTACGCGGGCGCACCGGTGGTCGCCACGCATTTTCGTGCGCAACCGTTTCGGCTTTACACCTGCATTCACATCACCGATTCGGTCACCGATGGCTTTTCGTATTTCTATGCCGAGGTCAAATGTCTCAAGCGTTTGCTGGACGAACTCGAAATGGAGAATGATTTTCCATTGCTCTACCTCATTGACGAAATTTTTCGCGGCACGAATAATCGCGAACGGTTGTTGGGCAGTCGCGCATTTATTCAGGCAATCGTGGAGAAGAATGGAGTTGGGCTGTTGGCGACGCATGATTTGGAGCTAGCCAGTCTTTCCGAACAGCGTCCGCAAGTCCACAACTATCATTTTCGCGATGAAGTGTCCGATGGTCGGCTCATCTTTGATTACAAAATCCGCACCGGACCGTGTCCGACGACGAACGCGCTAAAGATCATGCAAATGGAAGGATTGCCGGTTCCATCATGACGACTAGGAACAATAGCGGCACCTATGCCTTGGTGATTTATCTTCCCCGCACCCAAACCATTCGCATCGGCGCGCTTGGCGAACACAAATTTTCGCGCGGGTATTACATGTACATCGGCAGCGCGATGAACGGCTTGGCGGCACGCATCGCGCGGCATTTGGTGCATAATCGATTGGCGAATCGGTCCCACAACGAACGCGATCAGAGGGCAGTGAGCCGCTGGCGTGAGCGCAAGAAGAAAATGCACTGGCATATCGACTATTTGCTTGAACATGCACGGGTCACCGAAGTAATGACGCATCAAGGCACAGAGCGCTTTGAATGCTTGTGGGCGCAAGCGGCGCTCGCGTTACCTAAGACAAAAGTCGTCGTGCCGCGCTTTGGCGCAAGTGATTGCAAATGCGCGACGCATTTGATCTACTTTGGTCGTCGTCCTCCTGAAGAAATGAAGGATGAAGGATGAAACAAGTAGTTGTGGAATTCATCCTTCAAGAGAATCTATATGACGCCTGAAGAATGGCTGCGCAGATTTGAAACCCTCGTTCGTCAGCCCGACGATAAAATTGATCTCGCGCAAGCCGCGCTCATCATCGCCGCAGACGAATATCCTGATTTGGATGTGTCACATTCTCTCGGCGTGTTGGATGCGATGGCGGATCAATTGCGTCCGCGATTCGATATCTCTGTTCCGACGATTGACCAAGTCTCTTTGCTCAACGATCATGTCTTTGGTACACTGAACTTTCGCGGCAACCGCGATGTGTATTATGATCCGCGCAATAGTTATCTCAACGACGTGCTCGACCGTCGTTTAGGCATTCCGATTACGCTGTCGGTCGTCTACATGGAAATTGGTCGGCGGCTGGGCTGTCCGATCTCTGGCGTGGCGATGCCCGGACATTTCGTGGTCAAATGGCGAACGGATGACACGCTCATCTTTATCGATCCGTTCAACGAGGGGCAAATCATCGGCCAATTTGCGCTGCCGATGGCGATGAATACGAACGAGCAACGCGCGATGATGGCGCGCTTACGCTGGCTGGAATCGGCGGGGACGAAACAAATTCTCGCGCGGATGCTGTCGAATTTGCATTCAATCTTTGTGAAGAACGAATTGTACGAGCGTGCGCTACCGATCTTGGAAAAGATTCTGATTCTGCAGCCGAATGCGACGGAGATTTTACGTGAGGCGGGGATTCTCGCGTATCGACTCAAACACTATCGCCGCGCCTCAGATTTTCTGCGAGCCTATATCCAGCGCGAGACGAACCCTGATGAGGCGAACAAAATGCGAGCCGTTTTAAATCAAGTCGAAGAAATTTTGTTGCGACTTAATTGATCTATCAGTTCGTGTTCTCCGCGTCCGAATATTCTTCAGTCGCCGAGCATTCTTCAAGTATTTCAAGATGCTCACTTGACGACCACTGTGGAGAAGAATGCCTCCGTCCCAGCCCCAATCCACAATGCGATTGATCCTCGGGTCTCACCAAGCTTCAGATCGTTCACTATCAAGCAGGGTTGCTCCGCGCCATTGACATACAGTTGCGCCTGAATACCCGACACTACAATTCGGATCGGTGTCCAATCGCCTGGCACGAGGTCGGTATATGATTCATACACGCCGGGTGTCTCTTCCCGTAATCGATACCAGGGATAGTCAGGATGTGAAACGTATTGCGTTGCGTGATTGCGACGTAATTGATCGTTGGCTCGCCCATTGGTCGGTCGCAAATAGAAGCATTCAAAGCGCGTGCCGAGTGGCTGCATGCGAAAGGCAATGCCGACAAAGCCGCGCATGTCTGGAGGAGCATCCGGTCGAGGAGCGCCTGCGATCGCAGTTTCTATTATGCCATCCTTGAAATCCGAGTCGACGAGGATGCCGAATGCATGATCATTAGTTGTAGACTCTTCACGTTCGATGAACCGTACGGCGCGCCGTCCTCGATAAGTGACTATCGATGCTTCGACGTGGTGTAATTCCAGGCTAGATAATGCGTCAAGCTCAAATGTGCGCGTGGATGTTGCAACCATGGATCCTATTTTCCTCCTTACGAAATATATCCCAAGTCTTGCAAGCGTTCCATGACTTCTTTTTCTTCCTCGTCCGAATAACCCTCTGTTGTCGTGCTGCCTTCCGATGTTCCGCCAAACTCGACGGCACGTGTGTCTGCTAATGCTTCGCTGAGAACACGACCATCCATATCGGTTGGAACAGGCAAGCCCATCAAATGCAAAATCGTTGGCGCGAGATCGGGCAGTTGCGCGCCCGAAAATTCGCCAGCATTTTTTACACCCGCGCCGCTTGCGATGAAAATTCCATTCATGCGATGCGACGATGATACGCCGAACGATGGTTGAATGACCTTGTTCGATCCGAATTCGAAATCGCCGAACGCAATCGTTTCGAGATTGCGCGGTAGAAACAAAATGTCCGGCGCTTCCGCGAGATGCGCGCCGCGATAGATTTCTTCCTTCTTCCAAATGTATTCGACGAGTGGCAAGCCATCCTTCGACTCCGCGTTGCTCCGCTCAGGACGCAGTTTTAATTCGCATAGAGACTTGATTACGTCATCGCGCACGCGTTCGTATTCTTCGCCGGGATTGACGATGCCTTGCGGCTCGCGTCCTTTGAGATTGATATGCACCTCGCCGATGTACCCAATCGAGTACGCGGTGGTACGCGACCAATCGACATCGCCGAACGAAAGAAAGAATCGTTTAAGCAGTCCGCGTCCGCCGCGTCGTTTGTCGAGCGTGCGGCGCAATTTTCCAAGACCAATCGTAATCAGTAATTGGTAGATTTTCCGCGGAGTGATGCCGAGTTCAAAAGCAATTCGTTTAAGTTGAGAGCCAAGGTTCCGTTTGAATTTTAGAAAACCGCGTTCGGCGAGATAGTTGTTGACGTAGAGAAAATTGCGAACGGGACCGTGACCATGATCGCTCATCAAAAGGACGGTAACTGGTGATTCGTGATTCGTGATTAGGCGATTAAGCAGTCCATCGATATGTTGATAGATTTCGAGGATGCCGTCATGAAATTTTGCTGCTTCGGCGGGATCGTGTTCGTGGTGCGATGGGTCGTACGACGACCACAGTCCATGCGAGACGGTGTCCGTTTCGGGAAAGACGAGCATGAAGAAATCCCAGGGATATTTCTGCATGAGGTATTCCGCCGCCTTGACACGCTGATCGGCGGAATGTTTCAACGCCTGCAAAAAAATCTCGCCGCGACCTTTGGAATACACTTCATCGGAATAGACGATGTAATCGCCAATCGCTCGTCTTAATTCCTCTGCGAGTTCCTTCGGATAGGTATAGTTGTCTGCGTTGCGCGGCGTGAGCATTCCTGTGACGAGAAGACCGTTGACAGGTTGGGGGGGCCATGTCACCGGCACGTTCATCACGATCACTTTGCCGCCCGCGTCGCCAATCAAATCCCACACGGCTTTGCCATCGCGATCGCGAACCGACACGGGCGCGAGATCATACGAACCTTCGCGGCGCTGCATGAAATCGAAGAGACCATGTGCGCCGGGATTCTTGCCGGTCATGAACGACGACCAAGCCGACGCGGTGACCGGCGGCACAGTCGAGCGCAATTCACTAAACGCGCTGCTGTCCATTAACTTTTTGAACGTCGGCAATTTGCCTTGCGCGATAAATGGTTTGATGAGATCGAACGTCGCGCCGTCCAAACCGATGACGATGACTTTATTCATTGTTGATGATCTTTCTCACCACAGACGCTTTGCGCGCAGAGGACAAAAAGAATGTCATTCTGAGCGACTATAGAGAGCGAAGAATCTCGCTCTTTGTAATGTGAGATTCTTCGCCGCTTCGCGGCTCAGAATGACAGTGCTTGACGCCTCTGCGTCAGTGGTGCAAATTGAAATTGATCTGCCTATGCTTTGGCTGATACCGTTTTGTGTTCTTTCGCGCCGTTTCGCGTCCCTTTCGTGCTCCCCATGAAGAACGCTTTCGCAATGTCGCCGGTATAGATTGCGTTGGGTTTCACTTCACAGCCCGCCCAACACCCAGGACATTTGCGCACCACATCGCGCTGTTTTTCTGTCGTAGCGTTGTACCAAACGTCGTGCATCGATTGCTTGCGCAAGTTGCCGACGACGGTGGGATAGTACACGCACGTCATCACATCGCCGTTCGGCATCAGCCGCATGTGATTGTGCAATTCGATGCACTGCGGCTTGGGCGACTCGACGTGATTGAGCAAGCGATTCTTCAACCCGCGCAGATAATAATTTTGCACGAGCCATTCGGGAATGTCTTTGATGCCATCGCGCCTATCGAGTTGCTCGAAAATATAATTCAGTTGCTCTGACGTGAAATCCGACATGGAGACTGACTTCATGTCGGGAATCTCTTTTTCCTTGTCGGTGTTGATGCGATAGAGCGTATAATGATCGGTCGCAATCGCGTAATGCACTTGAATGCCGAGCTTGCCCACCTCAGCCCGCAATGGTTCGATGTGGTCCCAGTTTCGGTCGGTAATCGTTTGGTTCACGCCGACGTAGAATCCGTACCTGTCGCGAAGCTCCGCCAAGCCGCGCAACGTCCGCATCGACTTGTCGTACAAGCCGCGATAGCCGCGAATTTCGTCGTGGCGCGCGCCAACCGCATCGATAGAAAGTTTCAAGTGCAATTTTTTCGAGCCGACCGCTTTGGCGTATTCGAGAATGCGCTCGGTCATCACGCCCGCCGTGGTCACATGCACAACCGACGGATTATTTTCCTCGATGATGGCGCGCGTGATTTCGGTGAGGTCGCGGCGCAGGAAGGGTTCACCGCCAGTGATGCGCAATGAATCGAGATGAGGGATTTGTTTGAAGATGTCGCGAATTTCATCGACGGTCATATCGTCGTGATCGGTTTTCTTCCACACGTCGCACATGAAACAGCGCAAGTTGCAGCGCCACGTCACGATGAACGTCGCCATGTTCGGCAACTCGACGCGCCCGCTTTTGTTATTCACTATTGCTTTCGCAATGTTGGCGTATGTACTTAAAGCCATTAGGTGTCCTCGAACGTGGTGCGTATTGCGTGTTGCGTTTGACGGAGCATGCAATACGCACCACGTCATTCATATTTCTCTCGTCTAATTGCACTCACCTGATCGGCAAGAATTCCAAACATGAAAACGATAACCGATGAAACCATCACGAGCATTGCGCCGGTTGGAATGTGAAAGGCGGGTTCGACGTGCGATGCATATCGAAAAATTCCTGAACCGATCCAATACACGATGCCGAGCAAAAATAGTGTGATGCTCATCGGCAAAAAGACTTTGATTGGATCGAACAGCGCGACGATGCGAATAATCAGCATCAACGTATTGATGCCATCACGAATTGGGTTAACGGTGCTTTTGCTTCCAAAGCGCGGCGTTGTGACGATGGGAACGTAGCCGATATTATAACCTTCTTTGAACAACGCGAGTGTCAGCGTCGTCGTGAAGGAAAATCCATTGGGCAAAATGTGCAGAAATAATTTCGCCACGTCTTTGCGAAACGCGCGAAAGCCAGAATTCAAATCGGGAATTTGGGTTTGCGCGAGATAGTTGGCGACTTTGCCCAAGAGCCATTTGCCAGGTCGTCGCAGCAATGGAAAATGTGAACCCTTGGCACGCGCGCCGACCACCATATCGTTATCAGCGAAATTATCGATGAGACATGAAATCTGCGTGGCATTGTGCTCGCCGTCTGCATCCATCATCACAATAATATCGCCTGATGCGGCACGGATTCCGGTCTTCAATGCCGCGCCATATCCCTTGTTGTGATGATGCCGAATGACACGAATGCCTGCGCGCTCTGCCACCTCCGCAGTCTGATCGCTTGAGCCATCGGAAATGATAATGATCTCCGCACGCTCTCGCCATTCATGCAGACCAGCGATGGTTTTGCCAATACTTTTTTCTACGTTGTAAGCGGGAATGATAATCGAAATTTTTTCGGTTTGCATGTCAGGTAACTTGCCCAAGCACATAGCGATGATGCGCCCAGATCGCTTTGATTTGCCAGGGCAGGGGCGCGCGCTCCAAAAAGGTATAGCGATCGATTTGCGCTTTTAACTCTGGACGATGACCCAGGTAATAGTCCATCGTGCTCCAATTCCAACCTGCACCCGAAAATTGGGAATCGAGTTTCTTGGAGCGAATGCCTAGGCGTTGCAAAACTTGCGCCGCAGGCATCACCGTATCGGGCCATGGCGGCACGTCGAGCACGCCTTCGTCGATGAATTTCACCAATGCGTTGCGCAAAACTTTTTTGATGCGATTAATGTCCGCCCACGATTCATCCACGTAATTGACGAAATCGCGTTCGAGCAAATACTTGCGCATCAAGTAGCCGACTTGGACGCGGTTGGGCATCGCGACGAAGACCAATTTGCGCGAGACGCGCACGAGTTCTTTGAGCAATGCTTCGGCGTTGGGCAGATACCACAAGCCCGCCCATTCCCAGGTCAAATCGAATGATTTATCGTCGAAGGGCAGTAGAGTCAAATCGGCTTGATGCACAAAGGTCGCGCGCAGACTCAACTCGTTCCACACGCGTTCGATGCCATTGAGACGTTCGGCGTTTTCGTCGACGAGAGTGACAGCGCAGCCACGTTGCGCAAGGCGTACGCTGTTGATGCCGCTCACGCCTGCCATGCCATAAATAGGCGCTTCGAGAACGGTACGAATGTTGTGCTGGCTAACGATGCGGTCGAGGTAGTCGTTGAGGACGAGCCGTTCGTAGACGAGGCCGAGTCCTTCGTTGTAATCGGTGAGATATTTGCGCCAGCGCTCTTCGGGAATAGATAGGCGCGAAGATGGGTTGGTCATCTGGGCGACAGTTTACACGAATTTGGATGTTTTGTCGAACGAAAGTAGAACAAGTTTCAAACTTGTCTTACGGCACAATTTGAATCTTGCCGATGGCAGTAGGTTGTTGTCCAAGCGTAATTTTGATTGAATACTCACCTGCTGGCAAATTCTCGGTTAGCGGCAAATCATAGTATGTCTTGAGAATTTCACCTTTGTGCCATTCGCGGGTTGGATAGAATGAAATCGGAGCGCGCTGCCAGATTGCTATGGCTTTTCCAGATGAACCGACTAGACCAATTTCGAGAGGTGCATCTTGCCCGACGTTTTGGCGCACGGCAAAAACCAAACTAAAGCCGATGGTTTCGCCTGCCCGGCGCGGATTGTCCAGTCCACCATAACCTAGTAATGCGATGCGATCATTCAACACGATGTCGGTTGGGTGTTGAATGAATACTTGATCACTTGTCAGATTCGTCACACGCTCGATGTTCAACGATGCAAGCATGATTTCGTCGCTTGTTGATTTCTTTGTCGCGCGGTCGAGCGTTTGCAGCTTGAGTTGGTACTTGCCCGGCGGTGAGCCAGCGGGAATTAGAAAGTTGTGAACGTCGTTGACGTACTCGCCGCGCTGCCATTGCGATGCTGGATACAATCCGCGTACAGGTGCTTCATCCTTCTGCGAAATCAAACGTCCATCAGGATCGAACAATTTCAATCGAACGAGAAAATCTTTGACGACATCTTCAGCCCGCCACGTCAGCGAAACACGCGCGGTGCGCGCCGGCGCAATGCTGGTGGTCGGCGCGTACAGTTCAAGTGCAGTTGTGATTTCATAATCGGCGAGCGTGAGCGATGGATTGATCGCCAAATTCATTTCGTTTGCTGGTGTTTGTTGTTGCGGTTTATCGCGTAATTCTAGTAGCGGACCAAGCAGCGCATAGCGATAATCGCCGTTGGGCAACGTGACGCCGGGCGCTAGAAAAATCGTGCGACCATCTGCGAGTGTGGCTTGTGCTGCCTCGGTCTGGGGTGTCGGATCGTCTTGCGTGCCAACAATTTGCAAATCGGGGCGACGATGCTCGATGCGTTGCATGTACCGCATCGCGTTCATCTGTCCCCAGTTGCCAACCATCGTTGCATTCTGCGGAATAGGGAGCGTAAAAACTTCGTCCCATAGCTTGTAAGTACGATTGAAGGTGCTCCAATCGGCAATGCGAAAACGAGTTGCAAAAGGTAAGGCGATGAAAAGGCCAAGGACAATCGCCAGTGCTATTTGTCTTCCGTAACTCAATTGGGGAACTTGGCGGAACTTGACGGAACCGGGCCAGGTTTCGATTTGGCTTACGCCCAGCGCAAACCAGTAGATCAAGAACAGGAATGGCAGTCCGAGGTAACGGTCGGATTCTCCAGCTAAAAATATTCCCTGACCATAGAAGACAAGTGTGGCAATCCCAAGAAAAATATACGTGTTGATGTTGGCTTGGCGGAGGATCCGGCGAATGCTCACAGACACGCCGACGATAATGAGAATCAGTCCCAGGTACCCGAATGAATCATGTAGAAACTGGGAGATGAGTACCAGTCCTTCCAATATTGCCGAGGGCGTGTTGCGGACAAAATCGGAAGGGCTTGTACCGGTGATCTGATGCCAAAATCCCATCAGGGTGTTGCTATACCAGGGGCTACCGTTGCTAAAAATCGGAAGATAAAGATAGAACAAGAGGGGCAGCGCAAGCCAGAATAAATTCTTGGCAAGGTCACGCGGACGGCGGAGAAGGTTGACATCGTTGAGCAGAACGAGCATGCCAATGGGAATTGCCAGCGTGGTCGATGTGCGATGATGGGCGAGTCCAAGCCCCAAGCAGAGTGAAACCAAAGTCAAGGGAGTTTTGTGTTCCAGCCATTGCAGGACGACGTACACAATTAAAGCGATAATCAGAAAATGCAACGGTCCGACGGACGCAATGCCCGATTGTCGCCAAATGGCAGGATTGGTCGCAAAGAGCGCGGCAGTTGCGATTGACGGAAGCTGACGCTGTGTCAGGGTTTGCGTGTTGAGATAAACGATCACAACCGTCGCCGCGCCAATAATTGCCGAAAGCAAATTCATGCGATAGGCGATATTGCCGATGGGGACGAGGGTCGTAAAAATTTTGCCGAGAATGAGGTACAGCGGATAGCCGGTTGAGTGGACGATGGCAAGTTCCGACGCCGCGAACTGAAACTCTTCGCTGTCGAATGAGCCGCCGAGCGTGGGTGCAGTGGTGCGAATGTAGAGCGCGATAGCGCAAAGGAAAATTATCCCGCCGATGATGTATTTCGAGTGGGTGCGCGCGTGGTCGGCGAATCGTTTCATTACGTTGCAGGTTCTCCAAACGTCAGCACGAGATAATCGCCCTCGAACTTGGCTTTCTTCACCTCAAGCGTGGCGAGCACGCGTGGCAAAATCACGTTGCGGCGAAAGTTGCCAATGCTGATTGCCAACTCGTCGCTGCTGCGCGTCATGTTTACGGCGTCTTTGCTGATAAAAGGCAGGCGCAGTTTGAGCGTGTAGCCGCCATCCGTTTTTTCGATGACTTGGGGTTGTTCGGAGTATAAAACCTGGGTTGGGTCTTGGTCGCCGTAAATTGCCTGCGCCATTTTGCGAAGCATTTCGACGCCAACAACTTCTTGGTCCATCAGCGGCACCTTGAAAATCGGCAGAGGCGAAAACGCTTCTTCGACCAAGTTGCCGTAGCGCGTTTGCGCGCCTTTCCACGCGCTAAAGTATCCGTCGCCGACGGATGCTGGGATGATGCGATTCGATACGATGGCGTCGGTGGAATACCCAAATAGATTGAGATAGGTGTAGGTGCGTTGCGCTTCTTTGATGACCATCTTTTCGGGATTGAGCACGATGCGGACGGACGACAGGGTATGTTTGGTCAAGAGTTCGTGCATTCGACCGAATTGTACGATCAAGTCTTTGATCGAATCGAAGATTTTTTCGTCGGGAATAGGCAAGTCGGTAAGGCTTCGCAAAAGCGGCCCCGCTAGTTTGGCGGTCTGGCGTTGCAAGGGGAAAATGTGGAGCAAGTACCATTCGGCGACTTCGGGCAATGACAAGAGGCGAAGCGTTTCGCCCGTCGGCGCGCAATCGATGATGATGACATCGTAATCGTTGGTGTCGTACAAATAAACGATTTGGAGTAGACTCGCGATTTCATCCATCCCTGGCAGGATGCTGGCTTCGTCTGCGATCATCTCGTCCATTCCACGCCACGCCAGCACGGTCGATACCCAGTCTTGCACCGTGCCCCAGTATCTTTGCATTTGATGCAACACATCGATCTCTTGACCTTTGAGGCGCGGCGCGATTTCGATGGGTTCGTTGCCGATGGTCAAATCGAATGAATCGGCGAGAGAGTGCGCGGCGTCTGTGCTGACGACAATCGTGCGATAGCCGAGGTCGGCGCAGCGCAATGCAGTTGCCGCCGCGACGCTCGTTTTTCCGACGCCGCCTTTACCGGTGTAAAGTAAGATTCGCATTTATGAACCTCATTGATGTCGAACGCTATTGCGAGCGTTCCCTGTATTCATTGTGAACCAGAGAATCAATCTTTGATGGAATATCCCAAGTCTCTCAAAGCTTCGATGAGAGATTTTAGATCGCGTGATCCAAAAACGACAAATTCTGGGCAGTCCTTTTGGCAGTGTATTATTTTGATTCCTTCGCTCCCAAATCGTTTATATATGCAAATCTCTTTTACATTTTTACTCTGAATCGAGAGAACATCCCATGCCAGAAAACTCAGCGTCAAATGCTCTTGTGTCGCGGTTAATGAAACGAACGGTGATGAAGCTCCCCAAAAGCCCCAATTTGCACCGCCCACTGCTGTGTAACTCTGCATTTCATTACTTGATTCGGTTATGGTGTTCATTGTTCGAAGTTCATCACTGGTTTTGCTTTCAACTGAGTTTGTGCTTTCTTTGCTCCCAGTATACCACGTTTCCAGCGCACACCAAAGCACAACAACGAATTGAGGAATAAACGAATTATGCTCCTCCCTAATTCGTTGTTTCCCAAATTTGTTGTTGTGTTTGACACCCTCGTTGAAAAATGCTATCCTCGCTCACATGAAAGTTCATCTCTCAACTTTAGGTTGCAAGCTCAACGAAAGCGAATTGGAAGCGTGGGCGCGCAAATTTGCTAACGATGGATATGAAATTGTCGATGACGCGAAGAATGCAGACATCATCGTGCTGAATACTTGCACGGTCACGCACGTCGCCGCACGCAAGTCGCGTCAAATGTCGCGACAACTAGCGCGCGCAAATCCAAACGCGCGCATCGTGCTTACCGGTTGCTACGTGAGTGTCTCGCCCGACGAAGCGAAAGCGCTGCCGAACGTCGCGCTTGTCGTGCCGAATGCGGACAAAGACCGTCTGGTGGAAATTGCGAATCGCCGCGTAGCGTGGCAGATGGCCGATAGCGTATCGCCAAATGCGATCGGCGATACGCCTTACGCAATCAATCAATATTGGATGGATGCGGATGTGGAGACCCAGGTCGCAGGTCGCAAGTTGCAGGCGGCAGAGAGCGGTCGGCGGTCGGTGGTCGGCGGTCGGCGGACGAGGGCTTTTGTCAAAATCGAAGACGGCTGCAACATGAGCTGCACCTATTGCATCATTCCGATTGCGCGAGGCAAAGAGCGCAGTCGTCCGATTGCGGACGTAGTGACGGAAGTCAAGTCGTTGGTTGATGCTGGCTACAAGGAGATCATTTTGACTGGCGTGCAGATTTCGTCGTATCGCGTTAGTGGCGCAAATTGGAAATTTGCGCTACATGATCTCGTTGCCGCGATTCTCTCGGAGACGAATGTGCCACGCTTGCGATTGACGAGCATCGCACCCTGGGACTTGGACGAATCGTTGCTGAATTTGTTCAGCGATTCGCGTCTCTGCCGACATTTGCATTTGTCCCTGCAAAGCGGCAGCGACACGGTGTTGCGTCGGATGCGGCGACCGTACTCGACGGCACAATTCGAACGCGCGATGAATATTTCTCGCGAAAAGATTTACGATGTCGGCATCACGACCGATGTGATTGTTGGCTTTCCTGGCGAAAGCAACGTCGAGTTTGAACAATCGTTGGAATTTGTCGCGCGAATGCAATTTTCGCGCGTCCACGTTTTCCCATACTCGGTGCGTAGTGGAACGGATGCGGCGAAATTGCCGTTACACGTTTCGGATGCCGTGAAAGAATCGCGCGTCAAGCAGATGCAAGCGGTTGCCGATGCCAGTATGAAAGCGTTTGCGGCAAAGTTCATCGGTCGTGAGTTGCAAGTGTTGTGGGAAACAGTGGACAGTCAATCTGATTTCTATCCACCGACCACTGACCACCGACCACAATGGTCTGGATACACCGACAACTACATCCGCGTTGTCGCACCCAGCGATGAATCGTTGGAAAACGTGATAACGTCCGCGCGTTTAATCAATTCGATTGATGATGGTGCTGTTGGCGAGGTGATACGAAAATCATCGTAAATGACCCAAAAGTGACCGCCTAGTATCTTGACGCCCCTTGTTCTGTCCCTTACAATCGAAAGTATGAGCCGCAGCGCAGCGGAGACCCTAAAGGTTTTCAAACAAATCGGGTATGGCAAAGTAGCACTCTTGCTTGAATCGGATTTCTGTTTGCGCTAAAGACCTTTAGGGTTTTTTAATCGGTTTACTCACGCAGCATAAAGACAATCGAATTGTGACAAGGGGGCGAATGCCAGAACTAGGCGATGGAGTCCAGCTGCATGTCGACGCGATTCAAATGGCGTTTGGCGGTGTGGCTGCGCTCAGGGGTGTCAGCATTCAAGTTCGGCGCGGTGAAATTTTCTCCATTATCGGTCCCAACGGCGCGGGTAAGACCGTTCTCCTCAACTGCATCAGCGGTTTGTATCGTCCTCAGCGTGGCAAAATTTTCTTCGATGGTCACGACATTACGTCTCTTCGTCCTTACCAGCGCGCTCGCCTCGGAATCTCTCGATCCTTTCAGAAAATTGAACTCTTTCGCGGCATGACCGTCCTCGATAATATTCGACTCGGACGGCATATTCACATGCATACCGATTTGCTGCACGGCGGAATCTATCTTGGTCGCGCGGCGAAAGAGGAAATCGCCAATCGCGATTTTATCGAACGCGAGATAATCGATCTGCTCGAAATCGCGCACATTCGTAACAAAGTCGTCGGCATGTTGCCGTACGGTTTGCAAAAGCGCGTCGAGCTGGCGCGCGCGCTCGCGTTGCAGCCAAAAATTTTGCTGCTCGATGAACCGATGGCGGGACTGAATCTTGAAGAAGTCGAAGACATGGCACGCTTTATCCTCGATGTGAACGAAGACAAGAAATGGCAAGTGACCTGCGTCCTGGTCGAACACGACATGGGCGTCGTCATGGACATTTCGAATCACGTTGCCGTGTTGAATTTTGGCGAAAAGATTGCCGATGACACGCCGGAACAAGTTCAGAACGACGAGCGCGTCACTCATGCCTATCTCGGAGAGAAAGAGGACTTGTATGTCACGCGGCGGTAACGAAAAAAAGAGCGCGCCCGAAATAACAATTACACACGATCTCACTATTCCCAAAGTCTTTGTTCAATCGGTGGCAAAGTACGGCAGCAAGGTCGCCATGCGCGAAAAAGAATATGGCATCTGGCGACCGCTGACGTGGACGGAATATCTTGATCGCGTCAAAGCGATCACCCTGGGTCTAGTCGCTATGGGTTTGCAGCGCGGCGACAAAGTTGCGCTTATCGGCGACAATCGTCCCGAAGGTTTGTGGGCAGAGATGGCAACGCTGTGCGCGGGTGGCGTCGCCGTTTGGCTTTATCAAGAATCGCTCATCGATGAAGTGCAATTCATCGTCGATCATTCCGATGCAAAATTTATTATCGGCGAAGGTCAAGAAGAAGTTGACAAAGCGCTCGCGATCCAAGACAAATGTCCTAAGCTCAAGCAAGTTATCTGGGATGATCCGAAAGGTCTCCGTCGCTACGATGATCCGATCCTAACGAGTCTCGACAAGGTGATGGAACGCGGGCGCGTGATTGATCACACGGAACCTCATCGATTCGATGAATTGGTAAAGATGGGCGGCGGTGAAGATGTCGCGCTCTTGTTCTACACCTCCGGTACAACGTCGGCTCCGAAGGGCGCGCTGCTCACGCATTGGAATATGCTCAAGATGGGGCAAAATCTTTTGCGCGTCGACCCCGCTTTTGAATCTGATAATTTTGTTTCGTTCTTGCCCTTTGCTTGGATCGGCGAGCAAATGATGTCGATCTCGTGCGGCATTCAAGCTGGGTTCACGATCAATTTTCCCGAAGAACCCGAATCGTCATTGGAAGATTTGCGCGAGATTGCGCCGCACATGATGTTCTCGTCCTCGCGGCTCTACGAGCAAATGGTGCGCGGCATGCAAGTCAAATACGCCGACTCGACCTGGGCAAAGCGCAAGCTGTACGAATGGGGACTGAACGTCGGTTATGAAATAGCTGACCGCAAGTTCGATAAAAAGCCGATCAGCCTGATGCTGCAAGCGCAAGGGAAGTTTGCCGATGCGTTGATTCAGCGTACGTTGCGCGATCATCTGGGATTGGCGCGCATTCGCAATGCGTACACCGGCGGTTCTGCCATCGGTCCCGATCATTTTCGATTCTTCCACGCGATTGGTGTCAACCTCAAACAGATTTACGGGCAGACCGAAATTGCAGGTATCTCGGTCTTGCATCGCACCGATGATGTGAAACTCGATACGGTTGGCAAGCCGATTCCCGAAACCGAAATCAAGATTGCGGAGGACGGCGAGATTCTGTCGAAGAGTCCGGCCGTGTTCAAGGGCTATTACAAGAACGATGAAGCGACCGCCAAGACGTTGAAAGATGGCTGGCTTCATTCCGGCGACAATGGCTTTATCGACGATAACGGTCACCTCGTTTTCTTTGATCGCTCGAAAGATATTATGGTCTTGAGCGACAAGCGCAAGTTCTCGCCGGTCTTTGCCGAGAGTCGATTGAAATTTAGTCCGTACATCAAAGACGCGTGGATCATCGGACATGAGCGATCGTGTGTCACCGCCGTCATCTGCATCGATTATGGTGTAACGGGACGCTGGGCAGAAAGCAAAGGTATCGCGTACACAAGTTACCAAGAATTATCGCAAGAGCCGCGCGTGCTCGAACTCGTGCAAAAAGCGGTCGAGCAGGTGAATAAGAGTTTGCCGGAAACCGCGCGCGTGCGACGCTTCGTCAACATGTTCAAGGAATTTGATGCGGACGATGACGAACTGACGCGTACGAAAAAAATTCGCCGCGGCTTTCTCGAAGAACGCTACAAGCTCATTGTCGATGCGCTGTACAGCTCCATGAAAGAAGTGCGCTTCAACACGGTCATCAACTATGAAGATGGTCGCGTCCAGAATATTGATACGTTGTTGAAGATCGTGGATGTAGCGCAAGGTAAGTAGACAGTCTACAGTCGCCAGTCAACAGTCTTCAGTGTGCGGTACAAGGTGTCATTCTGAGGAGCGACTCTAGAAACCTTTTTGGATCTTGAGTGTGCCAGAGCGACGAAGAATCTCACAACATGGAAATAGAGATTCTTCGCTTCGCCCAGAATGACATCCTCAATCTGAAAATTCCAAAGGACTCCCATGGAAGTTTTTCTGCAATTGGTCATCACTGGCTTTATGGTCGGCAGCATCTATGCACTTGTCGCGCTTGGCTGGACGCTGATCTATAAATCATCGGGCGTGCTCAATCTGTCGATGGGTGAGTTGACGCTGACCGGTGCGTACGTGTCGCTCACTTTTTATCAATGGGGCTTGCCGTTTCCTATCGCGCTGTTTTTTACCCTAGTCGTTGGGTTGATCTTGGGCTTGATCGTCGAGCGTGTTTTTTTGCGCCCACTCATCGGCGAGTCTGTGTTGACCGTTATCATGGTGACGGTCGGTATCTCTTTCTTTTTAAAGGGCCTTTTGGGTTTCATCTTTGGAACAGATACGATGGTTTTCAATCCGCCGGTTTTTCCTTCCGAACCTATTCGCATGGGTGGTGTCGTCATTGGGCAGGTCTACATTTGGAGTTTTGCGGCGGCATTAGTCTTGCTCCTCATCTTGGTCG
The DNA here is from genome assembly GCA_016215025.1 of Chloroflexota bacterium. Lineage (GTDB taxonomy): Bacteria > Chloroflexota > Anaerolineae > UBA4142 > UBA4142 > JACRMI01. The sequence goes on from JACRMI010000150.1 coordinate 19,708, forward strand.
CGTTCTTCAAGTACACGCGCTGGGGCTTGGCGATGCAGGCAACCGCAGACGACGAAATGGCTGCGCTCTCGATTGGCATTAGCGCAAAATTTGTTTACGCGCTGGCGTGGGCGATTGCGTTTATGGCGTCGGGTGTCGGCGGTGCGTTGTTGGGCAACATCAACGGCGTCAATGTGTCGGTGGGTTATCTGGGCTTGCTCGTGTTGCCGGCCGTCGTGATGGGCGGCTTGAATTCCGTGCCCGGTGCAATCGTGGGTGGACTCATCGTTGGCTTGCTCCAAAACTTCGCGGGCGGCTATTTGGACAATCTAACTATTGCCGGACTGACGATTATTCCTGGCGGCGCAAAAGACGTCTTTCCGTTTATCGTGATGACGATCGCGCTGTTGTTTAAACCGTACGGTCTCTTCGGATGGCAAAGGATCGAAAGAGTTTAAAAATTCTGCCACAGAAGTACACAGAAACACACTGAAAAAAGAAATTGAATTTCTGGGTGGTTCAGTGGCTAATCTTGGATTTGAAATGGACTTGATATGAGCGCAATGCGACTTCCCTCTGGTGTTTATCACGAAACCTATACCCAAGACCATTCATGGTGGCAAACGCGATTTGTCTGGCTCCGTATGATCGGGTTGTTCGTCATTTTGTTTTTGGTCGTTCCACAAATTTTTGGCGGCTATGAATTGTCGGTTGCGAACCGCATCGGTTACACGATTTTGGCGACGCTCGGTGTGCAATTGCTCATTGGCTTTGCGGGACAGGTCACCTTGGGGCACATGGCATTTGTTGCCATTGGTTCCTTTACATCGGCGTTGTTTACGTTGAATGTCAACCAAGCATTCCCTGTGTTGGGCGAGATGGGAATAACCTATCCTCTCAGCATGGTTCTCGCGATGCTCACGTCGGGAATCTGGTGTGTGATCTTCGGACTGCCCTCCGCGCGCGTCAAAGGTTTTTATCTCATCATGACGACGATGGCGGCACAGTTTATTACCGTCGATTTTGTCATCACGCACTATATCAGCCAAGCGGGTGGGCGCGGCATATCCTTTTCGCTTCCGCCGGGCACGATCAAGTTCGGTCCCTGGGCGATTCGCACCGACCTTGAAGCCTACTATCTCATGCTGATCCTCGTCATCGTGTCGATCGTTTTCATCGGCAATTTGATGCGCACGCGAATTGGGCGCGCGTGGATTGCGATTCGCGATAATGATATTGCTGCCGAAGTGCTAGGTGTCAACGTCGTGCGCTATAAACTGCTCGCGTTTTTTGTCGCGGGAGCGCTGGCGGGGATTGCGGGTTCGTTTTGGAATAGCACGCTCTTCGCCGTCAGTCCAGAGTATTTTTCGTTCAGCGAATCGTTATGGCTTGTCGGCGTGGTGCTGATCGGCGGAATCGGCAGCAATTACGGTACCGTGTTCGGTGCGATCTATCTCACACTCATCGCCGAACTGGTGCAGCCCTCGCTCAAATTTATCTTGCCCGACCTGGCGCTGAAAACATCGTACGTCAAAGACATGATTTTCGGTTTGTCGATCATTGTCTTTTTGCTACTGGAACCGAAAGGCATTGCTTATCGTTGGTCACGAATCAAAGACTATATTCATCTCTGGCCGTTTTCTTACTAGCTGGAAGTTGGAGGTTAGAAGTTGGAAATTGGAACAGCGCATCGAATCCAACTCTTAATTTCTAACTTCCAACTTCCAAATGCAAAGGAGGTGTTTCTTCCACCAACAATTCTTTTGGCAATAGGTTTCAAATTGGCGAGATTCTCTAGGGAGGAGAGGAACATGAATTTCAGACGATTATCCATTCTGATGACCTTGGTCATCATTGCTTTGCTGGTGGTCGCATGTGGTGGCGGTGGCGCACCCGCCGTTTCATCATCGAGTGCGGCCGCGAGCAAAGGCGAAATTTCGCTTGGGTCATTGAACGATCTTACGGGCGCAACTTCAGACGTTGGTAAGGATTATGCGCTCGGCGTGCAAGAAGCCGTCAAGTACATCAACGAGAACGGTGGCATCAACGGCAAGACGATTAAACTGTCGTTGTACGATTACGGCTACCTCGTCCCAGGCGCAATCACCACTTACAAACGATTCCGCGATACCGACAAGGTCGTCGCCGTGCTGGGCTGGGGCACCAATGACACAGTCGCGCTCGCGCCAACGGTGTCGCAAGACAAGATGCCCTACGTTTCTGCATCGTATGCCGGTGAATTGACCGATCCAGCGAAGACTCCATACAACTTTTTCGCATCGCCCGATTACTCGACCGCAGCGCGCGCTGCCATTACTGTTTGGTACAACGAAGTATGGCTGAAAGATGCGCGCTATGAAGCCGACCGCAAAGCAGGCAAGCCCCGCTTTGTAGCGTTCTACGGCAAAGCGACGCCATACGCGAGCGCACCCATCAAAGCCATCAAAGAGCAAGCGACCATGCTTGGCTTTGAAGTCGGACCTGACCAAGACGTTCCATTGACGGCGTTGGACACCAAATCGCAAGTGCTGGCTGCCAAAGATTTCAAACCGCATTTGGTTTGGCACGGCGATACCGTCAACGGCGTCGCGACTGCGCTGAAAGACGCCAAGGCGCTCGGTCTCGGTGCTGATCACATCGTGAACACGTACGGCTTTGACGAAAATCTGCCCAAGCTCGTCGGCGATGCAGCAGAGGGCGTGATGGGTATCGCTCCGACCGCGTACTATGGTGAGAATGTGCCGGGCATGGACAAGATCGTGGCGGCGGCAAAGAAATACAATCCCAATACGCCGCAAGAAACGCGCACGATTCACACTGTTAAAGCGTGGGCGAACGTGGCGATTATGAAAGCGGCGCTCGAAAAAGCCGATAAGGATGGTAAGCTGAATGGCGAAGGTATCCGCGCCGCTTTCGAAACTTTCAAGGATTTGGATGTGACCTATGGCGCTGCGCCGATGACGTGGACATCGACCGATCATCGACCAACCAGCTTGGTAAATGTCTATCAGATCAAGGGTGGCAAATTCGTCAAGGTGCAAACGATCGACATGAAAGCCAAATTCCCGACCGATTGGCCCAAGTGGATTGGCTACTAAACCCAGTAATCAGTAATCAGTGTTCAGTAATCAGTTGGTTCGATACTGAACACTGGACACTGGACACTGAACACTGACATGAACAACGGTAACATTCTCAGTCTAAACAATGTTGAAGTGATGTACCACGAGGTCATCCTCGTGTTGAAAGGCGTGTCGCTGAGTGTGCCGGGCGGTGGCATTGTCGCACTGCTCGGCGCGAACGGCGCAGGCAAGAGTACGACACTCAAAGCCATCTCGGGCTTGCTCAAGCACGAGAATGGGCGCGTGACCGATGGATCGATAGAGTTCATGGGCAAACGCATCGACCGCAAGTCCGCCGAAGAAATTTCGCACCAGGGAATTATTCAGGTCATCGAAGGGCGTCGCGTCTTTGAACATCTCACGGTCGAAGAGAACATCAAAGTTGGCGCACACCTGAGTAATGCCAGAGTCAAAGACGGACTCGATAAGGTCTATGCTTATTTCCCACGACTCAAGATGATTCGGGATCGCACAGCAGGCTTTTGCAGCGGTGGCGAACAGCAAATGTTGGTGATGGGGCGCGCGTTGATGACCGCGCCCAAGCTGATGCTGCTCGACGAACCCTCGATGGGGCTGGCGCCATTGCTCATCAAAGAAATTTTTGAGATCATCACTCGCCTGAATCAAGTGGAACAATTGCCGATTCTGCTGGTTGAGCAAAATGTGAAACTTGCGCTTACGGTGGCAGGCTACGGCTATGTGCTCGAGAGCGGACGCATCGTAATGGATGGTTCGGCGGATAAACTGCGCGACAACCCTGACATCAAAGAATTCTACCTGGGTCTTACCGACCTTGGCACGCGCAAGAGTTTTCGCGACATCAAACATTACAAGCGCCGCAAGCGATGGCTCACGTAATTTCAGATTTATGATTTCAGGTTTCAGATTGAAAACCGATCGGGCATTTGAAACTCTGATTCATAAATTTGAGATTTGAAATCTGAAATTCCTCGGGAGGGAGGAGCACAAATGAAGAAGGTGTTTTTGTTTGTCTTGTTACTTGTTGTCGTGGTTAGTTTGAGCGCGTGCGCAACCCCAGCGTCCACGACCGCTGAATTAAAGGACCCGACCATTGCGTTGAATACGGTCCAGGTGCAAGGTTATTTTGCGCCGCCGTGGGCGGGCTGGCCCGGTGCAGTTCCAACACCTACACCGAACCCAAGCGTCATCACACCGACCCAGTACATCGCATTCCCTGGTACGATCAGCGTACCACTGGTCGTGGCATTCGTTTGGGACGTTACTAATCCCAATGATGTGCCGGTCACGCTTGAACAAATGAAGTTTACGGTCGAATTTGAAGCCGCACCGTCCAAGGCCGGCGAATATTTCGCGCTTGCCACGCCGATGGTCTATGAAAAACAATCGATTCCGGGCAAGATGACGAACCAAGTTCGCGCCGTCGTCGTACTCGATTCGGCTGTCGTGCCAGGCAATCTGGCGGTTACAAGCGGACAGCGGCTTGGCACGCTCAAGTTATCCGGTGCGACACTCGTCAAGGACTGGTGGACAAATATTCCAGACTCCAAGTTTGGTATCAAGGCAACGGCTGGGACCGCTGATGTCATGATGGGGTCAACGAAAAAGGTCGTGACCTTCGAAGGCAAATTCCCAAAGTAACATTTCTGTAGAGCAAAAAACTGCGACGCACCTTCGAAGGTGCGTCGCAGTTTTCTCTGAGAAAATTCCTATGCTCTCCAAACGCTCCCTCGAAGATTTTATCCTTGGCGAAACCGCCAGTTTCTCGCGCACATTTACCGAAAGCGAGGTAACTCAATTCGTTGGTATTAGTTGGGATGTCAATCCTTATCATACCGACGAAGAATTTTGCAGGACTCGTCGTGTTGGGCGGCGGATTGTGCCAGGGCTATTGGTTGGCAGCATGTTGACTCACATTGGCGGATTAGCCGCAGTGTTGGCAACCCAGATCAACTTTGAGTTCGTCGCGCCGGTATTCGTCGGCGACACGGTCACGGCGACGTTTACAGTTGCTGAAGCGGATGACAAACGCGGATGGGTGCGTATTGAGATGACCGGCATTACGCAAGATAACCGCTTGGTCGTGCGCGGTGTAGCGCTGGGTTATCCGGCGCGCTATCGTGATCGGGTTCGAAATCAGACATAGCGTTGCAGTTGTGTAGTGGTATCGCTTGATAGTCTTGAGTCCAAGCATGCCAATTGATTCGGAATTTTTGAGACGTGAGATTTTTTTGAGAAAGGGAGTACGCTATTCCCATTTTGGTCGAAAATCTTGAAAACAACTTGCTTTTTGAATTGAAAGATGATAGAATGCGTACGTAGTAAGCAATTACACTTGTACGTTGGCGTATTGACCGAGTAACCGTATTGTCTATTGTAATCTATCGTCCTTTCTAAACAAAGATCCCTGATGGATTTTCCCCTGGCAATACCAGAGTGCTCGGTCATTGCTTTTAAATCCTCTGCGTTTATTTAGACCACTTGCGGCTGATGCTGGCTGCAAGTCCTCTTGTTGATGGTGGACAGGATATAACAAAATGTCGGTTGAAGGCGCGCAGTCAGAACCATCGAACGTGAATTTGTACAATCAAATAATCGATAGTACCCGCAAACGTCACCGCTTGGTCAGCGTGCATTGGGAGATGACTTATCGTTGCAATGAAAAATGCACGCATTGTTACCTCGATGTTTTGCCCCCCAATGCCAAAGTTCCAGGTGAACTTGCCACAAACGAGTGTATCCGCATTCTGGATGAAATGGCGGAATTGGGCGTTCTAAATTTGACGCTTTCGGGCGGCGAAATCTTCGCCCGACATGATTTTTTCCAGATTGCCGAGTATGCACGTATCAAAGGCTTTCTTCTCCGACTCTTTACTAATGGGATCCTAATCAAACCAGAGATGGCAGACCGCATCGCCGCGCTTCACCCTTATGCGGTTGAACTGAGTCTGTACAGCACCCAGGCAGAGGTGCATGATCGCATCACGCAGGTGCAGCGTTCTTGGGAACTGACGATGCGTGCTTTCCGATTGTTGCATGAGCGGGGCGTGCGTACGGTGATGAAAACGCCTCTCATGCGTGAGAACGTCCGTGAGATTTTTGCTCTTGAAAAACTGGCAAAGGAACTGGGCGCGCAGTTCAAATTCGATCCCACGATTACTGCCAAGGACAGTGGCGCACTTGACCCGCTTGAACACCGGCTGACCTTTGCTGATCTGGTCTGGCTTTTTGAGCAGAAAATGGATACCGCAGCTTGGATCGACCGTGAAATCAAGCCTGAAGCGCACACGTGTGGGATTGCGTCCAACTCCATGTTGATTGATCCATCGGGTAACGTGTTTCCATGTGTCAGTGTGCGGTCAAAAGCGGGTAACGTCCGAGATCAATCGTTGCGCGAAATTTGGGAGCAATCGCCCGTGTGGGCGCGGTTGGGCGCAATAACTGTGAATGAGTTACCGGTTTGTCGGACGTGCGAATTGCGAAATCTGTGTGTGCGTTGTCATGGCACAGCTCAAACCGAGCAGGGAGATTTGTTAGCACCGTCGATGGTCAACTGTCGTGAGGCGCTCGCACGTCGCCAAGTGTTGATCGATCGACAGGCTCTGCCATTCAATTATCCTATTCCTTCACATCTACAGGCACTTTCTAGCAAAGAGGCAGGAGGTGACATTCTGACAAATAAAGTCCAATTTGGCGAACATAACACCAGGATTATTCAGGTGAATTGTTAATTATTACTTTTACAAGGAGATCCCATGAACGACATCAAGATTGAAGAGAAGCTTACGCCGGAGCAAAAAAAGAAGACATACGAACAGCCCGCGATCATCTATCGCGCTCCATTGGAAGCAACCGCCGGAGCTTGCAGCACCAATCCACCCGGCAAGGCGACAGCAGGTTGTTCTGTCACCAGCAGTTGATATTTGCATTACCTCTTGTTCGGACTAGCTCGCTAACCAAATGAGACGCCTGTCTCGCATATTTTTGTTTCCACTACGGGGGAGTCTGCAATGAAAAAACTGAATATTCAGCGGCTTTTGGTATTATGCACGATAATTAGTTTGGGTCTAGCGGCCCTGCTGTTATCGTTGCCATCGGCGCAACCGGTCAGCGCAAGCGGGAGTGTCAGCGCGGCCCAGATGAATCGAAACGGAACTAACCCCGCCAAGCCAATGACTTCACGGCTCATTGACCACTTTAATGATACGCAAGCGGTTGACCAGAATGGGGCAGGCACGACTTTTAGCGCGGTAGGTCCCGCCTTGGGAATGTTGGGTGGCAGCCGGTATGTTACGGTGACCGCGATAACCGGTAGTTCGGGGCAACATTTGACGGCGGATTTTAACAATCCAGTCGATTTGGGGAATTTTAGTTCCGATGCATCGGTGACGGGTTTCATCACGGTGACTTATGATGGCACCAGCGGACCCAATTTGAGTCCTTCGGGTTTGGGTGGAGTGGACCTGACCAATGGCAACACGAATTTTGGTTACATGCTTTCTATGCTCTCCAGTAACAATGAATTTAGCCTCACGATGAACGTTTGGTCAAGTGCTACTTCTTGCTCGTCTTATTCCATTACTGGTCCAGGCGGCATTAGCGCATACATTCCCACGACGAACTCTCCTGCCATTGGGCTGTATTTACCCTTTAATGCCTTCACGCTAAAACCCGGTTGTTCGACCACGGCAACTATGTCGAACGTGGGGGCAATTCAATTTGTCTTAACCTATTACATGGGCAATGTGACCGACATCATAGTCCATGAATTGTCGGCAGTGTCTGTTGATCTTGGTGATGTCACCGATTCGTTTAACACAACGATGGCGGGCAATTTCGCCCCAGGTCCAGGGCATGTCATTACGGATAGGGTTAACGGTCCGCACCTTGGCGCTGTGGTTGATACTGAACCCGATGGGCAGCCCAATACTGCGGCGACCGGCGATGACATTAACAATATTGCTACATTCCCTGAATCGGTTGCCTATCCATCTGGCGACGAAGATGGTATTCATCGTGCCGGCTCCGATCCATGGACCGTTGGCGCTACCGGTGGTGCAGTCACGGTTACCGTCAGCGGCGGACCAGCTTGTCTGTCTGCATGGATCGACTGGGGATTGAATGGATCATTTACCAATTCTGGAGATGAACGGATCATCAACAATCTTCAGGTTAATACCGGTGATACGCTGGTAACGTTTAATGTTCCGGCGGGTTTCAACTCCACGAATTTCTATAACGCGCGCTTCCGCCTGTATCCGATGGATCTTGCGACAGGCGGTGGCTATGATTGTCACTCTATCAAGTATCCCTATAGCAATACGACACCTGCAGGATTTAACCCCATTATTGGCGGCGAGGTTGAGGACTATCGATACAGTTGGCAACCCGCCGCCGTCCAACTCTCCAACATGACGGCGCAATCGAGCGACATGCCAGTGCTTCCTGTCGCCGCCGGTACGCTTGCACTTGTCGGCGTGATCGGTGCGGTCGTTGTCGTACGACGACGCAAGTAGTTCGCGTGTTGATGTCGGCGTAAGTTAAAATTGCACACGGACGAGCAAACGGGAGTGAGTCCGTTTGCTCGTCTCTTGTTGATAAGGTATAATCGCATCCGATGAAACGTCTCGCGCTGATCGTGTTGTTCGCTTTGTTAACCGCTTGTGGCTCCAACGCCTCTCCCATCGTCATCGAGTGGACCACGGCGACGGAAATCAATACGGCTGGCTTTAACCTCTACCGAGGCGACAGCGCCAACGGACCATTTACCCAGATCAATTCTCAACTTATTCCCGCATCGCCAGACCCTGTAGCTGGCGGCAAATACAAATACGAAGATGCATCGGTTGCAGCGGGAAAAACGTATTACTATCAACTTGAAGACATTGAGTACAGCGGCACGCGCACCAAACATCCCCCGGTGGCAGTGTCGGCTGGCACATCCTTTGGAATGTTCGAGGCGCTTCTTGCCTCGGTCGGAATCATAGCGGTTGGCTTTGTGGTTTGGATTGCGCGCAAGAGATAACGGCACAACAACGAATTGAGAAAATAACGGTGACTGCTCAGCCTGTCATTTCGAGGAGGCGGTTTGTGCCGACGAGAAATCTCCTGATCGCAGACAGAGATTTCTCGCTCCGCTCGAAATGACAAGGGCTGAGTAGACACCACTTCGTTGTTGTCTCCCTTGAGGAATTGCAAATGTCATTTCGTTCGGACGCATCGAAAAAACTCTTTGCACTGATGCTCACCTTGCTGATGGTTGGCATGGTGTTGCTGGTGTGGGCTCCTTCTTCGGAAGCACAATCGGCTCAAGGCGGGCTGCAACTTGTCCAATCGGATACAAACCGGATCATTTTGGAATTGACGGCTGAGTCTTTTTCGTCCCAGCTACGCACGATCAATGGGACGCGCTACGCCATGCCGTCTATTTCTGGATTGGAAGTGACAAACGAAAACGGCAAGCCGCAATTGCCGATGAAGAGCACCCTCGTTGCGATTCCGCCCGGTGCGCAGGCATCACTCAAAGTCTTGGTTGACGATTCGCAAAATTCAACACTGTCCGCAGCGCCGATTCCCGTGCCAACTTTCCTAGGTCCAAGTGATCCCACGCAAACATTGACCCAATCGTCTGCTCAAGTCATCAAACCAGACGCGGTGACCTATGCGGCGAATCAACTTTATCCACATGATGTCGCTCGCATCAACTCCGATAGCTCCTGGCGAAGCCAGCGCGTCCTATCGATTGTATTTTATCCGCTTCAGGTGAATCCGGTCACGCGCCAAGTCGTTTTGCACCAACGATTACGTATCGAAATCACACTGACTTATCCACGCGGTGCTACGGCGCAATCGATGGGTGGCTCGGTCAACGAAGGCGCATTCGAGCAAGTATTCCGTCAATCGATTCTGAATTACTCGTCAAGTAGGAATTGGCGCATGGTTACACCATCGGCAAGTTCGCGTTTGCCATCTGGGCCGCCGACCGGAGTGGGACCACTCTATCGCGTGTCGCTCGATCACGATGGCATGTATCAGATCACGTGCGCGCAGATGGCGACGGCGGGAATCACGATGCCAGTGAACTTGAATTACGTGCGAATGTTCAAGCAAGGCACAGAACTTGCCATTTACACAAACGGAACCTGTCCTAATTCTAGTGGTACAGGTTACATCGAGTTCTTTGGGGAAGCTGTCGATACCAAGTACACGACAATCAATGTCTATTGGCTGACGCCGGGCAACGGCTCAATGCTTGGCAAGCGCATGGTCGCGGTGGATGCCAGCATCAAAGGCGGTGAAACGCTCGCTACCGTTTTCACCGATACCATCCGCGTCGAGCAAAATCGCCTATATCGACCGGGTGTTCCAATCGGTATTGAGGATGCCGATCATTGGTATGGGGATTATTTGGGCAGTGCTTATGGCGCAAAGAGTTTTCCATTCCAGCTTGATCGGCTGGCGTCTGTGGGCGCAACCGCAATTGTGAAGAGTCGTAGCACCAGTTTTAACGGTAGTGCATTCACATTCGATACGTCGATCAATGGCACACCCGCAGCGACAACAGTCTGCCCAATGTCGCTGCCGTGTGAGGTAGTTGTTCCATTCACCCGGACACTTTTGGCAAGTGGTGCAAATACTCTGACCGTGAACGCCAGTCAAATCATCTTTTTCAACAATTTCGATCTGGAGTATCCTGCGACCTTTACTGCCGTCACAGACACCTTGCGCTTTCAAATCGGGGTAGGAACGTGGCGCTATTCGATTTCCAATTTTTCTAACACGAATCTCGAAGCGTTTGATGTGACCGATCCTTCCAGCGTGACGCGATTTACTAATCTTACGACGACTCCAACGCTTCAGTTTGCGCCAGGGACGATTTCAAGCACGCATCAATATTTCACATTGGCATCGTCGCAGCGCCAGACGCCGCTTTCGATCACGTCCTACACGTCTGCGAATCTGAGTTCTCCGTCGAATGGGGCGGATTACATCGCGATTGCTTACAACGAATTCATGACTGAAACCAAGCGGCTCACCGATTTTCGGGCAACGCAAGGTATGCGCGTCAAGTTGGTCGATGTGCAAAACGTATACGACGAATACAACGACGGTGTGTTTGATCCGATTGCGATTCGGAATTTTCTGAGCGATACTGTCCACTGGTCAGGTGCGCGGCCGCAGTTTGTTCTTTTAGTGGGTGATGGACACTGGGACCCACATGGTTATTGTATCAACGTATCGAATTGTCCCGGTTCACTTGCCACACCTCCCAATTCAAATTTCATTCCGGCGTTCTTGCGCATGGTCGATCCCTTCATGGGTGAAACCGCCACCGACAATCAATTTGTTGCTTTCGGCAGTAATCATTTGCCATCACTATCCATCGGTCGATTGCCCGCCAATAGCGTTGCTGATGTGACTGCGATGGTGAACAAGATTTTGCAAAACGATCAGAATCCACCGGCGGGCACATGGCGCAGCACCATATCGTTTGTATCGGGCGATTCGTATTGGCACGATGGGACCTGGGACAATGGCGGCGACGGAAATCTAAATGGATTCTGGGGATATTCCGATGCGATCATTTCCCAAAATCCGCAATTTGTATCCGACCGAATTTACTATAATGGATGCGATCCGAATTTTCATTCGCAATGCGCGCTTCCATACTCGACCTATTCGACAACCGCAGGTGTTCAAGCGGCGACGGTGGCTGCGATCAATGCTGGACGTATCATAGTCAATTATATTGGGCATGGTACGCAAGTGGGTTGGACATCCAACGATGTTGGCTACAATTGGCCGTGGTTTTTCGGCGGCGATCCATCGACCCAGGATGATGTCTCAGGGTTGACGAATGGCGTGCGCGCCCCTCTGATGCTTGAGATGACGTGCTTTACGGGACAGTTTCAAATTCCATACTTGTCAAGCTTGGCAGAGGTGAATGTCCGTCGTTCCGGCAATGGTGCGCTCGCAAGTTGGGCAGCTAGTGGATTGGGACTTGCCATCGGGCACGATCGCTTAAATGTTGGTTTCTTTGATGCGGTTACAAAGAATGGCGTGCGCCAAATTGGGCTGGCAACCGATGCAGGCAAAGCCTTGGCAACTTCGTACGTCGATTTGTTGGATACATTTATTTTGTTCGGCGATCCCGCGTCGCGTTTACAAATCCAAATGCCCATTTACTTGCCATTGATCCTGCGCTAAACTGATGGTGAATTCAGCGGCACGTGAGCTGGTTGAGCAAACGCTTTCAGCAGGCAAACCGGTTTCCTTTACTGTGCCGACCGGAAGCATGTTGCCGTTCCTTGCCCCAGGCGATCAAGTAATTGTCCAGGCGGTGAATGCATCGGAACTAAAAGTCGGGGACCTAATCGTTTGGAAAGCTCAGACAACCGGTGAGTTTCAATCGCCTTGGATTGTTCATCGATTGATTGAACGGCGTCGGGTCGATGGCGAATCGATTCTGATTACTCAGGGCGATAACGCGCCGTTCGCCGACAAACCGGTGACAGAAATGCAATTGTGTGGTGTGGTTGCCAGCGTCCAACGGCGCAATTCAAAGCAAGTCGTCCAAATGTTGTCAGGACGCGCCCGTTGGTTTGGAGTGATTCTTGCGATGATGTCCCGTGCGCGTGCATTTGTTCAATGCAACATGAATGAGTTGGCTCAGAGAATCGTCGTCAAGGGACTGTGTGTGGCTCAATTCTGTTTCGGCAAAATAGCACGAGAAATGGCAGGCTAGATAATGAGCACTCAAAAGAACTCGATAAAAGAAAACCTATACATTCTTGCAATATGGATCGTTCTTTTCGGTTTGCTTGGCTTGGCAATTTTTCCGGTGAATGTCTCTGCGTCGGTCGGCATTAGCGGATTGGCTGCAAAATGGCAGGGCACGCAGGTAACGATAAGTTGGCGAACTGGCAATGAGCTAACTTACGTTGGGTTCAATGTCCTAAGAAGTAGTTCCCAAAATGGCAACTACGTCAAAGTCAATTCGACGATGATTCGCGCTCAAAACTTTGGAAACCCTGTCGGATTGCCGTACTCTTGGATTGACTCGTCTGTAACATCGGGCCAAACTTACTATTACAAATTACAGACAGTCGATGCTAGTAATCGGACTCAGGATGATAATGGTCCTGTGTCAGCAGTTCCCTCTGCCGCGCCAACTTCGACGGCAACTAAAGTTTCGCCGACCAGTACGCGCACGCCAACGTCAGCCCCATCGGCGACGCCCACCCGAACGCAAACCTATCCGCCCGGCGTAACTCCACCTACAGCGGCACCCACATCGACGCCGACACTTACGGCGACGCCGCAAGCAACACCCACCCGGACGCAAACCTATCCGCCCGGCGTCAAACCACCGACTGCTGCACCCTCGGCGACTCTACAGAAAATCTCTCAAGCACAACCTGTTGCTACGGCACAGCCAAATGCTAATGCAGTTGTGCCAACGGTTTCAAATAACAGTTCGGGTTCCGATTCTTCTCTGGCATTAGGCGCGTTGCCATCGACCGATACACCGCCGGATGAAACAGTCGATAGTGCTGACGATGTTTCAATCGCTCAAAGCGCATCGATGACGACTTTGCTTCGATTGGGTGTCATTGTGCTATCGGGTGCGATGGGATTGGGCGCACTAGTCTTTGGCGCGCTGGCGGTTTTTCTCTTTATTCGATTCTCGCGAAACGGTTCCTAACGCTGCATGAAATTTACATTCTGGATTTTTCTTTGCCTAGTTTTCCTCGTGGGTTGCGTCGCTTCGCCAACAACAGTGCCGCAACCCACACTTGAACCCACTCCAACCGATATTCCCTCTGGTCCGCCAACACGTTTCAAACTTAGCATAGCGACAAATGGCATTTACCATGTGACGGCGATCGACCTGCAAAAAGCCGGCGCCGACATCGCGCAACTGGATTCCCAAACTTTGCAATTGTTTCTGGGCGATAAAGAAATTCCCATTCGCGTTCAGGGCGAAGGCAAAGACCTTACGTTTGATTTTTACGGGCAGGCGACTAATTCGATTTATTCGACTGTGAATGTGTATTGGCTAACCTGGGGGGCGCAACCGGGCAAACGCATAGTCGAAACAACTGCTATTCCGTCGCGCGGCACGCCCAAAGAATCGTTTTCGACGATGCTCCATTTTGAGCGCCCAACGATTTACGCCGCTCAATTTGGCGAACTCAATGCGCCCTGGTTTTGGCAATCGTTGAGCGCGCCGGCGACGACGACACTGACCGTGACATTGCCGTCTGCCGTCGCTGCCCAAGCCAAGCTGCGAATGAATCTGTGGGGAAGCACTCAGGATAGTGTCAACCCCGATCATCATCTGCGCTTGTTCTTCAATGATGCGCGCATCGCCGATGAAAGCTGGGATGGGCAGGGGGCACACGCGATCTCGGCGACGGTCCCGGCGAACAATGTTCGCGCAGGCATCAACACTGTACGCTTGGTTGCGCCCGGCGATACCAAAGCGCAAGCCGATGTCGTGTTACTTAGCTCGATCGACATTACTTTTACGCAGAAACTTAGCGCGCAAGATGATGCACTTGCATTCGAAGGTAATACAGGGACATTTCGTGTCGGAGGATTCAGCAGCGATGCGATTGATTTGTATGATATTAGCAATCCGATAGCGCCAACACGATTAGTCAGTCCATCGATTGCTTCACGCACGATAACTTTTGCATCCGAGTCAGCGAGCAATCGTCGCTGGCTGGCAGTGGGTGCCAATGCACGCAAGCCCGTCGCCCGCATTGCGCCGATGAGTGCGAGCGTATTGCGCTCGCTGAATCGCCAAGCAGACTATGTTGTCATCACGCATCCCGATTTTATAAACGCGTTGCAACCGCTTGTCCAATGGCGGCAAACGCATGGTCTCAAGCCGCGAATTGTGACGACCACCCAGGTCTACGATGAATTCGGCTTTGGCGCTGAATCGCCTTTAGCGATTCGTGAATTCTTGAATTGGATTCAGCAAAACTGGAAGTCGCCTGCACCGCGATTTGTGTTATTGGTTGGCAAAGCCAGCTACGATTATCGCGATTACATGAATGCGAAAAATAAGAATCTTTTGCCTACGTTTCTGATCGAGACGCCACATTTGCGTCAAGCGGCGAGCGATAACTGGTTTGTGAACTCCGACGAAAAGACAGGGCGTCCGAATCTTGCGATCGGCAGAATCCCCGCCAAGACGCCGGAGCAAGTGACTCTAATCGTAAACAAAATCATTGCGTACGAATCTCAATCGGCGGATTGGCGTCAACGTGCGGTGTTTGTAGCCGATGACAAAGACCCGTCGTTCATTCAATTGGCGGACATTTTAGCGGGACAAGTACGCGCAGGTATGCAATCGCAAAAGGTTTATTTAGCAAATTACAAGAGCGATGTGAAAAGTACGCGCGACGATTTGATCGCCAAATGGAATGCGGGGGCAGCGGTGTTCGTATATATCGGTCACGGTTCGATTGATACGTGGGCAGAGGGTCCGCTTTTTAGTGCGGAAAATCTTGGCGATATCAAGAATGGGGATCGATTGCCCATCCTCATCACGCCGACCTGTCTTGATGGATTTTTCTCTCATCCGCAAATTGATTCGTTGGCGGAGGGTTTGCTGTTCAAAAACGATGGTGGTATCATTGCAGGTTTAGTTCCAACCGGACTTTCGGTGACGGATACTCAGAGCGCGTTAATGCAAGAATTATTCAAGCAAATGTTCGGTAGCTCGCTGCCCACGCTCGGCGAGGCGATTATGCGCGCGAAACGTCAAGTCGCCGCGGATACGGCAGAGATGCGCGAAGTGATCGACACGTTTGGACTGTTGGGCGACCCTGGTTTGACGATGGGCAAATGAAATCTATTCCGTCGAGCAAGAGAGTGATTTGGAAGAATGAGCATATCCGAGTAGAATGACGACAGTTTTTGAGGATGGGGAGGTTTGGCATGGACCAAGACGAGTCCTTCAACATAGATTTTGACCGTTACTTTTTTGCCTTGCGCAAATGGCATCGGCTCATTATTTTCTCTACGTTGGTTGTGGGTGTATTGGCGCTGGGTTTTAGCTTCTTGTCGTCGTCGGCGTATGAATCCGAAGCTGTGGTCGCAATCGTCAAAAGCGGCGTGCAACTGAACTTTGACCCCAAATTCACGACGATCTCCGAGGCGAATAGTACTGTCTATGTTGATCCTACGGCTCGACGTAAGTCGCTCGTCACGATCGCGGCGAGTGTAGATATTGCCAATTCCGTACTAGGCAAGATCGGCGATCAATTGCCGCCCGCGGAAAATCCAACACTGCTGCTGATGAATAGCGTCAAAGCCATAAACGATGGCGACTTGATTAGAATCAAAGCGACAGCGGTTACTTCACAAACGGCAGCTTTAGTTGCAAACACCTGGGCAGATGAATTCACGAATCGCGCGAATGCAGTTTATGGTGAGAACTCGATCTCTCCTGAAGATATTCGGGCCCAAGCCACTACTGCTAAAAAGGATTATGATACAAAAGAAGCTGCCATAGTTACGTATCTTGCTTCCAATCCCACTGACAAACTAACCCGTCAAATTTCCGAAACCCGCCAAATTCTAGGAGCGCTGCAATCGGGTAAAGACACGGCAGTCAGAACCGTCGTCGACAAGGAAATCGAAGCGCGTGCTCAAATTATCGCGGCGTATCTCACGGCGCAAGCCAACAATCGCTTGGTTGCGTTCAACAAAGAACAAGAGGAGAAAAACAAACTCTTGGCCGCTTTTCTCGATCAGGAAATCAATAATCGGGTGACCGCCGTAAATACCGATTATGGCGCAAAACTCGCCACCTTCAAAGCGTACGCGGACAACATTATCAAAACGCGTGTCATTGCGTTTGAGGAAGAACAGCAAGCCAAGGCGCAGTTATTCGACGCTTATACGGCAGCCGATACCTCAAGCCAGACGGCGGTCATTAGCAAGCAAGTGGAAGCCAAGCTAGCCCAACTCAGCGGTTACTATGAGGAGCAAGCCAAGTTAAAGAATTTATCCACCGAAGCCAAATCGTTGCGCGCGCGTGTGCAATCCGGTGGATCGTCCTCTCGTTCATCAGCCACCGCAAACAGTCTGGCGTTGATCTTGCTGCAAGCGAGTGCGTTCACTACCGGTGCAAGTTTGCCGGTGAGCTTGCAAATCCCGATGGACCAATTGGCGGATTTGAATGCGACTCCGGACCAGCAATTGCGCGATCTTAATTTGCTGATCGAAATATTGGATTCCAAGCAGCGGGAGAACGATCTGCAAATTGCCCAACTCTCCAAGGCGCTGCAAAATTCTGACGGCTATCAGTTTTTGCCCATCACGACGACGGCCAGCTCGCAACTCAATCAAGCGATCAAACAAAACTACGATGCCATGCTCCGCGTTGGCGATTTGGCAAAACACAGTGACACCGCTGTCTTTGACAGCGAACTATCCGATGCGCTGCTCCAAAAGTATAATGAGATGTTTGGTGTCGGCGATTTGGCTAGGGTCGCAATGTCCACGCCTTTTACATCGACCCTCTCAACCGTCATCAAGCAAAAATATCCGGAGCTATTTCAGACGGGCGACCTTGCCAAGTTAAGCAATGACGTTTCGACTGACAATCCTTTGGCTTTATCGGCGGAAGAAAAAGCCAAGGCCTTGATGCAATTAGATGGGTTGGATAAAATTCTCCAATACTCATCCACGAATGAGCCAATCACCAAAGTCGTCGATCAACTTCATCAACAGGTGAACGAGCTTCAAGCCCAATTGGAATCAGAGAGCGCCAAAAAGCAGGAGCTGGTGCGGGCACGCGATTTGGCGTGGAGCACTTATTCGACGCTGTCGAACAAGGCGGCGGAAATGAACGTGGCAGCCCAAGCGGCTGGCACGGTCGTTCGCATTGCGACGCCTGCCGTTGCTCCCAAGAATCCGACTGGAACTGGCAAGTCGATCAAAACTCTGATTGGCTTGATGGTTGGATTTTTGCTGGGGGTTGGCATAGCGTTTGGTTATGAATTTTTGCATACGACCATTCGCAATGAGAACCAGGTTAACAAGTTGCTGGGCTTGGCAGTTTTGGGCACCATTCCAGAGATTGCTTGGAAATCAAAGAAAGACGGTGCGGGCAATGGCAACCTGATGGTGCTGGACTCGCGTTCTCCGGCGACTGAAGCGTATCGCGTCTTGCGGCACAATTTTCTATCACTTGATCCGATGTGCCGTGTCGTCGTGGTGACGAGCACGGTTCCGGCCGAGGGCAAGAGTACGGTCGCGGCGAATCTGGCGACGCTCATCGCGCAGGCGGGCAAGCGAGTTGTTCTGGTCGACGCCGATTTTCGTCGCCCGTCACAGCATAAATTGTTCGGTGCGAAAAACAACCAAGGTCTGTTCGACATTCTCAGCGGCGCAGTGGAGAACTGGCAAACGTATGCTCAAACTACGCCGATTCAGAACCTGCGTCTCGTGACCAGCGGCGCGCTCCCGCGTGACCCAGCGATTTTGCTTGGATCGTCGGAGCTAAGGCGCTGGCTGGACTTGCTCAGACAATCGGTCGATTATGTGGTTGTTGACACGCCGCCGTCAACAGGTTTGGCGGATGCTTTGATCGCGGCGCGCTCCGCCGATGCGACATTGCTCGTCGTCGGCTCGGACATCGTCTCTGAAAAGGACGCCATTCGCGCAAAAGAAATACTTGCTGCTTTGCCGGCATCGTTGCTGGGCGCAGTGTTGAATCGCACAGCGGAAATGCCGAGCACTCTTACTTATGCCTATTATTACGCGCATCGGAAAGAGGCAGCGGCTGCGCCCGATGGCACTGTGTCTGCTACGCCGCAAACTAAATCGACGTTTGCAAACCTACGCGATCGTTTTGTGAATTACATTATTCCACTTAAACGAAGTTAGAGTTGGATGCATCATAGCGAATGACCCATTGCGCATGGCTGGGATCGCGCGAGGATCCTAGGACTCACTTTGCGTACCCCCTCGAAGAGAATATCTGTGGCGCGCCGAATGGACCGCGTTCTCTAGACCTAGCGCATCAAACTCGCTGGTGTCTAACGGACGATCATTCGGCGTGTTCTTTTTTTGTTGCACCGGATTCGATTGCAGCGTTTGGTTCGCCTGAATCGATTCACACGAATGAGCGACATCGCTGGAATCGGCGTGGAATATTCGTGGCGATGGGTGGCGTACTTGTCTTGGCGATCATTGCCGCCGTCATTCTCTCATCTGGGCAATTCCCAGCGAACGGAGCAAACTCTACGCCGCGTGAAACTATGCCCTTGGTCAATCTGCCGACGGTAGTTCAAGCACCGTCCACTCCAACATTCGTCGTACCTACGATTGCACCCGCTGCGACGATGACGCCTTTGCCGATTGACACACCTAGCCCAATTCCGTTAACATATACCGTGCAAGCAGGCGACACGCTCGCAAAAATCGCTGGACAGTTTGGTGTGAGCGTGTCAGCCCTCGCCGAAGCTAATAACATCAAAGACCCGACTAGAATTAGAACTGGCGCAGTCTTGGTTATCCCCGGCAAATTTGTGCCGACGAAAACTCCAACTCCCTGATAGGTTGGTGAAGGAGATGTCGATGAAATCGTTGACCGAGTATCTATGGATGAACACGCCGACTAAACGCGCATTTGTGAATATCACACCCCAGGTCGAAGAGCTTGTGCGCAAGAGCGGAATAAGAGACGGACTCTTTCTCTGTAATGCAATGCACATCACGGCGAGTGTTTTTATCAACGATGATGAATCGGGTTTGCACCGCGATTTGGACAAGTGGCTGGAAAAACTTGCGCCGCATGAACCCACCGCGCAGTACGCGCACAATAACGGCGAGGACAATGCCGATGCGCATTTAAAGCGTGAAATCCTCGGACGTCAAGTGGTGGTGGCAATCACGAATGGCAAACTCGACTTTGGCCCCTGGGAGCAAATTTTTTACGGCGAGTTCGATGGGCAGCGCCGAAAACGTGTGTTGGTGAAAATAATCGGAGAGTAAAGTTGCTAGTGCGCGGTTGATCGCGCTAATCAGGAGAATTGAAATGACACAGGAAATCGTTTTGCTCGAAGGTGTACGAACAGGATTTGGTTCTTTCGGCGGCAGTCTCAAAGATTTGAGCGCAACCGATCTGGGCGTCATCGCCGCCAAGTGTGCGCTTGAGCGTTCCAAGGTTGATCCGGCTTGGATCGATCACACCGTTTTTGGCAACGTCGTGCAAACGAGTGGCGACGCGATTTATCTCGCGCGCCACATCGGATTGAAATCGGGCGTGCCAATCGAAAAACCGGCGCTGACACTCAATCGATTATGCGGGTCGGGACAGGAAGCAATTGTCACCGGCGCGCGCATGATTCTCAACGGCGAAGCCGATTTTGTTCTTGCAGGTGGAACTGAATCGATGAGTCAAGCACCGCATATTGTGCGCGGCGCGCGGTGGGGAATCGGTTTTGGTGCGAACACGCAATTTGAAGATATGCTCTGGACAGCACTTGTCGATTCATACACAGGATTGCCGATGGCAATCACGGCGGAGAAACTTGCCGAGCAATACCACATCACTCGCGAAGAGCAGGATCGATTTTCATTGGCGAGTCAACAAAATGCGAAAAAAGCCTGGGACGAAAATCGATTGCAGGAAGAGATTGTACCGATACCGTTGAAGGATCGCAAAGGCAATGTGACCAACTTTGCGAAAGATGAAATCATTCGCGGCGATGCGACGATGGAGGGGCTAGCAAAACTTCCAGCACGATTCAAGAAAGAGGGAACAGTCACAGCAGGTAATGCATCGGGCATTGTCGACGGCGCGGCGGCAGTTGTCGTGACCACGATGGAAAAAGCCAAAGAACGCGGCTTGAAGCCGTTGGGACGTCTAGTGTCGTGGGGGACCGCTGGGGTGGATCCGAGCGTTATGGGCATTGGTCCCGCGCCAGCAATTCGCATGGCGCTGAAGAAAGCGGGACTGTCGCTGCAAGATATGGATTTGGTCGAAGTGAACGAGGCATTCGCAGCGCAGGCGCTTGCGGTTGCCAAAGAACTCGAAATAGATCTGACGCACTTTAACGTTAACGGCGGCGCGATTGCGATTGGACATCCGCTTGGTGCGACCGGCGCGCGGCTCACGCTGACGATTTTGTACGAATTGCGTCGGCGCAACAAACGCTATGGCGTGGCGTCAATGTGCATCGGCGGCGGGCAGGGGATTGCAGCAATCGTCGAGGCGTTATAAAGAGTTGCGATGAAAAATTGACTTTGGAACTGCTACCATATATAATAAAGGCAGTTTATACTTCGATGGGCAATGACGCCTATCTTGGTTAGTAGCATTGGCAAGCGATGAGCGCCCCTTGTTGTTGAGAGGGGCGTTTTTTATTGCAATAGAGTGAAGTATGGTTCGATTTTTTTCCAGTCTCCGTTTTCGATTGATTTTGCTTGTACTACTCGCAATTGTGCCTTCGCTAGGTCTTGTTATCTATACAGCTTCAGAGCTACGCCGCGCAGCTGCCAATGATGCCCAAGAACGAGCACTTGAAATCGCTCAAGAGGCAGCGCAAGATCAGCAAACTCTCATTGAAAGCACACGCCAGTTTCTAAGTGTCCTGGCTCAAGTACCTGCGGTGCATAATTTGAATCCCGATGAGTGCAACGCATTCCTTGCTCAATTTCTCCAACACTATCCTCGCTATACCAGCATAACCGTGCGCGCTGCCAAGGACGCCGCCTCCATTTGTCGAGCGACCGCGAAGAATGGTCCCATTCCAGTCGAACCAGGACTTGCCCATCTGCGCGCAATCGAAGCTCAAAACTTTGCCATCGGCGATTTTATGATAGGGCAGACCAGCGGCAAACCCGTTCTACCTTTTGGCTATCCGATTTTCGATGAGGCAAACCAAGTTCAAGCCGTGATTATGGTCTCGCTCGATTTACATGCTCTCAATCAACTCGTCGGCCAAACAACGTTGCCTGCTGGCTCAACGCTAATGGTGAACGACAGCACTGGGAAAGTATTAGCACGCTATCCTTCTTCCGAAGCTTGGGTAGGGCAATCAGCCGCAGACGCGCCGGTTGTAAAGGCAATCCTTGCTCGCAAGGGTGAAGGTACCGTCGAAGCTTTGGGTGAAGACCAAGTGATGCGTTTATACGCCTTTACACCTTTGACGACCGCTTTTTCAGACAGTGTCTATGTCAGCGTGGGTATTCCCTCAGATGTTGCTTTCCATCAAGTCAATCAAATCCTGATACGTGCTCTGATAACTCTCGGACTCGTGGCGGCGTTTGCGCTCGCAGCCGCCTGGTTCATAGGGAATTGGTTTGTTGTCCATCAGGTGAACACTTTGGTGAATTTCACCGGACAATTGGGAAAGGGTGACTTTGGAGCACGAGTTGGAGCTCACTATCAGGTGAGCGAATTTGAGCAACTCGCCCAAGCGTTCAACGAGATGTGCGAATCGCTTCAGCAACAAGAAGCAGCCCGCAAGCAAGCCGAAGATGCGATCCGGTGTTGGAGCACAGAGCTTGAGCGATTGATGAATGCGATGTCTGAAGCGATCAGCCAATCGCTTGAAGTCAGCAAGATCGCCGAGATCTCCTTGACGCGAACATTAAGCATAATGGGTCTAGCGAACGGCGGTGTTTTTCTCAAGCATGGAGATAAATTGGCATTGGTCGCAAAGAGCGGAATCGGCGATGAAATCATTCAAAATCTAAGCTTTACGCAACCCTTTCGCCAGACCGCCAATGAAATAGAGAATCTGGAAGGACAAGTAACAGTCCAAGTATTTTCAACCGAGATCGATCGGCAAATGTCAAGGACTGAGCTAGATGGAAAAAGTTGGATTTGTGTTCCGATCAAGTCCAAAGGCAGAGTCTTTGGCGTTATGTGCTTGATCTGTGAGCGTGAACGCTCTCTTAAGGAGCATGAAAAAAGAGCACTGGCAGCGGTTGGTCAGCAAATTGGCGTGGCGATGGAGAATGCGGAGTTGTATGAGCAAGTTCAAAGCATTGCCACATTGAAAGAACGTGAACGCCTCAGTCGCGAATTACACGATGGATTGGCTCAGGTCTTGGGTTATCTTTGCATTCGCAACAAGGCGACCGCAAATTTGGTTGCTTCAAATGAGATCAAACGTGCGGCGGCGCATCTAGACGAAATGCAACAAACATTAGACGAAGCCTATCAAGATGTGCGCGAATCCATCCTAGGTTTACGAGAAACGATTTCTCATCAGCGAAATTTGTTTTCTTCTCTGAAAGAATACACGTCCAAGTTCGGCCGACAAACCGGTATTCGGGTCAATCTAGTATCGGATGGAAATATCCAAAAAGAATGTACGCCGGATGCCGAGGTTCAACTCTTGCGAATCATTCAAGAATCGCTGTCCAACGTCCGGAAACATTCGCGGGCAAAGCAAACTTGGATTAGATTCGAACAAGCGCAGAGTTCTATGAGGGTTACGATTGAGGATGATGGCAAAGGTTTTGATCTCGCCGCCGTTGCCCGTGATACTCAAAGCCACTTTGGCTTGCAGACGATGAGAGAAAGAGCCGAAAGTGTCGGCGGTAATTTCCAGGTATGGAGTCAGCTTGAACAAGGCACTAAAATTCAAGTAACGTTACCTTGCAAGTAAGGAGAAGTATTGTATGCTCATGTCGCCGAAATTAAGGATTCTTTTGGTCGATGACCATAATCTATTCCGCAAAGGTCTTGCCACTTTGTTTGTCGATCGAGAGGATATGGAAATCGTGGAGGTTGCTAAAGATGGTCAACAAGCAATCGAATTGACTCGCCTCCTATCGCCCGATCTTATCTTGATGGATGTCCATATGCCAAGATTGGATGGTATTCAAGCCACCAAGATCATCAAACAAGAAATGCCCGATGTCAAGATTATCATGCTGAGTGCCTCTGACAGTGATGACGATTTGTTCGCCTCCGTCAAAAATGGTGCTAATGGATATTTACTCAAGAACATCGATCCCACTCAATTGTTTTCTTGGTTAACGCGTGTCCGTCAAGGCGAGGTACCTATGTCGGGCGTGCTTGCAGATCGGATCTTGCAGGAGTTCCGATCAGAACAGGTGCACACCGAACAGTCAGGTGAGATATCTGAAGCGTTGACAACCAAAGAGACTGAAATTCTGGAACTGTTGGTGGGCGGCGAAAGTAACAAACAAATCGCCGATATATTGCATGTTTCGGAAAATACGGTCAAATTTCATTTGCGGAATATCATGGATAAGCTGCATTTACGGAATCGCCTACAGATCGCCGTTTATGCGGTCCGCCAAGGGCTTGTCAGTAATCCTCCAAACGCATAATCCCATGCATATCACTCGACTAGTACCCCTTTAACTATTCGGGTGATGCCAACGATACCAAACGGGCTATCGAAAGATAGCCCGTTTTTATTTCTCGAATTGTCCGGATGCATATAGCGTGGCAGAATTTTAGGTGTTATGCTCGTGAATGCAGGGTTTCTGAGCGTTTCAAGAGAGGCTCGCTTATGGTGCGTGTCTACCTATTGTCAAACAATGATTTGTTCGGTCAAGGTGTTATGAACCTGCTGCGTCTAGAGTCCGAAATCGAGATAGTTGGGCGTGGAGCAGAACTTGATAAAGCTTTCGAGGAAATCCGACAATTGCTGCCTGAGGCGGTCATTGTGGAGAGTAATGACCTCATCCAAGATTCGGTCTTGATTGTGACGCGCCTTTTGAAAACAGAGACACCCGTCAAAGTAATTGGTTTGGATCTAAAGGAAAACAGGTTTCACCTCTACCATCGAGAACAACGCGAGGCCAGAGGAATTGAAGACCTTGTGGATGCTCTCAAAACTGAGTTATCCCCTCAGCAACCTTACCGCGTAGGAGAAAGTTAAGATGTTTGGTTTACAACCCGCCCACTTGCTCATCATTTTTGTCGTCGCCGTCTTGTTTTTTGTTCCATCACGATTGCCAGAATTGGCGCGTGCTTTGAGGCAAACTATGGCAGAATTCCGCACATCCATCAAGGAAGCAAAATCGGATTTGCCTGCCGAACGCCCTCGGCGGACCGATTCGGAGAAATAGATCTGCATCCGATAGTGAACGTTTCTGTGCGTATGGAAAATTTTCGCTTGGAGTTTGGAAAGGAGGTGTCTCGCTCGGATTTATCAAGTTGAATTAGGTAAGACCAAGCAAACTTCTAGGAGAAGTACCTTCATACTCCATTGAAGTAATTGCAATGTAAGAGTGTAGTCGCAAGCAAAGGAGCTTGTCCAAAGCCGCTTGCGGATTCCTCCAAAAGGGCGCCACAAAGCATATCTTCCATGCTTTCCAGGCATCCTCTGTTAAGCAACAGGAAAGGAGAAGAAGAAAATGGAAGAAATTGAAAAGAAGGAAGAAGAGAAACAAGTAAGTGGAGTCTCTAGGCGACAATTCCTCAAGGAAGCAGGGCTATTGGTTAGCGGTGCTGCTGCAGGGGCGGTAGCTAGCTATGGAATTGTCACGACTACGGCTACACCGAGCGTGGTCAAGGAGACAGCCCAATCCCAAACCGCTCCGGTTGTCAAGGAAGTAATCAAGGAAGTACCGGTAACGGTGAATGGGGTCCTTCCACCCGCCCAAGAACCGGAAAAGACCTTCATAGGCTCGATCAATTGCACCGCCGCCGTCGACGTCAAGAACGGTCGAATCATCCGGATGAGACCGTTTCACTATGACGACAAGTACCCGGATCTCAAACCCTGGTCAATCACGGCGCGCGGCAAGACCTTTACCCATCCAATGAAGTCGTCGGTTGGCGTTATGGTTCTTGCCCGCCGAAAGCGCACCGATTCCCCCAACCGGGTCTTGTATCCGCTCAAGCGCGTGGACTGGGAGCCAGGCGGCGACCCAGCGAAGGTCAACGCTCAGAACCGCGGCGTCAGTAAGTACAAGCGGATTTCCTGGGATGAGGCAGCATCGATCATCGCCAGCGAGATCGACCGCGTCGCGAAAAAGTACGGGACCGAAGGAATCAGCACGGCCTACAGCGGCGGTCACAGCGAGGGGCACAACGTTCAGGGCAGCCATGGCGTTCAGACCGAGATGCTTCACTATTACTTGCTAACCAAGTATGGTTCAACCCTCACAGACGCTCATGGGCGTTGCACAACCTCTTCAGGTGGTCAACTGGGCGGAAGATATTGTATGGGTCAGGACTATGAGCCGGGTACGGGCATACTGCGGGACATTGCCGATAATTGTGACATGCTCGTCGGTTGGGCGTGCAATGTGCGCCACCAATGGTACTCAGGGCTGAACAAAATGGCGCTAACCACCTGGTTCAAAGAACTGGGAATCAAGCGTGTCCACATCGACCCTGTTCTGAACAATACCACGGGGTTGGCGATTCACACGGATAAATGGATCCCGATTGTGAACAATACGGATGCGGCACTGGCCGCAGCTATCGCGAATGTGTGGATCTCCGAAGGGACCTACGACAAGAACTATGTCGCGACGCACGCGGTCGGCTTTGATAAATGGGAAGCCTACGTTACGGGCAAGGAAGATGGCGTCCCCAAGACGCCCAAGTGGGCTGCTGCCATAACCGGCATTCCGACCTGGACCATCAAAGCCCTGGCTCGCCAATGGGCAAAAACGAAAACTTCCATCGTTTTTGGGAACAAGGGTGGCGGCGCGAACGGCAGAACGATGTACGGAGATAACGTCAACCGCATCCAGATGTATCTGTTGGCAATGCAGGGCTGGGGCAAACCCGGAGTTCACCAAATTAGCGCTGCGACGGGTGATTTGCCTCGCGCGGCAAAGGCGTTCAACACTGGCGGTGTAGCCGCGAACGGCAAGATCACGGCGGCTATGACGGCTGCCACCACCAAAAAGTTCGCTTCTACCGATACAAACAGGCAATTCTTTCCGCGCGACGACTTTTATGATGCCATCTGGAATCCGCCCGTCGACTGGTGGTACTATGACGACACCCCCCTTAGCCGCAAACGCACCTATCCGCTGCCGGGCAAGTCTGAGGTGCATTTGATGTGGTCTACCAGCCAGAGCTTTACCGGTAGCCGCGCGGCTGGAAATCTCCAGCGCAAAGGTTTCCAAAGTCCAAAGCTCGAATGCGTCATCACGCAGAACATGTGGCTAGAAGACTGCATGAAGTACTCGGACATCATCCTGCCTATCGCCACGTTGCATGAGATGGACGACATCCTGACCTCCACCGATGCTGCCGCCAACATCTTCATCAACAAGGCGATGGTCAAACCAAAGGGTGAAGCAAAGAGTGACCTTGAAGCAGTCTTGCTCGTCGCTCAGAAACTCGGTTTTGCTGACAAGATCAACGAAGGCAAGAGCTATCAAGACCTGATCCAAGCGCGGATCAAGGAAGCCTATGAGAATTCGGGCGCGAAGGATTTCATCAGTTGGGAGAAGCTAAATGAAAATCTCTACTTCTCTCAGCCAGTGGATGTCAAAACCATTGACGTCCCACCACCAGCACTCGCTTTCTACACTGACCCGGTGAAAAATCCCTTGCGGACGCCCTCCGGCAAGTTCGAGTTCGAATCCACGCTTTTGAAAGAGAACTTCCCGGACGACAAAGAACGAGCACCTGTCGCCAAATATTGCGTGGGTGGTCCCGAATCCGAAGGCTGGACACACAATGAAAATCCTTGGGGTGAACGGGCCAAGACCTTCCCACTGCGGATGACCTCTCAGACCAATGATTGGCTGCATCACTCGCAGTACGTGGATGTGCCGTGGAGCCGGGAAGCTCGCGGGTATATCCTCGGCTGGGACGGATACGCGTACTCACCCGTCTGGATTAATCCAAAGGATGCTGCTGCACGAGGTATCCAAGATGGAGATATCATCAGGATCTACAACGAGCTGGGCAGTGTCCTCGGTGGTGCATGTGTTACTGAAGGCGTAATAGCTGGGTCGCTCCGTATGGACAAGGCCGGCGGGGATGACCAGATCAGCCTGGAAGTGAATAGAGGCGGCAACCCGAATAGTATCAATCGCAAGCAACCCATGCACAAGCACGGCTATGGGCTAGCGGCTCAATACTATCTCTGTCAGGTCGAGAAGGTGACCGGTGCCATGATGGAAGAATGGCGCAAGAAATACCCTGAAGCCTTCGAGAGGGCTTATGATCCCGCCTACGGTCCGCTCTTCAAAGGCTGGGTTGAAGAAGGAGTATCGCTATGAAAGTCTTTGTTCAAGATATGGCCAAGTGCGTCGGGTGCCACACTTGTCAGATCGTCTGCAAGGATGAGCACTGCGGCAACGACTGGACGCCGTATGCCAAACCCCAACCAGAGACGGGACAGTTCTGGCGCCAAGTCAAGGAAGTGGTCCTGGGGTCGGCACCTAAAGCTCGGCTCTCCTACGTCCCTACTCACATGTGCAATCACTGCGATAATCCAGCCTGCCTGGCGGCGTGTCAACCAAAAGCAATCACCAAGCGGGCGGACGGATTGGTTCTCATCGACCCAGCCAAATGCAATGGGTGTGAGCTTTGTGTGGCTGCTTGTCCGTATGACAACATCTGGTTCAACACTCAACTCAAACTCGCGCAAAAGTGTACCGGCTGCACCCATCTGCTGGATAGAGGTTGGCCCATCAAGGAACCTAGGTGCGTGGATGCCTGTTTCCAGGGAGCACTCAAGTTTGGCGAGGAAGCTGATTTCAAGGACCTCATCGCCAAAGCGGAGGTCATGCATCCCGAGTACGGCACTAAACCACGCGTCTACTACCTGAACCTGCCCAAAAAGTTCATCGCAGGAACGGTCTATGACCCTGCTGCCGAAGAGGTGGTCATTGGAGCGACCCTGACCCTGAGCGGCGATGGGAACGCGACACTCAAGACCGATGTCTTTGGCGACTTTTGGTTCGAGGGTTTGAAGGTTGGCAACTTTACGCTCAAGATCGAAGGGAATGGAAAAACCAAAACCATATCGAACATCAACACCGCGAAGGATGTCAATCTAGGAGACATCGCGCTCGCCTAGACAGTATCGGCTGAATCGGGGTGAGGATTTGAATCTTATGAATCCTCGCCCCTCTGAAAAAGTGAATTTGAAAGGAGGTTATGGGCGTATGAGTAGTGTTGGAACTGTCAGTCGCCCGGCGAGTGTCAGCAACACCCGAAGTATCATATTCGGCGTTTTGACCATAAGCGGCATCGGTCTGTTGCTGTATTCATGGTTTCAGCCATGGTGGCAAGCGTACATCGTTGCTCTGAGTGAAATCGCTGTCGTCATTCGTCCCTGGGGGCTAGTAAGCTATATGCCCCAGGAGTACAGCAAATGGTTAGTTGGCGCTGAAATGCCAAGCTGGTTTGGACCCTTGATGTGGGTTTATGCGGGGGCCGCTGTTGGGACACTCGTCTATAGTATGTTTGTAAGTGAGGAACAGATTCGCTTGGGCAAGTTCAAGATGTCGCTGCAAAAGGCGCTCATCGCTCTTGTGGGCTTGTCCTATATCGTTTTCGTCGTGGTCTGCGTCATTGTGATCTCGATCCGTGCCAAGGATTTTTATGGCGCATCGGTGATGGGGACTATTAATGTCTCTTTTTCAGATCACGAAGTAAGTGACGTCGATACGGGTCTTTTATCGGGCTATTGGATTGCGGCTAGCGTTGGTCCGCTGCTAGTCGTTTTAGCTTTCTTGCGAGAGAAGATCCTGGGTATCCGCAAATCTGTCAAGTAAACCACGATCGAAATGTGACTTGGGGCGAATGTTATCTGAATGTTTTTAGCATTCGCCCCAACGTTCCAATCTTTGATGGAGGTGATCGCGTTGTTAGAAGTCGAAACAATCGCCGAAGCAGCTTCAGCCAACGAGCAAGCTGTCGCAGAATCGAAAGAGTTGCCAAAGCCGCCGGTACCAAGCGCCACCGGAAATCTTCACATCACAGTTTTCAAGCATGACCTTATCGATGCTGTTGTTGACCTACTGGATGACAGGGTAAATGCTCCAGCCGGTATTGAGCTGGCAATTGGCAATGTTTCAGACACGTCGATTGCCACCGCCATCTTCGAGGCGGTCTTTTACGATGGTCAAGGAAATATCCTGGAAACGGTGAAACATCGAGAGGTTGATTTGCCGTCGGGCACGAGCCGCGCAATCTTGATTAAATCTCTACAGTACGAGAGCAATCAAGTCCAGAGTTATGCGGTCCGATTGCTCCGCACCTCCACCGTGGATGTAGAAAAAGTCCAGTTTCGCAGACACGCAATCAATACGACCAAAGCAGGCGATGCCGTAATCCAGGGAATCGTAAAAAATATTTGCAATGTCAAAGTGGATGCTGCAATCATTGTCACCTTCTATGATACCGACAAGGAAACCATCGGCACGCGCGCTGTCGTGTTAAAGGACATCGAACCCGGTACGGTTAGACAATATGAACTAAAGTTCAAGCCGCAGGCAGGAGACCTGGTCGGTGGTTATGGCGTTGCTATCGGCGAGATTGCAACATAGCGGATTTGTTTGATGCGATTATGAAAGTACTTTTGATTTTTCCCCCATTGTGGACACCGGATAGACCCTACTTGAGCATGCCCTCACTCTGCGCCTATTTGAAACGCAAGGGTGTCGATGTAGTTCAGAAGGATTTCAACATAGAGGCCTATCACCTGCTTCTATCAAAGAATTATCTCCATGGTCTGCGCGAGCGTCTACAGCATCAATTTGATGCCATAGATTCAAGGGATCGGCTAGCACCCGGAATCGAACAAGAATATTATTGCGATCTGTATAAAGCCAAGTCGAGCATCACCCACATCGCCGAAAAAATCGAGAATGCGAAGAGCGTATTTAGAAGCAAGCAACAGTTCTATGATGTTAATGCACTGGCCGGTGCTAGAAATATCGTAGAGCAGGCACAGACGATCATCGCAACCGGATGTTTTCCTACAGGTCAAGATTTGATCTGGCCCATTAACATACGGCTCCAGAGGTCTTTAGAGGATATCAAGAGACTCACGCAAAACAGAGTCGCGAACCCATTTGTAGAACTCTACGAGTCGCACTTGCTTCCGTACATAGTTGAGCAAGCCCCGGACATTATCGGGATTTCGATTGCAGGCGATAGCCAGTTGATTCCAGCACTAACCCTATCGCGCTTGATCAAGTCATCTCAGAAGAATGTCCACGTGGTGGTGGGCGGCTATGTGATTACGCTGCTGTCTGATGTGTTGATGAAACATGAGGAATTTTTTACTCTCTTCTTTGATAGCGCGGTGCTTTACGAAGGTGAGCGTCCATTACTGAAATTGGTCGAAACCCTTTCGCAGGGTCGCCCGTTGAACGATGTGCCAAACTTGATGTATCTCGATCAAGGTAAAGTATGCGCCAATGAGGTCTTGCCGCCCGAGCATATCAACTCACTACCCACTCCGTGTTTCGATGGACTGCCACTTGATTCGTATTTCAGCCCAGAACCCGTTCTGCCGATTCTTTCGTCGCGGGGATGTTACTGGGGCAAGTGCGCTTTCTGCTCGCATAATGAATCCTACCGATGGCATTATCAGTGTCGGGACGCAAGTCAAGTTGTGGACGACATGCAAGAATTATCTCGGAAGCATGGCGTAGTCCATTTTGCTTTCTCGGATGAAGCCATAGCCCCAAGTTCAATTAGCAAGTTATCGGATGAGCTTATTGAGCGGGGAATGGACGTTAGGTGCTCTACGAACGTTAGACTGGAAAGGCAATTTACACCGGAGCTTTGCAACAAGGTGTTCAAAGCCGGTTTCAAGGTATTCTATTTAGGTCTTGAATCAGGATGCAATCGTGTCCTTAGTCATATGGAAAAAGGAACTACCAAGGAAATAGCCGCCGAGGTTTGTCGAAACGTTTATAACGCAGGGATTTGGAACCATCTGTTTGTTTTCTTTGGTTTTCCAACTGAGACCTGGGAGGAAACCCAGGAAACCATCGATTTTCTGCTTTCCAACAAGAATATCATCCACTCTTTCAATATCGCCAGCTTTATTCCCCACAAAGGGTCAGCGGTAGCCAAGTTCCCCGAGCGGTATGGCATTAGTGACCTTGAAGCTGGTGCAGATACCGACTTTAACCTTACCTATACCTATGCAGTGTCTTCCGGGCTGACCTTTGGTGAGGCCTTGGAGTTGAGCAATGTCTACCGTGAGAGAATCGCCAGCGTGTATCAGAACAAAGAGGTCTTTAAGCTAAACTATGAGGATATGCTTCTGTATCTTTCCCATTTCGAAAAAAGTGATTTTTCCCTGAGATCCCTAGCGGGAGCAAATAACGCAGACACCCTATCGAATAACAAGTTTACTCGCAATTCAGTACCGAAAATCAAACAAAATGTAGTATTGGACAGTCTTAGGTTTAATGTCTTGGATATTTCGCATAATATTGCGAATAACGAAAATGCGACAGTACTTCCTCATCCAACGTATTTGATTTTTGATCCGGTTTCTGGCAAGTCTTCTTTGGTCAGCCCACTCATTATGGAGATGCTGGGCTTGTGTGATGGCAGAAAAAGTGTACGCAAGATTGCTCATAAACTATCCAAACGCTACGATGCGCCAAGTCCAAGGATAGAAGAAGATTGTATTTCTTTCCTCGAGCCTCTATCAAGAGAAGGATATATCCTTTCCAAAAAAGGAAAATGAACAGCGGCATGGGCGACAGAAATAGGCTTTATTCACTTTTGCCCCGACGAGCGTTTATCGAATGGGTGAGCAAAGGGGCTATAGTGTTTGTTCTCGCTGGGGTCATTCGTTTCATTGGTCCCAAAGATCGTCTCGTCGCACCTGAGGGAGGAGTGTCCAGAGACCGAATCATACGACCGCCGGGAGCTGTGCCAGAGGAAGAATTCTTATCGCTTTGCATCCGGTGCGACAAATGTATAACTATTTGCCCCTACAATATTATTACACCCGTACTCATCACTGAAAGTGTTGTTAGTGTGGGCACTCCAAGACTCACGGGATTTTTTTGTGCGACTTGCCGACGTTGTATTCCAGTGTGCCCGACAGGTGCCTTGCGAAGGGAGCGGAGTTAGTCCACCCAGGCGATGATCAAGGAAAAGGTTGTGAGCAAGACAAAGATAATTCGGGTCGTGACGGTTGCGCTAGTGATTCTGGTGATTGTTTCTGGTGGCGTTGGTAAGCTCAACTATGGAGGTATCTGTTCTCTTGGCACTTGGGACATCTTGATTACGTGTCCTCTGGGATTTTTGGAGAGGTCATTGGCAGCCAGAGAGTTGTTGCCGCAGTGGCCTTCCGCGGTATTGATCTTGTTCTCTGTCCTTCTATTGGGTCGAGTTTTTTGCGCCTGGGTCTGCCCCTCGGTTCTTTTGCGACGAGTATTCGGAAACAAAGGAGAATTAACAAAGCAGAACACCAAGGTAAAGGAGTCAATCTGGGCATCGTATTCGCCATATGCTGTTCTGGGTGGCGTGCTTATTGCATCGTTCATCTTTAGATTCCCAGTCTTTTGTTTCTTTTGTCCAATTGGTCTCTTCTTTGGAGCATTTTACGCTGTGATGCGACTCTTCTCTCTCGACTCGCCAAGCTTGGAACTGGTACTCTTCCCGACAATGCTCGGGCTTGAACTATGGGTGTTAAAATCTTGGTGTCGCTCAATTTGTCCCCTGGGGGCCTTGTTGAGCATTGTCGGCAACTTGAATCCCTTTTTCATGCCGGAGGTTAAGAAAAACAAATGCCTTACTGCGAAAGGCATAAATTGTCAGGCGTGCAAGCGGGTGTGTCCCGAAGGAATTGACTTGGGTAATCTTGACACGGGTTTATCTCCAAACTCGTGTACCAAATGCTTAGAGTGCTCCGTGAGATGTCCTGCCAAAGCAATCAAATTTCCGCTGTGGTCTTGAGATCATTCTTTACAAATTGAACGGTTCCATATCTCCGAGTGATGTAGTCTTCGGGTTTGTTCCCATGATTCCATTACCGAACCTCGGATAGAGGGGTCTGCAGTACGCAGATTGTGGGTACAGGCGGAAACGTCTGTGCCTCCGCGCGTTGGAAAGGAGAATCGCACCTGATCGATTTTGTATAATCGATATCGGGTGTTGATCGTGCCAGTCTCCTTTTAGACTGGCAATTTCATTTTCATGGAGGAAAATGATGGATATGCAAGTGTTTTTGAATGAATCGGCGCAACAGCATCACGACCATTTGTGCCCACGTCAGGTGTTGGGCGTTCGAATGGGTTTGTATGCATCGGAATTGTTCGGCCTAAAATTACCTCAGACTGACAAGCGATTGTTTGCCTTTGTCGAAACTGACGGTTGTTTAATTGACGGCATTACCGCATCGACAGGATGTTCATCCGGGCATCGCACCATGCGAATAATCGACTATGGCAAGACTGCTGCAACTTTTGTCGATACGGTCTCGCGGCGTGCTGTTCGCATTCTGCCATCCCCTAGCTCGCGGACACGCGCGCTCGAATATGGTTTGGGCGCGCCCGATCGTTGGCATGCGCAATTGATCGCCTATCAAATCATGCCGACTGCCGAGTTGTTGACGGCGCAACCAGTTGGACTAACGGTCTCGCTAGATGCGATTATCAGCCGACATGGCTTACGCGTTGTCTGCGAATGCTGTGGCGAAGACATCATCAACGAACGTCAAGTTCTCAAGGCGGGACAGAGTCTTTGCCAGGCGTGTGCCGGTAACGCCTACTATGGACTCGTCGAAACATCTCCCTCCATTCTTATGGCATTGCAACATGTTGCTATGGAATCATGACACGGCTAATGCAAAAGCAGAATCTGCAAAAAAGAACCCAGGTTTCTCGTCGAAGAGACCTGGGTTTCGATTTTACTTGCTCGTGATAAACTCTTCGATCAAGGTGTTGAACTTGTCGGGCTGCTCGACGTGGGGCGCATGTCCCGCACCAGGAATAATCTGGATTTGGTTTCGCCACAGCGTCGGCATGGTCAGTGATCGAATGTACGGCGCACTCACGAGTTGCTCACACTCGCCATGAAGTATAGCGAGCGGTCGAGTCAGATTAGCGACGACTTGAACTTCGTCTTGATAACCATTCGGTTTGATGCTGGCAGCGAGTCCCGCGCGCGCATTTCCATCGGTCCGGAGTATATCAGCGATGAAGTGTTGCAAGTCGATGGAAGCATTCGGCGCAACAAAAGATTGCGGCGCAAAGAAGGATTGCGCGTACGCCGCCGCTTCTTCTTTCGTCACATCGACTTGAAACCCAATATTCACGGCAGGATTGGGCAAGAAGGCATCTTGCATCGCAGGAGGAAAAGCAAGCGGCGGAGTTCCAAAGATCACAAACCCTTTGGCTTGCGGCAGCAAGTTGTGTGCCTCCAAGGCAATATGCCCGCCAAGACTCCAGCCAACTAAAATAGCGTCGGGCATGTTGAGTGCTTGTGCGGCGGCTGCGACAACGGCGGCATAGCCTGGCAAACTGTACTGCGACACATCGCTCGCCCGATCCGAATCGCCGTGCCCCGGCAGATCAAGCGCAACCAATCGATACTTGTCGCCCAATGAACTCTCGATTTGGCGTTGATAAGACAACCCCGATGAAGAGTTGCCGTGAATCAATATCACCGCTGGTCCTGTGCCTTTGCTTTCGTAATACGCTACTTGCTGATGGGGGAGTTGGAGCGTTTTGGTTTTCATTGTAGTTTCTCCTTCAAAAATGTAAGGCAAATTTCTAATTTGCCTCGCTTGCGCTACGGTTTGATTGCTGTGAATTAGGGTGAAATCGAAATTCGTATAGGCAATATGCTATCCTCTCCTGTGGATTGATTTGTTGCGTCGAATGTAGGAAGGCCGTTCGAATCGTTGAAATGCACAAAAACTTTGTACGAGGTTTCGCTGGTTGCAAGTGCTTTCCAGTACAGAATAATTCTCACATTCTGTTGCTCTTGCGAAATATCGTAGCCGATCAATTGCGCCACGTCGCCAAAGCGTGCATCGAACAAATTCGATGGCGATGGCGCGCCGAAATAACGCGGGCGACCTTTGACTGTTACCTTGCCCACTTGTACAAATCGCGATAAAGTGTTGGTCGCCGGATCGATCATGGATACAACAATGCGGTAATCGCCATCCGGTGTGTCGCCGCGCACGAGAATTGATTGCGGATCGCGTACGATTTCATTCGGCTGCCACTGTTGCGTTGGATAGATGCCATGCGCGGGCGGTGCTTGTGTGTTTGCGAAAACCTTTCCGCTCATATCTTGAACCTGGATAACACTCATCCAGTTTTCGTCGATGGTGTGTGTCGCTTGCCAGAACAATGTGATAGGCGATGGCTCGCCGGGGCGTATGGTCGTGTTTGTTTCATATCCGACCAAGCGAATATCGGTGCCCGCGTCGCTCGTCATTCGATTAGGAATCGCGGCGAGATTAGGTTGGCTTGGTCGAACAATATTCACGTTTGCAAGCAGCGCTTCGCTCTTCAATGAGGTGTCGTTCGATTGGTACGCCACGAGTCGCAGATCGTATTTGCCCGGCGGAGTTCCCGTTGGCACGCTGAAACCGATGCGCTGGCGGTTCGATTCAACATCGCGATCATCTTGCGCCCAGAGATTTCCTTTTGAATCAAAGAGACGAAAGCTGAGTTTGAAATCGTCCCGGTGCGGCACATTCCACTCAAACCAAATCGGCACGAGGTCTTGCCCGGCAACAATCGACTTTGTCGATACGCCCCAACTTTTTGCACTTGGCGACAACGACGTCGATAAAGCGAGTGGATGATCGGACAGCAACGGATCAGACACAGTCGCAAACATTTCTAATCGCGTGGTTCCAAACCAAGTATCAAGCGTGGTATACGCGCGTGGACGCAGATTCGCGTCGAGCGCATCTTCGACGATGCGTCCCAACGTTTGCAGCGCCGCAATCCAAATGCGCGGATGTTGCGCCAAATATGAATCGAGATCGCGCTGCATTTGATCGGGATGATTCGCCCACGTATCACTTGGCGTTTCGACGATAGTGAGCGGCGCACCGTGATAGTACGATTCCAAGTAGCCGATTTGCCATGGATAGATCGCGAGGAATAAATCGTTTGGTAGCGCGGTTTGTTCCATTTGTTGAATGAGTGGACGATAATCGTCGTTCGGATAGCGCGGCACAGTGTAGAAATCGTACAGCGATGCGCCAGAGATGACGCCGATCACGACAACGACGAGTGCGCCCAAAATCGCACGGCGATTCCACAGCGCCGTGATTCCAATCGCGGTCAAAAGATAAAATGCAGGCGCGGCGAGGAGCAACAAGCGTTCGCCGTGAACTGGGTTGAAGGGATAGACAAGGTTGACGATATAGCCGAGCGTGAGTGGGATGACCAGGTAGAAGAGTGTGAGTATGGGCGTGAAGGAGTGTGGGAGTGTGGGAGAGATACGATTTTTAATCGCGATAAGAATTCCTATGAGTGCGATTGCAACTAGTACAATGCTTGTCCATACAAGCCAGTCCAGATTCGTGAGGTGACCGATCGAGAAAGCGGAGAGATAGCGCGCGAGAAACGTGATTGGATCGAGTGGAGGATACGCTTCGTGGGTGACTTTGCTTGTTACATAAAAGTATAATTTTGGACCAGCGTAGATAACCCAGGGCAAGTACAGCACGCCAATCGCGATCCATGCGCCGAGCCAATGCATCAGCGAATTTGACCACAACTCGGAGATGGAATGCCAGCGCAGCAATGCCCTATTGTATCGCGCGATATACCAAACGGCGAATAAAAACTGGAAGGCAATAATGAACGCAGCATAGTATTGCGTATACAACGCGGCAGCCGTCACGCCGATGTAAATCGCCGCAAGCAAAAAGGTTTGCGGCGTTCCCGATTTCATCGGCAGCAGTTGCGCGAATAAATACGTCGATGCAATTCCGAGTAAGGTCACCAGTCCGTACATGCGGACTTCTTGCGAATAGTAAATATGAAACGGCGAGATAGCGAGGAGAAATGCTGCGATCAAAGCCAAGCGTCTATCGGAAAAGAGTTTGTGCGCGAGCGCATAGAGCAGGGGGATTGCGGCGACGCCAAAGACGACCGATAGCCAGCGCAACGCAACGGCGTCTTGGCCAAAAATCCCCATCCAGATTTGCATGACGGCGTAATAAAACGGCGGATGAATATCAATCGCTGTACGCGCCAGCATGGTTGCAAAATCGCGCGTGGCAAAAAAGACGCTATAGCCCTCGTCCCACCACAGCGGCTGAAAATCGAGGCGGACGACGCGGAGCGCCAAGCCCAATAAAATAATGAGACCCAGGAAAAGTGGTTGATAGAAACGTTTCATGCGCGTGGATAAAGAAACAAGCCGAGCGTTACGCTCGGCTCTTGAATTACTTGACCCAATCGATGTACCAGCGTCCGCCACCGCTTGGAATACTGATTTGTACATCTGTTGAAATAGGAGTTGTATCATTTTTCCCATTAGTCAAGCGCAGCGTCAATGGTCCGCTTTCACGTGCCGGGGAAATGTCTATCTGATAGTTGTAACTGTTCTTTTCTTCGAAACAACTTACGCCCCATTCCGGGTTCATCGATTCGGGGCCCCACGAGTCGGTTTGAACCGCGATTCTACCGGACTTGTCTAAAACTACGACGTGAACTCCGCTGATGTAAACACCTGACCAGATTCGGCCTTTGATCTCATAAACACTCGGTCCAGCGGGGCAGGGGCCCTGTGTAACACTCAGTTCCTGCTTGGGTCGCCAGGGAAATGATGGCGCAGGCGGAGCAGGTGGTTTGGTCGGTACTTTAACTACGGGAGCAGGTGCTTTCGTCGGCGCAACCGTGCGCGCGGTGGTCGGCGATGGTTCAGGCGTATCAGTTGGCGCAGGCGTGGCGGTGTCTTCAGGAATCGGTGTAAAGGTAGGTCGCGGCGTAAACGTTGGACGAGGGGTGCGCGTGGGGGTGGAACTTCCCAAGGCAACTAAATTCCCAGCATCACAGGCAAGCACCGTGAGAACGGCAAGCACCGTGACGAGAAAGAAAAAAAGACGATTGATTCTCAAGGTGGAAACTCCTTTCCGAGGATCGGCAAAGATTATACTATCGACGCAACGACTTGGCAAATTTTTAGACATCGGTCGAGACCCTAACGGTTTCTATGTTTGCCCCAATTCTCCTTAAGGAAAGATACGTTGTCGGATAAGATGATTGATCGGCACAGAAACCGTTAGGGTCTGGGCTGAACATAGCTGGGCGTATTGATTTGCTTTTCAATCTGTGATAAGATGCGGGCGAGTTTAGGAAAGAGGCGAGATATGGCAAAGATAGCTCCTGAGCTTTTGTCCAAATTGCAACGCCATCCCGATGCCACGGTCAATGTAATCGTTCGATTGACAGATGATCCATCAGCGCACCTTACCGAAATCAAAGCGAGTAGGTTGAATGTTCGGTACACCTACTCCTTGATCGCGGCGGTTGCTGTGCAAGGCAAAGCCGCCGCGTGTCTGAAATTGGCTAGCCAGCCCTGGGTGTTATCGATCGAAGAAGACAAGTCTGTTCACACAATGTCTTGATTAACCACACAATCTGCGACAACGAAAGTTGGCGCTCGAAGAGGAGGAGACATGCCAAACCCGAGCAAGATTCACCCCAATCTCGCCGTTCAAATGCAACAACAGGAAATGGCAGCGCGCAAGGCAGGTGCTGCGGCTATTCCGGCGATGCGCGTCATTATTCAATATCGACCTGGGCTATCGATTGCAAGTCTCGCTCAGACGATTGCAGGAATCCTGGCGACGCAATACTCGTTTCGCTTGATTCCTGCGAGCGCGCACAGCGTGACGCTGGATGCGATCAATGCGTTGAGCGAACGCGACGACGTGCAGATGATCTGGTTCGACGAACCGGTGCATACGCTGCTCGACAAATCGGTGCCGCTAATTGGGACGCCGCAAGTGTGGGAAGCGGGCGTTACCGGCAAGAACATCAAAGTTGGCATCGTCGATACCGGTATCGATCCAACGCATCCTGATTTTGTGAACCGCATCGTACAGATGAAAGATTTTACGGGCGAAGGTCCCAACGATAACAACGGTCATGGCACGCATGTGGCTGGAATCGTCGGCGGAACTGGCTCGGCGAGCAAGGGCATTTACAAAGGCGTCGCGCCAGACTGTATGTTTTATACCGCCAAGGTTTTGCGAGGGAATGGTTCCGGCAGCACGAGCGATGTGATGGCGGGCATCGAGTGGTCCGTGCAGCAAAGTGTCCAAGTGATCAACATGTCGCTGGGGAGCGACGGTGCGTGTGATGGGACGGACGCTCTATCGGTGTTGTGCGATTCGGCGATGAGCAAGGGTGTGGTCATGTGCATCGCGGCGGGCAACGCGGGTCCCAGTCCATCGACCGTGGGTTCGCCCGGCTGCGCCAAGACCGTGATTACGGTCGGCGCGACGAATGATAACGATCAAATTGCTGGCTTTTCATCGCGCGGTCCGACGAGTGATGGACGCGTCAAGCCGGATATTTGTTTCCCTGGCGTCGGTATCGTTGCCTGTCGCGCGACCGGCACGTCGATGGGGACACCCGTCGATAGTTTTTATACCAGCGCCTCCGGCACGTCGATGGCGACACCCCATGCGGCAGGAACATGCGCCTTGTTGTTGCAAGCCAAGCCCGGTCTATCGCCGCAACAGATCAAAGACATTTTGATGACCACGACGAAGGATTTGGGATTAGATCCCAATACGCAAGGCAAAGGACGCGCGCAAGTTTTCGCCGCATATCAAAAAGCGCTGGGCATTACGCCTACGCCTACTCCCACGCCGACTCCGACACCGACACCTCCAGGCGATGGTTGTTTCGAGGCAATCAAAAGTCTTTTGGGCGGAAAATAATTAGTGTTGGTTTGACAATCCACACACAATAAAATACAATATCGATGGTGTAATTCATTGTTTCATCTATATTCTCAAAGGAGAGCAAGATGGCTAGCGTCACCTACGATCATGTTACAAAAAAGTTCGGCGACGTTCTTGCGGTCAACGATTTAAACCTGGACGTCAAGGACAAGGAATTCCTCGTCCTGGTGGGTCCTTCTGGTTGTGGCAAAACGACGGCGTTGCGCCTGCTGGCAGGATTGGAAGAAATTTCTTCTGGGGATATTCGTATCGGCGACCGTGTCGTGAATGATGTCGCACCGAAAGATCGGGACATCGCGATGGTGTTCCAATCGTATGCGCTCTATCCCCACATGAGCGTCTACGACAATATGGCATTTGGTCTGCGTTTGCGCAAAACCCCAAAGTCCGAAATTGACAAGCGCGTCACCCAAGCCGCCGACATTTTGGGCATTCGGGAATTGTTGAATCGCAAGCCCAAGCAACTGTCCGGTGGTCAGCGCCAGCGCGTCGCCCTGGGGCGCGCGATCGTGCGCGAACCCAAAGTGTTCTTGATGGATGAACCTTTGTCCAACCTCGATGCCAAACTCCGCGTGCAGACCCGCACCGAAATTTCCAAACTGCATCAGCGTTTGGAAACCACCTTCATCTACGTCACGCACGATCAGACGGAAGCGATGACGATGGGTACGCGTATCGCGGTGATGAAGAACGGCATCCTTCAGCAATTAGATACGCCTCAAAAATTGTACGATTTCCCCGCCAATACGTTTGTCGCTGGGTTTATTGGCAGCCCTGCCATGAACTTTTTCGATGTGAAGGTGGCAGGTAATCGCGAAAATCCTATGCTAGATGCAGGCAGCTTTCAGATTCCAGCGCCACCGGATCGCCGCGACAAAGTGGCGAACTATATCGGCAAGAATGTTGTGCTCGGCATTCGCCCCGAGGATGTTCATGACCGCGACTTTGTTCCCGGCGCGATCAATGGCGCACCGATTAGCGCGCAGGTCGACGTGATGGAGCCAATGGGTAGCGAGATTTATCTCTTCCTTGTCAGTGGCAAAAGCTCGTTTGTTGGGCGCGTTGATCCACGCAGTCAAGGTCGCCCGGGCAAGCCGATCGATGTGATGGTCAACCTAGACCACATTCATGTGTTTGACAAGGAAACCGAGCAGGCGATTCGCTAGAGCACAATTTAAAATCCGTTTTCTGCGCCTGGTAGGTGTTGAAAATCGAAGAAAAAGAAAACGGGTTTTTGAAAAGTTTTGTTTGCAGGTACACAGGTGAATTTGCCTGTGTACCTGCTTCTTTTAGGAGATGCAATGGAAATTCGCCTGGCGACTCTTGCCGATTTAAATGCCTGCCTTTTGCTCGACGATTCTTTTGAGACGGATTATGTGTGGCAAGTGGACGAACGTCGTGACGCACACAGTATCTCATCGGTGTTTCGGCTTACGCGTTTGCCGCGCACAATGAAAGTGACCGGCGTTATTTCGCGCGACGGTGTGTCGGAAAAATATCGCAAAGGTTCGAATTTGTGGGTCTATGATAATGGCGGTGTGTGCGGTTTTATTGCGGCATCGGTCGAGGAATGGAATCAATCGGCGAATATTAGTCATGTTGCGGTCGCGCGTGTACAGCGTCGAAAGAAAATCGGTACGCAATTAATGCAGACGGTTTTGGAGTGGGCACGCTTGAAAAAGCTGAGTATTGTGCTTGCCGATGCGCCGACCAAGGCGTATCCAGCGATTGCGTTTTATCAAAAACATGGTTTTAGCTTCTGCGGCTTTAGTGATCGCTTGTATCCCAATCGGGACATTGCCATGCTGTTTGCTCTAAAGCTACGTTAAATTCCGCAGAATAATGGTTGTTCTATGGAATACCATTACCTGGTTCAAATTGACGAATTTCCTGGGAGTCATATAATTACTCTGCGTCGTAACAATCATTGAGTTGATCCTGTGGAGAACAATGCACGCACGAAGGCTCGTTTCTAGAATTTTCATCAAATACATGGCTTTCCTGCTGATCCTAGTTTGGATTACCACAACTCCATCCGTTAGTGCAGAAGGGTCCTCTTTTATTCTCAGCGTTCCATCGCTGACGGCCACCTCTACTTTGCTCGATTCACCGCAAATGGCTGAACTGATTGCCAAAGCCCAAGCGAATGGATCGGTGCGTGTAATTATCGGATTGCGCGCGGGTTACCAACCTGAAGGGCGACTGGGTAACTCGCAAGCGATCCAAACGCAGCGCGGTGCGATCAAGCAAGCGCAAGCTGCATTGTTGAAGCAGATATCCAACCATCAGGTCGAGCCGATCAAGCAATTTGCTTCCATCCCCTATCTGGTTATCGAAGTAGATGCAGATGCGCTTGCCACTTTGGCTTTCTCTCCGAATGTTGCCAGCGTAGCACCAGACCGTCTGCGCCGTCCATCGCTTGTAGAAAGTGTCCCTTTGATTGGTGCATCCAATGCCTGGGCAAATGGTTACGCCGGCGCTGGACAGGTTGTAGCTATTCTCGACACGGGTGTTGACAAAATGCATCCCTTTCTCGCTGGCAAGGTGGTGTCTGAAGCGTGTTACTCTACGACGAATTCATCCGATACGGCTTTTTCGCTGTGTCCCGGAGGAGTCTCGCAATCCACTGCCCCAGACTCTGGACTTGATTGTACCAGCGTTGGAATATGTATTCACGGCACACATGTTGCTGGAATCGCCGCCGGTAAAGACAATGATGCCATCGGTTTTTCCGGTGTTGCCAAAGATGCGAATATCATTTCCATCCAGGTTTTTTCTTTTGTTGCTAACTGCGGCTGCATTCAGGCATATGACTCAGACATCTTGTCTGCCATGGAACGTGTCCAAACATTAAGCAGTAGCTATAACATCGCGGCAATAAATCTGAGTCTCGGCGGTGAAGCGTATACGACCCAAGCTGAATGTGATGCACAGTATCCGGCGTACAAGGATATGATTGGCAACCTGCGGTCTTTGGGGATTGCGACTGTCATCGCTTCTGAAAATGACTATTCATCCAATTCGATTGAAGCGCCGGGCTGTGTTTCAGGCGCGATTAGTGTCGGCTCTACCCAAGATGGTGGCAGTGGAACAACTGCGGACATGGTCTCTGGTTTCTCCGACAGCGCGTCATTTCTGACCCTTCTTGCTCCCGGTCAATACATCTACTCGTCGGTTCCTGGCACCGGTTTTCAAACGATGATGGGCTTCGATGGCGACGCCTCACGTCGCTGGGGCTTGGGCAGTTTTCAAGTCCGCCCAACCTTCGGCGACGGTCGATCAAACCCTTACGGCTTTTTACTCCACTGGCAAGCTCGTTACCGATTCGCGGAATGGGATTACCAAACCTCGCATCGAACTAGATGCGGCAACTCGGTTCCCCATCAGTCTCAAGCTATATTTTTTCCCCTTTATCTCCAAATAACACTTGTAGATATGAGAAAAGCCAGGTTCCAAATAGGAAGCCTGGCTTTTCTCATGTACTATCCCAGCACTTGCCGTGCCACATCGGGCTTGTTCGTCATGATCGAGTTCACACCGAGTGCGGCGAGTCGTTTCATCTCGTTTGGATCGTCGACGGTCCACACATTGAGAGGATAACCTTTGCCGTGCGCCCAGGTAGCATACGCTGGCGTCACCATCGTTCCGTTGGGGTGGAGCGCGTTGGGATGTGCCAAGGGCATGAACCAACCGCGCGCGATAAAGATCGGCAAAAAGT
This sequence comes from Chloroflexota bacterium, assembly GCA_016215025.1. Classification (GTDB taxonomy): domain Bacteria; phylum Chloroflexota; class Anaerolineae; order UBA4142; family UBA4142; genus JACRMI01. The sequence goes on from JACRMI010000150.1 coordinate 64,380, forward strand.
TGGCGTATAAATAACCGCGCGTCAAATGCGGCGCGATGGAGCGCATTCGATTCAAGTAGAATGGATTGAAGCAAGAGACCATCACGCGTTTTTCAGAATGCGTTTCTTCAATTACTTTGGCAACCATGCCTTCGAGCCGACTATTTTCAAACAATCCAAAAAAGACGGCGACCGAAAGCTTGGCGCGTTGCCAGCGCGTGAGATTCGCCGAATTTGAGGGCCACGGCCGCAGCGCTTCTGTTTTCAATTCGATGTTGACGATGCCGCGCGGAGATATTTCGGTCAAGACCTCTTCCAACGTGGGAATTTTTTCGCCGCAAAATTTTGCATTGAACCATCCGCCCGCGTCGAGTTGGCGTACCTCGCCCAACGTCATTTGATTGATGAGACCTTTGCCGTTCGTCGTGCGGTCAACGGTGCCGTCGTGTATGATGACGGGCACATCGTCTTTCGTTAGCGTAACGTCAAGTTCAACGCCATCCGCGCCCATATCGAGTGCGAGCCTGAACGAGGCGAGAGTGTTTTCGGGCGCGGATGCGCTCGCGCCGCGATGTCCGATGATGAGTGGTTTCATTGTTCCTTTGCTCTATGTAAGGTTTCGTATTTTCCGAAAAATTGCCCGCGAATCTCGCGAATCTTCGTTAAAATTTTTTATTCGCGTGATTCGCGGGGATTCGCGGATAAATTATTGATCGACAATCTTGCGTAGAAGGTCAGGTTTGTTCGACATGATGCCATCGACGCCGAGCGCGAGGACGCGTGTCATTTCGTTTGGCTCGTCGGGATGGTACACCATGATGCGATAATTTCTTCGCCTTGCCCAAGCGATATAGTTCGGCGTTGCCATCTCTTCGTTGATGTGCAATTCTTGCGGCTGCGTGAGGAAGCGAAACCAGAAACCATGCAAAAGCCAGGGAAAGATTTTGGTGTGATAGATAAAGCCGCGAGGAAGGTTTGGCTCCGCTTGGCGGATATGGTAGAGCGAGATGGGATGAAACGACGTGAGGATAACATCCTGCGCATAGGGCGACTGGCGAACGATCTCGATGATTGCTCGCTCGCGCCCGTCGTCTTTAAATTCATTCGGACCACGTTTGACTTCGATAATCGTCTTGCCACGCGAGCCGACCGCATCCAAAACTTGTTCCAGCGTTGGAATTTTCTCGCCGCGAAATTTTTCGCCGAACCATGCGCCCGCATTGATTTGTTTGACCTCTGCCAGCGTCAAGTGTTGGAGCGAGCGAATGCCGTGTGTAGGCAGAGCATTGGTGCTGTAATGGCAGATGACGGGAATGCCATCTTTCGTTGGGACCACGTCCAATTCAATACCATCCGCGCCCATAGCGTAGGCGAGGTTGAATGCGGTGATAGTGTTCTCCGGTGCGTAGGCACTTGCGCCGCGATGTCCGATGACGAGTGGCTTCATTGAAAAAAAACCTCGTAGTGAATTTCAACTACGAGGTTATTGTACGCAATTCCGTGCCAAGAACCAAATTATCCAACCTGTGGCTGTGGCACGTTCGGTGACAGGTGTTCTCTGTCGGCTATCGCTATTTCGCGCTCAGGTCAAAGCCGCTCACCTTCCACTCACTGCCCGATTTGGCGAATTCCAATGTTACTGTACCCGCACCACCCCGCATCGTTACCGTGCCTTCCATGCGACCCTGATCGTTTTCAATGTTGCGTGAATTGAAACTCCATTGGATCGGCTGTGCATTACCACGCTCGATCGTTTGCTTCAACCCTTGAGCACTGCCTAGCTCTTGTTGCAAGCTAGGATGACAGAGTCCAAATGCCGTCTCATATTCGCCATTCTTGAGCGACAGCATGAATTTTTCGCCGACATCGGCGATGGGTTGGGTCAAGCCGATGCCGCCGAGTCCACCCAAAAGTCCGAGCCCCATGAGCGCGATGCAACCACAAGCGCACAGGGCAAGGATACCCCCAGCGACGAGCAGCACTGTTTTCTTGTTCATTGTTTTCCTCCGGTTCTTGGATTTTTTCTCTGATATTTGATGAACTTGTTGTTTTCACCTACGGTGATGGAGAACGCTACCGCCCGCCGATTCCGCCGCAAGGTGTCTTGCGAAATGAAAGTGCGTTTGCCAGCGCAAACCGCACACGCCAAAAGGCGGCGACCGTGGCGGAATCGGCGGGCAGGTGTTCCACGCCGTCTGTCTCTTTGTGCGGCTGAACCATTGATTAGGCGGAAACGCGATGTCCTGGTTAGGTTGAATCAGTCTTCATACCAAGTGACTTCGTCAACATACCACTTGCCCTCAATCTTGACCCACGTATAGACTGGACCATTCAATAGTTGTAGGAAATCCTTGATTTCAAAAGGGTACAAGGTTGCCTTATCACCTTCAAATGACAAGGAGTGGTTCGGGCGAAGACGATACCCAGGAAAGTCTATCTTGAACCGCTCAAGGTCATTTGTCTGTTGATAATGTGAAGTCGTGTAACGGTACGCGCTCGCGTAGTCTTGTTGCTGCAACAATTCATTCAATTCGTTGTATCGAGATTCAATGGCGAGTTTGTCTTCATTACAGCAAACAGAGAAAAACAAAGTCCTACCCAAACACGTCACCATAACAAATGTAATCAGTACAGCGATGGAATTTCGTAGTATGTGTCCAGGTCTTTTTCTGTTATTCTCAATTCTCATGGCTTGCGCTCTACGCACGAATTGTCGCGGGATGGCGTGGAACGCTACCGCCCGCCGATTCCGCCGCAAGGTGTCTGGCGAAATGCAAGTACGCTTGCCAGCGCAAACCCCACACGCCAAAAGGCGGCGACCGTGGCGGAATCGGCGGGCAGGTGTTTGCAGACGTGCTTCGGGTCTATTTAGTGACAACGAATATCAAGCGTGACATCCGAGCCAGAATCTTCAAGTTCTACGATAAAACGTTTTTCTAAAGCAGTCGCAGTGCTATTATCCAGTTTCACCCATGCAGTTATTGATTTACTCGTATATGGGCTATCCACGACTCTCGGAAACTCCACCTTTGCGTAATACGATTTGATAGTTTCCAGCGACGACGTTGATGACAGAATTAACTCGGCTTGGTACAGACACGTATTGCCATTACCAGGGTGTGATAATTCGATTCTTTTCTCTACCAATGCCGTATTTGGTGGCAATGGGTATTCAAATAGATTGTTTGCGAATCGCCATAACGTCCACTGGTTGATTGCAATAGGTATCGTCATCGGAATCACGCAACAAACAATTGGAATTCCGATAACGAAACAAAGAATCAGGGAAAATGTTTTCAGATGCTGGCGCATGATATGTTTTCAATCGGATAATCTTCAAGAGGCAGTTTACAGGATGGAAGCACCACGCACGATAACAACGGCATGTCTGCAAACTCACGTTTTCCGCATCTTGCATCTACCGGTAGATGCATGTATCTATATCCATATGCTTTGTGAGCATCTATATCTAGATACCGCTGTCCCCACCTTTGGTTCGGCTAACCCAATTGGCTCACCATGCAACATCGCACGCTTCATGCTCCGTTCTTCAGAGACACACAAGCGTGCGATGTATCGTTATCGAATATTTAGCTCAACTTCGTTCCGTCGTTGCTACAGAATTTTGCGCCCGCAGGATTTTCCGTTCCGCAGGTGGGACACTTGACTGTGCCCGCACCTAGCTTGGTTCCGCAACTGTTGCAGAACTTTGCCCCGACCGGATTCGACGTGTTGCAGTTGGGGCAGATGACGGTCGCCGCACCGCGGGTGGGCGCATTCTGCTGCGCGCCTTGCATCGCTTGCGACATCATGCCCGCCAAGCCTGCGCCCAAGCCCGCGCCTGCACCCAAGCCAACGCCCATTTGCATTGCGCCTGCACCTGCACCGCTGGGATTGGTCGCCGCATCGCCCATCGCGCGCGCGGCTTTGAACTTCAAGTACTTGTCCATGTCGCCGATCGCGCCCATCGATGCGCGTTCGTCAATCGCTTTCGCCGTTTCTTCCGTCGGCGTGATCGCGCTGACGTAGAGCGCCTTGAGTACCAAACCAACGCGCGCAAAATCGTCGGTGAGTTGTCCCTTGGTTCCCGCGCCGATTTCGCTGTACATGCTAGGTAGATCAAGCACCGACTTTTTCTGCTCGCCGAGCAAGTCCGTCATCTTGGCGATAATGATGCTGCGCAAGAAATTGTCGATCGCGTCAGTCGTGTAAATGCCTTGCTGACCGACGATGCCGTTGACGAACAGCGATGGATCTTTGACCTGGAACGCGAATGTGCCGAACGAACGCAATCGCACCATGCCCAGGTCGGGATCGCGGAAGGCGATGGGTTCAGGCGTGCCCCATTTCTGATTCAAAAATTCTTTAAGGTTGACAAAGACCACTTCGGCAGGGAAGGGCGTTTTGCCACTCGTCGCCAAGCCAATGATGCTGGCGAGAATCGGAATGTTCGCGGTCGTGAGCGTGTGCCGACCGGGGCCCAACACGTCCAGCGATTTACCATCGCGAAAGAAAACGGCATTCTGACTTTCGCGCACGATCACCTGCGAACCGAGGCGAAAATCGCCGGGGCCATCCGGCGGCTCACGATGGACGATTTCATTTCCGGTATTGTCGAGAAACTCGACGACATCAATGATTCGAGGCATTTTGTGTCTCCTAGTCTTAACGTCTGATAGTCATGTAGTCGCGCCGCGCAGTCTCCTTTGACTATTCGACTACGCGACTATTCGACTAATTGACTATTTCCCCATTTTCTTTTTGAGTTCGGCGAGTTTATCTTCCACCGCGTCGTTGTCTCCGAGCGCTTTGAACTCATCGTCCATCGACGCTTTTTTCACTTCGTCGTTGGCTTCGGCACGCGCTTCTTCTTCTTCGATGCGGCGTTCCATGCGGGCGAGATCGGATGAATAATCGACGGAGGAAATCTTGGCGGAAGCCGCCGATATTTGTTTTTTGGCTTCGGTGCGCTTGGCGCGGGCGATCAAGGCATCTTTGTTGCGGCGCGCGTCTTGATATTTCGCTTCCAGCGAATCGAGGTCGGCTTTTAATTTTTGCACGGCTTGATGCTGCGCCTCAAGTTGCTTTTGGTAAATCTCAACTTGCGCGGTGTAATCACCTTGGCGACGCAATGCCTCGCGCGCGAGATCATCGCGATTCTTTTCGACGGCGAGTTCGGCCTTTTTGCCCCATTCGTCGACGTTGCCCTTGGCTTCGTCGAGATCATGCTGGATCATTTTTTCTTGCGCGATTTGCTCGGCGACTTGGGATTGGCCTTGACGCAGCGCGTCTTCCATGTCACGCAGAATTTGGTTCAACATTTTTTCTGGATCCTCGGCGCGATTCAACAGATCGTTGATGTTCGCGCGCAAAATCTGACTGGTCCGGTCTAAGATACTCATTGTGTCCTCCTCGCTGATTTGCGACTGTCATTCTGAGGAGCGGTTGCGCCATCTTTGATGGCGATGCGACGAACGCGAAGCGTCTCACATTGCGAATTTGAGAGATTCTTCACTTCGCTCAGAATGACAACCTTTGTAAATTATTTCCGATAAACTTTCAACTCGCTCGAATCAATTGTTTGTCCGTACATGACTCGCGTTTCCGTTCCGAAATTTTCAGCCCACAGCCGTGCGTCGGCATCGACGTAACGCGCATAATCGACCGTGCCGCGCTTGGTTCCGCCTGCGCCTTCGACGGATACTTTGGCTTGACCGGTGCTATTACGCGTGAGCGTGCGCTTGTCATGTTCGATGGTCTCAGGCAACGGCGATGAAACGTCGAGTTTGATTTCTTTGCACATGCTCAGTTCTTCGCCGGGTCCCACGCGTAGCCACGCTTTGTTTTTGCCATCCTGCAAGAGAAACGCCCAAAACGATCCGGTCGAAATCGTGTAGGTGATTTTTCCGCTGACGATAAAATCATTGTTATCGTACGAGACCGCATCGTTCAGTTTCAAATTCGTCAGCGCGAGCAATTCCGGCGACGCAGTTTTCTTTGTTTCGAGTGCGCCAAGCGGCGACTGCGCCGGTCGATTGGGCAGAATTGTCATCGATGGCTTTTTGCCGGTGGCGAGAAATTGCTCGCGCTCGTCGAAACGCGCATTCAGAGTGTCGAGCGTTGTTGCGCATCCTTCAACCGCGTCGGCGATGCCTTCTCTCGATTTGATGGCAGCGGCAACCTTGTCGATGGCAGATTTGAGTCCAGGCACTCCGCTGGCGAGTTCCGCATCGAAATTCGTGAGCGCATCCAGGTCTTCTTCAACAATTTGCGCCGCGTCGAACCAACCGGCATAACCGCGCGGTGCGGTTTGGAAGCGCGCGATGAGGCGCAAGAGTTTTTGATCGAGATTTTCCAAATCGACGGCGTTTTCCAGCGGTGCTTTGGCGCGAATACGCGCGAGCGCCGCGTGCAGCTCGTTGTACTTGTGCGAGAGCGTGCCGCGCGTGTACTTGTCCATGTCGCGGCGGCGCTCTTTCGCTTCGTAGCCGAGATAGCCGGGAATCTGTGATGCGATTTCTAAAATTCGTTGTTGGAGATCATCCATGTGAGAATTCTCCTATGCTCACAAAGCCAGACTTTCCAAAATTCTTGCGATTTGTCTCTTGAGCTTCGGCAATTCCTTTTTGACCACTCGCCATGTCAGCCCCATGTCTACGCCGAAATATTCGTGAATCAGAATATCTCGGGTGCCAGCAATCTTTTGCCAAGGGATATCCGGATACTTGGCGCGCAAATCGAGAGGTATGTTCTTGACTGCTTCGCCGATAATTTCTATTCGCCGAATTACCGAATCCTGAAGTTGCTTTGAGGACAAGAATTCTTTTTCTGTAACGTTGATCGTATATTCCTCGACTAATGCAATACTTTCGAGAATATGCCCCAAAAAGATTCGTGGCTCTTTCTTCATAGAAGAATGACCTGTTCACTCAGGACCCTGTCTCGAATTGAACGATGTAAAGATCGGTATGTCAGCAAATCGACTTTTCTTCCTGTTTTGTTCTCCAAATCTATTTTGAGCGCGACAAGATCGAACAGACTTTTTCCACGACGAAACTCGACCAGCAAATCAAGATCGCTGTGCGCCGTTTGTTCGCCGCGAGCAAATGATCCGAACAATGAAGCGCGTTTGATCGCGTGACGCTTCAAAATAGGCACGACATGGCGACGGATGTTACTTATCTCCGGTCGCGTGTTTTTGTTGCTTGTCGATTTTTGTTTTGTCGCAGTTGCTTTCTTCATTTTTGCCCTGAGATAGTAACCTAAAAACTCTATAGTGACAAGAGGGTTATCTGACCATTGGCTGACGGAATTCGATTCTACTGCGGCAGATACAATTCCACGCCGCAGTACGGACACTTGACAATGCCTTTACCAACGGCTTCACGCTCGCCGCCGCAGTTCGGACACTTGGTCGTCTGCATCTGCGCGACATCTTTCGAATAAAATGTTTGCTCTTTCCAATTGATAAATCCGGTGAACAAACCTTGATTCACCAAATCGAGAATCGCGTTTTTGACTTGGTCACGCGTCATTTTCAATTCGATGGCGGCGTTGGCAAGCGAAACTTTGCCTGCGGCTTGAATCATGCCCATCAAGCGTTCCTTCTTTTGAACGTCCGCCATTTCGATGGCTTCTTGCCCGCCCTTGATGAACATGAACACGCCGACTCCGCCAAGAATTAGCAAAGGCACAACGCCAAAAAGCCCTAGCCCGAACAGAGCGCCCACGGGCGATAGTCCACCCGTTCCTTGTCCGGCGACTCCCAGTCCGACCCATGCCCCAACGCACGCGAAAATTACCACACCTGCGATTACTAATACAATGCCAACGATGCGTCCAGTAGTCATGCTTCCCCCATGTAATTTCAGAATTCAAATTGCAGATTGTCAATTTGAATTCTGAAATGGTGACTATCCAAATCCCGACGAGCCGCCACCACCGCCGCCGCCACCACCGCCACCGCCGCCACTCCAACCACCGCCACCTTTTGAACTCGGAGCGCTGCTGAACACGGATGCGGTCGAGTCGAGCATGGAGAACAAGCCGCTGCTCATCGAATCGAGTCCACGGAATGCGCCAGCCGACGCGCTGTCGAGCGTGGGCATTTGCCCGGCGCTCGACACGCCGCCGCCGCTCGAACCACCCATGCCCATCTCGTTGGTGGGACGATGATGGTGAGGTCCCCCACCGTAGTAGATCGGCGGATACGTGTCGTACCACATCGGGGCAGGCGTGCCGACCGCCGCAAACTTTTGCACCCAGGATTTTTCGAGTCCAAAACTAATCGCGTAGGGCAGATATTTATCGAACAACACTTGGGCTTGATCGAGTTTGGTATATTTTTCGATGCTTTCCAAATAGCGCTTGAACGCGACCCACTTGGCTTTTTCGTTTGCGCCCAAGCGTGTGCGATGCGACATGAACGGCCCTGCGATCATGAGTCCAATCGCGGATGCTATCAGCGATAGAGTCGGACAAATCGCGAGTTCGGCATAATCGATGAGAAACACAAAGTAGGTTCCTAGCCCGCACCCGGCAACCAGAAAGAGCGCGATAGCTCCCAGACCAATGTACTTGTTGCGCGTTGAATTGGGATTGGACGGAAAATACTTGGCCTTGACCACTTCATCGTACATTTCCGATTGCAGTGTCGGAATCGCCGTGTAGAATTTTTCCTTGAGATCGGAGAGTTCGCGCGTGTTGCCACCGCTAAAGATTTTATCGATCAGTGTGTGTTCGTAATTGCGTAAACCTGTAGGCGTATCCACACGCTCAAAAACGAAATCGCGCGTCTTACCGATGCCGAGAAATCCCGCCGATTCTTTTTCGGTCATCTTGATCGCGCCCCGCCGCGCCAGATCGACAATGGTGGCGATAATGTCGCGCATGTCGGCTTTTTCGTCGATCAACGTGCCAACCACACCCGGTGGTAAATCGCTGGGTGGTGCGCTCATTTGCGCCGCTTGCGGTACAGCGGGATCACGTCCGCGCGTATACCACAACAAAAAAACGAGCAGCGGTCCGACGAGAATGAAAACGCAGCCGACAAAGAGGAAGAACAAATTGAATGGGGCTTTCATTGCCTCGCGTTGGGCTTGTGCGGCAGCTTCTGCATCTGCTGCGGCTTGCCATGCGGGAGGCGCAGCGGTTACGACGCCATGCGGAAACTGGACTCGGATTTCAACTTCTTCCCCGCCACTCAAATTGCTGGAGGTAAAGACGACAGTCTGTCCATCTCGGACAGTGGCATTGCCTGAGCCGGTTGTGACTGCGGCTATGATCTGATCGGTTGGGAATGACGCAGGCAAGTGGACCGAAATCGTCGAACTCTGAATGGTATAGGCGCGATCACTCTCGATGATCTTCCACCAAAATTGATCGCCGCCATCGTAAATGCGCAACGCACTGCGCAGGGTGTATTGAATGTTGAAAGTGCGCGTCTGATTGGTCGTCGGCGGGAAAAACCATTTGACGAATTGTTGTCCGCTCTCTTGATAAACTTGATACGTGTTTGCCGCTTGGCTCGTGCTTTGCGTGTACGCTTTTTCGTTTTCGACGACTTGGAAATTGCCGACGGAATCTACCTTGTTCAACGCAACACCGCGAAATGCAAACGTGAACGGTCCGCCCGAAAACTTGGCGACCCAGGTTTCGCGGATAACAACATCGCCGCTTTTCTGAATCGTCACATCATAATCGCGACGCGTTACGGTAACACTCTTATCCTGAGCATTTGCCGGTAAGGGAATAAGAAAAAGAGGGAGTGCAAAGAGGGTTAAGAACAAAAGACGCAAGACGTAGAAACGCTTCATTGGTTCCTCCAAAATCAGCATTGCTTTTGAGGTGATACCATTATAAGCAAAAACAAGGCAAACGCAAAGATAGGGGCAAAGCATTCGACGGAATCCGTGTCCCCAAGTCCCTGTTCAAATCAACATTGTTTGGTTCGAGCAGCGCATTTAAACAATTGCTTCGTCCTTACTTTGACATCTCTTGCTGCCGATGATAAGATGCTTGCACACTTCACTGTGGAGGCATGACGATGGATTTCAATTTACTCAAAGATTTACTCGTTCCTACGCAAACAAAAATTGCCATGGTGGTCATGGATGGAATCGGCGGCTTGCCGATGGAACCGGGCGGCAAAACCGAACTCGAATCCGCGCGCAAACCTAATCTCGATGCGCTCGCGGCACAGTCAGCATTGGGGCTTGCCGATCCGGTTGCGCCGGGGATTACGCCCGGTAGTGGTCCCGGTCACTTGGGTATCTTTGGTTACGATCCGCTCCAATTCGAAATTGGACGCGGTGTGCTAGAAGCGCTCGGCATCGATTTCGATTTGGGACCAAACGATGTGGCGGCGCGCGGAAATTTTTGCTCGGTCGATTCGTCAGGCAATCTCACCGACCGGCGCGCGGGTCGCATCGCAACCGAACTCAACGTCGAATTGGTCAAGCTGTTGCGCACGATCAAACTCGAAGGCGTGCAAGTTTTCGTCGAAACCGTCAAAGACTATCGATTTGTTTTGGTCTTGCGCGACGACGCGGAGCGTCTGGGTGACGCATTGAGCGAAACGGATCCGCAGCGACTCGGCGTACCTGCGTTGCCTGTTCGCGCGCTGAATCCAGAATCGGAGCGTAGCGCAAAACTCGTGAATCAATTCATCGAACAAGCGCGCAAACTCTTGGCCGACAAGCATCCCGCAAACATGGTGCTCTTGCGCGGATTTGCAAAACGTCCCGCATGGCCCAACTATGAGCAAGCGTTCGGTCTGCGCGCGGCGGCAATCGCCGTGTATCCGATGTATCGCGGGCTGGGGAAATTGCTTGGCATGAAGACGATCAAGGTCGATGGCGAATCAATTGCGGATGAGTTTACGACGCTCGAAAAGTGTTGGAACGATTTTGACTTTTTCTATCTGCATGTCAAGAAAACCGATTCGTACGGCGAAGACGGAAACTTTGCGGCGAAGGCGCACGTCATCGAAGAACTCGATGCGCAGTTGCCGCGACTGTTGGCGCTCAAGCCAGATGTGATTATCGTCGGCGGCGACCACTCGACGCCTGCGCTGCTCAAATCGCATTCGTGGCATCCGGTGCCGGTGATGCTCTATTCGAAATTCGTGCGTGCTGATGGCATCGCGGAGTACGGCGAACGAGCTTGCGCGCATGGCAGTCTCGGTCGCTTGCCATCGAAAGACCTTATGCCGATGGCGCTCGCGAACGCGCAGCGGTTGAATAAATTTGGGGCGTAAAGTTCCCTCATTTCCCTTAGTTCCTTCAGTTCCAAGGAAACAAGGGAATTAATGGAACTAAAGGAAATTGACACATGAGAATTGATCGAATTGAATTGCGCCAGTTCAAGATGCCGCTTGTCGCACCGTTCGAGACTTCGTTCGGTGTTGAGTTGGAAGAACAACACGTGATCGTCCGCGTCGATGCGGAAGGATTGACTGGGTGGGGCGAGAGTCCTGCGGGCGCAGAGCCGTTTTACTCGTACGAAACGAACCAAACGGTGTGGCACATCTGCCGCGACTTTTTGATTCCGAATATTTTGGGGCAAGACATTCATTCCATAGACGATTTCATCGAGCGCAGTTCGCGCGTGCGTAGCCATAACATGGCGAAAGCGGGCTTGGAATTCGCGCTGTGGGATTTGTTCGCCAAAGCGCGCGGCGTGTCGATGTCGCAAATGCTCGGTGGCACGCGCGACAGAATTGCCGTCGGCGTGAGCATCGGTATTCAATCGTCGCCGGAAGCACTAGTCCAGCGAATCGAAGATTATTCAAGCCAAGGTTACAAACGCATCAAGATCAAAATTGCGCCGGGGCGCGACCTGCAATTTACCGCCGCCGCGCGCAAAGCGTTTCCGAACATCCTGCTCCAAGTCGATGCAAACTCGGCATACACGCTGAACGATGCGGATCGATTGTGCGCGCTCGACGAATACAATTTGCTGCTCATCGAACAGCCGCTGGGACATGACGACATTTACGATCATTCGAAATTGCAGCCAAAGTTGAAAACGCCGATCTGTCTCGACGAAAGCATTCACTCAGTTGCCGATGCGCGCGAAGGAATTGAACTGGGCGCGTGTCGCATCATCAACATCAAGCCAGGACGCGTCGGCGGTTTTGCTGAATCGATCAAGATTCACGATCTCTGTGCGGCGCATAACATTCCAGTGTGGCATGGCGGCATGTTGGAATCGGGCATCGGCCGCGCGGCGAACGTGGCGCTCGCATCGTTGCCCAACTTTACCTTGCCCGGCGATATCTCCGCGAACAAGCGCTATTTTGCAGAAGACATCGTCACGCCAGAATTTACAGTCGATGCGGACGGTATGCTGACGGTTCCGACCAAGCCAGGAATTGGCGTTGAGGTTTTGAAAGATCGACTAGAAAAAGTTACAGTCCGACGCGAAGAATTTCGAGCGTAAGAAAGACAAAAAACGTGCGACGCACCTCCGAGGTGCGTCGCACGTTTTTTGTTCGTGTAGGCAATGCACTAGACGAAATACAACCTGAAATTTTGGAAATGTGAAAATGCTACGCGAATTTTATTTTCTCAGTTTTCGTGTGGGGCGAAGTGTCTCGGGCTTGGGTAAATACTTGTCGAGTAACAAGCCAAGTGTCCTCTTTGATTTGTAGGGGATGCGGTCGCGAGCAGTAATGATCGCATCACGCAATGCGTTGGGGCAGGGACACTGTTCGCGCGCGCTCGGTACTTCATCGACGGCATAGCGCACGATGCGCTTACCCATCTCTGCGTTCTTCAATAAATTCTGCACAACCATCTCAACGGTCACCGAATCGTGCGAAGGGTGCCACACGTCGTAATCAGTGACCATCGCAATCGTCGCATAACAAATCTCCGCTTCGCGCGCCAGCTTCGCCTCTGGGATCGCCGTCATGCCGATAATGTCCATCTTCATCTGGCGATACGATTCCGATTCTGCTTTCGTCGAAAATTGTGGACCATCGATCACGAGATATGCTCCGCCTTTGTGGACGCGCGCACCCGCTTTTTGCGCGGCGCTGTACAGCACATTGCTCAGCTCTGGGCAGAACGGATCGGCGAACGAAATGTGGACGACCAAGCCATCGCCGAAAAATGTCGTCGGGCGATTCTTGGTGCGATCATACAATTGATCGGGGATCACAATGTCGAGTGGAGCGAAATCTTCGCGCAGACTGCCGCACGCGCTGATCGAGATGATGCGTTCGACTCCAAGCGATCTAAGTGCATAAATATTCGCGCGCACTGGCAATTCTGAGGGCATGATGCGATGACCGCGACCATGGCGGGGGAGGAAGGCAACGCGGGTGTCGCCGAGGTTACCCAAGACGATCACGTCACTCGGATCGCCAAACGGTGTCCGATCCTTGATCTCTTTGACTTGAGTAAGCCCTTCCATTTGGTAGACACCGCTGCCACCAATGACGCCAATCGTCGCGTGATCTTTTTCTGCCATGTGCTACTCCTTGCATGTGATTTATTACCGCATTATACCAGATTGATTACATAGGTCAAAGACATAGGCGAATGACTTCTTTTACATCGGCTGGATTCTTCGACACTGCCCACTTCCATTTACCGAAGCGACCGTCGCTATTTACCGCGCGCACCCACTCATCGAGGAATTTGCGCTTGGTCTGGTTCTGCTGATCGTCTTTGCCTTTGGTTTCGAGGACGAGCATCTCGCTCGTTTTCAGACGGATGAGGAAATCAGGATAGTAGGCGTGAACAACGCCCTGGTAAGTATAGTGAATGACAAAACCGAGGTGATCGTTCTTGACCCACGCGACGACATTTTCGTTGCGGTCGAATTCGTTTGATTCGCTCGCTTCCCAGGTGCTGTCAAATACGGTGACGTTGATGTGCGATTTCATCCCAGGAATGCGCAGGCGCGATGTCCACCACGTCAGCATATCACCCGTCGCGCGAATCGGATGCTCAGTGTCAAAGACGGGAACGAGTTCTTGCGTGTTCTCAAAGCGCAGTGCTTCCCAGATGTGCTGGACGACCTTGTTCATGTTTAGCGTGATGACGATGCGGCGCGTGAGGTCGTCTTGCGCGAAGAGTGGCGGCGTGATGTGAATCTTGTTCGACGTGATGAATTTTTCGACTAGGCGGATAATTTGCGAGAGGAGCAAATCTTTGTTGCCTGACCAAGTTGGTTTCATCTGGTCGAACACATCGCGCGCGGTCTCGAAGACGATTTTCTGAGTGCGATATTTGCGTCCCAGTTCTTCGAGATCAATCTTGCTCAACTTGGTGATGTCGGGTTGACCGTTCACGACGGGCGCGATTTCGGCGAGTGTGTTCGTTTGCCACGCATCGAGGTAGAGTGGCTTGACGTTCGCGAGGTCGAGCGAGAGTTGCGGCTTGTAGATGTGCTCGACGCGAATGACATTCGGCCACGTAATCTCGAATTGTTTTTTCTTCGGGTCGGGTTCGACAGGGAACTTGGGTTCGGGTGGCTTGGGTAATGGACCTTCGGTTTCTTCGTGTGGCATAAACGCGAACGGCACGCCAAAGATGTTGACGTACTCGGCTCCAAACAATCCTGTCTCCTTGTCCACTTCGTACGAGGTGCGGCGCAGACCGCGCCCGACGACTTGCTCGCACAGGAGTTGGCTTGTGAATGCGCGCAAGCCCATAATGTGCGTGACGGTTTTCGCGTCCCAGCCCTCGGACAACATTCCAACCGAGATGACGTTTTGGATTTTCTCGCCTGGCTTGCCGACTTTGCCCACCGTGTCCACGGTCTCCCGCAAGAGCGCGGCTTGTTCTTTTTTCGAGAGTTTGCGCGTTGGCTCGTCAGTTACTTCCGTGTCGTCGTTTTCCGACTCGACTGCTAATTCAGTCGGCGCGGCAAGTTCTTCTTCCTCGGACATTTCCAAGACTTTGGAATCAATATGCACGGTGACATCTGGCGCGCACAGTTCGTCGATGTGGAATTTATTGTGATCGAACGCGAACTTGACGCGCGCGGCGGTCTCAGTGCGATTCGCCACCGTAATCATCACGGGCGGCGTGGGGAATCCATCTTTTCGCCATCGCTTGACGGCTTCGAGCCAATCTTTGCCGAGCAAGGTGTAGGCATTGTTCACGAGTTGCGGGAGCGGCGTTTGCTCTGGCTCGCGGCGGTTGAGGTCTTCGCGGACGTGCGGGTAAATATGATACAGTTGCGGCTTGTAATCCTGGGTCATCGGTCCATCGGTGCGGACGACGATGCGCGGCGTCTTGACCAAGCCCGATTCAATCGCATCGTTCAAACCGAAATCACTGACGATCCAATCAAAGAGGCGTTCTTCGGTGCCGCGATGTCCTGTCGAAACGAACGGCGTTGCGGAGAAATCGTACGCGGTGAGGATGCCGCGCGCGGCGTGAATGCGATCCAGTCCGCCGACCCAGACGGTCGCTTCTTCGAGTTCGTCCTTCGTCATTCCGTCATTTCGAGCGGAGCGAGAAATCTCCGTTCGCGGTGAGAGATTTCTCCCTTCGGTCGAAATGACAGTGGGGTTGACGCGCCACGCGTGATGCGCTTCGTCGTTGATGACGACGAGGTTTTGCGCGTTGCCCAGTTCGCGGAGCAAACTGCGCGCGTACGCGGTGTCGCTCATCGGTCCGCGCTTGTCCACGCTCTTTTTCTTCGCGAGGTCTTGCTCGGTTTCCCACGCGAGAATGTGCCAGTTGATGACGAGCACCTTGGCTTGATTCAATTTCTCGCGCAAACCCGCAGGGACGATGTTAAACTCGTCGTAGAAATTTCCTGGGTTCGATGGAATCAACACTTGGAGGCGTCGTTTGATCGTGAGTCCTGGCGCGACTAGGAGAAAACTTTTGGCGTACCGCGCGTTCGCGGGATCGGCGACTTTGTTGAGCGTGTGCCACGCGATCAGCATCGCCATCACGGTTGTCTTGCCTGACCCTGTCGCCATTTTGGAGCAGAGTCGCTTGAACGCGCCGCCATCGGAAGGGACGGTGATGCCGACGCGATCCGCTTCGGGCGCTTCCGCGAGCCAGATGAGCGTTTCCATCGCTTCAAGTTGGCAGAAGAACAAGCGGCGGTCGTCGCGGCGTTGCGTGGGATCGTGCCAATGTTCCAGCAAGCGTTTGGTTGTGCCCGTGACGCCAGGATAATCTTCGCTCCGCCATTTCTTGATGCGCGGGCGAATTTCTTCGACGAGCGGAATGGGCACAAAGACGCCCATCTGATTTTTCGCTTGCGTTTGCGGATCGGCTTTGACGAAACCCGCGCGGCGTCTGCCTTCTTTCTTGTCGAAGAGCAGGGTGTTGGGGTCTTGTTCCCAATGCCATTGGGGTTCCTGGTATGGGGAGTTGATAATGAGATGGTCAATTTTTTCTTGGGACATATAAAACTTCTCAGATTTTGATGTTGAGTGATTCCGCACCTTTTTTCAATGCTCGAAGCAAACGCTGAAACCCCTGTGGCTCAAACAGATTCACCCACTGAAGATCAGCCAACCTTTGTGGCACCTCGCATTCTTCAAGCTTTACTGGAATTAGGAAAATGGTATCCTCAGGTTTCTCTTCGGCAATATCTAAAGCAAATCTAATTTCTTTCTGAACATAGCCTGACTTGGTAATTGCTTTTGGAGAAAGGCAGACCAAAACTATATCAGACTTTCGCACTGCTTTTGGAATCTCTTGTTTCCACTGCTGCCCTGGCAATAAATTCTCTTCATCCAACCAGGGATTTGTGCCGCTAGATTTGAGTTGCTCATATAGCTTCCTCACAGCTGGTTTGTCTTCGGAACAATGGCAGAGAAATATTCGCAAAGGGCGAAAAGGACCTTTCATATCGTTTAAGTTCACGTTTAGCTGTCCCACCAACGCTTGTTTATCTTGACCAAAAAGACCGTGTATTCGCTGTTTCCGTAATGTTTCTGAATAACCCGCTGCTCGAAGAAAGTCGTTGAGCCATTCCCTTGGTAATCTAGCTCTTTTCACTCCGATTTCGGCAAGCAAATCTACAATGGCTAGATTGTTTGGAATATGACCTCTACCCCAATATTCTAAGGGATTGGTACTTCGTTCTTGAGTATGCTTATCCAACAACCCTTGTCGTTCCATCTCCAGGAATAGTTCGTCCATGATTAAACCAATGGGCTTGCCTTCCATTCCTTTCAAGGTATTCCAAATCTGCCTCAATCTGATCGCAAACACTCTATTTTCATGTTGACTAGACATTGTTTCTTTCTCCATGATCTTCGATCTGGACTCCGATACTCTTTACTCCTGTTGGTTTTCAGAACCACATCCACTACGTTCCAGCCTTTCGAATGCACTTTCTCAAGACAATCAAATCCAAATGAGAATGAATTCAAAAACGCGAATTCTCATTCCACCTTCACCACCTACAAACTCACGATGTCACAGTCGTCAATGATTTTGATCGCGACGCACTTGTGCTTGCCAATGCCACCATGGTTCTTGGTATGGCGAATTGATGATGAGATGGTCAATTTTTTCTTGGGACATATCAATCTACTCAAATTGCAATGCCAAGAGATTTGGCAGTAGCAACTAATGCCAGCATTAACCGCTCAAAACCTTGTGCCTCGAATAGGTTTACCCATTGCAAACGAGCAAGACGGTTGGGGATTGTGCATTCTTCTAACTTGACTGGTATCAAGAATATCAATCCTTCAGGCTTTTCCTGAGCAATATCAAGAGCGAATGCAATTTCTTTTTGAACGTAACCAGATTTGTTGATCGCTTTTGGGGACAAGCACGCCAAAACCACATCTGAATTACGAACTGCAATCGGAATTTCTTCTTGCCATTTTTGTCCTGGCAACAAATCGATTGCATCAAGCCAAGGTTTTATATTGTGCTCACTTAGACGTGCATGGAGTTTACTAACCTCAAGTTTATCTTCTGAACAATGACAAAGGAAAACATGCAAAGGACGGACAATTTTTGCAAAATGGTCGTCAAGTGGAGATGACAAAGAGCCAATATTCGCTGATAGCCCAAGTTCATATCCACATTGCGTACAATGTTTATCGCCAGGGCGGTTCTGGTAATGACACTGGGGACATTGGAATACAGATGGATTTATAGGTCGAGCAAATGGCTGCCTTAAACTCGTGCCGCACATTGCACAACGAGAAGCAGTCGGACGATTTATATGACCGCAATTGGGACAGCCGAAAAAGGGCCTTGATGACATCTCACCCCACCTCCACCACCTTCAAACTCTCGATGCCGCGATCATCAATGATTTTCACCGCGACGCGTTTGTTCTTGCCCAGGTCGAATGGGAGCGATGCGGTGCCGCGATACGCTTCGATCAACTCTTCGTCAATCTCCGCTTTGAGGTTGCGCGCGAGTTTCGCCCAGCCCTCCTTGTCGCCTGCGAGTGGGAAAAAGACCTGGCGCGGAAAGAGCGAACGCCCATCGTAATCGGGATCGAGCAACCACATTGCGATTTGCGCGACACTGCCCGATTCGATGTTGCCTGTCTTGGTGTTGTAATAATCGAAACCCTGCACGGTGACGCGATACTTGCCCTTGTCCGCGCCTGTCTTGATCGCGTCGAGCGTGACATCAGGTTGACCGATGAGCCAGAACGATTCGTTGCTCGTGCGATTCTTTTTCAAATCGTCGGTGAGCAGGTCGGTGTTCATCTGCACTTTGAGCAACGTCATCCCAGGCCATTTGGTTTCTTCGATGTCTTTGGCGGCTTCGGGATCGAATTGGAACGCGGCAAAGACGACGAGCTTGGGTTTGGGGACGAGGTCGTGCGCTTCTTCGATGGCGCGTTCGACCTGGCGTTGTTCGAGCGGCGCGTACGCGGAACTGAACGAGACGACGACGCGCATTGGCTTGTCGTTGTCATTTCGAGCGGAGCGAGAAATCTCTGCATCTGCGGACGCGAGATGTCTCACTCCGTTCGACATGACAGGCGCGGCGCGCGTTTCCGCATCCGCGTGGAGATAGCGCGTGCCGAGGAGCGGCTCGATGCGTGTGAATTCGATTTTCTGCCCGCCCTTGCCGCGAATGCCTGTGCGCAACAGTTCATCGCGCCATTGCGCTTGGCGCAACGTCTCGCCGCTCCGCGCGATGGACGCATCCACCATTTCCCCCTCCCCTGTTTGCTGTGCTTGCAAACGGGGGAGGGTTGGGGTGGGGGTAATAGGCGCAACACTCGGCGCGGGCACGGCTTCGACGGTGAAGGGACCTGTGACGCGCGCGCGGGCATTGTCCACGAAGGGTTGATCGTAGAGCGTTTCTTGATCGGCGGGTTCGTTGTTCGCGATGGATTTCAGCGTAACGTGCGGCACGGTCTTGTAGCGGAATCCGCTGTCTACGCCTTCATCGGGACGCGCGAGGTCGTAATAATCAAAGAGCGCGGTCATCAGGCGTTGCTTGGCGAGCGTGATGGAAACGCGCGAGGTGTCGCACGTAATCCAGCGGCGTCCCCATTGCTCCGCGACGAATGCGGTTGTGCCACTGCCGCACGTTGGATCGAGGACGACATCACCTGGGTCGGTGGTCATTAGTAGACACTTCTGAACGACTTTGACATTTGTTTGAACCACGTAGGATTTTTCAGAAGCATCAAAGCCCCATCGCGTATCCATCCACGTATTGGAATTCGGCGCAACAGGAAAGTCATCCAGATAGCGAACGTACGAAAGAGACTTCTCGCGTTTCATTACTCGATTGGCATTGACCAGATTTTCGAGACCTTCCTTCGATGTTTTCCAGTGCTGGTTTTTACCAATCTCGAATACTTCACCATCGAATTTGAAAGGCGATGTGCCTGATGCAGTTGCTCCTTGTGATGTGAGGGCGCTTGGACGGAAAAGTTTCCAACCCGCAGGAATCAGTTTCGGGTTTGCTAATTCCTCTGCGGTGAGTGGACGCCGTGATTTTCCATCTGGAGACTCGATGTGTTTGTACTCACCTGCCAAGTCTGAACCTGCGGTTTTGGTCGCAAACAATTGACGGTATTTGAGGCTGGTTTTCGATTTGGCATACCAAAGTAAATAATCGGAGACAGACGACAAAGAAACAGTTTCGCCATATCCACTTGTCTTGGCAAAAGTAATAAGGCTGACAAAATTATCAACGCCGAAAACTTCGTCCAAGAGATTGCGTACCAGATGCACGTTCTCATCGCTGATCTGCACGAACACACTGCCACTCTCGGTCAACAATTCCTTTGCCAACAACAATCGGTCGCGCAAGTACGCCAGATACGAATGAATCCCCAACTCCCAGGTATCGCGAAACGCCTTGACCATTTCAGGTTCCTGTGTTAGTGTCTATTTAAAATGTCCCACTTATCGTCGTGCAAAATGTCGCACTTATGATCGCCGGTATGCCCCACTTATCGTCGTCTAAAATGGTACATTAATAATCGCCTGAAAAAGGCGCAGCACTTAAGGAGTCGGCACCTCCTCCTTCAAGAGCGCATCGCGTTTTTCGCGCAAGCGATAACTCTCGCATTTGATGTTGAAGACTACGGAGTGAAGTAGCAAGCGATCCAAGATGGCAGAGGCAACGTCGCTGTCGCCTCCCAGGA
>JACRMI010000089.1 GCA_016215025.1 Chloroflexota bacterium
CACGGTGCAATTGACGCGCGGTCCCAATCACGGACTCGACGGTTTCGAGCGATGGATTGGTTGGGGCATCATCGTCGCTAACTTGGTCGTAGTCGCCCGAAAGCTACACAAACGTCATCGCGGCTCGAAACGTCAAGCAAAATGAATTTTCCGACAAGAACTAGTTAGATAGTACGATAGTTGAACACTCGCAAACGCCCCAACCACCCAACCACCCAACTATCTCACTAACGCACTATCTTACGATTGCACTTGTCTTTGCGCCTCATTGGAACTTGTAGTAAAATCAGTCCGCCAAACTAAACGGAGAGGTGATCTGTTGAAAGTTGTTACCTTTGTTGCAGGTGGACAGACTCGCTGGGGCGCAGTGCGCGGCGATACCGTCGTCGATTTGAATCTGGCGCGGGCGATGCATCTCGCGTCGCGCGGCGACGAGGCGAAATACCTCGCGAACAATGTATTGGATTTTATCAGCCAGGGCGAAAAGGCGTGGGACGCCGCGAACGAAACGCTCGAATTTTTCGGTCATCGCTTTGTCGATGGAATTTCTTTTCACCCCGATCAAGTCAAGCTGCTTGCGCCGCTGACGAATCCGTCCAAAATCGTCGCCATCGGTTTGAATTATGGCGAACATCGCCGCGAGCAAAACGTGCTCGACGCGACCAACATCTATCCGATCTTGTTCCCCAAGTTTCCCAACTCGATTATCGGACCGGGCGAAGCTGTAACCTGGGATAAAACCGTCACCGACAAAGTCGATTACGAAGCCGAGATGGGCGTCGTGATCGGCAAGCGCGCCAAGCGCGTGTCCGTCGCTGAAGCGCTCGATTTTGTTTTTGGCTATTGCAATCTCAACGACATTAGCGCGCGCGATTTGCAATTCGACGAAAAGGGTGGTAAGCAATGGGCGCGCGGAAAATCGCTCGACACCTTTTGTCCCATCGGTCCTTATATCGTCTCTCGCGACGAAATCTCCGATCCACAAAACCTCTCGATTCGTTGTTGGGTCAACGGTCAAATTCGGCAAGACTCGAATACCGGTTTTATGATTAACGGCATCGCGCAATTGATTGCGTTCATCTCTCAAGGAATCACGCTGATGCCCGGCGATATTATCGCGAGCGGCACGCCATCAGGTGTGGGACACTTTGCACAACCGCCGGTGTATCTCAAACCAGGGGACGTGGTCGATGTACAAGTGGAAGGACTCGGTCGGCTGAGCAGTCCGATTAAGTAACGTGCAACGTGGAACAATTCTTTTCGCAATGGGGACCTGCGTCGTCGATGTTTTGGGTGCGCGTGATCTGGGCGCTCATCGTTTTCAGTGTGGTCGCCTGGATCGCCCGGCTTGGACGCGGCGCTGCGCAGAAACGGCTTGTTCGCGCACACACTCATCCGAATGCGGTCCTGCTCGTCGAGCGAGCCACGCAATTTGCGGTACTGATCTTCGGCGGCGTCATCGTCCTGGGAATTCTCGGCATCGATTGGTCGGCGCTCGCGGCAGGATTCGGGTTGGTCACCGTCGCGCTCACACTTTCGTTTCAAGACATTTTGCGCGGACTGATCGCCGGGATTTATTTATTGATCGAACGTTCATTTGTCGTCGGCGAATTGGTTCAAGTGGATGACAAACAAGGCGTGATCGAAGATGTTGGCTTGCGGACGACGACTCTGCGCAATGAAAAGGGCGAACGCATCATCGTTCCGAATCTGGTAATTTTCACCAGCATCGTCATCGAAAAGCATGTCCTGAGCAAAGCCGAAGGACATGTCTTGAGCGAAGGCGAAGGAAAGAGTACGAAGGAGATAGTTTGAAACCACTGATTGGCATTCCGACTTTTACGCATGAGGTCGAGGGCAGCGTTCGCTACGAGGGACTCGCAACGTACACGCGGGCCATCGAACGAGCGGGCGGCGCGCCGATTTTCATTCCACTCGATTTAGGCGACGATGCCTTGCGAATAATTTTTGATCGAATGGACGGCTTGCTCTTTCAAGGCGGCGGCGACGTGCATCCGAGCGAGTACGGCGAATCGGTTGCGGAATATTGCGGCGCGATTGATCGCGCGTGCGATGAAACGGAATTGCGTTTGCTGCGTTGGTCATTCGATACGGGCAAACCGCTGCTCGCGATTTGTCGCGGCATTCAAGTCCTCAACGTCGCGGCGGGCGGATCGCTGTATCAAGACATCGATGCGCAATTGCCGACGTCGATTCGGCATCCGCATCGCAAAGGTAATCCGTCGAACTATCGCGCGCACGCTATCGAGATTGAACCGAATTCGCGCTTGGCACGCGCGGTCGGCACCACACGCATCGAGGTGAACAGTCGGCATCATCAGTCAGTCAAGCAAGTTGCGCCGGGATTCCACGTCACCGCGCGCGCGCCCGATGGCGTGATCGAGGCAATTGAATCGACCAATGGAAATTATGCATTGGGGGTTCAGTTTCATCCAGAGAATTTGATCGACGATGATCCACGAATCCTTCAGATGTTCAAAGAATTTATCCAAGCAGTGAGTGAACGAATGAGGAGTGCGGAATGAGCGTCGAGTCACTAGAGCGCAAATTCTTCGAGCTAAAGGGCAAACTCGACGTCGGCGTAATTACGGAGGAACAATTTAAATCCGAAGTTGAGAAACTGCGATTTCAAGATTCGACGGGTCGCTGGTGGATGATTGGCGCGCAGAGCGGCAAGTGGTATTCGTTCGACGGCGCGCGCTGGATTCCCGGCACCCCGCCCCACGACCAACCTACCCCAGCCGAACCGAAACCCGCGGCTGCTCCGGTCGTCGCTCAACCGATTGTCACTCCACTTGCGTCTTCGCAACCGGCAACGGTCACACCGCTTAGTGAGCCACCACCGGAGAAAATTACACCACCCAAATCAATCGCTCCGCCCCCACAGCCCGAACATATTCAGCCGACAACACCTGCACTCAGAATGCGACCGATCCCATTAAATGCACAGGCGCAATTGCGTCGCTTTCCAATCCCCGGTTGGATGTTGGTACTCGGCGCAGCCGCTGTCGCGATGGTGGGCGTCGTGATCTTTTGGATTATCGTCGAAAATTTTGTGCCAGGCAAGCCGATCAGCAGTTTCTTGAATAATGTCACCGGCGTCAAACCTGTGGCGACCGTCATCCCAGGTTCGGTGACCATCTCATCGGCAGGCAGCGTATCGAAGGATGTCTCGACAATTCTGGCGATGGGCGATCAGTTAGTCACGCAAAGTCAGATCGACGGCGCGATTACGCAATATCAAAACGCGGCAACGCTTGCGCCGACAAGTGCGCTGCCATTGACGCGTTGGTCGCGCGCATTAGTGTTCAAAGGACTGACGCAAGAAGCCGTAACAAAAGCACAGCAAGCTATTCAGCGCGCACCGAACGACGCGGAAACGCTTGCGCAATTTTGCCGTGCGTTAATATGGAACGGTCAATCTGGCGATGGCATCGCGCAGTGCGAAAAAGCGACGCAACTCGACCCAAAGAATGCAAACGCATACGCGTTTCTCACCGAAGCGTATTTGCTCGCACGTCGTTCGACCGATGCGCAAGCACGCGCGCAATTGGCGTTGCAACTCGCACCGCAAAGCGTTGAAGCGCATCGCGCGCAAGCCTGGTTCTTGACGATGCAGGGACAAAAGGATCAGGCGCTCGTCGAATGGCGGCAGACGGTGTCGATGGAACCTTCGTTTTATTTCCGGCACTTTGAGTTAGGTGAAGTCTTGCGCGTTTACTTCAACAACCCCGCCGAAGCGGTGACCGAGTATCAAACGGCTTTGGCACTTTACGGCGGCTACATTCCGACGGTCAATCGCCTGGGTCAAGCACTCTTGGCAGTCAACAAACCCAAAGAAGCCATTCCTCATTTTCAGCGCGCCCTGACGCTTGAACCGGGCAACGTGGACAACTATGTTTATCTCGGCATCGCGTTTGGGCAATCAAACCAATGCGGTCAGGCGATACCGTATTTTCAGCAAGCGTTGCGGCTCAGCCCAGAGAATGCAATCGCGCGAAAAGGATTGAGCGATTGCCAAGCAGGTAAAGCGCCCACGCTTGCCGCCGCGCCGCCGCCGCAAGTGCCGCTCATCCCGCCCATCGTCGCGCCAAAACCGTAAGGCAAAATGGAAATTTGCCCGACGAACTCGACTAGGTGATTTTACTCTAGTCGAGTTTGTGTTTTCGACATTCTTTGACGCAGTAGGCAAGTAGAGGTAGAATCGTGGTGGAACGATTGGATCGCAAGAACTGGCGTTAACATAGGAGGCAAATTGGACATTGAAACAATTCGCCGGTTAGTACGTGAAGGCAATTATTTTTTCGCAATAAAGCAAAAGTCACTTTTTGACTAAAAAGAGTTCTCATGAACAATCAGCTCTATCCTGCCAAGGAAAGGGCCAAACATGAGAACTCCAAAGACATTATACCATACCACACCGACCATTTATCCTTGCGA
>JACRMI010000139.1 GCA_016215025.1 Chloroflexota bacterium
GAAGATCACGGACAAGTACAACGGCGATTTCAACGAGATCAAGAACAACCTCAATCAATGTATCGACGCCGTGAATCTGATGATTGCGGACGCCAATATGTTGAGCAAGGCTGCGGTGGAAGGTAAGCTCGCCACGCGTGCGGATGCGACTAAGCATCAAGGCGATTTCCGCAAGATCGTGCAAGGCGTAAACGATACGCTCGACGCGGTCATCGGACCGTTGAATGTCGCGGCAGAATATGTGGATCGCATCGCCAAGGGCGACATCCCGGCCAAGATCACCGACAAGTACAACGGCGATTTCAACGAGATCAAGGACAACTTGAACACGTGCATTGACGCACTCAACGGGTTGCTCGCCGCGCGCGAGGAACTGAATCGCCAACACGACCTGGGCATGATTGACGAAGTGATGCCGGTGGACAAATTCCAAGGCGCTTACGCGGTGATGGCAAAGGGCATCAATACGCTGGTCCAATCTCACATCGCAGTCAAAATGCGGGTAGTGGAGGTCGTGAGCCGCTATGCCCAGGGCGACCTGTCGGTAGATATGGATCGCTTGCCGGGCAAGAAGGCGATGATTACCGAGTCCATCGACAACGTCAAGAAGAATATGCTGGCGCTGAATCAAGAGATCATGCGGCTGGTAGAAGCCGCCAAGCAAGGCCGACTCGCCACGCGCAGCGATGCGTCCAAGTTCAAATACAGTTTCAAGGACATGGTAGAAGGGATCAATGCCACGCTCGACGCGGTGATCGGTCCGCTGAATGTTGCCGCCGAGTACGTGAATCGCATCAGCAAGGGTGACATTCCCGCCAAGATCACGGATTCGTACAATGGCGATTTCAACGAGATCAAGAACAACTTGAATCAATGTATCGATGCGGTGAATGCGCTCGTCAATGATGCCAACATGCTCGCTCAGGCCGGCGTGGATGGTCGTCTGGCGACGCGCGCGGATGCGACCAAGCACCAGGGCGATTTCCGCAAGATCGTGCAAGGTGTCAATGCCACGCTCGACTCGGTGATCCAGCCAATCGATGACACCAAGCAAATCCTGGGACGCATCGCACAAGGAGATTTGACGGTGCGGATGACGGGCAGCTACAAAGGTGACTTTGTCGCGTTGCGCGATAGCGTCGAACTGATGGTCACCGGACTCAAAGGCATGGCTGGACAATCGCAAACGTCGGCGATTTCAATGACGTCGGCGACGGCGCAGATCCTGGCATCGTCTACGCAGATGGCGAGCACGACGCGCGAGCAAGCGAGCGCCGTCAATCAAATCACCAGCACGGTGCAGGAGATCAAGGCATCGGCGGAACAAGTGGCGCAGCGCGCGCAAGGTGTCGCCGAAGGTGCGTCGAAAGCGGCGCAAGTGGCAGAACGCGGCGCAGAAGCCGCGAACGAATCGCTGGCCGGCATGGAAGACATTCGCGGCAAGGTCGAAGCTATCGCGGAGAACATTCTCGCGTTGTCGGAAAAGACCCAGCAGATTGGCGACATCATCGACACCGTGTCCGACATCGCCGGGCAATCGAACATTCTCGCGCTGAACGCCGCAATCGAAGCGGCGCAAGCAGGCGAAGCCGGCAAAGGGTTCCGCGTGGTGGCCGATGAAGTCCGCAGCTTGTCCGAGCAATCGCGGCAGGCGGCGGCGCAAGTCAAGATCATCCTGGGCGACATTCAGAAAGCGACCAACCTCGCGGTGATGGCGACTGAGCAAGGCACGAAGGGCGTGAATGCCGGGAGTGAGTTGGTCAGCAAGACCGCGCAGACGATCACGGAACTCAAGCAAGTGGTGGTGCAATCGGCGCAAGCGGCGCAGCAAATCGTCGCGGGCGTGGAGCAGCAGACCATCGGCTTGGATCAAATCGCAATTGGCATGAACGACATCAATCAAGCGGCGCAGCAAAGCGCGGCCGGCGCGCAACAATCGCAAAAAGCCGCGCAAGACATGACGCAGTTGGCGGAGCAACTCAAATCCGCCGTGGCACAGTATCGGATGAATTAATAGTTAACTGGTTGAACAATCGTGATGACGGCGATTGTTCAACCGAAGAACAATACCCATTTTGATGATGAAAGGGTAAGAATGAGTCAGGTAAAATTGGCGCGTTCACATTTGTTTGTTTGGATGTTCGTTGTAGCATTCATGGAGATCGTCGGGCTAGTTTTGTATGGTGGTTGGTTAATCATCGATCCGACTGCTCGCTCTGGCACAGGGCTGTTGGTCGGCTTGATTTTGGTTTTGGCGATGGCAGCCCTCTTCGCGCTGGGGTTGCAGTTTCGAGACTACCGCGCGACGCTTCGCCAAATGACCGGAGCGATTCGCGCCATGGCGCAAGGTGATTTGAACGCAACGGTTAATCCTGCGACAGAATCAGATTTAAGCGAATTGGCAAATGCGTTCGACGCGCTCGGCGAGTGTGTGCAAGAGCAAGCACGAACGTTGAAGCAGTTGACGCAAGCCAAGACGAACGCCGAAGCGGCATTCGCCAATGAACATGATTTGTTGCTCAACGTGGTCGACAATCTACCGGACTTGATTAACGTCAAAGATGTTAATGGACGCTATATGCTGGGCAACGTCGCGATGGCGCGGGCCCTGGGAGCCAAATCGCGTGAGGACATGATCGGCAAATCGGTGCGGGACTATCAGCCGCCCGAAATTGCCGAACGCATGGAGGCTGATGAACGCGTGGTGCTCAACGGTCAGCCCATGATCGAAAAAGAGCAGACGGCTTTTGACCATGCGTTGGGCGCACTCCAATGGAATTCAAGCAACAAGATGCCGTTGCGCAATAAAGAAGGCCAAGTCATTGGTCTGATCGGCATCCACCGGAATATTACCGAACGCAAGCGCGTGGAACAAGCTCTAGCGCACGAGCGCCACATGCTGCGAATGATTATCGATAGCTTGCCCGACTTGATCTATGTAAAGGATGCCCAGAGTCGATTTGTCGTTGCCAATGCTGCGCTCGCACAACTCATGAATCTCAAACCGGACGATCTGTTGGGCAAGTCGGACGCCGACGTGTTCCCGCCCGATCTCGCCGCCAAGTATTTGGCGGATGAACAAGCGCTTCTCCATTCCGAGAAACCGCTCTTGAACTTTGAAGAGCCAACCCAGGATGCCGCCGGCAATCGCAAGTGGCTTTCGACTAGCAAGATTCCATTCCGCGATGAGAATGGCAAGATCGCCGGTTTTGTCGGCAAAGGTCAAGACATTACGGCGCGCAAAGAACTCGAGCAGGCACTGGAACGCGAACGCAACATTTTGCGCGCGGTGATCGATGCGATTCCAGACCATATCTATGTGAAGGATACCGGGAGTCGGTTTCTGATGATCAACGCGGCGCAATCTCACGCGATGGAACTAGAATCGTACAAACAAGCCGTAGGAAAATCCGACTATGACTTTATGGCGCGCGATCAGGCGGACAAGTTCCGTGCCGACGAACAAGACATCATACGTTCGGGCAAGCCGTTGTGGAATCAAGAAAGAGTCATTGTCGATCCAGATGGCAAAAAACGTTGGATGGCGACGTCCAAGGTACCGTTGTTTGACGCGCAAGGGCAAGCGCTGGGGACCGTCGGCATTGGTCGAAACATTACGGAGATTCGACAGATCGAAGAATTGTTGATGGAAGATGTTACGCGCTTGAGCCAAGCGGCAGTTCAAGGGCACTTGGCAGTGCGGGCTGATCCAGATCGACATGAGGGCAATTTCCGCAAAATCATTCAGGGATTCAACGATACGCTCGATGCGGTCCTCACGCCGCTGAGTGTTGCCGCCGAGTATGTGGATCGCATTAGCAAGGGCGACATCCCGGCGAAAATCACCGACGAATATCAGGGCGATTTCAACGAGATCAAGAATAACCTCAACATGATGATCGAGATGGTCAACATGCGGAACGCCGATATTGCGATGCTCACCAATGCTGCGATTGATGGACGGCTCGCCACGCGCGCGGACGTGAGCAAGTATGCCGGAGCGAATGGCAACCTAGTCAAGGGCATCAATGCCATGCTCGACGCGGTCATCGGTCCGCTGAACGTTGCCGCTGAATACGTCGATCGCATCGCCAAGGGCGACATCCCGGCGAAGATCACGGACAAGTACAATGGCGATTTCAACGAGATCAAGAACAACTTGAATACGTGCATCGACGCGATCAACTTTTTGGCAGCGGATGCCAACATGCTGACGCACGCTGCCGTCAAAGGGAAACTCGCCACGCGCGCCGATGCGACCAAGCATCAAGGCGATTTCCGCAAGATCGTGCAAGGCGTGAACGATACGCTCGACGCGGTGATTGGTCCGCTCAATGTCGCCGCCGAGTATGTGGATCGTATTGCCAAGGGCGACCTCCCCGACAAGATTACGGAAGAATACCAGGGCGATTTCAACGAGATTAAAAACAACCTGAATCAATGTATCGATGAAATCAATAGCATGGTTGCCGAAATGCGAGTGGTCATCCATGCAACTCGCATAGGCGACTTGGGACAGCGAGCAAATCTGGATCGGGCGCATGGCGTCTACCAGAAAATCATCGCGGGTCAAAATGATATTTTAGATGCCGTGGTCGCGCCATTGAAAGAATCAAGTATGGTCTTGGCGCAGGTGGCGCGCGGCGACCTGACCGTGCATCTCAATGGTAACTTGCAAGGCGATTACGCAATGCTCAAGCAAAGCATCGAAACGATGGTCAGCGGCCTCAAAGGCATG
The DNA here is from genome assembly GCA_016215025.1 of Chloroflexota bacterium. GTDB lineage: Bacteria > Chloroflexota > Anaerolineae > UBA4142 > UBA4142 > JACRMI01. The sequence goes on from JACRMI010000139.1 coordinate 4,739, forward strand.
GCAACGCAATCGCAAACGTCGGCGATTTCGATGACGGCGGCGACGGCGCAGATACTGGCGGCTTCCACGCAGATGGCAAGCACGACGCGCGAGCAAGCGAGCGCCGTCAACGAGATCACGAGCACCGTGCAAGGGATCAAGGCGTCGGGGGAGCAAGTGGCGCAGCGCGCGCAAGGCGTCGCCGAAGGCGCATCGCAAGCGGCAAAAGTGGCTGAGAAGGGTGCTGAAGCGGCGAACGAATCGCTCGCCGGCATGGAAGACATTCGCGGCAAGGTCGAAGCTATTGCGGAGAACATTCTCGCGTTGTCGGAAAAGACCCAGCAGATTGGCGACATCATCGATACGGTGTCCGATATCGCCGGACAGTCCAACATTCTCGCGCTGAACGCTGCCATCGAAGCAGCGCAAGCTGGCGAAGCGGGTAAGGGTTTCCGCGTGGTGGCGGATGAAGTGCGGAGTTTGTCCGACCAATCGCGCCAGGCGGCGGCACAGGTCAAGATCATCTTGGGTGACATTCAGAAAGCGACGAACCTAGCCGTCATGGCGACCGAGCAAGGCACAAAAGGCGTGAATGCCGGGAGTGAGTTGGTGAGTCGGACGGCGCAGACGATCACAGAACTGAAGCAAGTAGTAGTTCAATCGGCGCAGGCGGCGCAGCAAATCGTCGCCGGGGTCGAGCAACAAACGATTGGGTTGGACCAAATCGCGATCGGCATGAACGACATTAATCAAGCGGCACAGCAGAGTGCGACTGGCGCACAACAGTCGCAAAAAGCCGCGCAAGACATGACGCAGTTGGCGGAGCAACTCAAATCCGCTGTGGCACAATACCGAATGTAAAACCCTCGACTGGCAAGTCAGGGCGGCTTGCAAGTCTGAAGGTGTTGACAGAGCTGTCTATGCCTCAGAATTATCGAAGGGACAAGGTAATGAATTTACTAGCTAATTTATCGATTGGATTCAAGTTAATTGGTGGCGCGTTGGCTTTTGCAACGATCATCGCCGTGGGCACCATGGTTGGCTTTGGCGGCATGAAACTCATCAACGACAACATGACGGCGTTGTACGAAGAAGAAACATTGTCGATCAACCAGATTGGCCAAATTCGCACTAACCTGGCTCAAATTCGTGGCGACACCTATAAATTCATTCTTGATCCCTTTCAGCGGAGTACAATCGAAAACACCATTCGCAGTGAAATTACTGAAACGGATAAACAAATTTCCCAGCTTGGAGCGAGAGCACTCAATGCCGAGGAACGTACGCTCTATAGCCAAATCAGTGCGACCTGGAAGACCTACCAAACTGAGATTCAAGCGGTATTCTCCCAAGTTCAAGCCGGATACGAAAATGCGGCAATGCAGAACATGGAGATTGGCGCTGCCTGGACTGCACAACAAAAAATCGATCAGGTGACCAATGACCTCGGCAATCTCAATCTGCGTCATGCGCAAGCGGTCAAGGCTAACGGCGATCAGATTTTCTTCGTCGCCGGCGCATTGGCAATCGGTGGTGGCCTCCTTGGCTTGGCGATCGCGCTTGTCGCAGGTTATATGCTCACGCGCAGCATTACGGGGCCGATGGCAAAGACCATCAAGATGATTCAGGAAATGGGCAGGGGACACTTGGGTATGCGCCTGCATCTGAATCGCCGCGATGAGATTGGCGTTATGGCAGACACCATGGACCAATTCGCCAGCAACCTACAAAATATGTTGAATGGTACGTTGAACAAATTGGCGAGCGGCGACCTTGATCTCAAGATTAACTACATGGACAAGGACGACGAGATTGCCAAGGCCGAAGAAAAAATCCTGACTTCACTCCGCGAGTTGGTCGCCGAGACCAATAGCTTGAATCAAGCCGCAGCCGAAGGCAATCTCAGCAGGCGCGCCACCCCGGACAGGTTTGAAGGCGCATATCGCCAAGTCTTGGTTGGTATGAACAATACCTTGGATGCGGTCACGGATCCATTGAATGTCGCCGCCGAGTACGTGGATCGCATCGCCAAGGGTGATATTCCAGCCAAAATCACAAATACCTATTACGGCGATTTCAACGAGATCAAGAATAATTTGAATGAATGTATCGATGCGATCAATCGCCTAGTTGGCGATGCGAATAGTTTGAGCCAAGCAGCCATTGCGAATCAGTTGGAGACCCGCGCGGATGTGAGTCAACATCGTGGCGATTTTGCCAAGATCGTGCAAGGCGTCAACTCTACACTGGACATTATTGTCGATAAAGTATTTTGGTTCGAGCAGTTGTTGGATGCAATTCCCCTGGCGTTGTCCGTAACCGATATGAATTTGAATTGGACGTTTGTGAACAAGCCCGTCGAAAAATTTATGGGCAAGTCGCGTGAGGAATTGATTGGGCTGCCGTGCAGCAGTTGGGAGGCCGGCATTTGTGAAACCGATCAGTGCGGCGTGCGCTGCTTGAATCGCAAACAGCCGCGGACGAGTTTCCATCGTGAGAATCGTGACTATCAGATCAACGCCGCGTTCGTTTTGAACAAGCACGGCGAGAAGATCGGTCATATTGAAGTGGTGCAAGAGATAACGGCAACAGCGCGGCGCAATGCGTACACCGCCGTCGAATTGGATCGCATCACCGCTAACATGCGCCGATTGGCAGAAGGCAATCTCGCTCTCGACTTGTCTGTTGCCGAGGCGGACGAACATACGAAATTGACGCATGACAATTACCTACGGTTAAATACCAGCTTGGGCCAAGTCCGTGATGCCATCGCCGCCTTGATTGCGGATACGAACATGCTGAACCAAGCGGCAATCGAAGGTCGCTTGGAGACGCGGGCGGATGCGATCAAGCATCAAGGTGACTATCGCAAGATCGTGCAAGGTTTCAACGACACGCTCGACGCGGTGATCGATCCATTGCGCGTGGCAGCGAATTACTTGGATCGCATCAGCAAGGGGGACATCCCGGAACGAATCGAGGTCGAATACAAGGGCGACTTTAACGACATCAAGAATAATTTGAATCAATGTATCGATGCGGTGACGTTGTTGACGTTCCACACCAATCAGCTCGTGCGGGCAAGCTCGCAAGGCAATCTCTCGTTCCGCGCGAACGCGAGCAAGCATCAAGGCGAGTTTCGCAAGATCGTGCAAGGCATGAACGATACCCTCGACGCGGTGATTGGACCGCTGAACATCGCCGCCGAGTATGTGGACCGGATTGCGCAAGGGGACATTCCCGAAAAAATCACGACGGAATACAAAGGCGACTATGCTACGCTCAAGACGAATTTGAATCGCTGCATCGATGCGGTGAACTTGATGATCGCCGATGCGAACTTGCTCAGCCAGGCGGCGGTCGAAGGTCGTTTGGAGACACGGGCGGATGCGACCAAGCATCGCGGCGATTTCCGCAAGATCATCGACGGTGTCAACGCCACGCTCGACAGTGTTATCAAACCGTTCAACGTGGTGGTCGATTGTCTGCAAAAATTTGCGCAAGGCAATTTGCAAGACAAGATCACAGACCACTATGTCGGCGATTATGCCAAGATCAAGGACAGCGTCAATGCCGTGGTCGAAATGCTCGCCATGCGCAATGGGGATATTCAAATGATTTTGGACGCGGCAATCGCAGGTCAATTAAAGACCCGTGTGGATGTGAGCAAATACAAGGGTGGCAATGCCATTGTGCTGATCGGGATCAACAAGATTTTAGACGCGGCTATTGCACCGATCGAAGAAGCCAGTCACGCGCTCGCGCAAGTTGCGCAAGGCGATTTGACGATTCACCTCAATGGCAATTTGCAGGGCGATTACGCGATGCTCAAAAATAGCATCGAGACGATGACGTCCGGACTCAAGGGCATGGCGGCGCAGACGCAGCATAGCGCGGTCAAAATGACGGCGGCGACTACGCAGATTCTGGCGTCGTCCACGCAAATGGCAAGCACGACCCGCGAGCAAGCGAGTGCGGTCAACGAAATCTCGAGTACTGTGCAAGAGATAAAAGCGTCGGCGGAACAAGTGGCGCAACGGGCGCAGAGTGTGGCGGAAAATGCATCGCAAGCCGTGAAGGTCGCGCAAAAAGGCGCGCAAGCGGCGAATGAATCACTGGCGGGGATGGAAGATATTCGGGAAAAGGTGGAAGCCATCGCCGAGAACATCCTCGCGTTGTCGGAAAAGACGCAGCAAATCGGCGACATCATCGACACCGTGTCCGACATCGCCGGGCAGTCGAACATTCTCGCCCTGAACGCTGCCATCGAAGCGGCGCAAGCCGGCGAAGCGGGCAAGGGGTTTCGCGTCGTTGCCGACGAAGTGCGGACGTTGTCGGAGCAATCACGGCAAGCGGCAGCGCAAGTCAAGATCATCCTAGGCGACATTCAGAAAGCGACCAATCTGGCGGTGATGGCGACCGAGCAAGGCACGAAAGGTGTCAATGCGGGCGGCGAGCTGGTGAGTCGGACGGCGCAAACGATCAAAGAGTTACAGCAAGTAGTGGTGCATTCGGCGAAGGCGGCGCAGCAAATCGTCGCCGGAGTCGAGCAACAAACGATTGGCTTGGACCAGATCGTGATTGGCATGAGCGATATTAATCAGGCGGCGCACCAGAGTGCGACGGGCGCACAACAATCGCAAAAAGCCGCGCAAGAACTAAGTCAATTGGCGGAACAGCTCAAGGCAGCAGTCGCCCAGTATCGAATGTAGGTAACGCGCAATTTTGTCAGTGTGTCCGAATCTTCACGCAAGATTCACGCAAGATTCACACTTTGTTTGCTGACAATATCCGCCAAAACGATTATGCTTGATTGTGTAAAGAAGGATACTCTCATTCGTACGAGTCGATGAGCAACTGTAGCAAATCGGAATAAGGGTTTCATTGTGCCAAGACGGCGCATCATCGAGCAATCATGCGATTGCTCACTTGATTATCGAAACTCTGGAGGAAAATCATGAATCTGTATCAGACCGTTCTTGAATCGATTACGCCGTTTTTCGCGAGCCAGGTCGCGGCAGAGCAATTTCTGCTTCGCCAATGCGAATTCCACTTGAAGATCGACCCACAAAGGTTGGGCGCGCATGATTTGGTGAACTTGTCCAAGTGGGCGATGGTTTCAGGCGGGTTATTGATCGGCAAAGAAAAAGCTGAAGCGATGAGCGAAAAAATCCTGACGATGCGCCGTGTGATGAGCACTGTCCCATTACGTGATCGAATGAGCGGTGGGGATTTTCAAATGTAGTTTTTGTTCGGACGAGGGCAAGTATGTTCACACTAGATGACGACATCCTACGACAGTTACGTGCAACCTTCAAGATCGAAGCGGCAGAACACATCCAGGCGATTAACCGGATTCTATTGGCGCTCGAAAAAAATCCGCAAGGTGCAGAACGTCAAACGCTGATGGACGAAATCTTTCGCGAAGCGCACAGTCTGAAGGGTGCAGCAGGCGCGGCAGATTTTGGCGAAGTAGAATCCACAGCGCACAAGTTGGAAAGTATTTTTGGAGCAGCTAAATCCGGCAAGTTGACCTTGACCCGTGACCTCTGCGATGTTCTCTATGCGGGCGTCGATGCGGTCAGTGTCATCGTCGATGCTGCGCTGGAAGAAAAGCCGCACGGTCTCGATTTGGCACAACTGCACGCGCAACTCGCGGCGGCGGAGCAAGGTCAGGTCGTAGCAACGGCGAAACCTGCTCCCCGAATTGAAACGGTGACCCAACCACCTGATGCGGTTCCCCAGGAATTTACCGCAGTCCATCAGCCACCAGTCGCTGCGCCCACGCCTCCGCCTCCACCGCCACCGGAGCCAAAACCTGTCGTTGCGCCTGCGCCTGCACCGGAACCGGCAGATGCACCCGAACCGGAACCCGCTCGTCCCCAACCGCCCGCCGTCCGCGCGGTCGTCGATAACAAGCCCGATTACAAAGGTGATGATCGTCGTCGTCGCACCGGCTCTGCTATCGAAGACACGATTCGTGTCGCAACCAGCAAAGTCGATTCACTGATGACGCAAGCGGGCGAGTTGCTCGTCGCGGGATTGAAAATCGATCAGCGTCTGAACGAAGTCCAACAAATTGGAACAACGGTCGATGAATGGAACCGCGAATGGCTCGATACGCGCGCGGCGAACAGCAGTTTGTTACACGATGCCGAACGCGAAAACTTGCGCCCACTCATCAAACTGCTCGACATGAACCAGGAACGACTGCGCACCCTGGCGGCTCAAGTGACCGAATTGATGCGCGGCTTTTCCGGCGACGCGTTACACCTCGCGCGCATCACCAACGATTTGGGCGAGAGCGTAATGAAAGTCCGCATGTTGCCCGTCTCGACCGTGTTCGATGCGTTTCCGCGATTGGTGCGCGACCTCGCGCGCGACAGCAATAAAGAAATCGAAATTGTAATGGAAGGTACGGAGACGGAGCTTGATCGCAAGATGCTCGAAGAGATCAAGGACCCGTTAATCCATCTGCTGCGCAACGCCGTCGATCATGGAATCGAAAAACCTAAAGATCGCGTGCAAGCGGGCAAGCCGCGCCAAGGCACCATCAGCGTCAAGGCATTTCAAAAGGGCAATAACATCGTCATCGAAGTTGCCGACGATGGCGGTGGCATCAATCGCAACAAGGTCAAGCAAGCGGCATTGAAAAATGGAGTTATCACTGCCGACGAAATGCACGCGATGAGTGATGACGAAGCGCTGCGGTTGATCTTTGCGGCCGGACTTTCCACTGCGCCGATGATTACGGATATTTCCGGCCGCGGCGTCGGCATGGATGTTGTGCGACGCAACGTCGAAGCGTTACATGGGCAAGTCGATATTGAATCGACGCTGGGCGTTGGCACGACGATCACGTTGACGTTGCCGCTCACCTTGGCGACCACGCAAGAGTTGCTCGTTCAAGTGGGCGATCAAACCTACGGCATTCCAATTTCCGCCGTCGAGCGCATCCATCGTATTCAGGCGAAAGATATTTCAGCGGTGCAAGGACGCCAAGCGATTTTAGTGGACGATGAACCGGTGTCGTTAGTGCGATTGGCGCAAGTGCTCGAACGTCCCGCCACCGAAGTTAAAGCAGATGCCGATGACAAAGTGCCCACGGTCATTCTCGGTTCGGCGCGCAAGCGCATCGCGTTTCTCGTCGATGCGGTCTTGGGACAGCAAGAAACGGTCGTCAAGAGTCTAGGCAAGCAACTCGCGCGCGTGCGCAATGTTGCGGGCGCAACGATTCTTGGAACCGGCCAAGTCATCATGACGCTCAACCCAACCGACTTGATGAAATCGGCGCGGGGCATGGAAGGACGTGCGAGCATAGCGGCGCAACCGCATGCGAATGCTGCGACGAATGGCAAACCGAAGGAACGCCGAGTTCTTGTAGTAGATGATTCGCTGAGCACACGCACACTCGAAAAGAATATTCTCGAAACCGCTGGTTACAAAGTCCAAGTGGCAACGGACGGCATGGAAGCGATGAGCGTTCTCAACTCCAATGGCGGTTTCGATGTGATCGTGTCTGACGTATTGATGCCGCGCATGACCGGTTTTGAACTCACCGCGGCGGTCAAAGCCGATCCCAAGCTCAAAAAGATTCCGGTCGTCCTCGTGACCTCGCTGGATTCGCGGGCGGACAAGGAACATGGGATCGAAGTTGGTGCAGATGCCTACTTGGTTAAGAGCAATTTCGATCAGGCAAATTTGCTGCAAACGATTGCGCAGTTGGTATAGCGCAAGTTTCCAACTTGCGTGGCAAATTGGAAATTTGCCTTACTTTGAGGAGTAACGTGATCCGCGTATTGATTGTAGATGATTCGGCCGTGTTGCGGCAGACCACGCGATTTATCCTGACGAGCGATGCGAATATTACCGTGATCGGCGAGGCGACGAATGGAGCGGACGCCGTTGCGATGGCGGAACGCATGCGACCGGACGTTATTACGATGGACATTCGAATGCCCAAAATGGACGGACCGCAAGCGATTCGCCAAATCATGGCAGCTAGTCCCGTCCCGATCATCGTCGTCACCGGCGTGGATCTGGCGCACGAACTCGATCTATCGACTCAACTCAGCAAGCTGGGAGCCGTATCGATCCTTCAGCGCCCCGAAGTCGTCAGCGCACCGGATTTCAAAGTGTTCACGAGCAAGTTGATCGAGCAGGTTAAATTGATGAGTACGGTCAAGGTCGTGCGGCGCGTGCGGACCGAAGCTGCCGCCTTGTCTGATACGGGCAGTAAATTACCGATGCCGGTACTCAAGACACCGGTCAAGACGGAAATCGTCGCCATCGGTTCATCAACCGGTGGACCGGCGGCGCTGCACAAACTGCTTGGCGGAATCCCTGCCGACTTTCCCGTACCCATCGTGGTCGTGCAGCACATATCGTTCGGCTTTGTGCAAGGGCTGGCGGACTGGTTAAACGATGCTTGTCAGCTCAGCGTCAAAGTGGCTCAAGCGGGAGAAAAAATTCATAGCGGCACTGTGTACCTAGCGCCCGATAATAACCATATGCTCGTGGATCGCTTGAATCGAATCATGCTGAATCCATCAGAACCGATTGGTGGACATCGTCCGGCGGTGACCGCGTTATTCCAATCGGTGGCGCAGTCGTACGGTCCAGCGGCGATGGCGGTGATTTTGACCGGCATGGGCGCGGACGGCGCGGTGGGAATGCGCGCCTTGTACGAAGCCGGCGCAGTCACCATCGCGCAGGACGAAGCGAGTTGTGTCGTCTTTGGAATGCCCAAAGAAGCCATTGCTCTGGGAGCTGTGCAACAAATCGTACCGTTAGATCGAATTGCTCAGACGCTCACCGGGTTGATCGCAATGCAGGGAGCGAGTCTGGAGAAGGAGAAAAGCCTATGATACGAGTTCTCGTTGTAGACGATTCCGCTACGGCGCGCGAAGCGATTTCTGCCATGCTCAAAAGTGATCCGGACATTCAAGTCATTGGCGAAGCAACCGATGGACTCGAAGCGGTCCGCATGGCAGCCGATCTGAAACCGGATGCCATCACGATGGACATTAACATGCCCTGGATGAATGGCTATGAAGCGACCAAACAGATCATGCTGCAAAATCCGACGCCCATTATTGTCGTGACGACGGTGAATCATCAAGAGATGGTGCATCACGGCTTGGACATCCTCCTCGTCGGCGCGCTCGACATTGTGCAGAAGCCGAGCAGTCTCTCGGCTCAAGGTTTTGAGACGATTCGCACGGAATTGGTCACCAAGGTCAAAGCAGTCGCCCAAATCAAACTAGTCAAATCCAATTTATAGGTATTGTCGCACTCGGACTCTACGGAAGAAAGGCAAACGCCTATGGCAACTCGAATCTTGATCGTCGATGATAGTCGCACCGAAGCATTGCGCGCGCGGCTGTTGCTTGAACGCGCGGGCTATCAAGTCACCATCGCTGCGGATGGCAGTGAAGGGTTGGCGCGCGCTGCGCAAGACAAGCCCGACCTCATTTTTCTCGATACCATTATGCCAAAGCTCAACGGCTTTGAGGCGTGTGGCAAACTCAAGCTCGATCCCAAGACCAGCAAGATTCCGGTGGTCCTTTTGCCGACCGCCGAAGAAATTGCCGATATGCCTTCGGGTCCCGCGCTAGATTGTTTCTTGACCAAGCCGTACGATCCCAATATGCTAGTCGAAAAGGTCAAGTCGATTGTCAGTGATAATTCCAAAGCTGGATCGACAGATGACAGCATGCGCTATCGAGAAGAGCTTGCGCTGACGCGGCAACAATTGGAAGCAGCAAATCGTGCGCGCCGTGACATCCTCGCGAATATGAGTCATGAGTTGCGAACGCCGCTGCATGAAATTATCGGCATGACGGATTTGTTGCTGGGCACGCAACTTACGCCCGAACAGCAAGGTTATATCGAAACGTCGAAAACGTCAGGCAATGCGCTGCTGAGTCTCGTCAGCGACGTGATCGAGTTTTCCGAACTGGAGGCGGGACAACTGGGCTTGGAGAGTAAGCCATTCGAGTTGCAAGAACCCATCGACCGAATGTTGGAGATCATGCAGCCGCGCGCACAGGAAAAAGGGATTGGCATTTCGACAACGCTCGCTTCAGGTGTTCCAAAATCGTTGAATGGCGATGCCAATCGTCTGCGCCAAGTGTTGGCGAATCTCATCGCGAATGCGATCAAGTTCACCGAGCAAGGCGAAATATCGGTGCGGGTCGATGTTGAAACCCAGCATGACCGTGAAGTCGAATTGCATTTTCGCGTGCGGGATACCGGCATCGGCATTCCAGAGGATCGTCGCGAATTGATCTTTGAGCCATTTCAACAAGTCGATTCGTCGGCGACGCGACGGTACGGCGGCATGGGCATGGGCTTGGCAACGTCCAGGCAAATCGTCAAGCTGATGGGCGGCCGCATTTGGGTCGAAAGCGAAATAGGCAAAGGCAGCACGTTCCATTTTGTCGTCAAGTTTGGAATTGTCGCGCAAGTGGTCAAAGCCGCGCCGGTCGCAGCGGCTTCGCTAAACTGGCCCCGCAAGTTGAACATCTTGGTCGCGGAAGACAGCCCGACGAATCAATTGATCGCCAAGTCGAGTTTGAAAAAGGAAGGGCATACCGTCACGCTCGCCAACAATGGTCGCGAATGCGTGCAGGCGTACGAAAAATCGCGCCAAGTTGCCAATGAGCCACTGTTCGATTTGATTTTGATGGATGTGGCGATGCCGGAGATGGATGGTCTGGATGCGACGTTTGCGATTCGTGAAAAAGAAAAAGTAATGGGCGGACACATTATCATCGTCGCCATGACGGCATTTGCGACGAAAGAGTATCAGGAAAAATGTATTGCATCTGGCATGGATGCGTACGTGACCAAGCCGGTCCGCATCGCCGAATTGGACAAGACGTTGGAACCGTTGATGAATCGGGCGCAACAAATTTCCAAAGCCGAAGTGTGTATCGCCCCGGTCGATTTTGCCGCAGCGCTTGAAGTGGTGGGCGACGATGTCGATATATTGCGCGAGGCGATTGGCTTTTCGCTGACCGAAGTGCCGGAAGAATTACGAGCGTTACAGCTTGCGATGGATAATGGCGAACCGAAAGGCGTGGAAGCCAAGGCGCATCGATTGAAAGGCGTCATGGGCAATATCGGCGGACTCAAGGCGCGCGACATTGCGCAAAAGCTTGAGACGATGGGCGAGCAAGGTAATCTCGACGGCGGTCCCGATTTGGTAAAATTATTGGTAAAAGAAATCACGCGCGTCATAAACTTTTATCAAGACCCAAGTTGGGAGCAGCGCGCACGCGAATTTCAGGCAGGCAATCATGGGTAAGATCAAAATCTTGTGTGTGGATGATGACCGACCTACGGTCACGATCATCTCCGGTGTATTGAAAAAAGAAGGATACGAAGTGGATATCGCGCTGGATGGTCATGCGGCTTTGATCAAAGCGCGCGAATTCAAACCACACCTGATCATTCTCGATATTATGATGCCGGGGATGGACGGCTTTCAAGTCTCGCGCCATTTGCACGAGGATGCAGAGACCGCCAAGATCGGCGTCATCATGCTGACCGCCAAAGGTGGCGTTGACGATCCAGAGAACGAGAGTTGGCGCATGGCGAACAAAGTGCAAGACCGTCTGCGCGGATTTGATTCCGGCGCGGTGGAATTTTTGACCAAGCCGGTCAAAGCCAAAGAACTTGTCCAGCGGGTCAAAGCGGTCTTATGGGCGACTGGCGTGGTGGCGTGAAATTGAATTGTAAGGAATGCTCGCCGCAGCGTTCCAGTGAACGGAACAGCGTCTGGAGAACGGAACAGAGCCAATTCGCTACCGGAGTGAAAATGACAACCGTTAAACTCAAGACCATCGATAGACCACGCAGTGATGTTCATGTCAAGAAAATTTATCAATCGCCAGGTTTGCCTGCCCAATTGATCGTCGGCTCGTTGTGCTTGGATTGTCGCGCGTTTGAAGCCAGAACCGATGGTCGAGCGATTCGGCTTACGCCCGCCGAATTTGATTTGCTCTATTATATGATGTCGCGCCCCGGCCAAGTCTTTTCCGCCGAAGAGTTGTTATCGCAAGTGTGGCAATATCCACCGGGCACGGGGCGAACGGTGTTGGTGCGAGCGCACATTAAAAATCTGCGCCACAAGATCGAAGTCGATCCGAAGAAACCAATGCGTCTCAGGACGATTGGACATTTGGGATATATGATTTCGGAAGGATAAGCGTCCCTCGTCTTTTCTTTAAATTGATCGCTTGTATGCCGCTGAATTCAGCGGCATTTTGGATTCTTGCGTGATTATCTTCACGCAAAATTCACGCAACCTTCACCCCGTTTTTGCTGACAAACCCCTTGCCGAGTGATATTCTGTTCGCAGGAAAGTAGCCTAGTCCCTCGTGGGCGACATATTCGGTTCTACGCGCACGAGACGCAAAGCTATGCTGAATAAACACTATGGCTCCCAAAATCAAAAAGATATTAATCATCGAAAGTGACGCTCAGATGACTGAGCTGATCCGATACCCTTTGCAAGAAGAAGGGTATACGGTCATTGCCTCCAACGATGGCAAGGATGGCATGGGCAGGGCGCGGCGCGAACAGCCCGACCTTATCATGGTCGATTTCAAATTGCCCACGATGAAGGGCAACGATGTTGCCAAGAGCATTCGCAAAGACCCCGCGACCAGCCATCAGCGCATCTTGATGATCGCCGACGAAAATCAACTTGAAGAGTTGGAGATTGGACCCGGCTCTAGTATCGACGATTTTCTCATCAAGCCGTTTGGTCCGGTCGAACTCATTACCAAGATCAAGCCCCTACTGGTCAGCGAAGACGAGCAAGCCGCCAAGCTCATTTCGACGGGCAATCATGACCTCGATAGCAAAATGGGCGGCGGCGTCCCCGTTGGCTCGCTGACCTTGATCGAAGGTGACTCGGGCGCAGGCAAGTCCGTACTTTCGCAGCAAATGATGCACGGCTGCTTGGTCGATAAATATCGTCTGTCGCTGTTTACGAGTGAGAACAGTGTCAAGAGTTTGGTCAAGCAAATGCGTTCGCTCAACCTCGATATTCTCGATTATCTACTCTTGGACAAGCTAAGGATATTCCCCATTGAAACTTCGCAGTTGGGTAAGGACGCGCCGACCATGCTCATCAAGGCGATGAAAAAGGAAAAAGGACGCGAAATGATCTTTGTCGATTCGCTCACGTCGTCCATTCCCGCATCGTCGGATAAAGAAGTCTTGGGATTTTTCGAAGAGAGCAAGCGCTTGTGCGGCGACGGGACGACCGTCATCGTCATCATTCACTCGCACGGTCTGACGCGCGAACTCCTCACGCGCATTCGGTCCCTGTGCGATGCGCACCTCCAACTCCGCACGGAAGAGGTCGGCAACAAATTAGTCAAGACCCTCGAAGTGACCAAAGTCCGCGGCGCAGAACAAACCACCGGCAACATTGTGAGCTTTGAAGTAGAACCCGGCTGGGGCATCCGCGTCATCCCCATCAGCAAGGTCAAGGGCTAAACTATGGCGTCCACACTGCCATTCGAAATGGACCTTCGTAAGCTGGGTTGCAAACATGGGGCGGGCTGCATTCTTAAATCCACTCTGCCCAAAGCATTGCGCGAAGCGTGCGAAACCAGCGATTCGCTCAGCGACTATATGCACCTCGTTCCCATGGACAAGATCGGCGTGCCGGAATACTATCCCAAAATTTCGCGCGATCAATCCTATTTGGACCGACGCAATCTCGTTTACCCAACCGAAAATGGATTGTTCGTTCACATTTATCCGAATGACAAAGGCGGTCGCGATATTTATATTCCGGTGGAGCCGCATTTGACGATCGATCTTAGCAACATCTTGCCCCAGATCGAAGCCATATTGTTGGATTGGGTGGAGGAAATCGGCGCGGCAGAGACGGATGAGGAAAAGACCAAAGCCCTTTTGAAAGCCATCAATGCGAGTGTGAGCATCAAACCCGAACCGAAAAAAATTCGCGTGACGCCGCGTGAATTGGAATCGCTCAAGTACCTTCTGATTCGCGACAAAATTGGTTTTGGATTGTTAGCTCCATTTTTGCTCGACAAACATATTGAAGACATTAGTTGCAGTGGTATGGGACATATCTTCATCGAACACAAGGTTTTCAAAAGCGTCGAGGCCTCGATCGAGTTCAAGACGGAAGACGAAGTCGATCAATTTGTGATTTGGATGGGCGAGTGGATCAAACGCCCCGTCACCGTCCGCAATCCTATCGTGGATGCGGTCCTGCCCGACGGCTCTCGTATCAACATCGTCTACGGGACCGACGTATCCAAGCGCGGCAGCAACTTTACCATCCGAAAATTCGCCGATGTGCCGACGAGTGTGATGCAGTTAGTAGACTTTGGCACGATGGATTACATGATGGCGGCGTATCTCTCCTTCGTCTTGGAAGAAGGATTGAACATGTTCGTCGCGGGCGCAACGGCGTCAGGCAAAACGACGACGATGAATGCCATCACCACGTTTATTCTGCCGGAGAAAAAAATCGTCAGCATCGAAGATACGCCCGAACTTCAAGTGCCGCATCAGAATTGGATTCGTGAAACGACGCGTGGTTCCGCCAAGGACAATACCGGAGCCGAAGTCGGCATGTTCGATCTGCTGAAAGCGGCTCTCCGTCAGCGCCCCGACCGAATTATCGTCGGCGAGATCCGCGGTGAAGAAGGCGCCATTGCATTTCAAGCCATGCAGACCGGTCACGGCGTCATGTCCACATTCCACGCCGCGTCAGTGGAAAAGCTCATCCAACGTCTCACGGGTGATCCGATCAATATTCCCAAGGCGTACATTGACAATCTGGACCTGGTCTTGATTCAAGCGGCGGTCAAAGTAGCAGGCAAAGGCACGGTACGTCGCGTGACGAGTATCAACGAAATCGTTGGTTACGATCCGACGAGCGAAAGTTTCTCGTTCATCGAATCTTTTCGGTGGAATCCCGCGACGGATACCTTTGATTTTCTGGGTTTCATGAATAGTTACATCATGGAAGAAAAGATTGCGCCCAAGCGCGGTATTCCGCCATTCAAGCGCAAAGTGGTCTACACGGAACTGAAACGCCGCGCCAAGATTTTGCAGCGTCTGCACGTCGATAGAAAACTAAAGGATTTTTATGAAGTCTTCAACGTCCTCGCCGAAGCGCAGCGCCAAAAATTACTTTGAAGAAATAACCAGCTTCGATCTGTTTTATCAACTCATTCACATGTCGGCGACTTCGGCGGCAGGGATCTCACGCGCGCGGGTGTTTCAATTAGCGCGCCAATTGCCTTGCCCTCCTTCGCAATATTTCAAAGCGATCCACGAGGTGGCGGAGAATTTGCGTTACAACTATCCGGACGCAGTGCGGATGATTGGCGAACGCGTCAAGTCATCCCAAGAGGTCAAGACATTCTTACTGCGGCTCTCGGATGCGTTGCGTTCTGGTGAACCTTTGCCGGGATTTCTATCGCGTGAAGCGAGTGTACAAGGCGATCATTACTCGAACGATTACGAAACGAAACTCGAAAGTTTGAAAAAATGGTCGGATGCATACACCGCGGTCTCGGTGTCGGCGGCGTTGATCGTGATTATGAACATGGTCATGACCATGATCTATAACGTTGGCGTGGGTATGATGGCAATGATGGTCATGGTGGCAGTGGCAGGATCGTTTGGTGTGGCATGGGTCATGTTTCGCACCGCACCAGAAACGGTAGCTGTACCATTAGCGCTTGGCTCCAAGGAACAGCGGCTCACACGAAAATTATTCTTCATTTGTATGCCTATCACTATAATTGTTGTCGCGCTTCTTTGGCTGATCGGTGTGCCGCAAGGGTGGATTTTGATCGCAGCGGGAATTTTCATGCTGCCCATCGGGATTGCTGGCACGATTGCGGATAGCAAAGTCGCAAAAAAAGACAGCGAGATTAGCCCGTTCCTTCGTTCGCTGGGCGGCACGGCGACATCGCGCGGAACGACGCTGAAAGAAGCTCTTCTTAGCATGAAGAAGGATTCATTCCCCGCGCTCTATACCGATATTCGGACTTTGGTATTGCGGCTTACTTCTTTTATCGAGCCGGGGCTTTGCTGGCGATCTTTTGCCACCGAGACCGGGAGTAAGCTGGCAGAACAATCCACTGGAATTTTTATCGAAGCCGTGGGATTGGGTGGCGATCCGGAAAAGACCGGTGGACTGACCAGTATGTTCGCGATGAGAACTGCCATGCTCCGTGCCAAGCGTCGAGGTGTCGCCGGATCGTTTTCCTATCTTGCGATGGTAATGCATGGCGTGATGGCGGGTTTGATGGTTTTCTTGCTTGGAATTCTTGAACAGTTCGCCGTCAAGTTGAACGAAGCTATGTCTTCTTTGGGCGAAGGTCCCGACGCCATGTCGGGCATGGGTTTGCAAAGCATGTTTTCCTTCAACGCGCCGCAGATCCAGTTTCTTACGATGATTACGGTCGGCATGATTATTTTTCTAGCTATAGTCAATTCTTTTGCGATTGTGGCATGTGAAGGATCGCATCTCATCAAGATCACATTCTATCTTTCGATTCTCTTGGCGATTTCCGGTGTAATTATCTTGCTGGGACCCTCGATGGTCAAACTTGTCATGTAAGTGGCTCATATGCAACGTGTCTCCAAGTTTGCTCTAGACGAAATATCCGGGTTTCGAACTCACATCGATTCTGTTGGATCACACAGTGCACAGGAGTTGTCGAACAAGTCGTTGTTCGGCAATACGCCAGGCGAACGTCGAAAGAATATCATTTTCTTTTTTCTCACGACGTTTACAGCTTCGGCGATGATGCTGGCGCTGCTCATCCTCGTCTGGTGGTACGTGCCGCGTTTCACGTCTAAATCGAGTTTGGACCTGGGCGAAGCCGAGTACCAAAGCGTCTATCTGACTTGGGTGGCGAACAAGTACGCCGAAACCAAAAATCTGAGCCAAGCCGAAAAAGAACTCGCGAATTGGAAACGCGAAGACCTCGCTAGTTTTCTACCGCTTCTCTCGCAGCAAACGCCGGATCCCGAAACGCGGCGACGCATCATCGCGTTGCGGGACGCGCTGCGCCTGCCCGTACCGCAATCGGACTATACATCGGCGCAGTGGTCCGCCGATTATCAAAAGCTCTACATCATCTTTATCGCCAGTGAATATTGGCGCACGGGCGATATCGCAAAAACTCAAAAAGCACTCGCCTCGTGGAATCGCGATGATCTTGCGAAACAGTTGCTCGAGTTGCAACGGTCGGCGAAAGATGCTGAGACGCGTCGTAATCTCGTCGTCTTGACGGAAGCACTCCGTCTGCCATTTTCCGAATCGTCGCTAATTCTGTTTATCGTCGAGCAACCGGGCATTGTGCTGGGTGTTCTTGTGGCGACGATACCTTTGTTCCTTGCTTCGGCGTCGATGACGATGCCGCGCATCAAGCGAATCCGAAAACGCATTTTGAAGCGCATCGGCGTTAAAGTGGTCGAGGAAAAGGAAGCGGCGGAAGCTGGCAAGCCAGTCGAAGAAAGTCTCGACGATATGCTTGCTCAAGTCCAAGCGACCGAAGCTGAAGCCGCAGACTCAACGGCTGCGCCCGGCGAACAACAAGCCGAGGAAAAGAAAGAAGAAAAGAGCGAGGAAGAATCCGAGGAACAGAGCAGTGGCTTGGGCGACCTGGCAAGTCTGTTCGAAGAAGAAGACACGTCGGTTGGCGCGCTCGAAGCGTTCTGTAAGGGTATGGCAGAGATCAACATCGACGAGTTGTTGACGACCGGATCGAATATCCTTTATCAATTGCGTCAAGGCAATCGATTAGGAGAGCGTCAATCGGAGAAACGATCGTGACAGCGTTAGGTTTGGGCGTAGGATGGCTAGTGGGTTATTGGATTAGCGTGATCGTAGATTTTCTGCCGCGCTATTCGTCCAGCGGTTTATCGCAGAGGCACATCAGGAACCCGTTTTCTGGTGAGCCAATCAAAAAACAAGGTCGCAATAATCGAGTAAACGGGTTTTTCCAACGATTCACAATGCCTGCGATCATTCAATTCGCACAAGCGCTTGCCGCGCGCAAATCATGGTCGGGCTTGCCATCAGTGCTCAAATTAAATCTCGCCGTCGAAGTGGTCACGGCGATCTTGTTTGCCATCATTTGGACGCAAGCTTTATCGACGACGTTGCTCGCGATGCAAAGTTTGCTCTGTGCTTTTTTGATTCTCGTCGCCATGATGGATTTGCGTTATCGGTTGGTCTTGAACATTTTGATTTTTCCAGCAATGGTGCTAGCATTGTTGATGCGTGCGCTAACACCGGGAACCAGTTGGCTCGCCGTGCTGCTTGGCGGTCTGTTCGGCTTTGCGATTTTCGCGCTCGTGGCGATGTTGCGTCCCGGTCAACTCGGCGGCGGCGATGTCAAGCTGGCGACATTGATCGGACTCGTCTTTGCTTTTCCAGACGCGTTATGGGCGCTCCTCATCGGAGTTTTGGCGGGCGGCGTGGCAAGTGTTTGGATGTTGGCAAGCGGACGTGGTAATGCGCAAACGCAGATTGCATATGCGCCCTTTCTGGTCTTTGGCGCACTGGTCGCGCTGTTTTTCAACCCCGTGCCATTGTTGATGTATCGGTTCCAAGGATTCTAATTCATGGCGGTCAATTCGAGAATGCTGGGCGAAAAAAATAAACAGTTGCCGAACGAAGATGCCGTCGATAAATTGCTCGCGCCCCAAGCAGCGGAACCGGAAAAACTTTCGCAGACCACCAAGATCATGTTGATGGCTGCGGTCAGTATGCTTGTTTTCTTTTTGCCGTTGTTTTTGTTGACGACGGCGGTGAACGAAGATGTCAAAGGCATGAATACCGATCTGGGATTCGTGCGCACGTCGTTGACCCAAGTCCCCACACCCATTCCCGCGATTCAAAAATACATGACGCCCATTGCGCAAACGCAAGGGCAGATCAATCAGTTCAATGTCGTGTATCCCACCCTGACGTCGCCGCGCGCCGATTGGTCGCTGGTCATGACGGCGATTGGCAAGTACGATCCCACGCAAATCAGTTTAGTGGCGATATCGCGTACGGCAACCAGTGTCACGATTACCGGCAATGCGATCAACGACAATGTCATCACGGCGTACGCTCAGTCGCTCGAACAATCGAATGTCTTTTCACGTGTCGTCGTTCAGTCGTTCCATGCGGTTGCCGTTACGCCGACAGTGGCCATCACCAAGACGACCACAGCGATTACGCAGACCACGCCCATCGCGACGCCGGTGCCGACGAAAACACCATTTCCAAAACTTGTTTTTCCAACTTCTGTGCCGATCACTTCGTCAGCGCCAATCCAGCCATCGGCCACGCCAGATTTTCGCGATGCGTACGAAGCTGATGAAAATCAGCCCAAGCCGATTGCCATGAGCCAGTCGCAATCGCATAATTTTTATCCGGGCGGCGATGTGGATGCGGTCTATTTTCTTGCCAAGATGGGACGCTCTTATCACATCCACACCACCGGTCTTGCGCCCGGCGTCGATACGTACTTGACCGTTCGTTCCGGTGCGCTCTTGCTTACGAATGACGATGCGACCCCCGGCTCGCTCTATTCCGAGATTTATTATCAGCATTTGGGGGCGGATACTGCTGCGACCGTTTGGATTTCGAATCGAGCGAGCTTTGGTGCGGACAAGACCTACAGCATCATCGTGGAAGAATATACGCCGACGCCAACGCCTGTGCCCACTGGGACCGCCACGCCGACAGCAACGCGCACGCGCATTCCACCTTCTTCGCCAACACCGTCGGCGACGCCAACGCGCGACATGCGCGATCCGTATGAGCCAGATGACACAGACGCCACCGCGAAAACGATTTTGATTGGCGAAACGCAATCGCATAATTTCTATCCGAGTGGCGACATGGATAAGGTAACTTTCCCAGTCAAGATGAGCCGTTATTACCAAGTGCTCACCTCGAATTTGGCGCTGGGCGTCGATACCTTTGTCGCGGTAAACCCCGGTGACAATTCGACGTGGAGCAATGACGACCACACGCCTGGCTCTGGAAATTTTGCATCGGCAGTTTGTTTCCAAGCGACGAAAGATGGAATGGCGATTGCCACCGTCTCCAACAAGTCCGGTCAGTACAATTCGGACAAGACGTATCAGGTGCGCGTCAGCGAGGTCCCGAACTTGTACACGGCGCCATGTGCGCAGCCAACGCCAACGGTCACGCCGTCAAAGGTCTCGCGCAACAGTGGCAAGGTTCCTGGGCTGGCGGCGTACATCGGATGGCGTGATCGCTCCGGCGAAGATGCGAACGATCCAGCGGTCGCGGCGACGATGATTCAATTCATCATCACCGCCGAAATAAAGGTGCCAGCCCCATGATGGAGCGATTGAGTTTTCTGGAGAATATTTCGCGCAACGCGGTATACACGGTGCTGGCGATCATTGCGATGATCGGCGCGGCAGCGGGCTATGTTTACTTTTTTACGTCGACGATTGAACCTAGCTTGCGCAATCGCGATAAAGTGATGACCCAGCTTGCCGATGCGCGCAAGTCGCTCGCCGATACACGCCGCGTTGCCGACCTTAGCCCAATCGATTTTCAACGACAATTATCGACCACGCAATCGACTTTGGCGACGTACCGCAGCGCGTTTTTGACGGAACAACAAGCGAGCCAAATACCCGCCGGGTTGTATCAAGAAGCGAATGCGGCTCAAGTGCAGATCACGGATTTGCAAACTCAAATCGTCACGACGCAAACGGTGTCCAGTCCCTATATCGTTTCGACGATTCGGCTGCAAGCGCAAGGTGATTCATATCGATTGGTCGATTTTGCGGCGCACATGAAAGAATTGGCGCTCAAAGGCATCGTGGTCAACAATGTGAACATGGTGCAAGACAAGAACACATCACGTCTCACGATGGATTTGACGCTTTATACATCGCCCGTCGTTCCCGGCGATTTACGAACGGCAGCACGCGTAACCCCAACTCCAACTTTGGAACCAACCGCAATTCCAACAGTAGCTCCGCCGCCTCCTCCCATAGTCGAGCCAACGCGACCACTCTTGCCAACCTCAACGCCAGCGCCGAGCGCAACACCCACTGTCCAACGGACGCTCCATGTGGTGCGCCCCGGCGACACGTTGTATTCACTTGCGCGGTTGTATGGCACGAGCGTAGATGCCATCATGAAAGCGAATGGATTGCCAACGCAGAATATTTTTGCTGGACAAACGTTGGTCATCCCCAGTCGCTAGAATTTTTCCAAAACAAAATCCGCGCCAGAACTTTTGGCGCGGAGTTCAGTTTAAAGTTGGTTCGTTTTTGCCGAATAGCCGTCGCTTTCCAACCGATGACATTGCTACTTGACCGCAATACCTTTGAAAAACGTGTAACTGAATGTGCCTTCTTCCCCAGCCGTGGCATACAAATCGGCGATGCCGCGTTCCCACGTTTTAAGATCGACCAACCCCATTTGGATCGCTTGCTCTTTAACGCCAGCAACCATCGCCGTGAACGTATTCTTGGTAAATCCCTCCACCCACTCCGGACGACTTGAATCGGCGTACACTTGGCGAGGAGTAACGGTGATGTTTTTGTATCCCGCTCGCAAAAGCAATGGATGGACTTGTCTGCCAATTAGAGCGTTGCCACCCTTGCTTGCTTGAATCTCCACCAGACAATCGATCAGGCGTTGCGCGAAGGGACTATCGGGATGAAAATAGGCGGAGGCATGATCGCCTTCGATCACAGTGATGGTCCCTCCAGGTTTCAAAACTTGCCGCAATCGCATTAGAGCTTCGACGGGCTGACGCAGATGTTCGAGCACAAAGCAAACGAAAATGTGATCGAAGCGATTTGTTTCAAAGGGCAAGTTGAAAATATCTGCCACTTGAAAATCGACGTTCGATATACTATGCTGCGACGCACGAGTTCGCGCGACTTGAAGCGATAGCGGAGAAATATCGATTGAGGTGAAATGGGTTTGGGGGCTGTGCTGAGCGAGGATGATCGTCTGCGCGCCAACACCACATCCAGCTTCCAAAACTTGGCTGCCCCGTGGATAGATGGTGTCATGATGCAGCAAATCGTTGAGCGTATGCGCTTGATCGAGCAAGCGTTCCTTTTCTCTTCCCGAATACCCATGAACATAGTCTTGCGTGGTCATGCTGCTTGGCTCCAATTTAAGAGTGGATTATTGAATTTGCGCCAGACGAATTGCGCTTGCGACGAGATTCGCTGCATGTTCGAGGGTTTCTTGATCGAAGCGGGTGTACGCTATTCCGTTTCGTCGCTCGGCAAGGCAAATTTTTCCCACACATACACCTTGCTCTGCGAGCGTGACCGTCAAATGACTTGAACCTTCCCATTCGCCGCACGTATGCAACGGATCAGTCTCAGTGTTCGTTCCCCAAAACAGTGCGCCACCCTTGGCATCGAAAGATTGCACCGCGCGTTCCATCAGACTGCGAACTTGGGCTTGAATCTGTGATTGATCGATGGAAGGTGTTGGCGGCGCAAAGGACGTACGAGGATGGAATCGCACATCGACCAGGCGCTGCAGGTACGCACGAATCGGCGTGAATGCGGCGGCCGCAATGAGCGCGGAAATGATGACGGCGGCATCGGAGGTTTCGCCGGTCAACGCGAGAAATAATCGCTGGAGGATATTCGTCAGCGCGGCGAACACTCCGGCGAGAATCGCTGTAAGCGGGAAATAGACCAGCGTGCGGTTGATCACAAAATCGATGTCGAACAAGCGCGAGCGGCGGATGGCAATGGCGAGACTGATCGGAATGACGGCGAACACCGGCGGAAAAATCCACGACGACGATTCTTCCAAGCGTTCCAAGGTCGTCAGGTCGAACACGGCGGCATTTTGAATATCGGCGAGAATCTCCAGAAAAAAGAAAAGCAAGCCGATGGTGAAACTGCACGCCAACGCCCACACGACGAGTTTCGTGCGCTGTTTTTCTTCGGCGGTCGATACGAATCGATAGCGGTACACTTGCGACGTGACGCCGATGGCGGGAATGAGCAAGCCATAGAGCAAAACGAAAAATGCGGTCTCGGCTTGGATGATCGAACCAAAGTTCGAGATGGGCGATTGCACGCCAAAGAAAATATGAAAGATCGACATGAGCAAGCCGCCGCCGTTGACACTGAACCAATACAGCAAAATCGCCTGCAGTGGATTCACGATGCTGGCGCGCGGTACGGGCGCCAGAAACAGCGATGTGCCGAAAATGTATTTCAAGACGGGGAAGGCAATCTCTTCGATCATCAGCAAATAAATGACGATCATAAGTCCGAGTGACTTGTGCGGCACGAGTTTGCCATTGGGAAAAAGCAAGAGCGCGTGAACGTACGTTGCGCCGGAGACCGCGTGCAAGATAAAGTGATAAACAAAGATTGGACGCAGTGGAACGATGGTGGAACTTGCGATGGCGACAACACTATGCGCTTGGAAATTGAACGCCATCGCCGTGCCGACCATGCCAATGCCCAACAAGCGTGCAACCCAATCCCAGGGGCGTCGCAGAACGATAAAAATGCCGACGCTCAAATTGATGAGACTGAGCACGTAATCGATGACAATTTGCGCGGGGCTGGCGGAGAGTCGCGATCCTTGAGCGATGCCACGTGCAAAGAGTCCAAAGACATCTATCGTCTGTCCCCAGGTTTGCAATGCGTCGAGGACACGCGGCAAGTAAGTTGCCAGCGCCGAACCAAGACCGAGCAACAACAGAAACACCGACCCAGCCGCATAGAGTGCGAAGAAGGCAAGAAAAGCTCTATTGGATTTGGGGGCGCGCTGGCTATCATTCATCCTGTGTTTATTATACGCCAAAATGAGTTAGCCGGTTTCCGGCGAAATGTCATTGCGAACGGTCAGGTCACTACGGGGAGCGATGGGAACAAGTGTCGTAATTGACAAGCAATAGAGCGACGAAGCCGCTTCGCGTCAACCGTAGAATGAGATTGCTTCGTCGCTCGGTATTATATTGTCAACGATACGCGTTTTTGTCGCTCCTCGCAATCAGTACTTGACGAACTGTCATTTCGACGGAGCGGAGCGACCGAGAAATCTCGTCATTCCAACCGAAAAACGGGATTTCGAGCGGAGCGAGAAATGACAAAAGAGTGTTTCGTGAAGTACTGGCAATATAGTTGGTTGCGATTACCCCATTGACTGACAGGGCGACGTTCGCTTATACTCTGGACTGCTTCAAACAGGTTCTACTTGGTCCTCGTGATGAGTGCGGGGCAATCAAATCGTAGCTCGGTTCGTTAGAGAATCATCGTCGCCACTGACGCTCCCCGCGTTTGTGGTGACGTTTTTATTTTTCGCTGCGTACTCGACGCAGTTTGCATAGGTGACTCCATGAAAGACCGAACGGTCCGCTTGTTCTTGGCGAGTTCTATTCTTGCTGGCTTCATTGCCCTCCTCCTTCTTATCATCGATTCAAACCCTACGCACGCCACCACGCTCTTACCCGAGCCAGCCAATCCGATATCGCTTCGTAATGCACCCACCGTCAACGAGTTTCGCGTCTGCAACAGTTCGGGCATTTACTCACAGACGATTCAAGCGGCTATTGATGCGGCCCAGCCCGGCGATATTATCAAAGTCGCGGGCGGAAATTACATCGAGGCGAAACCAGCGGTGAGCGGCAATCTCTACATCTCGAAAACGGTTCACCTCTACGGCGGCTATACGTGCAGCGATTGGATGACGCAGAATCCCGCATTGAACATTTCCAAGGTTTTGCCAACGACACCGGATATTTCGGTGGTGGACATCGAAGGACCTGCCGCTCCGACCCTCGATGGGTTTACGATCACCGGCGGCGGTGGTGGAAATCACGGCGGCGGAATTCGGATTAGGGGCAGCAACGCGCTCGTCAACAATAACATCATCACCGGCAATATCGCGTATTTGTACGGTGGCGGCATCTGGGTTCAAGGCGGCGCGCCGGTGATTCAAAATAATCGAATCCAGAATAATGTTATACCGGCCAGCTCCGGCGAATATGGCGGCGGCGTTGAATTAGAAGGTACGCAGGCAACGCTCACCGGCAATATTATCGCCAACAATCTCATCACCGATTCGGCTGGTTTTGGCGGTGGCGTCGCTATCCTTGGCGGTGGACCCGTCACGCTGACCAATAATCTCATTCAAAGCAATTCTGCGGCGACGATCACAAGCACCACTCCGGCCTTCGATGTTGGTTACGGCGGCGGCGTGTACGTTTCTGGCGCGGTCGTGAATATGACGAACAATACCGTGATGAGCAACACGGCAAATGGCGTGGTGGCGTTTAGTTTTGGCGGCGCATTTGGCTACGGCGGCGGAATTTTCATCGACAGTTCTCCAGCGTTCACTCTTACGGCGAACAACATTCTGAGCAACACGGCGAGTTACAAGTACAATCTTTATCCTTCCGGCGGTGGATTGCAAATCCAATCCAGCAATGGGAAGTTGACTGGCAATGTTATTTCAGGTAATCGCGCCAACGGCAATACGCTCTTTGGCAATGGCGGCGGCTTGGCGATACTCACATCGACACTGACGATCCAAGGCGGGCAGATTTCGAATAACAAAACGTCGATCAATTGCGAAGGGTACGGTGGCGGTCTGCACGCGCGGAACAGTTCGATCACCATCGATTCGACCCGCCTGGATAATAATTGCGCGGGCAACACTCCCTTTTATGGCTTGGGCGGCGGACTCGATTTTTTCAACAGTCCGTATACGCTGACGAATGTAATCGTTAGTAACAACTATGCTTGGTCCAATGATACGTCGGTGGGCGGACTCTCGGCGCGCGGTACCAGTCCTGGCTTGTTGCTCAACAACACATTCGCGAACAATAACGGGCAGGGCATTCGCACAGGCGCGGCGTTGACCGCGACCAATAATATTCTGCAAGGCAAAGGTGTTGCCGGGACGACGGGCATCAGTCTCACGGCGTCAATCCCCGTCAGCGTGACGTACAACAATTTTTACAACTATCCGAACAATGTCAAAGGTTTTGCGCTCGATGTGAGCAACATCATCATCAATCCGAATCTCGATTCGACTTTTCATCTCAACGCCGGCTCACCTGCGATCGATGCTGGCACGCATACGAATGCGCCTGATACCGATTTTGACGGCGAGCCGCGCGCGATGATCGGCCCAAGCGGCTTGTTCAAAATCGATATGGGAGCCGATGAACGCACCGGCATCGCGCAAACGATTCGTCGGTTGGCGACTCAGCCCGCCGATTTGACGCTGATCGGTCCGGGCAATCCGCAAGAAAATCCTGGCTCGACCGGATCGAACGATTGGATTGGCAATGCCGTGTGGGGAGGCGATGTCAACAGCGACGGGCGCGCTGATTTGATCGCCGGTGCGCCCAATCTCTCGGAAGATTTCGATAACGGACCCAACGACACCGGCCGAGTTTTCTCCATCTTCAACAATGCCACCCGCCGACTCGGCGTGATCGATTTGTACACCTCGACGGCGAGTTTAGAGATTCGCTCGAATATTCATCAGCAGCACATCGCGCAAGCGTTTGCGACCGCCGATGTGAACGGCGACAGCACACGCGATCTCATCATCGGCGCGTCCGGCGCGGCGAACTTTGGCGTCACCGGTACCGTTTTTATTTTTCAAGGCGGTGCGAGTTTGTCTGGCACGAAAACGCTTTCGCCGACGATGCAAGCAACATGGCGCGTCCGCTCCGGCGAAAACACGTCCACTTTTGGCGGCAAGAATTCTTTGGTTGCAGGAAAACTCAACAACGATAACATCGACGATGTGGTGGTGGCGGAAGCATTTGCGACGGGACCCTCGAATCGAACGGAGGCAGGCGCGGTGTTTGTGCTTTTCGGCAGCAATAGCTTGCCCCCTTTGTGGGATTTGAAAACCACGCCCGCTAGTTTGACGATTTACGGTCCCGCGAATAATTCCCAGTTGAGTGGCGTCGCGGTGGGCGATGTGAACGGCGACGGCAAATTAGATTTGATTGCGCGCTCGCCGACGACTGCGTACGTTTTTTACGGACCGCTGTCGGCTGGCACGCGCGACCTGGCGACTACGCCTGCCGATGCCACGATCACCGGCTTGAATGGCGATTGGCTTGCAGCAGGCGATGTGGATGGGGATGGCAAAGCCGACATCATCCTGGGACGAACGAGCGAAGTCGATGTCGTGCGCGGAGGAACATTGGTGGCAACGCAAACGATTGGCGCGGCAGCGTGGGCGCGTATCACCGGCATCGCGCCGACGACGCTGTACGCATTCGATTGGAACGGCGATGGCAAGAGCGATATTTTTATCGGTGACATTTTCGCCAATCGAGCGTATGCAATTTATGGTGGCGCAATTGCTGGCACTCAAAATATTCTTGATCGTGCAAGCTGGCTCATCTTCGGCGAACTGAATGGCGATCAGTTCGGGTATTCCTTTGGCGGCGCAGATTTCGATTCCGATGGCGGACTCGATTTGATTATCGGCTCGCGTTCGCACGTCGTTTCAAATCATTCGTTGCATTTCGAGGATGCGGGCGCGGCGTATGTTTTTTACGGCACAGGGACGGAGGCGATATTGAATCAAAGATTGTATTTGCCATTGATCGTCAAATAGATCGTGGGAAAAGTACAACAACGAATTTAGGAAACAACGAATTCCGGACGTGGATCGTCATTCGTTTATTCCCAAATTCGTTGTTGTGGCGCTCACTGGGAGGTGAATGTGAATCGCACGATTATCAAAGCTCTACCAATTCTGGTTTTGGTATTGATTATTCTTTCGATGCCAAAATCTGGAAACGCCAACCCAGCCGCCGCGACCTTCATAGTCGATAGCAATGCGGACGCCGGCGATTGGAATCCCGGCGATGGCATTTGCGAAACGGCGAACGGCAATCACGTTTGCACATTGCGCGCTGCGGTGCAAGAAGCTAACGCTGCGCCCGGCTCGACGATCATTTTTGGTCTAGCTGGCAGCATCACCTATCTTCTCACCAGCCAAGTCGCGCTCAACGCGAACATGACCATCGTCGGCAATGGCGCAGCCAATACGATCATCGACGGCAACGGCAGCGTGACGAACAATCGCGTGTTTACGATTTCGTCAGCGCCAACGGTCGTCAGTATTTCTGGTGTGACGATTCGGAATGGCAAGTCCGATTTGGGCGGCGGCATTCATAACGTCGGTCATCTGTTGCTCAATAATGTCATTGTGATGAACAACGCCGCCACGATTGGCAATCCTCGTTCGGGTGGAGGCATTTGGAATTCGGGCGCATTGACGATCACGCAGAGTCTCATCAACGGCAATACGGCGACGATTCCATTTACAGGCGGTGGCGGAGGCATCTACAATACGAACGGAACTGTCTTACTCGATCATACGAGCTTGAATGGAAACACCACGGATTTTTTGGGCGGCGCAATTCAAGTCGATGGAGGTATTGTGTCGCTCGTGAATAGCGCCATCGATAGCAATACTGCATCGATGGGTGGCGGCATTTTCAATGGCGGGATTTCTTCGAGCGGCATATTGAATATTACGAGCAGCGGCATCTTTAGTAACACCGCAACGAGTGGTTCGACTGGCGGTGGAGGCATCTACAATCTGTGGGGAACGGCGACGCTCGTGAATAGCACATTGTACCTCAACGTCGCAAATAATAACGGAGGCGGAATCTACAACGACAGCAGTGGAACAACCGGCCTTTACAATGTCACCATCGCCGGAAACTATTCGGATTGGGACAGTAACAATACCGGCACGGGCGGAGGCATTAGTCGCCAGGGCGGCACCGTCAATGTTAGGAATTCAATTGTGGCAGGCAACTATGATTACAGTAATGCTTGCCTCACGTGCAGTACGGCGGATGATTGCAAGGGTACGATAAACTCTGAAGATTTCAATCTGGTTCAAACAACGAGTGGATGCTCGCTTGTTGGCTCGACCGGAAATAATATTACAGGAGTTGTTCCACAATTGAGCTATCCACCAGCATACAATGGTGGTTCAACATTGAATCTGGCTTTGCAATCGACCAGCCAAGCCATCGATGCCGGCAACACCGGTGGCTGTCGCGATATTCTCGGCGCGCTCATCTCTGTCGATCAACGCGGCTCACGCCGGCCATTCCCCAACGGTGGGCGTTGCGATATTGGCGCGTTCGAGTTTGGCAATTGGATATTTTTGCCGCTCATAATGCGATGACGTGAAAGCGAATACGCGCAGAGAATGAGCAACACAGGGTCAATAAAGAATCCACATTTTTCTTTCCCTGGAAACAAAGAAGCACGGAAAATTAATTTTCCATGCTTCTTTTCATCCGTGAGGTAAGATTCTTACAGCGGAGCCAATTCTGGCTCGGGGGTTTTGATGCCGCCATCATCGCCGTCGCCCGGTCGATATTCTTTGACGGTGAGTTTGAATTCACCATCAACCAGGTCACCGATGAGCGTGCTGCCCGGTTTGAATTCGCCGGACAAGACACCTTCCGAAAGCGGGTCTTCAAGCGTGCGCTGAATCACGCGCTTCAATGGACGCGCGCCCAGTTGTTGATCGAATCCTTCGTCCGCGAGTTTTGCCTTGGCGGTTTCGGTCATTTCGAGCTTGAGTTCGTGTTCTTTCAAGCGCGGCTGCAAGTAACCGATTTGAATATCGACTATTTGCTTGATGTCGTCTTTGGTTAGTGCGCGGAACACAACGATATTATCGAGACGATTCAAGAATTCGGGACGGAACAGGCGCTTGAGTTCATTCATCAACTTTTCGCGCATGTTCTTGTACGCATCTTCTTGCGTTTTGACTTCGCTGCGTTTGCCACTAAATCCCAGGACGGCGTCGCGCTGAATCAAGTCTGCGCCGATGTTCGAGGTCATGATGATGATCGTGTTACGAAAATCGACTTTGTGACCCTTGGCGTCGGCGAGGTGTCCGTCTTCCAAAATCTGCAGCAACATGTTGAACGCTTCGGGATGCGCCTTTTCAATTTCGTCGAATAGCACGACCGAGTACGGATGGCGGCGAATGTGCTCGGTCAGTTGACCGCCTTCGTCAAAGCCGATATAGCCGGGCGGTGCGCCAACCAAGCGCGACACGTTGTGGCGTTCCATGAATTCAGACATGTCGAGTTGGAACAGCGCTTTTTCATCACCGAACATGAATTCGGCGAGGGCTTTGGCGAGTTCACTCTTGCCGACGCCGGTCGGTCCCAGGAACACAAACGAACCAATCGGACGCTTGGGGTCTTTCAACCCAGCACGGGCGCGGCGCACCGCTTTGGCGACGTTCGAGATCGCTTCTTCCTGACCGATGATGCGCCTGTGGAGTTCCTCTTCCATCTTGAGCAAGCGCTGACTTTCTTCGCCGGCGATGCGTGTGACGGGGACGCCGGTCCACATCGCCACGACTTCGGCGATGTCCTCGCTCGTCACTTTGGGCGGCGTTGTGCCCGTCGCTTCGAGCCAGTTCAGTTTCATCATATTCAATTTTTCGCGCAGGTCAGTTTCTTTGCCCAGCAATTCGGCGGCCAGATCGAACTGTTCTTGTTCGACCGCCGTTTGTTTTTCCTTGACCAGTTCCTTGATCTGCGAATCGGTCTGCTGATATTCCGGTGGCTTGGGCGCTTTGTACATTCGCACGCGGCTGGACGCTTCGTCGATCAGATCGATGGCCTTGTCCGGCAGGAATCGTTCGGTGACGTAGCGCGTGGCGAGATGCGCGGCGGAGACAAGCGCTTCGTCTGTAATTTTCAATTGATGGTGTTGTTCGTAACGGGGGCGAATACCTTTGAGGATTTCGACCGTTTCTTCGATGCTGGGTTCTTCAACGCGCACCGGTTGGAAGCGGCGTTCCAACGCAGCATCGCTTTCGATATGTTTGCGGTACTCTTCTAGCGTCGTTGCGCCGACGACTTGGAGTTCGCCGCGCGACAACGCAGGTTTCAAAATATTCGCGGCGTCCACGGCGCTGCCGGCAGAACCTGCGCCGACGACCATGTGCAGTTCGTCGATGAAGAGAATGGTTTTGCTGCCTTTGAGTTCGTCGATGACGCGCTTCATGCGCTCTTCAAACTGTCCACGATAGATCGTGCCGGCGACGAGCGAGCCAACGTCGAGTTGGACGACGCGTTTGTTGAGCAGGGGACCGGGAACGTTTCCTTGAATAATGGCTTGGGCGAGTCCTTCGACAATCGCAGTCTTGCCGACCCCCGGTTCGCCGACGAGCGCGGGGTTATTCTTGGTACGGCGTGAGAGAATCTGAATGACGCGCTCAATTTCTTTTTGGCGACCCACGACCGGATCGAGTTTGTTTTCTTCGGCGAGAGCCGTCAGGTCGGTTGCCAATTGATCGATGAGCGGCGTCTTGGATTCGCCCGCCTTTTTCTTTTCGGTCGTGACTTTTTCGGGCTGGGATTCCATCACCGCTTTGGCGAGTTGATTGCGGATTTTATCGGGGCTGACGTTCATGCTTTTCAAAACATTGACGGCGATGCCATCCCCCTCGCGCACGAGACCCAAGAGCAAATGCTCGGTGCCGATGTAATGGTGTCCCAGGCGACGCGCTTCATCGACGGCCAGTTCGATCACGCGCTTGGTGCGCGGCGTCAGACTCAGCCGACCGCCCGGTGCGGATTGTCCGCGTCCGACAATATCTTCAACAATCTGACGCACGCGAATTTGCTCAATCCCCAGATCGCGCAGAACCTTGGCTGCCATGCCTTCTTCTTCACGAATCAGTCCCAGCAGCAAATGTTCTGTGCCGATATAATTGTGATTTAGACGCACCGCTTCTTCTTGAGCATAGGTCAGAACGCGTCGCGCGCGTTTTGTAAATTTGTCCAATTTATCGGACATCATAGTTCACCTCTCGGTACAAGTCACGCTTGTTGTCGGAGCAGATTAGGCAACGCTCTAACAATATTACGTGCTAAACCTGACGATAGTTCGGTCTTGGAATCGGTCAGGCAAGAATGTTGATTGTTAATTAAAGTTTCACAGTCATATATGGTACTGGCAGGCAGTGCCAGATTCGAAGAGAGAAAAATCTCACATGGGGATGCAGATGTTTCGCTCGTCGAAAATAACCCATCTGCCAACAAATTGTCATTTCTGAACGCAGTGAACGCTTCGCGTCTCTTTCCATGGAATGAGACCCTTTGCGGATGGATTCGCTACGCTCACCACATGGTTTACACTGAGCGAAGCTAACGTGCTCAGGGTGACATGAGTAAGGTGAGTTATTAAAAGGCGTCCCATCAAAAGCAGGGACGCCACAGTTCTGCGATGTTAGCCGTTCGATTCTTCTTCTTCGTTGGTAGGATCGGGCCAATCTTCGGGCGTTTCCACTCCGCTGACGTCTCCTGCGTACTCTTCGGATGCTCGTTTGAGCGAGAGGCCGAGTCGCCGTCGTGCGGCATCGACTCGAATCACGCGCAGTTGGAGCATATCGCCTTCCTTCACGACTTCTTTGGGATGATTGATCCGTCGGTCGGCAAGTTCGGAAATGTGGATCAAGCCTTCGATGTTGTCGTCAAGGCGCGCGAATGCGCCAAAGGACGCCAGCTTGGTGATCGTTCCGTTGACGAGATCGCCCACTTTGTAATTATCTTCGACGGTTTGCCAGGGTTCCTTGGTGAGCCGTTTCAGACTCAACGCGATTCGTTCGCGTTCGCGTTCGACGTTCAAAACTTGGACTTGGACTTGGTCGCCAACTTTGACCACGTCTTTCGGATGACCGATTTTTGTCCAAGACATTTCGGACAAGTGAATCATGCCATCCACGCCGCCTAAATCGATAAACACGCCAAAGTCGGCCACGCTGGTGACGGTGCCAGTCAGGACATCGCCTTCTTTCAGATTTTCCAGCAAATGCTCTTTTTGCGCTTTGCGCGTTTCGCGCATGGCAGCCCGTTCGGACAAGATGAGCCGATTGCGCTCACGATCCAATTCAATCACTTTGAGCTTGAGTTTCTTTCCGACGAGCGTGCTCAAATCCAACTCGCCGGCTCCTTCGCCCCCAGTTGCTTCTTTTCGTCGTCCGACACTTTCCAATTGAGTTGCCGGAACGAAACCGCGAACCTTGCCAACGCGCACAATCAAACCGCCCTTGTTAAACCCGGCGACTTGGGCGTCAAAAATCTCGCCGGTTTTCAAGAGTTCTTCCGCATCGCGCCAATCGTGTTCCAATTGCGCGCGCACGAGCGACAAGACCACGTTGCCGTCGCGATTTTCTGGTCGAACGACGAACGCCAAGATTTGGTCGCCCACGTGCAGTTTTTTGACTGCATCGGCGCTCATCTTTTCCAATTCTTTTTGTTCGACCACGCCTTCTGATTTTGCGCCAATGTCAATCAAAATTTCGCGTGGGTCTGCCCGCACAATTGTGCCTGAGACGATCTCACCGTACTTGAGCTTTTTAAAGCCCAACTCCAGATCGGTCAATTCGCTCATTGGGCTGACCTTGTTGCCATTCGTAGCTTTTGCCTTGAGAGTTGCCTCCTGGGGACTTGGACGTCCACCGCTTGGAACCATTGATTTTCCCCCGCGCACCGATTTTCAACCGCGGAATTAAATTTTATCCGCGTGTATGATTTCCTTCGTTACCCATTATAGTCATTTTCTTGACAAATGGCAACCCCTCTTACGCAAAAGATTTGCGAATCCTTTGGAGTTGAATTCTGTGACATTCGGTCATTGCTCTTAAAAAGCGATTATGGTAATTTCATATGATCAGCCAAAGTGTGGTCCGCTTGTAAAACCAGACCCCAGAGTTAACTCTGGGGTCTGGACGTTACGTTCCGCCGCTGATGGCTGTAATAATGTGAATTTCATCGTTCGCACCGACAGAATCGGCTAGACTATTAGCGACACTTGAATTAACAAATATCTTGATGTGTTCGCGAATTTCGTCTTGCTCGTTGATGACGCGAAAGCGCAAGCCGGGATATTGTCGATCCAAATCCGCAAACACATCCGCCAACGTTGTGCCGTTCGCTTCAACCTCTTTCGATTTGGTGTACGACAGCAGCGGCGATGGAATCCGAACTTTCATAGCTCACCTTATGCATGTCTCCCTGAGCACGTTCGCGTCGCTCAGTGTAAACTCCGCGAAGGGTCTCGTTCCATGAAACAAGATTCTTCGCTGCGCTCAGAATGACGGTCCGGTCGTCACCCTGAGCGGAGCGAAAGGTCTCGTTCCATGAAGCGAGATTCTTCGCTGCGCTCAGAATGACGGTCCAATTTCATAGCTCTGCCACGCGCACGGAATAAATCTCCGGCAGCGAAGTCAGCAGCCGCGCCCACGATTCGCCTTCATTCCGACTCGCCCACACTTCGCCGCCGGTCGTGCCGAGATAAACGCCGACGGGATCATGTAGGTCAGGGTTCATCGCTTGACGTTTGAGCGAGAACCAGCCGTCGCGTTTTGGAAAACCTTTGTTTTGTTTCTTCCACGTTTTGCCACCGTTGTGCGAGACGAATGTTGCGGGTTTGCCATTCGGACTCACGCGTCCCAACGGAAATGTGCCATCGAGAGGGAAGAGCCACACCGTATCCGGATCGCGTGGATGAGTGACAATCGGGTACGAGTGATCGCTGTACGGCTTGGGCAGTGTTTTGCCGATGTTGACCCAGCATCCCTCGTTTCGATCCATGCGGTACACACCGAAATGATTTTGCATATAGAATCGATCAGGATTGAGTGGATTCATGACGATTCGATGCGGATCATGTCCTACTTCGGCGTCCGGCACCGGCAAAAACTCCGACACGAGGCCTTTGTTGAGCGGATGCCAATCGTTTCCCTTATCGAACGATTCAAACACGCCGCCGCCGGAGAGACAGAGATACATATGATTTACGTCGCGCGGGTCGATGCTGATCGAATGCAAAGTGGGTCCATCGGGCGGACCTTCGTCCGGCGGATTCCACCAGGTTTTAAATTGTGGATGTTGATTGAATCCATTCACCGGTTCCCAGGTTGCCCCATCGTCTTCAGAACGAAACAATCCTTGCGGCGATGTGCCGATGTACCAAACACCTGGCTCGCTTGCGTGCGCCGGTGAAATCCAAAAGTTATGATGGACCGAAATGCCTTGCTCACCTTCGGGCGCTTTGGGAAACGCAGGGGGCCGGGATGCTTCTTTCCACGTTTTGCCCAAATCAGTTGAACGAAACACGGTAGGACCCAGATGTCCGGTGTGGGCTGCCATCAAGATCGTGCGGCTGTTGCTCCGCGAGTCCATCACCATATCGTTGACGACTGCGCCGATGTGCATCCCATCGGACAGCTTCCACTTGCGCCGCGTTTTATCGCCACGCAAAATGAACGCGCCTTTGCGGGTGCCGATGAGGAGCATCACAGCGCCGGTTGCGGGTTTAGGAACAGTCATATTTGGTTTTGCCATTGTACCCTCCTTGAGCGAAATCACACAGCCCGATTCTAATCGAACGGTTGTTCGTCGTCAAGGGGGGATCACGAAAGTTATTTTTTCCTTTTTCATGCCGTTGCAGGATAGACCGTTTTGCCTCCCACAATTGTTTGCGTGATGGTAACTGCGCCGATGTGGTCAGCGGCTGAGTACGGGTCTTCGTTCCACACCGCGAGGTCTGCCAGTTTTCCAATTTCAATCGAGCCCTTGGTTTTTTCTTCGTGCGCGGCGTACGCCCCGCCGATCGTATGCGCGCGCAATGCCTCTTGGATCGTCAAGCATTGGTCTTGTCCTAGGACTTTGTTCGTGAAGGTGATGCGCATCGTCGCGCCTGCGAGTGTCATCTGCGGCGAGATCAATGGCCCGGTCGGTGCATCGGAACCGAGCGCGAGATGCACGCCGTTGTCGAGCCATTCGCGCGTGACGCACAGCCGTTTGCCGCGTTCTTCGCCGAACTGTTTGAGCCACCCATCGCCGCCGGTGTAGATGAAGGCGGGCTGCGTGCTGACGACGATTCCCAGGTCTTTCATGCGCCGAGTGGCATCGCGCGTGGTGACGACGGCGTGCTCGATGCGATGGCGTGGATCGGGGCGCGGGTTTGCTTTCATCGCTTCTTCGTAGGCATCGATCACCAAATCCGTCGCCGCATCGCCGATGCAGTGGACGCCGACTTGCAGTCCCGTGTCGTGCATGGCGCGCACAGCACGCTTGAACATCGCCGGATCCCAGGTGGCCATATTCCAACTGATGCCATTGTGCGGTTGATGACAATATGCCGTCGGCGTTTGACCGTCGATCAGGAACTTGAAACCGGACAAGCGCATCATCGCGTCTTCGTAGCGTTCGACCTGGGTCAGCGCGGTGTTCACGTCGGCGGGCCATTCCAGCGTGTAATAGATGCCGCCGCGAATTTTCATCTTGCCTTGGCGTGCTACGTCGAAATACGCTTTGACGTTTTCGGTGCCGCGCACGTTATTGTCTTCAAAGCTGGTAATGCCATACGCGGCGAAGGTGTCTTGCGGCGACAAGACGTACGTGCGCGGGTCATCTTCTTTATCAAGTTTGATATTGCGGCGCAAGAGGTCCATCGCGCGATGATTGTAAAAGACGCCGGTAAGTTCGCCACTTTTGTCGTGTTCGATAATGCCGCCTTGCGGATTCGGCGTGCTGGCGGTGATGTTGGCGACCTTTAGCGCGGCGCTGTTTGCTACGCCAAAGTGCCCGCCCTGTTGGATGATCCACACAGGATGTTCCGGCGCAACCTTGTCCAAGTCTTGACGGCGCGGCACAACGCCTGCGCCAACGTGGAAATAGTAACCTTGAATCCAATAACCCTTGGGCGTTTTGGCGACCAGACCCGCCAGTTTCTTTTGCAGCGTGTCGATGGAGTTGACCTCCGGCAGAATGAACGGAATGTACTCGACGCTCATCATGCCCACGACTTGCATGTGGTTGTGTGGATCGATCAACCCAGGCGTAACGGATTTGCCCTTCAGATCGACGAGCTTAGTTGCGCTTCCGGCGCGCAGTTGAATCTCGTCGCTTTTGCCGATGGCTTGAATGCGGCCGTTCTTGATCGCAACTGCCTGTGCGATGGTGTCCTTGTTGTCGATCGTGATGATTCTGCCGTTGGTGAGAATCATGTCCGACGCATCCGTTGCGTTGGCTGGGACGAGAGTGGGTGAGACGCTGATCGATGGCGTTTGTGCTACTGGCATCGGTTCTCGACCTCCGCAACTTGCCAGCACCGCGCTGCCGAGACTTATCGCCGCGAGCCGAATGAAGTCGCGGCGCGTGAGGGATTGCATAGTTTTCCTCCAAGTAGGGCAAGTTTCTAACTTGCCAAGCAAGTCAGAGACTTGCTCTACAATTGTGTTATTGACAGGCTAATGTTTGCGCGGTGACTTGATTGCTCCACGCGGAATTGCCTGCCGCGTTCACCGCTCGCACGCGAAAATTGTATGCACGATTGCAACTTAATCCAGTCGCTTCATACTGGCTTGCGTTCGCTCCGGCAGTTGCATCCGGTGCGCCTTCGACGCTGATCTCAAAACCGGTCTCGTTGTTGGCGTTGTCGTTCCACGCGATGCGCGCGCTCGTCTTGGTTGTCGAGGTGACGCGCAGATTCGATGGGGCAGCGGGCGTAGCCGGTACGCCTTGCGCGCCATCGCACGCAAGCGTTTGCGCGGTGACTTGATTGCTCCACGCAGAATTGCCCGCGGCATTCACGGCGCGCACGCGAAAGTTGTACGCGCGATTGCAGGTCAGTCCGGTGATTTCAGATTGCGTCGCGTTTGCGCTCGCCGTGGAATCAGCTCCGCCTTCCATGTCGATTTCGAATCGCGTTTCATTGTTCGAGCGATCATCCCAGGCCAGCCGCGCGCTTGTCTTGGTCGTCGAGGTGACGCGCAGATTCGTCGGGGCAGTGGGTGCGGTGGCTCCCGCCTCGCAGGCGAGTGTTTGCGCGGTGACCTGATTGCTCCACGCCGAATTGCCGGTCGCATTGAACGCCCGCACGCGAAAATTGTAGGATCGATGGCACGTCAAACCGGTCGCCTCGAATTGCGACGCATTTGCGCCGAGGCGAGAACTTGCGCCGCCTTCGATCTGAATTTCGAAACCGTCTTCGTTGTTGGCGCGATCATCCCAGGCGATACGCGCCGTGGTTTGCGTGGTCGATGTGACGCGCAGATTCGCCGGAGCTACGGGCGCTTGGCCGCTGGGACTGCTGTTTCCAACGGCGACGGTTGCAGTTGACGTCCGTACACTGCCATCGATCAAAATCACGGTGAGCGTATACGTCGTGTTTTG
This sequence comes from Chloroflexota bacterium, assembly GCA_016215025.1. GTDB lineage: Bacteria > Chloroflexota > Anaerolineae > UBA4142 > UBA4142 > JACRMI01. The sequence continues at coordinate 42,991 of JACRMI010000139.1, forward strand.
GCTTGGACATTGTTGTTGGTCCGCATGTCCGGCGACGCCGGCCCCTTCAAAATAAACTTCGCGCACATTGTCCACATCCCAGCGCAGCGTACTGCATTGTCCGGGTTGAACGCTCGTCGGATTCGCCGTAAAGCTGATCGTGGCTGAGCCATTGACCGGATTCGGATTGGGTTGCGGCAGCGGAGCCGGTGCAGGCGGATCGTCGGGATTTGTCGGATCGCTCAACGCTTGCACGGCGACCACCTTGATCGCTGCCGGTTCGCTTTTCAAACTTGTCGTGCTGTTGGCTTGCACCACGATAGTATGAACGCCTTTCGTCGGCAAGGTAATCGGAATCGCGGCGGAAAAAGTGGTCAACGGCGGCGCGGCGACAACGGGCGTTTGCATTTGGCCGTCCACTGCTGCATCGATGCTGTAAATGCCCCGCGGATCAACTGCAACTGCGTGGACCAGAAATGCTTGACCGATGCGCACGCGCGAGCCGGTGGCGGGCAAAGTAATTTTGATCGTTGGGGCAACGGCGCTCACAGGTTGTGGCACAATCGGCGATACGTTTTCACGTTCTTGCATCACGCGACAACCGATCAGGACGATCACGCCGAGCAAGCCCAATACGATGACGCTCAAACAACCGATGAGAAAATTTCGCATGGTGAACCTCCTTGAGACTAGCGCAAAAACAAACTGGCGCGACAGAGAAACAAGAGTGCACACAGCAGCAGCAAGAACAAGAATGCGCTTCCGCCGCCCCAGTACCAATGCCGGCGTGTCCACACCATTCGTCGTCTTGGTCGTAACATGGGAATCACCTCTTTCGACTTGATTGTTGATGATCGTAGTTTACGCCAACGCGCACCGGATTTCCCAAACCCAGCCAAACAATCAACCAACAATTAGCCAACAATTAATCGGATAGTCGAATAGTCAGGTCGTCAAATCTCAAATCGTCTTGTGGCAAAATGAAATCGCGTGATCGAAAACAATCGACCACGCGACTAAAAGACTATTCGACTATTCGACTATCCGACTATCTTGTATCCCCGCCCATGCACCGTCAAGATCAACCGGGGGTTCGACGGGTCTGTTTCGATTTTTTCGCGGACGCGCTTGACCAAACTTTCGATCTGGTAATCGTACACCTCTGCCTGATACTCAGGCCAGACCGCTTGCGCAATGTCTTGTTTGCTGCACGGGCGTCCTTTATTTTGATAGAGGAGGTCAAACAGCGCTTGCTCTTTGGGCGATAGCGAAATTGGTTGACGATTGATCCAAATCTCGCCGGTCGCCGCGTCGACGACGAGCAAGGGGAGATGTACATTGCGCAGCGTGGAAGCTGGGTCGTGAAAAATAAATACGGCGCTCGCAATAGCGATCTCGTCACCATCGCGCAGCGTGTGCGGAGTAGTGACGCGGCGACCATTGACGCTAGTGCCATTCGCGCTTCCTAAGTCGGTCAGCGTACATGTATCGCCATCCCACTGGATTTCGCAATGATGGCGCGAGGCATGATGATCGGGAATAAAAACATTGCACTGGGCAGACCGCCCCATCGTGGTGATCGGTTCGACCAACGGAAATTTTCGTCCAGCTTGATCGATCAAATATGGCGCGTCGTCGCTCATTGGGCCGCCTGGTACGCGATGGTTAATATGGGACGCGAAGCGGAATCAGGATGATCGGTCATGTAAACGCGAAAATGCGCGGAGGGGTGACTGTCCTCGGACAACATCAGGAGCAGTCCGCCACCCAGCCGCGAACGTTCGTGCCAGGCGACGACAGCAGGCGTCACGTTAAGGGTCACCCAGCCCGATTCCGGCAATGGCGCAATATCGAGCGGTGTGCGATCATAGTCTCGTCCGGCGATCAGGCCCGGCGCGCTCCATGGCGTATTGTAGGTGGCAATCGACGCTCGCCACAGCGTCGCCATTTGATGCAGGACGATCTTGCCGGAAAATGGATCGTTGCCCCAGCGCACCACGCGCACGCCGAGTGTCGCCGAGATGATGGCTGCCTCGGTCGGCACGCGCGTGATATTGGCGGCGAGCAAAATTCGGTCGGGCTTGTCCGCGCCTTGCAGTTGAGCAAATTCCGCCGTGTGCCAAGATTCGTCGGGCGTATCCGGATCGAGCCAGGTATCGACGATCATGTTGGGACCTTGGACGGTCAAGGTCGAGCGCGCCGAATCGGTGTGAGTTTGTTGAGCGAGCTTCGCTAAAAATAATTCGGTGCGCCAGGGTGCGCTGACCATGAACAAGATCACGCACAACGCCATCGTAAACAGAACCAGCACGAGATTCAACCAAGCCGGACGGTGGTTGAATAGTTCGAAACTGCGATGGCGCACGGGAGCCGGTGAAAAATCGATAGGCGGTGCTGGCACGGTCGGTGGTTCGATTGCAGCGCGCACGGCGCTGGCAAATTCAGCGGCGGTTTGATAACGATCAGAAGGATTCTTGGCGAGTGCCTTGAGAATGACGCGTTCGATTGCTTCGGGTAAATCGGGACGCAGCGTGCGCGGCGGCGGCAAGGGAGCCGTCATGTGCTTGAGGATAATCGCGTACGGCGTGTCGGCGTCGAAAGGCAGATGACCGGTAGAGAGTTGATACATGACCACGCCGAGCGCGTAAATATCTGAACGTTCATCGCCGGAATCGCCTTTGCCTTGTTCGGGCGACATGTACGCGGGTGTGCCAACCGAGCCGCTGCTGTTGGTGATGATGGTGGCATCGATAATGCGGGCGATGCCAAAATCGGAGAGGACGGGGCGACCATCGGTGGTCAGGATGACGTTCGAGGGTTTGACATCGCGATGGATGACGCCGCGATGGTGCGCGTACGCCAGCGCATCGGCGAGCGCAGCCACAAGGCGTACGGTTTCGGCAAATTCGATGTGGGCATGGAGGGCATTCAGTTCGCGCAGCCGCGCTTTGAGACTCGTCCCGCTGAGGTATTCCATGACGAGGAATGCCAAGCCGCCGTTGGCGTCAAAGTCATAGACGCGGACGATGTGAGGATGCTCTAGCGCCGCAATCGCTTTGGCTTCGTGACGAAAGCGCGCGGCGAACTCTTCATCTCCGGTCAAGTGAGGATGCAAAACTTTGATGGCGACATACCGTTCGAGATCGGGTTGGTAAGCTTTATAGACTTGGGCCATGCCGCCCTGTCCCAGCTTTTCGATCAAACGGTATTTGCCAAGTGTGATGCCGGTTAAGTCAGAGAGATTGGACCACGATGTATTTCGTAGCGATGACGAATCATCCTTCCGCTCTTCCGCCATGGCTCACCTCCGCACTGAGGCACTCGGATAAGTAGACCTGAATGCAGTATACCCCAGGGCGGGAATTTTCGCAAAGGTACTAGCGGTTTGGGCTAGATCAATCGACCATCGGCAAAGCAGCGATTCGCCAGGTTTCCACCGCAGAAAAATCGATTGTATCTAAATGAGTGGAGTGATTTTGCCCGACAAGCAACTCGGACGGCGAATAGTACGCGCCCAGAGCACACGCGCGGCAAAGCAACCGGCCCTCGCGATGAACCTCGCGTTCGTTGATAATGTCTTCGCCACATTCCTCGCACACCACGCGCAATCCATGCCGACTGATGATGGCTGCCAGCGAAATGTTTAGCTTAACCTCTTGGGCTAAGAGCAGTTCCGTGTTGGGCATCACTTGGTAGGCATTAAGTTGTGCATGCCATTTGTCAGATGCGTTCGGCGCGTAATCGCGGGCGCGCGTACGCGATTCGCGCGTAGGTGTGATGCGAAGCGCGCATTCGGTCAGCGTATCGACGAAGGTCGCTGCACTCTTGCCGTAATCCATCACGCGCATCGTGCGATGTCCCACGGCGCATCCGGTGGCGACCGTAATCCCATCGATCAAACAGCCATCGGTTTCCACAAAAGCAAAGAGGCGTTTATCGGCTTGGGGCAAAGCGAGATCCAGGAGTTCGCCCGCATACATCCCCATTCGTACGCCGAGGACTTGGCGTGGACATACATGGTCGTGATGAAATTGGGTCGATTGTTCGAGTAAATTCTTTAACTCTGGCATGATCTTTTCCTCAAAATAAAAAATGCCTGTCATGAAAAAGAGACAGGCATCAACCAAACCTGACAGGTTTTCTCGGCTCATTCGGAACCGCCAAACCTGTCAGGTCTCCATGTCTCCTTTCCAAAAACTGCGGAGGCGCGCGTGTTTCCTTGCGCGCCCACAACTCGGGTTAGCGAGTTCCTCGGATCGAGGTTCGGCGCGTACCGCATAGAGTCATCCTCGGTAGCGGTACGCGCTCGGAGAGAAATTATTTGGGTTTGAAAAGTGACTGCATCAAGTCGCGATTTTTTGTTTCGACATCACGACACGCCGGGCAACGCTCGTCGTCATCATTTGCTTGAAACGGTAGACGACACTTGGCGCATTCGTGATCTGCCTCAGCTTGCTTTAGCGCTTGGAGATTTCGAGTTCGTTGTTCGTTAGCGGCGACGCGTTTAGCTATCGTCTTCAACGGACTGGCGAGCTGCGCGAAGAAATCGCGACGAGAAAGTGATTGGCTCATATTTGTTCCAAGACCTTCCAGGTTTTCGCAGAGCGAACCTGGAAGGTCTCTGCTTCATTACGCTTTCACCACTTTGACTCGCGTATCATAAAACACCGCGCTGCCACCAACCGAATCCACGAGCGTCGTGTTCTTCAAGTACGGATCGACGCGCATCGCCGCGTTCGCGTGTATACCGCGCGTGCGTCGCACATCGCCCTTGACGACCTGACCATCAATCGTCACATCCACGCCGCCGTACGCAAAGTGCCCAAAGCCGAGCGCGAACGATACGACGCCAGGCCGAATGCCTTGAATCACTTTGAGCTTGCCGACGATGGGAACTTTGGTGCCGTTCTTCAAATCCCATTCGCCGTTCGGATTCGTCGCCGAGACCACACGCACGCGGTCGCCGTTCTTGAGGCCGCGTTTCGCCGCGTCCTGCGCGTTCATCAAGACCGCATTCTCCGGCAAGAGCGCGAGCAGCCAATAGTTGGTTGCCGTGCGCGATTTCGTTTGGAAGATTTCGCGATACGTGATCATTTGCAAGTCGAATCCTTGCGCTTCGTCATCGATCGGTTTTTGCGTCACGTCCACTGGACCCGGGATGTAGGACGGGTATGCGATCAACGCTTTGCCCGTCATCGAATGCTTGACCTTCGCCGTTTTTTCCTGATACAAGTTGATCAGCTTGCCGTACTTGTTTGCGACCTTGTCGCCGTCGTAAATCTTGGCGTAATCCTGGAAGCGCCCGCCGCGATTCAGAACAAAGATCACTTTTTTCCAAACCGAATCGCCGACGATCTTTTTCCACTCGTCCGCGTCGAACACGGTCTTGGGCAAGTGCTTGCGCGCATCGAGGAAAATTTTCACTTCGGCGTCGTCCGCATCCGGCACGCCGTCCGAACCGTCGCTCTTTTCACCGAACGCGAGATTCGCGACCATGCGCAAGTACAGATCGTTTTGGTGCACGAGCGGCTTGCCTTCGCCAAAACCGTTTGGACCGAAATTCGGCAGATTCAATTTTTCTGCGATGCCGAGCAGCATCGCTTCGAGCGAGATCGGCATTTCGCGTCCATACACCTTGACGGTTTCGACGAGCGGCGCGATGGTGGGCTGGCGCACGGGATGCACCTTGACCGTCATCGATGGATGCGACCCGGCAAATTCCCAACGTTCCATGTTGGTGAGATCGGGGAAGATGTAGTCGGCATACATCGACGTTTCGCCGACGACGATGTCGTTCGCGATGATGAGCGGAATCTTGTTCGGGTCGGACAGGATTTCGATATTGGCATGTCCCGCCGGCAATGAGTACACCGGCGAACCCATGTAGATGAACCACGCTTTCACGCCGTACGGATACGCGTCGCCCATCGAAGGAATTTGTTCTTGATAAATGTCCGACGCGAGCGGATACCAATTGCGCTTGGCCGGATAGCCCGCAAAGAGTGTCGTGTCTTCGTACTTGATATCGTGGCGGATGATGCTGATGCCGAATGGATTGTGTTTGTTCGGCGTGAGTTTCGACAAGTTGAACGGACCATCGGCTTTGCTGCCGACCGTGTCGTACGTCGAGACTTTGACAAACCCGCCCTTCCAATCATAGTTGCCGAGCAACAGGTTCAACGTGTTCCACGAGATGACGTTGTAGAAACCATTCGTGTGTTGCGATACCCCGCGATGAATGTCCGCGCACGCTTTTTTGCCGTGCGATACAAACTCGCGCGCCACTTCTTCCAGGTCGCGCGCGTTCACGCCTGCGATCTCCGCCCATTTTTCGAACGGGTTCGTGTTCGCCGATCCGGTCAGGATCACGAAGGATGATTTGACCTTGAAATCCTTGACCGTCGTATCCACGCTCAAATCGCCAACGACTGCATTCTTGTCGTCGTTCGGATCGAATGCGACCGGCTTGCCGTCCACCAGGACAACGAGTGGATCAAACAGGAATTCCTTGCCCTCGCTCGTTTTCCAAACGTCGATTTCTTTGCCGTCCTTGTCCTTGCCTTTTTCTTTTGTCGTGACACCTGCTTCGGTCGCGCGCAAGAAGACGGTCGGTTGATCTTTTTCGATTTTCACGAGCCATGAGGCGTTGCACCACGACGCTTCTTTCGCCGCGATGGCGGCGGCTTTGTTCGCGGCGCGCAAGAATTTTTCATCGTACTTTTTGTTATCGACGACCCACCGAATCAGGCCGAGCGCGATTGCGCCTTCGGTGCCGGGTTTGTTCGGCATCCACTTCCACGCTTTCGACGCAAGCTTCGACAAGCGCGGATCGATCACGACATATTTGAGTCGTCCACTCGCGAGACCATTCGTGATGCGCGGCACGCGATTCGACGGACCATAGTTGCCTTCAAACGGCGATGCGCCGACGAAGATGACGAACTCGGAATTTTCGAGGTCGGCTTGCCAGTAGAATTTTTCGCCGCCGGTGAAACTACCCGCCGCGAATTGTTCGCTCATCGCCTTGCCGGAAAAGTACAGCGAACCTTGGCAGACGGTGGTGTGACCGTGCGCGTTGGTCGAGCCGAACGCGTCTTTGGTAAAGCGGTTGATGAAATCACTGCGCCCGCCCTTCAAGCGTCCCCAGGTGAACACCATCTGATTGTTCTTGGGTCCGAGATCGGGATGATCGGGGTCGATCAACTTGTCGAGGTCGGCGGCGAATTTTACTTTGAAATCGGCGACGAGCGCCTTTTTCTTCTCCGCGTCTTTTTCAGCATAAATTTTTGCGACGGCATCGCTCATCGCTTTGGCGACTTTGGGATCGCGCAGCGCGTAAATGTCTTTCAAGCCGGTGACCACGCGATTTTCTTCGCCCGCAACGTTCGCGAACAATTTGCCGCCGTCGGAAACCTCGCTGATCGCTTGCTCGAATGGAATAGCTTGCCATTTATTTTCGCCACGCTTGCCTGAGCGTTTCAAGACTTTGACGAGGCGGTACGGATCGTACGTCGTCTGAATGCCTGCGTGCGCCTTGGGACAAATTGCGCCGTCAATCGTCGCAGCTTCCGTCACCGGCGTTTTGTATGGGAGGTGCGGATTCAGCGTGAACGGATTGAACGGATTGCCATCGATTTTCGAGATGACGCCGTTCACGAGTTTGACTTTGATGCCGCAGTTGGTGTTGCACTGTTGGCACACGCTGTAGATAATGTTTTCCGGTTTTGCGAGTGCATAACCTTGCTCTGCCGCTGCGCTCACGACGTTTCCTTCCAGCACATCCCAGGCGAGATTAAGTGACGATGCAAACGTCGCCGAGCCGCCAAGGAATGCGCCAATCTTTAGAAAATCGCGACGCGTGATATTGGTGATGGGTTCATCGAGAATTTTATTTTGGTCATTCATGGTCATTTCTCCTGTCGTGATGTGTCGTGTGACGTTGGGCGGGTGACGCGAGTTAGCATGTGCCGTCACTCGTCACTTGTCACGCGTCACTCATTCTGCCTGCGTTCCCGCGCCGCTTGACTCGCGCACAATCGGCAGGACTTGATAACCGATGAGGAACGCGAGCAAGCCCGCTGAAATCGCCCAGACTTGGACGAGCCATTCGGTCAGTGTTGGCAAATAATCAAAGCTCAAGCCCGGACCCGTAAACGCTTCTGCCAAGCCGTTGATCTCCGGTACGGCAAGACCTGGGATGACGATGTTGAGGCGTACGGTGAAAAACGTGACGGCGATCAACAAACCAGCCACCGCAACCCAGAACGCCGATTTGGGTTGGAAAATCATGAGCAAAAGGGGAACGACGACGCCCAGTCCGATGTGTACGCCCCAGAATACCCAGGCATAGGGTCCGAACAAAACGAGTTTCATGCTTGCCACATCGGCCGGGATTGCAGAATACAATCCGATAGAATACTCTGCCCATTCGAGCATCACATCGAACAACAACAGTCCAAGCGCAATCTTGCCCAGGAAGAGCACTGTGTCTCTGTGTTCCGCGCTGCCCTGATTCGGTCCAAAGACATAAGTGACAAAGGTGAGCAGCGCACCGCCACTGCACAACGCGCCGACGAGGAACATGATCGGCGTCAAGCCGGTGTTCCAGTAGGGCCGCGCGCCGACAACGCCGAACAGTGCGCCGACGCCGCCGTGAAACGCAATCGCGAGCGGCACACCCAATGTGCCCAGCACGCGCAGAACACTTTTATCGCGTGCGAGTTTAGCTGGGGAAACATCTTTTTGTCCAAAAGTGAGTATCCCTGCCACTTTACCGGCGAAATCTTTGCGTGTGCTCCACGCAACAAAATCCGCCCGCAACGCGAACCACAGCTCGGCAAGCAGCAAAACAAAGTATGCCGTGTAGAGCCAGATCATCCAGCCCATCATCGAGCCAAAATTCGTCGCGAACATCAAGCGCCACGCGCGTTCGGGACGACCCAGGTCGAGAAAGACACTGAACATTGCCACCGCGAGTGAAATGACGGCGGTGAACAACGCAAGCTTGCCAATCTTTTCCAGCTTCTTGATGCCGAATGCGTATACGAGCGCGGAAATAAGGAACGCGCCCGCGGAAATGCCGACGAGATAAATGTACGCCCCGATCCACAAACCCCATGGGATGTAACTGCCGTAACTTACATTCATGTGTCCCGTCGCAAAGCGGTCGTACAAGCCGTACGCTCCGGCGACGAATCCAATGATCGCGACAAGCCAGAGTAATCGTTTCAAGTTTTTCATAGTTGATTCTCCAATCAGTGGTCAGTGGTCGGTGGTCAGTGGACATTCTATCCACTACCCACTGTCCACTATCCACTAGACGAGGTAGTATACCTTCGGCTCGGTGCCCATTTCTTCTTTGAGGCGTGTTACATTCGTCGAGCCGAGCAGATTGGACACAAGCGCGTCAGGATCATTTGCATCGCCAAAGTACGTCGCGCGACCGATGCACGTGGTCGTGCACGCGGGCAACATGCCTGCATCCAAGCGATGATTGCAGAATTGGCATTTGCGCGCGTTGCCAATCGGCGATTCGTCAGCTTTGCGTTCCCAGGCGACGCCGTATTCGTAGGATGGTAATTTTTCGTACGATTCTACTTTGGGGCGACCCGTGACGGACGGCGGTGTGCCGGGCGTGCCTTCGAGGTACGAGCGTCCCGCGTCGAACGTGCGCGCGGAGTACGGGCACGCGGTCAAGCAATAGCGGCAACCGATGCAGTCGTTGTAGTTGATCGCGACGATGCCATCCGGTCGCTTGTAGGTTGCGTTGACGGGGCAGACGTTGACGCACGGTGGATTATCGCACTGCATACATGGACGTGGCACAAAGCGGCGCGTCACATTCGGGTACGAGCCGATTTCTTCTTCCATCACCGGGCGATACACCACACCGGGCGGTAGTTTGTTTTCGACAACGCACGCGATCGTGCAAGACGAGCAACCGACGCATTTGCGTAGATCGAGCACCATCACCCAGCGGCGATCTTTGGCATCCTTTTTGAGCGCGCGACGCAAGTCCTCTTGCATTCTGAGGAGCGGGTCTTCGGGTGTTCCGACCGGCGCTGCGCCGACGATGAACTGAGCGAGTTCTTGGGTCGTGACAGGCATCTTACCTCCTTGAAAATAAAAAAAGCCAGAGACAACTTTACCGTAGGTCTCTGGCTTGATTCTAACTTCAGGGTAGCCGATTTTCCAGCAGGGAAACCCTGTTCCAATTGGTACAATGCAAGGGAAATTCCTACAATTTCCCCAAATCTGAAGGGGAAAACCTGACAAGAAAAAATCGCGGACCAAGTCCGCGATTTTTTCTCAATCGGAGAAAGCTGTTTTCTTGTCTGAGAGCCGCAAAACGTATCGAGAATGTCCAGAAAACGGGTTTCTGATCGAGTTTATGGTTTGTGTAAGACGGTCTTTGGTGTCTCTACGGGTTTGACTTGGGGAACCTCGACATCTAGCTCACCGGCCAAACCTTTGACCGCGAGTGCAAAGCCGATAAAGATCAACGTGCCAAGTAACGTGTCTCCGACCAAAACCCAAATTGCAAAGTTTTCCATTTTAACCTCCGTGTCTTGCGTTTATGAATTGTCGCTTGACCGGAACTATACAACCAATGCCTGGCTGATACAATCACTTTTCCCGTGATTTAGCATACTGCAAGTTAGGTATTTGGCATACTGTGTTCAAGGTATGGCTTTAGTTGGCTGAATCGATCAACCCGTGTTTCATGGCATATCTAATCAGTTCGGTGCGATTGTGTAAATTGAGTTTTTGCATGATGTTGGCGCGATGCGTCGCCACGGTGAATGGGCTGAGCACCAACTTGTCCGCGATTTGCTGATTGGTCAACCCTTCCGCAATGAGCGCAAGAATTTCGCGCTGACGCGGCGTCAGTTCTTCGATTTGTTGTTTCTCCGGCGCGCTGGCGCGATTGAGGTAGTTGCTCACCAGATGCTTGGCTGCCGAGGGCTGCAAATAAACTTGGCCACCTTTGACAGCTTGGAGCGCAAGTACAAGTTCGCTCACGTCCGCGCCTTTTAAAATATAGCCCGATGCGCCGACCGCGAGCGCGCGAAACAAATAATCCGCATCGTCATGGACCGTGAGCAACAACACATTCACCTCTGGCAGAACGCGTTTGATTTGCGCGGTTGCTTCCAAGCCGTCGAGATCAGGCATTCCAATATCCATCAGAACGATGTCCGGTTTGAGCGCACACGTCTGCGCAACTGCTTCTGTGCCATTCGCAGCTTCGCCTACCACTTGCAAATCGGTTTGTGTTTCAAGCAGCGCGCGAATGCCACGTCGAACGAGCGTGTGGTCATCGGCAAGCACAATTTTCATGTTGGGCTATATCTCCAAATTGTAAGCGTTACGTCGGAATCTCTACCTGGACGCGCGTCCCACTTGCTGCGCGACTGTCGATCTCCAATCGTCCACCCACCAATTCCGCGCGCTCGCGCATGCCAAGCAACCCCATCGTGCCGGCGCGTGATGCGCTGATGGTATCGAATCCTATACCGTCATCTTCGACGAGGGCAGCAATGCGACACGTTTCAAAACGCAATACGATGGTCACGTGGTTGGCGTGCGCGTGTTGCACGATATTGTTCACGGCTTCTTGCACGATGCGAAAGAGCGCGGTCTCGCTCTGCGATGCGAGTCGTCGCCGCGCGCCATGAACTTGGAAATCGAGCGCGAGTTTCGCCGTCGCACACGCGCGCTCCGCGAAACTTCGCAAGGCGGGCGCGAGACCGGCATCGTCGAGCACGCTGGGACGCAAGTCAAACATCAATTGGCGGGTTTGATCGAGAATTTGCGATGCCAGAATGCGGGTCTCGGTCAGGCGGGCGTGCGTCGGTGCATCGTTCGCAAGCGTTTGCTCGTGCGTCTGCAAGCCGACGATCAACGCCGTCAGACTCTGCGCGAATTCGTCGTGCAGTTCGCGCGCGATCCGTTTGCGTTCCTCTTCCTGCGCTTGGATCACATGGTCGAGCAGTTGGCGATGGAATTGCTCGCGCCGCTGAGCTTGAGCTAGTTCGAGATTCTCAATGGCTAAACCGATCTGTTGTCCCATCGCCGTGAGGAGACGCAGAAGGTCGGCTCCAAAATAATCTGCATCTGCGCACGCTAGATGCAAAGCGCCCCACCCACGCGCGCGTGATACGAGCGGAACTAACGCATGGTAGGCGCGCGGCGCGAGCGTAGCGCAGATTTGACCGTCGTGCGCGACACAGGCTGCGCTGCGCATATCGCACGCGCAATCACACGAGGCAAGTTGCGCAGCGAGTTCAGGGGATACTTGACGTGTTGCGAGCACACTCAAGTTTTCGCCGTCGCGCAATACAATCCAGCCCATCGTAAGATTCGTGACCCGAAGCGTTTCGTCGAGCGCGCTGGTCAAGAGCGCGTCCACATCGGCGCTGTGGCTGATCGCTGTAGCGAGCGTGTTTAGCGCTGCAAGCTCTTCGTTGCGTTCGCGCAATTGCGCGTTCGACGTTTGCAGTTCACCCTGGGAACGCGCGAGCGCGTGCGTCATCGCGTTGAATGAATTGCCAAGCTGCGCGATCTCTTCTTGTCCGGCAATCGGCGCGACGGGTGTGAAATCGCCGCGGGCAACCGCACCAGTCGCCGCAACCAGCTTTTCGAGCGGACGCGCCAGCACTCGCGCGAGCAAATATGCAGTGATGAAAACGGGAAGCAAACTCAATAGGGTCACGAGCATGAGGTTCCACGTATGGCGATCAATATCTGCGTTCATCGCGCGTTCGGACATGCCGACCCGCACCACACCAATCTTGCCTTCGAGTAATGGCGCGGCGACATCGAGCACAAAACCTTCCTCGGTGCTGATGCGCTGCAAGTGATTTTTCCCAGCGACGGCGACACGATTGGCCGCGACGATTCCTTTGGGGACGCTGCGTCCGAAACTATGCGCGAGAACGCGGTCGTTCGCGTCGAGGACGAGAATGTAACGCAGGTCGGGATTGTTGAGCAGCGCATCGCTGATCAATTCGTTTAGGCGAAACAGGTCGTCGGTCAACACCACGTCGGTCGCATATGCGGCGAATGCAGACGCAGTCGCCACACTCCGCTGGTCGAATTGTTCGCGCGCGAAGGATTCGACTTCGGCGCGATTCAAGTACGTGCGAATCAAGCCCAACCCAAGCGTGAGCAACAACATCGCGCTGACAAGTTGAAAGGAGAGACTGGAGAAGCGAAGCCAACGCATCATTTTTTCGATTGTCCGGCGCGAGTTCGCATCGCGCGGACTGAATCGTACAGCGCATCCTCCGGCGCAGCAAAGCGATCGAACCCTATCTTGGCGAGGATCGCGCGACCGGTATTGTCCGTGTGCATCGACAACAGCGCCGCACGCAACTGAGTTTTCAAGTCGGGGTCGAGATTCGGACTGACGACGAGCGGTGAACTGCCGTACGGTCCATAACGCGCAAGGATGCGCGTGCGCGCCGGCAGCGGCGAACCGGATGCGACGAGAAAGTCGAAAACCTGGTTATCTACCGTTGCGCCGTCCACCAAATTCTCCGCCACCGCTTTGATGGAATTGTCATGGCTGTACGTGAAAATGGTGCGACTGAAAAACAGATCGGGCGTAGTCTTGAGCTGCAAAAGTTGATCCACCGCGACAAGTCGTCCGGTGTTTGAAAGCGGATCAGAGAACGCAAACGTCTTGCCGCGCAAATCGGCGAGCGATTTCGCGGGGCTATCGGAGGGGACGATCAAGTAAGCATAGTACACGATCTCGCCTTTTACTTCCGGTACGACGAGGGCTTGCATTCCAAATTGCTCTTGCCCTTCGAGGTACGCGTTTGTGCAAACCACCGCCAGCGCCACGGTGCCTTCGCGCACCAGATTATTGATCTCGTCGTAGGTTTTGCCTTGCACAATCTGCGCCGGGCGATTTAATTGTTGCCCCAGATACGTGGCAAGGTCTTGATAGAGGGTGAGACTCGTGCGCGGCGAATAGACGGGCGCGATGGCGATTCGGAGAATGTCCGCGTTCACGGAGGCAACTGCTGGAGTCGGCGCGGACGTGTCCAAATCGCCGAGCCGCACGCGTGGCACGTTCGCTTCTGATGCACACGCTGTTAAAAAGATAAACCAGATCGCGAGGACATTCTTCATTAATGTATTTACTCTTCCATCATCCAACCGGCTTGAATTGCGTACCGTACGAGCGCGGCGCGGCTTTTGAGACCCAGTTTTTCCATGCCGCGCGCGCGGTAGCTTTCGACGGTTTTGACGCTGAGGGCAAGCTGCTCGGCGATTTCTTGATTCGTGTGACCCAGGGCGACCAGTTTCAAAACCGCGCCTTCACGTTCGCTCAGATCAATCGGCGCAGCATTCGATTCATTCGCCGGCAACATTCTATCCAGCAACACTTTGGTGTGCGAAGGATGGATGTACACATTGCCGCGCATCACCGCGCGAATCGCCGAAATCAGTTCGGCGTCGGCTGCGCTTTTGGGACAATAACCCGCCGCGCCGGATTCCAATGCGCGTTTGAGGTATCCTTCCTCTTCGTGCATCGTCAGCACCAACACGCGCACATTCGGTTGAGCGCGGCGAACGTGTTGCAGCACTTGGAGACCATCGCTCTTGGGCATCGAAATGTCGAGGAGAAGCAAGTCGGGCGATTGCTCGCGGACAGCTTTGATGGCTTCGGCTCCATTCGTCGCTTCACCGACGACGATTAGATCGTCTTGCGCGTTCAGGAGCATTTTCAAACCGGAGCGCAAGACGGAGTGATCGTCGGCAATAATGATTCGCGTTTTATTCATTGATTGGCTCACTGAATCGGAATTTCCACAAACACGCTGCTGCCTTTACCCAACGTGGACTCGATCTTTAATTGTCCGCCGACGAGTTCGGCGCGCTCGCGCATCCCATGCAATCCCAGTTTCGTTTCATCTTGCGCCGATTCAAGAATCGCGCGCACGTCAAAGCCGCGTCCATCGTCTTCCACAATCGCGACGACTGCCGCGCGTTTGCGTTCGACGACGATGCTGACGTTCTTGGCGTGCGCATGTTTGGCAACGTTGGTCAAGGCTTCTTGGATGATGCGATAGAGCGCTAGTTCGATTTCTGAAGTCAAACGAGTATCGTATTGGAAACCGGTCATTTGCAAATCCACGCCTAATCCATAGTTGGCGCGATAATTCAACGCATAGCGTTCAAGCGCGGCGGCGAGACCCAAATCGTCGAGTGCTGCCGGTCGCAATTCGCGCGCCAAGCGTTTAACTGATTCGAGCGTTTGCGCCGCAATTTCGCGGAGCGCATCCAGCCGCGTGCGTGTCGTCAGTTCGCTCGTATCGCCGGCAGCGCGCAAGCCGACCATCAACGATGTGATCGCCTGCCCGGTATCGTCGTGCAATTCGCGTGCGATGCGTTTGCGTTCCTCCTCTTGTGCGCCGATCACTTTTTCGAGTAATTGTCCACGCACGCGTTCTTTCTCGCGTAGATCATCCCAGAGGCGCGCGTTCTCGACGGCGATGCCCAGTTCTTGTCCAACCGCTTCGAGCAGTTTCACTTCGTCCGGACTAAACGCATTCGCATCGCCGCTTGCCACACCCAGGACACCCAGCACGCGTTCGTGCGATACAATCGGCACGGTCACGTGCGAGGTGATGGTGCGCGCTTCACGCAAGGGACAGCGTTCGGGCAGAGGCGAAACGACGACCGACTGTTTGTTCGTAATGGCGACGGTGCAAGGACAACCGTGCAAAGCCGTTTCCGCTTCGCGCAATCCGAGTTCGTGGGGCAAGCCGATCCACGTGGTCAATTCGATTTGTCCGCTTGCATGGTCGCGCAAAAAGGTCCAGCTCGCGGGCAGATCGAGCGAATCGAGCAATGCGCGTAAAGATCGGTCGAGTGTTTCGCCGAGTGGCGCGGGCGCATTCACCGCATTCGCCACTGCGTTCAGCGCGGCGAGTTCGCGATTGCGCCGCAAAATCGCGCGCTGGCTCGCATCCAGTTCGGTGGTCATGCGATTAAACGCCGTCGACAACTTGCCGATTTCGTCGTCGCCCCATTGCGGCGCTTGGCGTGTGAGGTCGCCGCGCGCAACCGCTTGCGTCACGTCAACCAGCGTCAAGATCGGACGCGTCAGAATGAGTGTGAGCAAATACGCTGCGCCCACGCCCAGAAGCGAAACCATCATCGTCGTCAAAAGCATTTGCGAGGTCAGGTCGTTCACGGCGCGATGAACGCTGGCTTCGGTCAAACCGATGCGGGCAATCCCGGCGCGGCCCTCAAAGATCGGCACGGCAATATCGTGAATCACACCTTCGTCGCTTTGCAACAAGACGCTGTGAGCGCGCTCATCCGACGTCACGGAATTTTTCTCCGCCAGGCCGCGCGGGAATCCTCCATCGAAGGAATGAACCAAGACGCGATTGTTGGCGTCGAGGATAAAGGCGTAGCGCAGATCGGCGTTATTTTGAATTGTATCTTGGAGAAGCTCATGCAGAGCATACGTGTTGTTGATGAGAATAAAATCGGTAGAATGCGCGGCGACATCGCGCGCGATCGAAACGCTGCGCTCTTGGAGTTGAGCGAGCAAGGCGTTGGTCATATTGACGCGTACTTGCCACGTCGCGCCCAAGCCAAGCAAAAGCACCAAGGCGAGAACGATGCCCATGATCTTGGCACGAATGCTGGGACGGAGTAACCACGCGCGCAGATCGTGCCTCAGTTGTTGACTTTTCGAATCCTCGGGTTGAATCATTGGGCGACATTCACCTGCAATTCGAGCGCGCGCGCTGAATCGTAGATGCGATCAGAGACGAGAACGAATCGTTCAATCTGCAAGTTTCGCAAAATCGCCGTGCCTTCCGAATCGCTGTTCGCTTGCAACAAAAGTTCGCGCAGCGTTTCTTTTAATTGTGGACTGAGATTCGGATTAACCACAACGGGTGGAATGCCGAACGCCGGCGACCGATGAATGATGCGGGTGCGTTGTGCGATGGTCGAGTCGCGCGCCACAAAATAATCGTACACTAAACTGTCCACGCTCGCGCCATCGGCAACTTTGTTGGTCACCGCCTTGATTGCGTTGTCGTGACTGTAGGTGAAAAAGAGGCGTGCAAAAAATGCTTCCGGTGAACCGTCGAGGGAACGCACCAGTGAGGTGGGATACACGCGTCCCGTGAGTGACATGGGATCGGTGAAGGCAAACACTTTGCTTTTCAAGTCGGACATTGAGCGGGCAGAACTATCGGTTGGAACGATCAGCAAAGAATAATACACGGTTTCCCCGTTGACCTGCGGCGCGACGAGCAATTCCATACCGAAATCACGCTGACCGATGACATACGCGCTCGTGCAAACAAATGCCAAGTCGACGTCGCCGCTTTTGACAAGGTCATTCACTTCGGCGTAGGTCTGGCGCTGCACGAGCTGTACCGGGCGATTGAGCTTGTGACTGATGTAGGCGAGCAAGTCGCTGTAACTTTCGACGTTGCCTTTGGGCGAAATAACGGCGGCGACGGCGACGCGCAGTGGCTTGGTGTCGTTGGGCGAGTAGGAACTGGTTGACGCCGGATCAATCTCGGAAAATCGAAAATCGGTCTTGGCTGCCGGATTGCTACACGCCGTCAGAATTAAAACAAGAAAAGCAGCGCACCAGGGTGTTCGGAAAAATAATAAATGCTTCATCGATTTAAATTCCTTGGTTTCTGGTCCTGATTGTCGCATGAATTGGCGCATCAGTCAAAATTGCGTGCTCGCTGTTTGCATTCTGGCATTTGGGGGTCAGAGTCGCGTCTCATTTCAGTCAAAAGTTCGTTAGCCATTTTTACAATTTGACAAGCGGCGAGTTGGGCAATATAATTCAATATAGGTTGAATCATTTTCAACCCTCAAGGAACAAATCATGGCTAAAATCGTAACCACTGATCTTGCCAATATTCTAAAGATTCTAAGCGATCCCTCGCGCTTGGCAATTTTCGATCTCTTGATGCAAGGTGTCCAATGCAACTGTGAATTGGGCGATCAACTCAAGCTGCCAATGAACCTGATCTCTCATCATCTCAAGGTATTGCGCGATGCGGGCTTGGTGGAGGCAGAGCGCGATGAAACCGACGCGCGCTGGATCTATTACTCGGTGAATCAAAAAGCGATTGAGCAATTGCGCCAACAACTCGATGCGTTTCTGGAGACCAAACGCATCCAACCGCGTCAACCTGCCTGTGGACCTCGGGTGACTAGCGAAAAAGCGATTGTCACCCGTCCGTAGTTTTTTTTGCTCGATTACTTCAATGGCTGTTGAAATGAAACGCACGAGTCTTTTTCTTTGCACTAGTAATTCTGCACGTAGTCAAATGGCTGAGGCACTGGTGAATCATTTACGCGGCGAGCGATGGCAGGCAGTTTCAGCGGGCACGCATCCAACGGGCTATGTTCATCCACTCGCCATCGAGGCGTTGAAAGAAGTCGGCATTGATGCGTCGGGCGCGCATTCCAAGTCAGCCGACGAATTTCGCAATGTGGCTTTCAATGTGGTGGTCACCGTTTGCGATAGTGCGGCAGAAGAATGTCCATTGTGGCTGGGACAAGGTAAGCGAACACATATTGGATTTCCTGATCCCGCGCGTGGGACGCTGGAGGATTTTCGATCCGTTCGGGATGGCATGAAGCAGCAGGTGATTGAGTTTTTGGATTCGTTTGAACGGACGGACACAGACAAAAAATGTTTGAGCTCGCTAATGTCCATCTTTTACTCTCTGTTTTCGCAGAGAGCGAAAGGAGGTAAATCTATGGACATTCAAATTCTGGGGCCAAGTTGCGCGAATTGCCTCAAACTCGAAGTGCTCGTGATGGAGACACTGACCGAACACGACATTCGTGACGCGCACATCGAAAAAATCACCACGATGCGGGAGATGGAACGCCTGATGGCGGGCGAGCCGCCCGGTCTCGTTATCAACGGGCAACTGGTTTGGTCCGGTGGAAAAGAGTTACCGACGCCGGCACAAATTGCGGAATGGATTCGCGAGGCGACGGCAACGCCTGCGTGAGAACGGAACAGTATTCCCGTGATGAAAGCGGGATGAAATGTCGCTTGATGTGACAGGTCATCCCGCTTTCCTTTTTGAGAGAATGAAAATGATGAATGATTTGCAAGTCACTATTGATAAATTCGTTTTTGGGGTTGCGCGCGGTTATCGCTACAACGATGCCGATGTGTGGGCAAAGCACGAAGGCAATCGAGTTCGTGTCGGCTTGACCGATTATCTTCAACAAAAATCGGGCGATGTCGCGTTCGTTAATTCGAAAGCAGTCGGCACACTGCTCGCCGTGAACGACGAACTTGCTGCGCTCGAAACAATCAAAGTGGACTTGGTCATCCCTGCGCCGCTCGCAGGTAAAATCGTCGCCGTGAATGAAGCGCTCACGGCGCATCCTGAACTCGTCAACAGTGACCCCTATGGCGCGGGCTGGCTCGTGGAAATCGAGCCGACGAATATCAACGATTACGACGCGCTTCTTGATGCCGAAACATATTTGCCGCAGATGCGGACACGCGCAGAATTGGAACGTGAGAAATGAACAAGCATGTGATGATTGTGCCGTGCAGCGGTATCGGCAAAGCGTACGGGAGTGTCGGACGCGACGCGCTGTATCAGGTCATCGAAGAAATGCGCCCCAACGTGACCGCCACGGTTTGCCTTTCGCTATTGACGCTCGGCGATGCGGATGCGCAAGCGCAAGTGCGCGAGAGTCCGACCATTACCATTGATGGTTGTCCCAAAGCGTGCGCGAAGGTGAATGTCGAAGCGGCGGGTGGCAAGCCCGTCGCCGAATATCGCGTATTCGATGTCTATCGTGCGCATAAGGAATTGAAAGTACGCTCAGTGAGCAACCTGGGCAAGGCGGGTCACGAAATGGCACGCATCCTCGCGGAAGAAATCGCGACAAAGGTGGACGAGATCAGTCAACAGTGAACTGTTTACTGTTGACTGTTCACTGCCCACAGATCACCGGGAGATAAACAATGCCAATCTTGCCGAAGAAAAAAGTCGGACTCATCAGTTGCAGCGGCGAAGAGTTGCCCGCAGGCACGCTCTCACGCATGGCGACGCTACGCGTATTGGAACAACTACGCCCAAACGATACCGTGACGTTGTGTCTACCGCTCTTTCTCGCGGGCGATGACAAAGAGCGTGCGTTTGCCAAATTCTATTCAACCATTGCGATTGATGGCTGCGATAAACAGTGCGCCGCGCGCGCAACGGAAAAATATAGCGCGAAACCGACTACAAGCATCATCATCCCTGAATTTTTGGCGGAGCAAGATTTAGCTGCCCCGAAAACGCGGCGACAGATGGACGCCGCCGGTGAGAGCGCGGCAGATGCGCTCGCGGCAGAGATCGCACGCAACGTTGATGAAATCCTTGGCGTGAAACCTGCCGCTGTTGTTGACACCCCCATCACGGAAAGCGAAGGCGTCACCGCGACGTGCAGTTGCGGATCGGGTATTCCGGTGATGCGCCTGGACATTGCGGGCAAGGGTGTGGAAGTAGTGGCCCTGCCGTTGATTTTTGAAGAGTCGCACAAGGATGGCAAATCGCCTGAGCAGGTGTTCGACGCGGTCAAGGTTTACAACGTGATTCCGATTGAACTGGAATCTGCCTATCGCGAAGCCATCTTACGTGCTTATGCCGAGTTTGTTCCTTCGGAGAAACACGTGGAATAAAATGCTGCTACAGAGTTATCATCTTAATGTTTTTGCGCCGCCGTGCGAGCCGGGCGCGGAACGGTGGAGCGTCAAAGCCGCGCTCGATGACGACATTGGTGACGTGTTGCCGTATCTTAATGCAATGCTCAAAGGCGCAATCTACAACCACGCGGCTCACGCGTTAACCTTTCGGATGGGTGGGCACGCGATGGCAATTCGCCCGCGCGAAATCGCAATTAGCAATCTGCGCGATCAGAATGCGGCGGCGACCGAGGTGCAACATGTCGTAGACATTATCAATCGCACCTGGGATCGGCGCACGGAAATTACGCCCAGCATCGAAATGCGCCAACGCCTCAAACCGATGAATGTGTTCAAACTCTTACCTGCAACGAATTGCAAGGCATGCGGACAACCGACGTGCTTTACGTTCGCGCTCAAAGTAACGGCGGGTGAAGTTGACATCGAACAATGCGCGTCGCTCTTTACGGAGGCGTTTCGCGACAAGCGCGAAAAAATGATGTTGCTTTTGGAAAGTAGTGCAAATTAAATTATGCCGACGACATTCAATTATCACACGACAGTTGCTTGGAAGAACGAACACTGGGGGCATCTCGTCTGCGGCAACGGCGCGGCAATGGATTTTTCTGCGCCGCCCGACGCGCACGGACACGCGGGCGTGCTGACACCCGAGGACGCGTTCGTCGCCGCTGTAAATACGTGCGTGATGATGATGTTCCTATGGGCGTGCGAGCGGTTCAAGATTCCGCTCGTTTCATATGAATGTTACGCCGAAGGAACAAAGATTATTGAACTCGACCGCACCGAGTTGTTCACGAAAATCGTCCTTCGTCCCAAAATCCGCGTGAAAGAGTGCGACGAGACACGCGTACGCCGCGCGCTGGAATCGGCGCAAAAATATTCGCTCGTGGCGAATTCGATCAAATCTGAAATTATACTTGAATCGACGATTGAGGTTGTGCAGTGAGTTCATCACAAGCGCTTTGGGCGCAGGTCAACGAACAAGGACATTTGGTTTTGCCGCCTGAAATGGTCGGTCAGTACGGGTTGAAACCAGGGGCGCGTCTGCGTCTTGAAAGCGAGACGAACAGCGTTCGCCTGCATCGCCCCGCGCCCAACTTGGCGAAGGTCTACATCTGGGCACTTGCTCCCCAAGGTCATTGAAAATATCAACGCCTTCCGCGCTTCGCGCCGAACGTGGTCGTATCGCCCCAAGCCCGAAATCGGCATCGCGTTTGTGGCGATGCACCGCAACATCAATGACTTGTCCAAAGTAATCGCACTGGGGCGTTCCGTCGGCGCGACGCGTTTTTCCGTCAGCAACGGATTGCCCTATACGGAAGGAATGCGCAAGGAAACGTTGTACGAACGCACCTTGAAGGACGTTACCTATATGTCGTCGGTGTGGCTGGCCACGCTGAGCTTGCCTAAAAATGGATCTAAACAATTCGACGCGCGAGGCGTTCTTCGCGGCCTTGTCGAGTGGATGCAGCGTCACTTTTGCAGGAAACAAATTGAGCGGCGCGAACGTTGTGTGTGGTTTTATCGAAGGCGGCGCGATGGCGATTGGCTGGGACGGCGGTGTGAGTCCTTGTCCGCCACTGCTGCACAACCACGTCGGTTATCTGCGTCAGCGTAAACGCGCTTTGCACCGACACATCATCGGCAAGGTGAGCGACCGCGCGTTGATCGATCTCTGGAATGATGCCGACTATGTCGCCTACCGCGAACGGGTGTAAGGATTTGTTTTTGCACCCTGCACCTTTTGTGGTGGTTGTGAGATGGTGGATGCGAATGAAGAGGATTGCCTCAGTAACAGTTTTCCAGCGTGCGGCGCGTGTCTGTGGGCGCAAGGCGTGATTCAATGTCCGTAAATATCAATATCTGAAGGAGGTTTGTATGCTTTCCGTTAAAGTGCTTGGTCCGGGATGTGCCAACTGCCAAAAGGTCGAGCAAATCGCTAAAAAGGTGGTTGCCACATTAAGCGTAGACGCGACTTTTCAAAAAGTCACCACGACGCAAGACATTATGAAGTATCCGATTCTGGCGACCCCGGGACTCGTCATCAACGAAAAATTGGTGTGCGCGGGACGGATTCCGACCGAAACCGAAGTGACAACGTGGATTACAAGCGCGCTGGCGACCGCCTAGCGCAAAAAGAAAATTCTAACCGGAGGAGTAGAGAAAATGGCTCAAGCAAAGGTGGTGTCGCAACCACAAGTGGGTGTCTTTCAACAACTCTCAATGCTCGATCGTTTTTTGCCATTGTGGATTTTCGCGGCTATGGCACTGGGCATCATATTGGGTGCCGTCGCACCAGGTATCAAAGATGTCTTCAACGCGCTGTCCATCGGCACGGTCTCGTTCCCGATTGCCGTTGGATTGTTGTGGATGATGTATCCCGTGTTGGCGAAGGTCAAGTACGAAGAACTCGGCAAGGTCGCACAGGCGTGGGAACAATTCAGTGTGTCGCTCGTTTTAAACTGGGTTGTCGGTCCCGTCATCATGTTCATTCTCGCCTGGGTTCTGCTGCCTGATCTACCGCATTTTCGCACGGGCCTCATCATCGTCGGACTCGCGCGCTGTATTGCGATGGTACTCATTTGGAATATGCTCGCGGGGGGCGACAGTGAATACTGCGCCGTGCTCGTCGCCCTGAATAGCATTTTCCAAATCGTCATGTTCTCGCCACTCGCGTACTTTTTCCTTGTGATCGTGCCAGGCTGGTTCGGGTTACAAGGCACAGTAGTCAACATCGAGATGTCGGACATTGCCAAAAGTGTGTTGATTTTCCTGGGCATTCCACTGGCGGCGGGCATCATCACGCGGTTCTACTTTTTGCGAACGCGTGGCAAAGAATGGTACGAAACGAAATTGATGCCACGCCTTGGACCCACGGCGATGATCGGCTTGCTGTTCACGATTGTCGTGATGTTCTCGATGCAAGGCGACAAAATTCTGGCTGCGCCACTCGATGTTCTGCGGGTCGCGATTCCATTGCTGATCTACTTTGTCGTCATGTTCTTTGCGTCGTTTGCGCTTTCGCTCTGGCGCAACTTCCCATACGAACTTGCGGCAACGCAATCATTCACTGCGGCAAGCAACAATTTCGAACTCGCGATCGCGGTGGCAGTCGGCACGTTCACCATCGCGTCGCAAGAAGCGCTCGCGGCGGTCATCGGTCCGCTGATCGAAGTTCCGGTATTGATTGGCTTGGTATACGTCGCATTATGGATCAAGCAGGCATGGTTCAAACCCGCCGAGGCGAAAGCAATTGCGGAATAAAATTTTGGGGAGGAGAGGTGAATGCCGCTCCTCCATTGGAGCAACATATTTACGCGCGTGCTCTTTCCAACCGATTTTTCCACCTACGCCAATGCGGTCTTTGATTGCTTGCCCGAATTAAAGTCTGCGGGGCTAGAGCAAGTGATCTTGCTTTCTGTGATTCGCGAGAGCGATGTCCCGCTGGCAGACACGCCGGTAAATGAAGAATCGTTCGCGCGCATCAGGTGGAGCGTGGAAGAGCAACTGCACATGGCGTAACACGCCTTGGAAGGGCAAGGCATCTCCACGCGTGCCCGCGTTGAGTATGGGAATCCGGCGCGCGAAATTGTGCCCCAGGACGAACGGGTTGATCTGATTGTGATAGGCGCGCAAGGACAGAGTCTCTTTCAGGATGTGCTCCTGGGCAATACCGCATTTGATGTTCTGCGCCTGTCGCCGATTCCAGTGCTCATCGAAAATTGCGATGTGGTGCATGAGCTAGGGCATACAAAATGCCGACGGATCTGCCAGCAAACCTTTACGCGCGTCCTGCATCCCACGGACTTTTCCGATTGCGCGAAAGCCGCCTTTCATATTGTCAAACGGCTCAAGCCCGCCGGTACCGAGCAGGTCATCTTGTTGCATGTTCAAGATGACCACGCGATGCAACATCGTTCTGCCGAACAAATCGCCGAATTTGATGGCGATGACTATCAGCGTCTTGAGCAAATGCAACGTGCGCTGACACTGGATGGCCTATCTGCTGCCAAAACCATCGTGCGACATGGCGTCCCATTCCGAGAGACCTTACGCGTTGCGGACGAAGAAAAGGCAACCGTTATCGTGTTAGGCCTGTACGGTCGCAGTGCCGTGGCAGAGATGGTCTTTGGAAGTACATTCGAGAAAATCGTGCGTACCAGTCGTCGCCCAGTTTTGGTGGTGCGAATGGAACCTCAGTCAACGTAGGATACAACGCCGCGCCGCAGTATGAGGTGCGGCTTTTTTAGCACAGCTTGGCTCTACGAAAGGAGGGCATTATGCTATACGTACTCCTTTCGATCTTATTATTCATTCTATCGTTCGTCACAGGGATGCTTGGACTGGGTGTGGCTTTCATCGCGAAACCTGGGTTGGGCCTGTTCGGCTTATAGCTCAAGCATGTGATTATGCCACGGAGTCTTTGGCTTAACGGCGTGACTGCCATCAGGGGTGCAGTGCATTTGTCCGTGCCAAAAGGAGGTCACAGTGAGTGAACGCGGACCTAATCTATGGCGTCAGCCGCAGTGCTGTGGAGGACAACGCGAGGAAATTGTACAAGTAGACTTGTTTGGCGACGGACACATCGTTGGCTTGGTCGCGCTGGATCAGATTTTCGAGCAATTGTACGCGATGGATCGCGCGCCGGAAGAATCGCTGAAAGATGAACTCGTGAAGATGGTGGCCGCGAAAAATTACATCGCACCGAAAGCTGAACACCAGTACGCCGCAGGCTTATTGCGCGAGTACGCCAAATTCTGCACACAGAAGAAAACACAAAACTCTGGAGGGCACGGATGAATCTCAAGCCAAAAATTGGAATCCTGTTTGCGCTAGTGATATTGCTCGGTATTAGTTTAGCCGGTTGCGGTACTGGTAACCCACCAACCCAAACCACGACCGTGAATGCCTTAGCCACTGGCACCACCCGCTCGGTGAATGATTTTAGCGAGTTGCCCAAAGCAACGGCCAGTCATGTGGAGGTCATTTACTTTCATCGGTCGGTGCGGTGCGAGGCGTGCCTGAATGCCGAAAATTATACCCGGGAAACTCTGACCAGATACTTTGCCGATCAAGTGAAAAGCGGATTGATCACACTGCAAGTGTTGGATATGGAAAAACCGGAGAATGCCGCGCTCGTGAAAAAATTCGATGCCTCGGGTTCGGCACTCTATTTGAGCGCAGTGATTCAGGGCAACGAGTATCTGTGTCCAAATCCCGACATCTGGTTCTACACGAGCAACAAGTACTTGTTCGTGGACACCCTAAGAAAAAAACTGGCTTCTCTGGTGGAGGGTTCGTAATGGACCTGGGTCCCTGGGTGCAGATGGTTCTGACCACTGACAACGCACCCTTGGTTGGTGCCCTCCTCGTCGGATTGCTTGCCTCCCTTGGTCCGTGCCCCCTGACAACGAATATAGCCGCCCTGGGCTATATCACGCGCGAACTGGCAAGTCCGCAGCGAGTGTTTCTCACCAGCGGGTTATATGCTCTAGGACGCATCTGTGCGTACGGTGTCCTGGGAGTTGCTCTATTCGCAGCAGGATTACAGATCAGCCGCGTGTCCCATAGTTTGCAGACCTTTGCGGAAATCGCGCTAGGACCGTTACTGATTCTCGTTGGGTTAGTGCTCTGCGATGTGCTTCGCCCGACGGTGAGTATTGGCGGCGCGTGGATAGAGAACTGGTCAAAACGAGTCGCGGATTGGAGCAGCGTTGGAGCATTCTTGCTCGGCATTTTGTTCGCGCTCGCTTTTTGTCCCTACAGCGCCGCACTCTATTTCGGCGTGTTAATGCCGTTGGCGTTCAAATCGCCGGAGGGAATTATTTTTCCCTTTTTATTCGGTCTTGGGACGAGTGTGCCTGTGCTGGTCATCGGCATACCCTTTGCGCTTGGCGTGAAACGCCTAGCCAGCGCACTAGATCTGCTTGCGCGTGTCGAGCGGGGGATGCGCAAAGTGGCCGCGCTCGCGTTCATCGGCGTTGGTCTATTTATGGTCTGGAACTGGGTCGCGACGATCTAATGATCGTGGACAACCCGTACAATACCAGGACTTTCACTCAAGTGTCCGTTTTCGTGTCACCCTGAGCGTTAGCGAAGGGTCTCTACCCCTGAAACCAGAGATTCTTTGCTTCGCTCAGAATGACAAGCGAAAGTCCTGAATACAAAATCATGACCCACAAGGAGTGTCTTGATGAAGGTTTCACGTTGGTTTATTGTATCGATGGTGTTGTGGATGTACGTTGGTTGTGCAACCACGCCTCTGCCGACTCCTAGTCCTGTGCCAACCCTTGTTCCCTCGCCAACTGCAATTGTGCCAAGTCCTACGGGGGTGATGTCCACCATTGTCATGAATCGTCTTGCCCCGGCGGATGTGCCCGCTTGTCCTGGTGCCCAAGGCATAGAGAAACAAATCGAATTTTCTTGGACCGGAATTGAAGACGTGTATCGAAACGCGCCGGAATCCAACTGGACTTTTTATCGTTGTGACGCGCCTCTGGGGACCGTGGCAGCATTTTATCGCCGCTGGATGCCTGAGCAATACGGTTGGGTACAAACGTCTTGGGAGGAACATGCGAATGCGACACTGGGAGTCTACTTCTACAGTACGGGTACTTCAAGCGTGCCAAATCGGTGGCTGTATCTGTGGTTTTTGCCGGATGCATCCACGAAGCAATACTCCTATCTCGTAGCGGCTTGGTGGGAAGCACCGAAAAGCTGCTGACAATAGTGCTTGGCGCATCGTCGATGCGCTTTGATTCATGTTCCTGTTTTCATATCTGATATTTTTCATGACAAAGCCAAAACATGCGAGTATGGTGCAATACATACAACTGAAATCATTGAAACGGCTTTTGAAAAAGCACGCGAAATACTGACGAGTGAATCTAGTCCCATTGGCTTGATGGCTTCGCCTGAAGGTTATCCGCATGTGTGGGCACGTGACAGTGTGATCACGTCGCCCGGCGCAGCATTCCTACCCGAACACAGTAATTGTCTGCGGCTCAGTTTAGAAACATTGGGAGGACAGCAATCTGAACTCGGCGCGATTCCAAACAATGTGAGCGTAGCAACAGGGCGACTTGATCACACGAACGTGGATGGGCTGCGCTGAGTGCGAAAGAAGGTGCACGATGACACATATCTCTTGTTGCCAACTCGATGAGTTTCTTTCATGAGTAACCAAACCATGCCATCGGTCACGATAGATGTCAACCGATGATGCTGTACGCTCAGTGGGGTGTGACACGCGGGCAAACTCATTGCAGCCGAAACAGAACTCAGCGGAACCGCAGACTAATGGCGCACGACTATGGCGCATTGTCCCGGAGGCAATGGAATAGCCAATCGAGGTGCGGTCGTGCAGGCACAAGGATCCGCACTTTAAGAGAATTTTCAGATGAAGAATGGCGGCTTGGGCGAGTTGCCGTTTTAGCCACGCGCATCCGCGATTCTTGCTACATTCACGATACAATCAGCGTGTGGATCAACGAACTGCCGGCAACGCCCGAAAAGGTATTCCAGGTGCTATAAGGAAAAACAAAATGAAAAAAGCCTTGGTGATTCCATTGACCGATAAAGAATTGCAGGAGGTTTATCGCATTCTGATTGATCGTGACAAAGACGCGGCGTGGGATTTTCTCAACGAGTATGCGCGGGCACCTTTACACAATGTAATGACGGGCGGCTGAACCGTAATGCTCAAAGTGCCTGGGGCAGGTACTGTTCCACCGGCGCAACGTGGGGTACAGTGAAATGTTAGTCGAATATATCACACTCGATCACACGCGTCCGTGTCTCGCGGAACCTGGCAAAATGGTCATCGTGGGTAAACCATCCTGCACCATTGACGCAGTCTTCCCCCTATTGAACGCGATGTTGCCCAATGTCATCAGCTACAATCCGCGTGCAGGTGCGCTCGTCCTTCGCCGTAAACCCGGGTTCATAACCTTGCTGACCAATGAAACCATCATCACGCAAGTGAAAGATGCCGATGAAGGACTGGCTCTCCTCGACGCATTACGCGATTTGTTAAATCAAACCTGGGAACAACGCGAAACAATTGAGCCGCGCAATGAAGAACGCCGCACCCCACGCCCACTCGACGTGTGGGAATTATTGCCGCGCACGAACTGTCGTCAATGTGGCGAGGCGACCTGTATGGCATTCGGATTTGCCTTACTCGAAGCGCGGCGTCGGATGGAGGAGTGTGCGCCATTGTGGGAAGCCAATGCATTGGAACAGCGCGAGACCTTGCGTGGACTGCTGGGCAACTTTGAACCAGTGAGTTCCGTGTGGCGCAAGAGTGAATAATGGCGTGAGTATCAAGTCGCGCGAATAAAATTAGCAACCCTCGCAGAGCTTATACCCTTGCGAGGGTCGTTGATTTCAGCGTGTCTGTTTCATCGTCAGCAATTCTAAATGCTCAATCCGTCTTGAGTCGATAGCCGACGCCTAATTCTGTGGTCAGATAACGCGGGCGGGCTGGATCGATTTCGAGTTTGTGGCGGAGTTGGGTCATATAGACACGCAAATATTGACTCTCATCCGCATACGCGGGTCCCCACACTACTTTCAGCAATTGACGATGCGTAACCACTTTGCCCGCGTACCGCACAAGTGTCGTCAAAAGTTTATATTCAATCGGTGTCAGATGGATTTCGTTGCCGCCGATTGAAACCTGGCGTTTGCTCAAATCCACTTGCAAATTCCCCACGACAAATAGTGGTTCTTCTTTCTCCGGGACGCGCGCTGCATGGCGAAGAATAACTCGAATGCGCGCGAGCAATTCGCTGACGCTGAACGGTTTGGTCAAGTAATCGTCTGCACCGGCGTCGAGCGCGGTGACTTTGTCGCTTTCTTGCCCACGTGCCGACAGAATGATGATCGGCAATAATGTCCATTCGCGCAGTTGATGAATGACCTCTAAACCATCCAAGTCCGGCAATCCCAAGTCGAGAATAATCAGATCAAGTTGTCGCGTTGAAGCAAGCGCTAATCCTTCCTTCGCGGTTCCGGCTTCGAGAAATTGATAGCCATGATTCACCAACGCCGTACGCAAAAAGCGACGAATAGGTAGTTCATCTTCGATGACAAGAATGCTGGGTAAATTTTCTGCCATGTTGCCAACAACCAAGTTTCGCGAAACGAGGAAAACCTGGTTTCTTGCTCCTTCAGGTTATGCGACATCCACTTCCGGTTCTACAATGGGCGGCTTGCCTTCCAGAGGCAGAGTAAATTGAAATACTGCTCCTCCGCCCTGGCGATTCTGCGCCCAGATTTTTCCACCATGTGCCTGAACAATGCCGCGACAAATCGTCAATCCTAATCCGACTCCGCCACCATCGGTGCGAGCGCGATAAAATTTGTCGAAGACGCGGTCCTCCTCACCGGGCGGTACGCCGGGACCCTGGTCAGCGACCTGAACGAGGACATGACCATCGGCGATGCGCGCCGCAATTTCGATCGGACTCGCGGCGGGAGTATACTTGATCGCATTCTCCAGCAGATTGACCAGAACTTGATCGATCAAAATACTGTCGAGCGGAACGAGCGGCAAATCGGCGGGAATATCCGTGGTGACGGGATGATCGTGCAATCGATCCTCTAAACGCGTGAGGACAACGCCGACAATTTCTTCGAGGACGGACCATTCTTTGCGAACCTGAACCGCGCCCGCTTCGAGGCGGGTCATATTCAACAGATTGCCAATGAGACGATTCAATCGCTCGGCTTCTTCCGCAATGGTTTGCGCGAGGTCGCGCGTTTCGCCTTGTGTCTCTTCGATCAAATTTCCAGCCGTGCCGGTAATTGCCGCGAGCGGTGTTTTCAAATCATGCGAGATCGAACTGAGCAACGCGTTACGCGTTCGTTCTGCTTCAATTTGCACTTTGGCTTTTTGCGATTCTTCGACGAGGTTCGCGCGCTCAATGGCTAGCGCGGTTTGATTGGCAAACGTTTCCAGCAGGTGCATTTGTTCTGGCGAGCCAAGATTCGAGGTCTGCAAGGGTTCGATCCCTAAAACCCCTACCATTCCATGTGCGCCTGTCATTGGTAAATAAAGTGCTTTGCTGCCTGGCAATGTCTTGGTGCCCAAGCCAGTCATTTGATTATGCTTGAATGCCCAACTTGCTACCGCTCGTTCATTGTCAGCTAGCGGAAAAGATGAATCATGGGGTATTAATCGTCCAAATGAATTGGTTAATAGAATCGCTACGCGACTTGCCATTGCTTCGCCGATATGCGCCGTGGCAATTTGCACGAGTCGCTCAGGGCTTGACGTGCTGGCAAACTCGCGGCTCATGGCATAGAGCGCCGCTGTTCGGCGTTCACGCTGACTTGCGGCATCGGCTTGATATCGAATGCGAACGGTCAGCGAACTGATCGTAACCGCGACGATGAACATGACCATGAATACAAAGATGTATTGCACATCGGAAACCGCAAACGTGAGGTACGGCGGCACGAAAAAGAAATCAAAGGCGAGCACGCTCAGAAAAGATGCTAGGATCGATGAACCGATATCATATCGCGTGGCAATGAATGTCACGGCGAGCAAGTAAACCATAACCAGGTTGATCGGCGAAGTAAAAGAGAAGAAGAATGCATCCAACAGCGTACAGGCTGCAATGATTCCAACCGCTCCCACATAACCGTGCCAATGGATCGTACGCTCCGTGGCAAAAATACGATGCAGGTGCGATTTCACTTTGGGAGATTCTGTTTCTTGGGTTGAGAGCGAATGAGTGGTAGTCATACTGAAAAAGTAACCAATGAACAGTCAACGGGCTGTTCACTGGCTTTATTCTAGCACAATTGCGTGCAGACTGCCATGTTATGACAGAGGTAGTGTGACTGTGATGAGCGTTCCGCCGCCATTGCGATTATTTGCATGAATGCTGCCGCCGTGCGCTTGGATAATGCCTTTGCAAATAGCTAAACCTAGCCCCGTTCCAAGGTCGCCGCTGGGGCGCGGTACGCGATAGAATTTGTCGAAGACGCGCGTGAGATCGTGGCGTGGGATACCAATGCCTCGGTCTGCAATGGAGATTTCGAGCTGTGAACCAAGGCTGCGGACTCGTACGTCGATGGGCGTATTTGGCGCAGAATACTTGAGCGCGTTGTCCAATAAGTGGACTAGGACTTGGACCATCAGGACAAAATCCAGCGGCACGAGTGCAAGCGTCGGTGGGATGGTGACGTTCACACGTCGGTCATTCACCTGGTCGCTTAGCCGCTCCAATGCCGAACCGATCACGTCGGCAACATCGCAGGGCGTCAACTCAACCCGAAGCGTGTGAGCCTCCACGCGCGCCATGTCTAGCATGTTGCCGATAAATCGATTGAGACGCATGGCTTCTTCTGCGGCATTATCGATCAGAGCGCGCCGGGTCGGATCGGTCTGTTTTTCTTGTTGCAAATACGATAGCGCGCCTTGAATTGATACTAGGGGGGTGCGCAATTCGTTGGAGATGGAATCGAGGAACGCGTCTGCGACTTGAGCCGGCGTGGCAATCAATTGCATGGGTTGTTCCTTTCCGATTTTGTTGTAGAGACGTTCGCGAAGCGTGCACCGTCTCTACAAAGCCCACGATCTATTTCGTGGCATCAAGCGCAAGATTCAATTCAAGCACATTGACGCGCGGTTCGCCCAAGATACCGAACTGGCGATCCTGGGTGTATTGCGTGACTAGTATTCTGATTTTGGTGACATCCATTCCGCGTGCGTTCGCGACCCGGTTGACTTGATATGCGGCTGCGGCTGGACTGATGTTCGGATCAAGTCCACTGCCGGACGAGGTGACCAAATCGACGGGAATTCCTGCGGTGTTGGTGGGGTCCGCCGCGCGCAACGCATCGATGCGCGCCTGTACCTCGTCGATCAAGGCCTGATTCGTGGGACCCAGGTTCGAGCCACTTGACGCTCTCGCGTTGTAAGGAAAAGGCGCGGTCGCGGAGAGTCGTCCCCAGAAATATTTCGGATCGTCGAAAGGTTGCCCAATCAAAGTCGAACCAACTGCCTTGCCATCTTTCATAATCAGACTGCCGTTCGCTTGCGCTGGGAATGCGACCTGGGCAACCGCCGTCACGGCGAGCGGATAGAATAAACCGGTGATGACCGTCAACAATAAGTATGACACAATCGCCGGTCGAAGTTGTGCTAACATTAGTTGTACCTTCCTTTATTTGGAACGATGTCCGCTCTGCGCGAGCCGGCAGCAGGATGTGAGTGTGGGATCGCTGGCATATGCGTCGGTTCCGAAATTGATTCTTCAGGCAATTCGAGTTTCAAAGTTTCAGCATCGCTTGGCTCTTCTATAAAAACCCATCGTTCTCTAGAGTGGTCTGCTTCTTCCAACGCCACAGCGTTTATGCGGACCCATCCCACCATCAAGCCAAAAGTCGCAATCACGATGCCGGAATCGACAATCTCGTGGACCTCAAGCGCGTACTTGAAT
This sequence comes from Chloroflexota bacterium, assembly GCA_016215025.1. Lineage (GTDB taxonomy): Bacteria > Chloroflexota > Anaerolineae > UBA4142 > UBA4142 > JACRMI01. Next base: position 76,165 of record JACRMI010000139.1, read on the forward strand.
TGGCTCTCGATTAAGAGCGCAACAATCATCAACGGCACGAATGAGAAGGGAATCCACCAATTCGGTTTTGTTTTGTGTTCCACATGAACCTCCTAGACCAAATTCAGCGCCGCTAGTATCAAGTCGATAGCTTTGATGCCGATAAACGGAACGATCAATCCGCCCAAGCCGTACACGAGCAAGTTTCGTTGCAACAACGCCGACGCGCCAATCGGACGATATTTAACTCCACGCAGCGCAAGCGGAATCAGCGCAATGATGATGAGCGCGTTGAAGATCACCGCCGACAAAATCGCGCTGGCTGGCGTGGTCAATTGCATAATGTTTAGCCTACCCAACTGGGGATACGTGGTGGCAAACGCCGCAGGAATGATCGCAAAGTATTTCGAAACATCGTTGGCGATGCTGAACGTCGTCAGCGCGCCGCGCGTCATCAACAGTTGCTTGCCAATCTCGACAATCTCCAACAACTTGGTTGGATTGGAATCGAGGTCAACCAAATTCCCAGCTTCTTTCGCCGCTTGCGTTCCGGTGTTCATCGCGACAGCCACGTCGGCTTGGGCGAGCGCGGGCGCATCATTCGTGCCATCGCCCGTCATCGCGACCAAGCGTCCGCCAGCTTGATAATCGCGAATGAGTTTTAGTTTTGTCTCTGGTGTGGCCTGTGCCAGAAAATCATCGACCCCAGCTTCGGCGGCGATAGCGGTTGCCGTCAGTGGATTATCGCCCGTAATCATCACCGTCTTGATGCCCATGCGGCGCAGTTCAGCAAAGCGTTCCTTGATGCCACCCTTGACAATATCTTTCAGTTGAATCGTGCCTAGCACACGTTCGCAATCTGCCACGACGAGCGGCGTCCCTCCCTGCTTGGCAATCGTCTCGACGCTTTGGCGCACTGAGGGTGGAAGATGTCCGTGCTGTTGTTGCACGTACTGTTCAATCGCATCCGCTGCGCCTTTGCGAATCTGACGACCGTCGAAATTGACGCCGCTCATGCGCGTCTGGGCGCTGAATGGGATGAAGGTCGCGCCGAGTTCATGGATCTTGCGTTCGCGCAGTCCGTATTTTTCTTTTGCCAAAACGACGATGCTGCGACCTTCCGGTGTTTCATCGGCGAGCGAGGCAAGTTGCGCCGCATCAGCAAGTTCGTTCGGATCAACTCCTTCGGCGGACATGAATGCCGTTGCTTGTCGATTGCCTAGCGTAATCGTGCCGGTCTTGTCGAGCAGCAGGACATCCACATCGCCCGCCGCTTCCACCGCGCGACCGGACATTGCGATAACGTTCGCTTGAATCATGCGGTCCATGCCGGCGATGCCGATGGCGGAAAGCAAGCCGCCAATCGTCGTTGGAATCAAACAAACGAGTAAAGCCACCAAGGCGGTTACAGTGATCGGCGTGCCTTGACCGGCAGAATTCACGCTGTAAATCGAAAAGGGCAACAGCGCTGCGCAGACGAGTAAGAAGATGATCGTCAACGCCGCCAGCAAAATATCCAATGCAATCTCGTTCGGCGTCTTTTGTCGCTTGGCTCCTTCCACCATCGAGATCATTCGATCAAGGAATGTTTCGCCGGGATTGGCTGTAATGCGAACGACAAGCCAATCTGACAGAACGCGCGTCCCACCGGTCACGGCACTCCGGTCGCCGCCGCTCTCACGAATGACGGGCGCGCTTTCGCCGGTGACCGCGCTTTCATCGACAGAGGCCACACCTTCAATGGCTTCACCATCGCCCGGAATGAAATCGCCTGCTTCGACCAGCACGACATCGCCTTTGCGTAATTCACTCGCCGATACAATATTGCGCGGTGCGTCGTGTTTGGCGCGCACGAGCTTTTTTGCCGATATATCCCGGCGCGCTTTGCGGAGCGCTTCGGCTTGCGCTTTGCCGCGCCCCTCTGCCATCGCTTCGGCGAAATTGGCAAAGAGAACGGTGAACCACAGCCATGCCGAAATCGCCAAGATGAAAGCGGCAGGCGCTTCGCCTTGGCCAATCAACGCTTGAACGAAGAGAAACGAGGTAAAGACGCTTCCCACTTCAACGACGAACATTACGGGGTTGCGAATCTGGTGGCGCGGATCAAGTTTCCAAACGGAATCTAGAGCGGCGCGCCGTACAATCGCCGGATCATAAAGTGGTCGTGATTTAGTTTGAGTCATCATGTTGATATTCCTTTAAGGCGCAATCAGGTGCAGATGCTCGACGATGGGTCCCAGCGAATCTGCCGGGAAGAAGACGAGCGCGCCGACAATTAGCACAACAGCTAGCAGCCAACCGACAAAGAGCGGTGTGTGCGTTGGAAGGGTGCCGGCACTCACTGGGATTTTTTTCTTGCGCGCAAGTGCGCCGGCAATCGCCAGGACGGGTATCTTGATCCAAAAGCGTCCGAAGAGCATGGCGATCCCACCAGCAGTGTTATAGAACGGCGTGTTCGCACTCAAACCGGCGAATGCGCTCCCGTTGTTGTTTCCCTGCGATGTAAAGGCATACAAGATTTCACTAAAGCCATGCGCGCCGGGATTCCAGATGCTTGCGAGACCGTCTTGGTTTACCACTGCAATGGCGGTTAGTAACAGGACGACGAGCGGCATAATCAAGATGCCGATGGATGCCATCTTCATTTCGTATGCTTCGATCTTTTTCCCCAGGTATTCAGGGGTACGCCCCACCATCAGCCCGGCTACGAAAACGGCGATGATTAAAAAGATCAACATACCGTACAAGCCAGAACCGACGCCGCCAAAGATCACCTCGCCCAGTTGCATCATGACCAGCGATACCAAGCCGCCAAGTGGCGTATACGAATCATGCATCGAGTTGACCGAGCCGTTGGAAGCGGCAGTCGTCACGGTTGCCCAGAGCGCGGAATTCGCAACTCCAAACCGGACTTCCTTTCCTTCCATGTTTCCGCCCGGACTGGTGTCGCTCGCGATTTGATTTACGCCCAGCACTGCGATGCGTGGATTTCCGGCCGCTTCCGAAGAATAAGCGACAAAAATACCGATGATGACGATAAAGAACATCGCCGCGAGAAGCGCCCAGCCCTGGCGTGTATCGCCGACCATCTTGCCGAAGGTGTAGCAGAGTGCACCCGCGATCAACAAGATGGACAGGGATTCGAGAAAGTTGGTCAAGGGGGTCGGATTTTCAAATGGGTGCGCCGAGTTCGTGTTGAAAAATCCGCCGCCGTTTGTGCCGAGTTGCTTGATGGCAATTTGCGATGCCGTTGGTCCAACGGCAATCACCTGTTCGGTCAGCGTAATGCTCTCGGTAACAATTTTTCCGTTCGCATCTTTGATCGGACTGCCGTTCGCATCCAGTTTTGGTTGGTCGTACTGAATTGGCTGGACAATTGACACCGTTTGGTATGGGCTTAGGGTTTGCACCATACCCTGCGAAACGAGAATCAGTGCGAGAACGAAGGACATTGGCAGCAAGATGTATAGCGTCGTGCGGGTGAGGTCTACCCAAAAATTGCCAATGGTCTGCGCGTTGCGACGCACCAAGCCGCGAATGAGCGCGACCAAGACGGCCATTCCAGCCGCCGCCGATACAAAATTGTGAAAGGTCAACCCCACCATCTGTGTCAGGTAACTCATCGTCACTTCGCCGCTATAGCCCTGCCAGTTGGTGTTGGTCGTGAAGCTGATCGCGGTGTTGAATGACGAGTCTGAGCTAACCGCCCCCAAACCTTGCGGGTTGAGCGGTAGCATTCCTTGCAAGCGCTGCAAAGCATAGAGGGTCACTGCGCCAATCACACTGAACAATAAAACTGCGACCGTATAAATCTTCCAATCCATCTCCTCTTCGGGTCGAATCCCAAATAAGCGATAGGAAAGCCGCTCCACCGGACCGAGCACACGATCCAGCGGAGTCGATTGACCTTCGTACACCCGCGCCATGTACGAGCCAAGGGGCTTGACTAGCAGCGCGAGGACGACGAGATATAAACCAATTTGAATGAATCCACTTGGTGTCATGAGAACAACTCCGGTTTCAACAATGCAATGACCAAGTAGATAAAGAGTGCCAGCGTCACAATGCCGCCGACGATGTGAATGAGGTTCATGGTTCTCTCCCGCAAATTTTCAATCATGTTCAACTATTGTGACCAAAACTCTGTCCATTTGCGCTCAACCACTCACACAATTTTAGGAGCGCCCAAGACAGAGCAAAAAAGACGAGCGTCAAAATAATAAAGACAATATCCATTTGTGACTCCTTGTCTCAAAACCGTCTCGTTATAACACAAGACCTAGTAAGAGCGCGGTCAAGATTGCATCGAGCCATATAAAGATTGTGCAAAGACTGCAAGCGCCGACTGGCTCTCTGTTAAGAAAGTATCAAGAAGAAAGCATGGCGCTATAAAGAAAAAATCAAGAAATAAAAACAACCGACCAAGTCGGTTGTCAAACATTAATCTTGTCTTTTTTCTCTGCAACAGGTGGGGCACGTCTTGTTAGCGGCAAACGAATGATGAAACTGATTCCACCGCGCGTGCGATTTTCGGCGGTAATGGTTCCACCCTGCGCTTCCACCATTCCGCGTGTGATCGAAAGCCCCAAGCCCAAACCATCGCGACGCGCATCGGGAGCATGATAGTACTTGTCGAAAATTTTCGGTAACAGCTCCGGTGCAACGCCCGGCCCACGATCAGACACTGCGAGCACCAAATCGGTTCCCTCTACTTTGGCACTCACGCGCACGCGCGTATTGGGCGGCGTGTGCGTCGCCGCGTTGTGAATCAAATTGAGTAATGCACGTTCCATCAAGGCAGAATCGATTTGCGCCTGCGGTAGATTCGGCGCAATCTCTTCGATCACCTCGTGCGGCGCGAGGTACGGCCCAAGCCGCTGAATGGCATGACGAACGAGATTGCCGACATTGCACCATTCCAATTGCGGCTTGAGCATTCCGGATTCAAGTCGCGTCAAATCCACGAGATTTTCCATCAAACGATTCAATCGCTCCGCCGCCGTGCGCGTTTGTTCAACCAGGGCATTCCGCGTCTCTATCTGATTTGTCAATTGCGAATCATCCAAGCTCGCGGCGGCATGTGTGATGGTGCTAATCGGCGCGCGAATTTCCTGCGTGACCGATTCCAACAAATTGCGATACAATTCCTCCGATTGGGAAACAACCACTGTTCGTTCGCGCGCTTGTTCCAACATCTCGCGTTCGATGGCAAGCGCAACTTGACTGGCAAAAGTTTCCAGCAGCGATTCTTGATCGACCGACAATTGCTCGCGTGCGCGTACGCCCATAACGCCAACGACCGAATCAGGCGTGATGAGCGGAAGCCAACGCGCGTTTGCCATCGGCAACGTGTCCGTAAATCGTCCTGCCGGTTTGCGATTTAGGAATGCCCACATCGCAACGCTGCGTTCTTTCTCATCGACCTTTAGGGTGCTGTCCGGATGCGCATCATACGCCAATTGGTTTCCTTCATCGCGCAGCAAAAAGGCGACCTCCGCATCAAATACTTTGCCAATCTCTTTGACGGCGCTCTTGAGTATACTATCCATTGACGCTGCGCTGGCGATGGCGTGCGCTAACGCATAAAGCGCCGCCGTACGTTTCTCCCGATAGCGCGCCGCTTGTTCCTGCGCGCGCAGACGTGAGCGCAAAAAGCCGGTTGCCAAAGCAATAATGAAATACAAGCCAAGCGTCAAGGTGTTTTCGATACCCGCAAGATCGAGGGTAAAGATGCGTGGGACAAAGAGCAAGACCCAAAGCACTGCACTCAGCACGGCTGCTAAAAGCACAGGACCGCGTCCGACGACAAAGGCAAGCAACGAAATTGTCAAGAGCAGAATCAGCCCGACCGTTTGCGGGCTAATCCATAGTCTTGCCCAGAGGTTGATGCCTGTGATGGCGGCAACAACAAGCGCCGCGCCGATATACTCGCGACGATCAGAGCGGATAAAGGGATGCACACGCGCGGTGTGAGCCAGCCGCATGTAAACATCGCCGGGTCTTGCTCCGCGCTTGACCTGGGACATGTCACCGGTAACGACGTAAATATCTAGATCACCACTAGTACGAATCAATCGATCTACTAATGCACCGCCGCGCAACAAATCCACAAACACGTTGCACTCTGGTTTACCGACGATGATTTGCGTTACATTGCGTTCACGCGCGACCCGCAGCAATCCATCGACAATATTTTCATCGGTCGTCGTAACAACCTCGCCGCCAAGTTCGCGCGCGAGCGATAGATTGTGATTAAGCTGTGCTTTGATATTTTCGGGAAGCACTTGCGATGTTTCGACATTGACGGCCAGCCAGGGTGCGCCGAGGTTGTACGCCATGCGGCGCGTCCAGCGCACGAGACGCTCCGCGAGTGGGCTGGGACTCACCGCCACCATCATGCGTTCGCCCGATTTCCAGGGCCCCGCGATGCGCTTGAGCGACATGTAATCTTGGAGTTGATGATCGACGCGTTCAGCCGTAAGCCGCAGCGCCATCTCACGCAGGGCAGTTAGATTGCCCACCCGGAAAAAATTTTTCGCTGCGACTTCGGCGCTTTCGGCGACATACACCTTGCCCTCGCCAAGTCGTTGCCGCAGTTCTTCGGGTGTCAAATCGATCAACTCAACTTCATCGGCGAGATCGACAATCGAATCGGGGACGGTTTCGCGTACGGTGATGCCGGTGATTTGGCGAACTGTATCGGCACGACTTTCGAGGTGCTGAACATTTAGCGTCGTGTAAACATTGATCCCAGCGTCGAGTAATTCGACGATATCTTGATAGCGTTTTGGATGGCGCACGCCGGGCGCATTCGTGTGCGCCAATTCATCGACCAAGACTAGTTGAGGATGCCGCTGGAGAATCGCATCCAGATTCATTTCTTGAAGCGTGTGCCCGCGATATTCGATTTGGAGGCGAGGGACAACATCCAAGTCACGCAAGAGTGCTTCGGTTTCGACGCGACCATGCGTTTCGACAACGCCAACGACGACTTGAATGCCATCTTTGAGTTGCTGCTGGGCGGCTTCCAACATTGCATAGGTCTTGCCGACGCCAGCCGCCATGCCCAAAAATATTTTTAGTTTGCCGCGTCCTTCGCGAGCTTGGGCATGCTGCAGACTCGCTAAAAGTACGTCCGGATCAGGTCGCTCTGGGTAATTCATACTGAAATCGATTTTACCACTATAGTTTCCTTTGCGATGAAATCCTAACGCGATCTTTATGCGATGACGGCAAATCTTGACGGTGGGTTAACATCCACAATGGCATCATTTGCGCTTTATCTCGCGGAAATCACGAAATTGTTCCTGAGATGAAAAGACCTTCGCAAGCATTCCTTGCGAAGGTCTTGATATTAGCGTGTCTTTTTCGCAGCAGCGATTGGCTGCCGAGGTTTGCGGCTAACCTGTTTGTACCGAAAACATTCGGTTGTATGATCGTTGACCATGCCTGCCGCTTGCATGAACGCGTAACAAATCGTCGAGCCAACGAACTTGAATCCACGCGCTTTCAAGTCTTTGCTCATCGCATCCGATTCTTTGCTCGTGGCTGGAATTTCTTTGAGCGATTTCCATTCATTGCCAATCGTTTTGCCGCCTGTAAATTGCCAGATGTATTTATCGAACGAACCGAATTCCTTTTGCACGGCAAGGAAACATTGCGCGTTCGTGATCGCCGCTGCGATCTTGAGTCGATTGCGAATAATGCCCGCGTCGTTCAATAATCGTTTCGTGTCTTTCGCATCGAATTTCGCTATTTTCTTCGCATTGAAATTATCGAACGCCTTGCGAAAGTTCTTGCGTTTGTTCAGCACAATCGCCCAACTGACTCCCGCTTGAAAGCCATCGAGAATCAAAAACTCGAACAGCTTGCGGTCATCATGCACGGGCACACCCCACTCTTCGTCATGATAGCGGATCATAAGCGGATTGTTGCCGCCCCATTCACAGCGTTGCATTGTTAGCTCCTTTGAATATGTAGGGCAAATTTCCAATTTGCCAACTTCCAAGCTTGCGGTACGACGATGGCATTGTAGCGATTTTTGTCTGTGGGTCAATGGGTGCGTTGACCTATTTCAATCTCCAAAACTGCTACTTGATTCTGACCTAATCCTGACTTGGAATTATTGACAGCGAAAGAATGTTAGCATATACTAACAACAAGAGTTTTTACTGCATTACTAATTTCTTCTTCTTGGAGGTCACACCCCTATGCTCAAACTCCCCCCGCAAGATTCTACCCATGCAGAATCGGTCCAAACCGAAACGCGCGAGATGATTTTGTTAACGCTCATTCGCGGCGAAGAAAATGGTCGATTCGTATCTTCTGCTGAACTGGCACGCGAGTTGAATGCCGATGTTTCGGTGGATGTGCGTTTGCTGATCGAACAATCATTCGTCTGCAACGATTCTACCGGTCTGCTTTGCTTGACGCAAACCGGACGCGACAAGGCGCGCGGATTGTTACGCCGGCATCGTCTGGCCGAACGCCTTTTCACCGATGTGCTTAATCTGGATTGGGCGCGCGCCCATGAAGAAGCGGACAAACTTGAACATTCGCTTTCGTCGACGGCTGAAGCGCAACTCGCGACTACACTTGGCTATCCGGACACGTGTCCACATGGGAATCCGATTCCGAGTGGTCCAGATAGCGCAAGCGATTCGCGTTCCATGCCTCTCACGGAATGTCTACCCCTGACCGATGTCACTATCGTGCGGATTGGTTCGGAAACACCTGCCGCGTTGCAACATCTGGCGACGTTAGGTCTTTTGCCGAATGTAGAAATCGCAGTTGAGAACAAAGCGCCGTTCGATGGACCCGTGTTGATTCGAGTCGGGCGCGCGCATTATGCGTTAGGTCACAATTTGGCGGCACGCATTTGGGTCACACTTTCCAACTAGGAATTTATCATGTCAGCTTGTCATGTTACCACTCAACATTTTGCAAACGCCGACCTGACGATTGCGCTCGCCGGCAATCCGAACGTCGGTAAATCGAGTTTGTTCAACTACTTGACCGGGGCAAACGTCGATACTGCAAATTATCCCGGCAAGACGGTTGCGTTGAATTTCGGCGTAACACATTTCGATGGAAAACGCATCGGCGTGGTCGATTTGCCTGGGACGTACGCGCTCGGCGCACTCAGCGAAGACCAATGGGTGGCACGCCAAGCCGTTCTTGAAGACCCACCCAATGCAATCGTTGCGATTGCCGATGCGACGAACCTCGCGCGCAATCTCTATTTGATTTTGCAATACCTCGACCTGGGAATGCCAATGGTCGTCGCGGTGAATTTGATCGACGAAGCGGCGCGCGCCGGAATCGAAATCGATACGGCGAAATTGTCGAAAGCGCTAAGCGTGCCGGTTGTGCCAACGGTCGCTACGCAAGGCAAGGGCATCGACAAATTGATTCAATCGGTGGCGCGACTATCGCCGGGACAAACGTTTGCGCTGCCGACGTACGACAGCGAAATCGAAATGGCGATTGGTGCCTTGGAGCGTACGATTCGCGCGTCGCTGACGGAGATCCCGTACAACATCTCGCCACGCGTTTTGGCGATTCTTTTGCTGGAACAGGATGCGACCCTCGTTCAAACCGTTGCGCAAATGTTGAACGGCGATGTGGTTTTGGCGCGCGCCAGGCAACTCGCCATCGAAGTTGAAGCGCGCGTTGGCGAGCCACTCAATTTGCATCTTCCGCGTTCGCGCCATGAACTGGCTCGCGCGATTGCGCTTGAGGCGCAGGTACAACACACATCGCGCGAGCCGTTTGCCGAAAAAATGTGGCGCTGGAGCGTGCAACCGCTGACAGGCATCCCAACCCTCATCCTCGTTTTGATCGCGCTGTTTTCGCTCTTATTCTCGGTGGGTAATGCGCTCAGTGAAGTGTTCTCCCGTATCTGGGGAACGTTTGCCTCTCCGCCCATCCAAACTGTCATCGGTCTCGTTTTTGGAAATGGCGTGTTGGGCAAAATTGCATCGTGGGGCTTGGACGCTGGAATTGCCGCTGCGCTAGGCGTGGGCATTCCGTACGTCCTCACCTTTTACGTGTTGCTTGCGATTTTGGAAGACAGCGGTTATATGAACTCCATCGCCTTCTTGCTCGATGCGTTGATGCGCCGTTTAGGTTTGCATGGTCGTTCCGCGATTATACTGTTGGCGGCCGCGGGCTGCAACGTTCCGGCGCTCATGGGGACCCGGATGCTAACGACGCGCCGCGAACGCATCATCGCCAGCACGCTCGTCGTCTTGATGCCGTGCAGCGCGCGCATCGTCGTGATTGTCGGTGGAGTGGCGTTGCTAGTAGGATGGCAAGCGGGCGCAGCGTTGCTGCTCATTTCTTTTGGTATATTGCTTGCCGTTGGAATCGGATTGAATCGGTTGTTGCCGGGGCACTCGGACGATTTGGTGATGGAGATGTTTCCGTTTCGCACGCCCGCGCTAAAAACGGTGGTGCGCAAGACCTGGCATCGGTTTAAAGAATTTGTAATGATGGCGTTGCCCATTGTTCTCCTCGGTAGTCTTTTCATGGGCGCATTGTACGAAACCGGAACGATCTGGGCGTTTAGCGCGCCGCTCGCGCCGGTGGTTGAAGGATGGCTGGGTTTGCCATCGATTGCCGGTCTGACCTTGCTCTTTGCGATATTGCGCAAAGAACTTGCGTTGCAATTCTTGGTTACGCTGGCGCTGGTCCAGTACGGTACTGGAGCGAGTAACTTGCTCTTGTTCATGACGCCGCAACAGTTGTTTGTCTATGCCCTGGTGAATACACTTTATCTGCCGTGCATCGCAACGTTCGCTGTGTTGCGCAAGGAATTGGGGACGCGGACGGCTTTGGGCATTGGCGGATTCACGATTGGATTAGCCGTAATAATTGGAGGAATTGCAAATCATGCGCTGGCATTTTGGGGATAATGACAAATCAGAAACGACAAATGACAAAATCGCAGATCAGCCATCAGCTATCAACCATCAGTTATCGGCGATCCGCTGCCCGTTGTGCGGTAAAAAATTTCAGGCAGGCGAAGCGGCGCAGTGTTCGTCTTGCGCAATGGCTGTGAAATGCGGCTTGGTGATGTGTCCCAACTGCTCTTACGAATTTGTGGCGTGATAATTCTTGAAAATCCGTTTTCTTGAATGGTCTCGATGCAATTTAAATTCTAAACGAGAAAACGCAAAGTACAATCAGAAAAATCCTGTTTGGCAGTATAACGCCTTGTGCGCGTCAAACGCCGCCAAGCGGCTATGCTACATTCCACTATTTTCTTGATTGCACTTTGAAAACGACGACCACTTTGGTGATCGTCGTTTTGTTTTATCCTCGTAATTTTTCTGCGGCTTGATGCATCACTTGCATTTTTTGAAATGCAATCTGCGAGGTGTTGACGGGGCGATCGGCAAATGTTCCAAAGCCGCAATCGGGATTGAGATAGATTTGTTCCGGGCGGCGGAATCGCAAGAGCGAGCGGACTTTGTTCACCACAAAATCAACGGATTCGACTTGCGTCGTGCGTGGATCGACCACGCCCAAGCCAATTTCCTTATCGGCGGGCAAATCCGCTAGCACATCGATGCTGCCGGCGCGTTCGGTTGCATATTCGAGTACGAACTGCTGGACGTTCATGCGCGCAAAATGCGGCACGAGCGGATCGTACGCGCCGCGTAAGAGTACGTCCTCACGCTGGCTCCAGTTTCCACGACACACATGCAGCGCGGTCTTGACGCTGGCATCGATTCCTGCGACGACACGATTGATGAGCTGCACCGCGAATTCCAATTCTTCTTTGGGACTATTTTTCTCTGAGAGCGCGGCACACATGAACGTATGCGTCTCATGCGGTCCGGCGAACGCGACTTCGGTCAACACCGGTTCGTCGAACTGGACAAAGGTGCAGCCGGCTTTTTGAAGATCGACGAGTTCTTCGCGCAGCACGCGCACCACATCGTTACCCAGCGACTCTTTGTCGGGATAGAATTCCGCCGAGAGTCGCTTGACCCACATCGAGCGCGTAAGCAAGTAGGGTCCGGGCAGCGTTATCTTGATTGGTTTATCGGTGTGTTCTTTGAGAAAGCGATAGCTATCGAGCACGAGTGGTTGTTTGCGCTCAAGTTTGCCGACGACCACCGGGTTCTTGAGCGCGAAAGCTGGGACGTCGAGCGCGTTAAGCAATCGTTCGAACGCGGCTTTGTCTTCGACGTAATTGAGCAATTCGGCGAGCGTCATCAAGCGAATGCCGTCGATGTGATCGGCGATGAAGGAATAGAAATTGTCGCGACGCTGCTCGCCGTCGGTCACGATGTCCAAGCCCGCTTCGTTCTCAAGCTTGAGCGCTTCCAAGACAGCTTCATTCGCGATTCGATTAAATTCTTCTTCGCTAATTTTTCCTTTTTGGCGCTGGCGCAACGACTGTAATATTTGTTTCGAGCGCGGTAAACTGCCGACGCTCGTAACAGGAAACAATGGAAGTGTTTGCATTTTTTATTTTCCTGAGAATTGGACGCCGACAAACGCGGACAAACGCGGAAAAGTTTGAATCCTCGTTTGTCCGTGGTACTCCGTCCAATTGAATCTTAAACGACTCGCAAGCCGATATTGATGGTAGCGTTATGCGTCAACGTGTTCATCACGGGAGAGGCAGCGAGCGTTTCGCTCCAAAGTTCTTGAAGAATTTCTTCAGCGGCGGTGGATTTGGCATAGAGTGTGCCGGTGATCTCTTTGAATCCACTATGCCCATTTAGTTCCGTGCCGAGGAACACAAAGATATTATCGATCTGCCCGCTCAGCGAGATTTCGATTTCGTCGATTTCAATTTTGCGTTGCGACGCGCGAATCTGCAAGCCCATCGCCAAGCACGCGCCGAGCGCGCCCAAAACATATTCGACCGCACTGGGCGCATCGTCTTTCACATCGAAACTGGCGGGCTGTCCGACGTGCCAGGAATGATTGCGGCAATAGACCGTCGTTGCCATGCCGCCGTTCCAATGCGTACGCGTTTGCCAGCGATAGTTGCGCGCTTGTTGGTACGCCTCGTCTGATTTTTGATCTGCGTCGCCTCGGCGCACGAAAAATTTAAGATGTCCCTCACCTTTTTGCCAACCCAGGTACGGATTCTGTGTCATGCGACACCACGCGGGCAAATCTTCGCGCACACTAACCTCGGTGCTGCGAATTTCCAACACTTGATCTTGCGGTACTTGATTCATCGCATCGCGAATCAGCAAGAGCAAGCCCGAACCACAATCGAGGTTGCCGCCTTCGCAAATGTATGGTGTTTGCAGATCATCCGGCGCACTCAGATTTTCTTCCGACATGATTCCCTCATCGACAAATGTCATTCTGAGCCACGGAGCGTCGAAGAATCTCGTTTTCAGAGCAATCACGAGACTCTTCGCTTCGCTCAGAGTGACGCCTGGTTCATTTCTAGTATGTCACACTCGTGCCGCCGGTCGTCAGAAACTCGACAGCTTTGGCTCCGCCGACGATGGTCGTCGATGGTGTCAATTTTGCTTCGTCCAAACCGCGCTTTTTGAAGCAAGGCGAGCAAACCCAAATTTTTCCGCCTGCGTTGATGTACTTGTCCATCAATTCTTTGAGCGGCGCAAAACCTTCTTCGTGAACATCGTCGGCGTAACCAACTTGCGCCAAGCGCACGCCTTCGGTGCTGAGAAATACAACGGTCTCAACGCCCGATGCGACGGATGCGTTCGCCACCACGAAACCGACGGTGGCTTTATCGGTATTATCTTTTGCGGAAGTGATGCTGACCATGAACTTTGCCATTTTAATGCTCTCCTTTTTGAATATAGTAAATTTCCTGCTCGGCGCGGAGCAGGGTGTGTCCGCGCATATTGCACCACGCGGGAATGTCTTCGCGCGCGCCTGAATCGGTGGCGCGCACTTGCAGGACTTGGTCAACGCGCAAGGGTTGCATCGCCTGCGCCAACGCGATTACCAAATCGCCGCATCCCATATCGCCCAAATCGGCAGCGACATCGTACTGGACTGAATCGTTCATAACTCCCCCTTTTGCCCAAATAAAAAAGCCAGCCCGCTAACAGCAGACTGGCTCAAGGAGTACGATGAAATAAACGTGCCTCAGCCACCAAGGTAGCTCACGCGCGGAGAGCGGTTCTGCATGCGGTGATAATAGTCAGGCTGGCGCCGCACGGGCGTCAACGCAATCGCGAATCAACGACGAGCGACAAACATCATCACCATACGCTTCACCTCCTCTGCAAATTCTTGTGCTGGGAGTTTATAGCACGAATTCGCGAATTCTGTCAAATCAAATTTGACAATTATGGTGCTTGGACTAGAATCTTGACTAAATCAGTAGGATAGGGTTTACCGATGAAGCTAACCTCCCGCAGTGAATATGCCCTGCTTGCGCTGGTCTATTTAGCACGACGCGATTTGACCCGTTATGTGTCGGTCGAAACGATTGCGCAGGCGCAGGACATCCCTCCGAAATTTTTAGAGCAGATCATGCTCGCGCTCAAACATGCGAAATACGTTCGCAGCACCAAAGGGCAACACGGCGGCTATTGCCTGGCTCGACCTGCGGACAAAATCACTCTCGCAGAAGTTATTCGTTTGTTCGACGGTGCGCTTGCGCCGACCGAATCGGTGAGTCGCTATTTTTACGAATCGACGCCGATTGAGAAAGAGAGACAGCTCATCAAAGTGTTCAAAGAAATTCGCGACTATGTTGCCGATAAATTGGAACACACGACCATCGCCGATGTTGTCTAAAGATGGAATTGAAACGCCGTGGATCGATTCGATCCACGGCGTTTTTGTTTGCGCTTGAACGTTCATCAATCCGACGGCGTGGGAGCCGTCGCCGCTATATTTTGTTTTGCGCTCAGAGAATTTGGCGCCACATGTGTGGAACGTTTCGAGTGAAAACAATGTCTTGCGCTCCGACAAAATCAGCTAGCCCACCAATCGATTTGGCGATGCCTGACGCAGCGCGCGCAGGCGCGTTGGGTTCGGCGTAGATGGCGTTGATCAACAATTTGCTCTCGGCTCGATTCGAGGCGGCATCGATTCTGCCGATGAGTTGGTCGCCGTGCAAAATCGGCAAAACGTAATAGCCGTATTTGCGCTTGTCCTTGGGTACGTAAATCTCCATTGTAAAGTCGAAATTGAAAAATTGCTTGGTGCGTGCTCGGTCGCAAATCAGATTATCGAATGGCGATAGCAGCGTCGTGCGAGGCTGCCACGTTTGTCCAAGTCGATCAAGCAATGCAAGATCAGCGGTGTGAATGTACCAATCGCCTTTCCACGGGATTTTGTTTTCGACGATTTGCACGCGTTCGACGAGCTGCTCGTTTTCGAATTGCTTTAAGACATTTGCGAGATTGGGATAACGTCCGCGAATAAAATGTTGTTCGATGTGGCGCGGCGTCGCGACGCCCAATGCTCGCAGCGATTTCTGCGCAGCATGGTGAACGATTTGGTGCTCACTCCATTTTTCGCGGGGTGTCCATTCGGGCAAAAACCGTTTCGCCAAATCCCATTTCTTCTGAATGCCATCGCGCCCTGCAACCATGATCGTTCCGCTCAACCACAGAAAATCGAGCAGGCGACTGGTCGTGTGCCCCGATGTCCACCCCGTAGAGACCCAGCCCATTTTTTTGCCGCCCACCTCGATGAGGCCGCGGGATAAAAGTGGTCCTTTGCGCCGAATCATCGCGAGAACATTGCGTTTCAATTCGGCGTTGTCTTCCAACCACGTGCGCACGCGCCGCGCAAATGCCGAATCGCCCTGCGCATAATTGCGCATCAGCGCGTTGTGAATCGGATAGTCTTCGGTGAGGACGATGGACGCGCAGTGTGCCCAGTATTCAAACAGTTTGCGCTCTTGCCAGAGTAATGTATCGAGACACGTTGGATCATACAGACCCAGGCGACTCCACAATACGATGAGATGACTGCGCGCGACCGCGCTGATCGGATCGAGTTGGACGCAGCCAAGGTCGCGGATAACTTCCAGGATGCCACCGGCGTTGGCGCGGGGGCGTTCGCCGGCCAGACGCTGGCGCAGGATGGCGAGCCGACGAGCTTGAATAGGTGAGAGCGTGCGAAGAGTTGTCATGGGTTTTCCGTTTTAGAGATTGGAGATTCGATGTCCAACGTTCTGCAAAACTGCAATCGCTTTCTCAAGATTGTTTTCTTTCACCAGTAAATAATCAGTGTCGAATGTTGAAATTGCAAAAATCGATATGCCTGCTTGAGCAAGCGGTGTAGCCAGCGATGCCAGAATGCCTGTGAGCGCAAAATCGAGCAGGCCGTCAACTTGCAGACAGCGCCAGTCGCGTTCGCAGTGAATGCCGTTCGGCACATCGCTTTGCCGACAAACAATCGAAAGCTCGTCGTCGGTGCGCGTGATCGAAACGAAATCGCCATTGGTTACCCAAGACGGAATCGGCGCGTCAGGAGCGAGTCGGCACACGGCGAATGTATCCGGCAAAATCGACAGCGAAAGAGAAAGGGTCACGTAATTTTGTGTCCGACCGTCAACAAGTACAAAACGGCTTCTTGCTTGCCATCGACGCCGAGCAAGCGATTGACATCGTCATCCCAGAACGCGCCGACGGCGCACGCGCCCAGTCCCAGGTTCATCGCCATCAGATAAATGTTTTGTCCCAAGTGTCCAGCCTCAAGCATCACATAGCGATACGTGCGGTCTTGGTATTTGAAGCGCGCGCGCTGAAAAATTCCGGTCAAGGCAACCACGATGCCCGCTTCGCCGAAAAATTCCTGCCCCAGCGCAGCGTCGGCAATCGGTTTACGAAAATCGCCGGCTTGCATTTGTTCGAGCGCATGATCGCGCACATTGTAGTGATAGATGCCCTGGGGCACTCCTTCGACCGCGTGAACGAAGAGATACATTTCGACCGGATAAAGCGCGCCGGATGAAGGCGACGCGCGCAGACCGCTGCCCCAGCGAGTGTCCGTAATGCCGTTGGTGTAATACATCAGTCGATTCACTTCGTCTTGCGTCAACGGACGCTGAGCGTACTCGCGCACCGAGCGGCGGGTGCCAATCGCTTGCTCGACGCTCATGCCATCGCGCGGCACTAACTTCGCCAGCGCAATTTTTTTCGATTCAGGGTAATCTTTGAAGATAGCAGGCTGCGTGCCCCAATTGATCGCGCTGCTGAGCAGTGACACGTTGCCCGGTTTGCTCCAGTGATGGTAGACCACGCCGATGTCTTCATCGGTTGGCAAAGAGGTGAAGCGGGTCGGCGCGAGAAAATTGCCCGCGATGAATCCGCCCACGGCACTGCCGAGCCAGACCAAGATATTGCGTCGCGTGATACCCTCCGAGGTGGGCAACGTTTGCGTTTTGGACTGTTGCAGCATCGCAGCGTGCCTAAACGGGAAACTGAACAAGCGACGCGTGCCTTGGAGCCAAGGTTTCAACTTGAGCAGAAAATGCACGCCCAACGCTACGGCTAGCACATAGCCCGGATACTTGTGCAAAACAAAATCATTGATGTCAAACAGTTCGGCGATGATGCCCGTCACGGTGACCCATGTGGCAAGCGGCAGCATTAGCAAATTTAGAGACCAGTTAAATCTCTGTTTGACCATCTTCGTACTCCCTATCTGAGGAAATTCCTCCATTCTCTTGACGCATACTTGCTTGCGTCAAAAACCATGCTTCCAATTCCAATGTATCGTCGTATCTATTGTACCGGTCAATGAGTCACGATGCAAGAGCTTATGCTGCTTTCATTCTCCAACTTTTATCTTTTAATTTCCAGTCTTGGATTTTCCAAATCATTGTTCTCGATTATTGAATTGGCGTTGGACTGTGGGTACGCCGATCCAAAATAAAGCTGCTGCCCAGGCACATAACGATTTCGATAACGTGCAGAGATTTCGTCACTCGTTCTGCCATCGGCTAGATCACGCGCAACAGCGCGCGCAATGGCGATTTTAAAATCGACGTGAAGAAAAATCGAGAAATCCCATAGGTCTCTTAATTCGGGACGCAAAAGAAAAACGCCGTCGAAAAGCAAAATGGCATCTGGCGCAGCTTGCTCGCCGGTTGAATCGATCGATGAATCCGTTCGATAATCGAACGTGGCGCGGCGATGCCAGCGACTGCCATTTAGTCCGAGCGGACCGAGCAGGTTCGCACGCAGCGCGTTGTAATCGAACGAATCGTAATAATAACCTTCAGGCGAATCCTTGCCGCGTCGATAACGTTCCGCGCGCGGACGATGAAATCCATCGATAGACGCGCGAATCACGGTACGACCCCGTCGCGAAATCGGCTCGACTAGTTCGTCCGCAAGCATCGTCTTGCCCGATGCATCGATGCCATCGATAGCAACACGCGTTGGATGCGGCAATTGAATCGCGACGATAAGATCGACGAGCTGATTCAACACTTGCGCGCGCGTCACGCCAATGCGCCCCGTTGCTTGAGCAATTGCGCCGTCGCCTCGTGTTTGTTTTCGGATGCGAATGTCAGCGCGGTTTTGCCATCGTCCGCTTTCGCATTGACCTCCGCGCCGTGCGCCAGCAGCAATTCGATCATCTCGATTTGTCCGTTCTGCGCGGCGTTATGAAGTGGAACGAAACCGCCCGCTTGCTTTGCGTTCACATCCGCATCATGTACGATGAGCATACGCGCGATGTCCAATTGCGATGCAGCCGCAGCCGAGTTGAGCGGCGCGACGTGCTGTGGATTGTTCGATGCGATGTTGGGGTTTGCGCCATGCGCGAGCAAAAATTCTGCAACATTCGCATGGCCAAAGAATGCGGCGAGTCCAAGCGGCGTAAAGCCATCGGCGGCGAAGGCATTGACAAGGTTAGGCTGCTCCTCAATCAATTCTATGACACGCTCGATGCTGCCGATCGCCGCCGCTTCGAAAATATCGAGTGATACGCCGTGCGCCAGCAAACTGGTCAGAATGTCGTGGCGACCATGGTACGTCGCGAACAACATCATCGACACACCGTTTGGCGTTTTCGCGCTGGCGAGAGTTGGCTCATGTTCAATCAACGTTCTGGCTCGAGCCTGATCGTTGGATTGAATCGCTTGTATCAGTTGCTCGACATCGTTCATGCGTGGTCTCCTTTTCGCCGTGGGGCAAATTGGAAATTTGCCCTACATCGCTGTGACCATGTTTATATCCTTCACATTGGCAAGCATGACGTTCCATTCGAGCGTCTTGAGCGATGCAGTGATGAGGGTTCCATTCGACAAGACTGCGATGAGTCCGTCGCTAACTTGGACAAAGCGTTCCACCATGTGCTTTCGCCACGGCATGGTCAACCCTTGCGATGCCTCGAGCCAGGACTTGCCGCCGTCGTGCGTTTCTTCGATGCGACCATTGGAATCGACGTGATCAGCGGGACCCAGGATCAAATGCTTGGCATCGTTTGGATCAAGCCACACGGCGCGACAATAGCAATCGTACTGTAATTCCCAGGTCTTGCCGCCATCCGTGGAACGATAGAATCCGCCGCCCGTCGGCGCAAAGACGAGATCGGGCGATGACGGATGCACGGCGATGGAATGAACGTCGGGGTAGATATAAGGTGCAGGGGGAGAGTCAAGATCGGGAGTGCCAGTACTGCCTTCGCAGAGTACCCACGTTTCGCCGCGATCATCGGAACGCAGTGCGCCGCCCACTTCGGCGGCGGCATACGCGCGCGAACCGTGAAATGCAAAGCCGCGAATGCAGCCCGCACCTTTTGAGTAGGGGAGATACCACTTGTGCGCGTCGCGGAATTGCGCGACCTCTGCGCATTCACGCCACGATTCGCCGCCATCGTGCGAGACGAAAATATTGGCAGGTTCAGTCCCAGCAAATTCCAAATCGGAAATGTCGGGATGAAACGCCATCCAACGCACATAGCGCGTGGATAGTCCGTTGCTGGCCTCGCGCCAAGTTTTGCCAAAATCATCACTGCGATAAACGCCGTCGGTTGTGCCGGCGAGGATAACGCCTTGACGCGCGATAATGCTGGTGACGCGACGATGTTCAAGACCGTGTGCGGTTGGCTGCCAATTGTTTTTTGAACGTTCGTATGCGCGCACGCCACGCGAGGTGGCGAGGACAAGTTTGCTGTTCATGGTTGAACGCTTTCTAGTGTTTTTGTGTTGTCACCCTGAGTGAAGCGAAGGGTCTCGCTATGTAGAGCGAGACGCGAAGCGTTCGCTCCGCTCAGAATGACACGCCCAAGGACTTTTCTCAAACACCAATTGCATGCGTGGATTGTTCAACGACGGAGTCCGCGTTTCGTCATAGCCGGAGCAAGCTACCACACCTTGCAAGCCAAAACGTTCGGCGAGTTGGCTGATTTCATCCGGGGTAAACAACTGCCACTCGAATTCGTCGTAATCGTTCGGATAATCCAATCGAACTATCAAATGGTTACCATGCATTGTTTTATTTTCCGTGATGACGATGCCATTTCTTTCGACGGTGCGTTCGCCCTGATACTTTTCAAAGAACGCACGAAAATAAATGTCGAGAACAAAGCGTCCTTTGGGATTCAGTTTATGCGCGATCTGACGAATAATGTCGGCGTTCGTCGCCTCGTCGAAATGTCCAAAGCTTTGCCACAGGTTTATAACAGCATCGAATGGACCGCTGAGTTTATCGATGGCACGCATATCGTGTTCGATAAACGTGACACGATTATCCGATTCGGTTCTGGCTTTTTCTAGACTTGGAACATTCACATCGATGCCGGTGACGCGATAGCCCTGGGCGGCGAGCAAGCGCGAATGTCTGCCGGAACCGCAGCAGACATCAAGCACGGTGCTGTACTGTGGCTGTGGCAATTGCCGACCCAGGAATTCGACTTCGGCTTGCGTTTGCGTTGGCGCAATCGTGTCCATGAAAGTCGTAAACCAAGTAGGGGAGTAGGTGTTGAGCATTATTATTCAGTAACCGCAAAATTCCACCTACACGCCTCTGATGCGGTATAATGGGTTCTCAAGAACCCTACGACGCAAAGGTGTGTGGATGAGACGAGCCAAAGACAATTCCGAAGTTCCCAAGCGTTACTATCGGCCAGAGCAA
>JACRMI010000140.1 GCA_016215025.1 Chloroflexota bacterium
AAATCGCAGAGCCGGTTCGCCCGTTACGTTCTGAGTTTCGTCGCTCGCATCGACGCCGCAAAGTGTGTACGATGTCTCTGGACTCCGCGAAGTTAACGAAATCAAAAAATTGAGTACGATGTCATTGGACATGACAATTACCGAGATGGTAAAAGTCCTGCCTCCCGGTACCGGGGCGCTTGGCTTTGGTTTGATTTTGATCGGCTTGAATGCGGCACGATCGCTCAACGGCATTCCCACTAGCGGCTTTACGATTACGCTGGGCGTTCTCGCCATCTTATTGGGCGGGCTTGAACTGGCAGGATTTTTCTTGACTCTGCCGTTCGAACTGCCGGTCTTTGCCATCCTGCTCATTGTGCTGGGCGTGATCGTCCTCGCACGTGAACAGATCGGCAATCGAAATCAGTAAACAGGAGGGATGAAATGGTTGAACAAATCATGAGTTTGCACCGATGCGAAGACTGCCCCATCCGATGCCGGGCAGTAAAGAAACCCGCTTCGATTTTCGGTCGTATCCATCGCTGGCACCGGACGTGGTGGCCGGGCTACAAGATTTACCAAAGGGAGCAGCGCGCTCGCGCGGCGAGAGCAACGGCACGGGCGTGAGGGTTAGGCAAGGTTGGAAAGATGATGATACGGGGCATGAGATGCTGGGTTGCAAAAAAGCACCTTGTGCCCCGGACGGTTTAGGCCTCTGAGTGTCCACCTTCGTTACTACCAAAGCACTAGATCAACAAGAAAAGGAAATTCACAATGGAGGAATTAATACGTGAAATGTGCGACTTTAGTCATGCTGCTCACGCGACATTGTGGTCCGCGCGAGGGGACCAAGTCCTGCTCGAGCTTCTGAAACGTCGCTACGAACTAGGTGAAATCACGAGTGAGCGATTCGAAGAGGTACGACGCTGGATGGGTGTGTCGGACGCAAGTACGGCAGACCAAACCGGACAACACTATGTGAAAGAAGAGACACAACTATGGAAAAAATAATCGACGAATTCAACATTACTGAGACCGAGGATGGTTTTCGGATCGAGATCAAAGGGAACAAGGCAGCCATCCGTCAGATGCTGAATTGTTTCGGCTTTTGCGATTCCTTCAAGACGGGCGCATCCGCCAACCGCAGTTTCTGCTTCGACTCGGATTTTTGGAGGCACATGGGCGATTGGTGCGGCTCGTGGCAAAAGGCGAAAGAGAAGGGCGCAGGCGCATGACTTGCGATGGCACCGCGCCTTCGCATCTTTCATGCGACTTTCCAAACAATGTGAGAGGTGACAAGAATGAATACAAACGCAATCCATTCAGCACACGGTAGATCACAAATGGATCAAAAGAGACACACTGTCCGCGCGGGGCATCGCTCAGGCAACGGCGCTTTCATCGGAGCAATTGGCGGCTTGATGAGTACGCTGGTTATGGATCTCGTCCTGATGGCAGCGTTATCGGTGGCAGGACTGCCAGCGCTCACTACTTTCTCCATCGTTGGAGACACCGTGGCGCGTTTCGTTTCGATTCTCGGCTTGGACGTGGCAGGTGGAGTTCTATTCGGCGTTGCTACGGTCCATGTCGTGGGTCCAATGATCGGTGCCATATTCGGTGTGGCTGTGACTCGAATCGATGCTCTTCGCGTTGACACTCGGAAGAAGAGCATCGTCCTCGCGGTTCTGTACATCGAGATCGTGAGTCAGCCGCTTCTTGCGATGACGCCGATCCTATTGGAGACGTCAACTACGATGACGTGGCTGTGGTTCGGCGGATCTTTCGTCATGCATTTGATCTGGGGGATTGTTCTGGGTCTAGTCGTAAGCTATGGGTTGCGAATAGCAGATTCGGGTCAGCCGTGAATCCATGCGTCTCAAATGCTATCTCACGACTCAGACTCTGCCTGACCCTGCGCTTCAAGCAGCGACAGCGCGATTTGAGTTGCGCCTTCGGCATAGTCAAAACACTGTTCAATTAGATGTTTGGCTTGGAAGGTCTCTTGCCCTTCGGCGGTCCCCAAGTCACAACCGAGGAGCACTCGGCAATTCGTGGAGCCGAACCGTTCTTCAAAGCGCCTCATCAATTCCTGGATCAAAGTGTAATTGCGGTCAACAGTCTCTGTTGGGGACCGACGACCCGTTGCGAGATTGATGCCCAGCATGCCACCACTGACCGCTCCGCATTGCCCGCCGCTGCGTGCCATACCGCTGCAAAACCCAGTTGCGATCCGCGGGATGAGATCGGATTGGATGCCGCGGCTTTCGGCGATTGCCATCACCACACTTTCCGCACAGTAATAGCCAGTGTTGAAAAGCTCCCGGCTTCGTTTAGGTGCTTGATTGTTCATCGGCAATTCTCCTCTTATCACGAACTTGCGCATTCGCCTGACTGAACTTGTCGTCCTCGAGGTGTCTGATGACGTTAGTATACCACGTGCAATGACTCGATCAAAATCTTGCATCTTTCATTGGAAAAAGCGTATTTCTAGACCCTGTAGCATAGCTGCCGATTTGCTCACCGCAGAGTCGCAGAGAGCGCAGAGTTTCCAATTTTCGCAAAGCGTCTGTGTCTCTGCGCTCTCTGCGGTTACCATGCTACACTGTCTATTTCTAAGGGATAAGCTGCACAGAACCTCGGTAATCACAAGAACAGATGTATTGGTTGACTTGTACCGAATTGGGTTTAGAATTATTCTAGTAAGAAAGCTCATGGTTGGCTCCCCTCGAAAGAGATTAGAGCCAAATGTTTTTTGGCGGATTATGTAGCGAGAAATAGGAACGTTCCATAGCTCACTTTATTTCCAGGAATAAATGAAATGAATAACGGGTACTCTTGGCCAGAATGTGGGATTGAGTGGATCATTATTGCTCTGGCACTGATCGGTGATAACCAAACCATCTTTAAGCGTGTCGGGATATTTCCTGTATGCAAGAGGTGAGAAATGGTAAATACTTGGAAAGCACCAGCAAAACATGATGTGAATGCCCAAGTCACTCGGGCAAAACTGGAAGCGGAGCGTGCTGCGCACGTGCAAGAGCTTGAGAAATTACGCGCGACCTTGCTCGAACTTCCTGAGATGAGCGCAGAGGAGGGTGATCCTGCGGTTGCCGAACGCGCACAAACACTTGGCATGATCGAACAAATTGAGAACCAGATCACCGAAGTTGAACGTACGTTAGCTACCTTGCGTCGAGGCGGATACGGAATTTGTGAGCAATGTGGAAAGCCGATTGATGCAGAACGCTTACAAATTTTGCCCGAGACTCGTTTGTGTGTCAAATGCAAGAGCCAGTTGGAGAAAAAGACGCACCACCGGACATGGTAGATACGGGTACGCCGAAAATAACCGTTTGTTCAATCTTGTTTATCATTGCACCCGGATTGGCGGAATTATTGTCATGGAGGAGAGAAGATGTTTTCCCTCTGGCGCATTTTGGTTGGGGCTGTACTCGGCGCGACCTTGCTTGCGTGCGCCCCTATTCCCGCAACACCAACTCTTGCCACTTCACTTTCAATTCCCACCGTTGATCTGTTTGACGTAAGCCGTAAGCACATGGTCGCCGAACAAATTCGTGAACGCCAAGTCATCGATAGCGAAGTGTTGCGCGCAATGGAAACAGTGCCGCGCCACGAATTTGTCCCGCGCGAATATCTCGCCCAAGCCTACGAAGATCATCCCCTCCCCATCGGCAATGGTCAGACGATTAGCCAACCCTATATCGTCGCGGTGATGACCGAACTGGCGCAAATCAAACGCGGCGACCGTGTCCTCGAAATTGGTACGGGTTCTGGCTACCAAGCGGCAATCTTATCGGTCATAACCGATCAAGTCTATTCGGTTGAAATCATCCCTGCACTCGCCGAAAGCGCCGCGGAACGATTAAAGCGACTGGGCTATGCCAATGTCGTCCTGAAAAGTGCGGATGGTTATAATGGCTGGGAAGAGTTCGCACCGTTCGATGCCATCCTGGTCACTGCTGCAGCGGATCACATTCCCCCACCGCTGATCGCGCAATTGAAAGATGGCGGTCGAATGATTATCCCTGTCGGACCCGTAGGTTCTTTTCAAACCTTGTGGCGGGTGAATAAACACGGCGACAAAATCGTCACCGAAAATATCATGGGCGTACTTTTTGTCCCTCTGACGCGGGGAAAATAATCGTCACCCAAGCTGCCGCGTATACCACTGCTCCTGCCAACATCACAGTCGAAAATCCCCATGCCATCGCACCCATCGTTGCCAGAATCGAACTGATGACAGACGCGCAGCCATTGATGCCCCAAGCCAAAGGAACGAAGCTTGGGGCTTGCTTATTCAATTGTTCCAGACCTTTTGGAAATGGGATTCCCATCAAGAAACCTAGGGGAGCAAGCAGGATGAATGACACGAGAATGCGTTCACCCAGTGGATAGCCGAGGAACATTTCAAAGACAAATGGTAAGAACAATGGAATAATCAGAATCATACCGACGAGCAGAACGAGTGTGGTACGATGCGGTAGACGATCTGACAAAGAGCTAGCAAATCCAGAGGTAACCAGCAAGGTGAAAAGCACGGTCGCAAATGCGTACACTGGGTGATCGAGAAAGAGAATAAAGCGTTGAATCAGCGGTATCTCGACAAAAAGAAAACCGATGCCTAAACAGGCAAAATAGATCAGCCATGCGGCATTTGATCGCTCTAGCTTTCTCTTTGTCAGCGCAAGATTTGAACGTGGCGAAACTAGTGGCATCACGATAAGTACGCCCGACACAATGATACTCAGCGCAAGCAACGCGAGCAGAATCAAGTAGCCGCTGCCTCCAAATGGCTGCCACAGCTTGCCTAACAATTGGAGCACCTGTGAAGTCTGTTCCCATTTGAAAAAATGATAGAAAAATGGGCGATCATCCGTTGGTGCAGAAATGTCATACGCGTAGGTTGTCAGGAATTGTTCGCGCTGATCGGACGCTAGTAACTTTTGAAATGCACGAGTATATTCATCATTGCGTAACACGTTGAACCGATTTGTTTCATCTGTTCTCATGCCAGGGTATGCGACCCAGTCGAATTGGCGTTCCTCGGCAAACACTCTTGCGATCTGAATTTCATCTGCGGTAAACGGTGAACGCTTGACGAGCAAAAGTAATGTCGAAAAAGAACGGAGCGCAAGGATATTCTGACTCGGTTGCGCTGTGCCTCCCTCGAGCGCGACGACGGCGAGCGTGCCGACACGTACTTCTTCGGTCGGTGGCAATTGCAACCACCGACTCACGATTAGAATGCCATCGTCGTTCAAGTGATTCATGTAATCGCGAAAAGCTTCCTGGGTGTACACATAGTTCTCGCCAAGTGAGTACGCGCCTGCGGCGGATGGGCGAAAGGAATCACTCAACGCAAGATGTACCAAGTCGAACTGGTCATGTGAGTGCGTGAGAAAACTACGCACGCCTTCGGAAACAAGGTGAATGCGCGAGTCGCCGAAAACATGTGGGGCAAATTGTCGCGCTACTTGGGCGACGAGTGGGTTTTCTTCCACTACGACAATTTCACGCGCGCCTGCATTCAACGCGGCGAGAATTTCCAAACCACCGCCTGGCTCAACGATCAGGGCACGTGCTTGAGGACGCAGACGATATGCAAGTGCCACTGGCAATGCGTCGAGCAAATTCGATGACGCAGCATCGGTTAAGGGACTGGTGCTTTCTGCATCTTTGAACAAAGCGCGTTGCGCTGGCATCGCGCCGCGATAGGTCAGGCTCAAGCCCGGCGCGGAACGGATTGCCGAACTCTCGACCACCTCGACGCGCGAAAAGGCGTTCCACCCGCGATAGATCAGTTGGGCGTCAGGCAGACGCAGCGTTTGGCTGAAACTCTTGTACGGCGAAGTCTGCAAATCGAAAACAGCAAGTGGCACAAGCATCAACCCGAAAAACGAGATTGCGAGAACGACTGAAACGACGCGTGATAGACGCGCGAGATCGGCAATCGAAAATGCAAGTGCGCCACATGCCGCAAGCGTCGCCGAAAAAAATACCGCGCCTGTCCCGCCCCAAATCGCTAGTGCGCCAAGTGCGGCAATGCAGCCGAATCCGGACCCAACCAGATTCGCGGCGTAGATGCGGGCGGTTTGATGCGGCATGGTCGCGAGCGGCAAGCCCAGAATCAAACCGCCCAAGAAAAAGGGAACGATCAGCGCCAAGTAGTAGAGGATGAGATATAAAAGTTGGATGCGCTCCAAGGTGATGCGATAGGAATCGAACGGGAGGTAATTGACGGCAAGGTAACAGGCGACAAGGCTAATCGAAAAGAGTAGAGCTAGACGCGTGAGGGTTGCCACACTAGTCGAGTATCTGGGAGTGGGACGTAATGCAAGCGCAGTTCCGCTTGCGCCAATTCCCAAGAGCGCCACGCTGATGGCGAGAAAACCAAAATGATGACCTTGCGAAACGGCAAAGATTCGCGTGAGCGTAATTTCAAATGCTAGACTCGCCGCAGAGACGAATCCAATTCCCAGGATAAGTAGCATCCGTTCTCGCCCCTTTTTTCCTCTGCGTCTCTGCGCTCTCTGCGGTCAGCGTACTACACTGTCCAAGATTCAGCTATTCTGCTGGCGCATAAAAAGCGACATCGTATCCAAAATTATTCCAATTTCCAAATAAGCAGGTGGCTTGCATGTCAGGCGCTTGACAACCCGTCCAACACTGACCGCCCACGATCAATTTGCTCGGAAACGAGTGCCCGACATCGCTCTTGATCGTATTTCCGTCCAGTTGCAAGGTCACGGTATTGCCGCGTTTGATCGCCGTGTACGTGTGCCATTGTCCTTTCACCTTCTCCGTCCTCGCGATTTCGCCGCCTTGCCACATCAATCGAGCGGAGCCAACGGCCGGTGCTGCCGGACCGACAAACTCAACGGCAATGACGTCGGCGTCATTGCCACCAATCCAAATTCTACTCGCCGCCGATTGATCGCCACAGCAATTAGGGTTGCCGTGATAGTGAATCTCGATCTTGAAATCTTGCTGGGTCAAGCCGGTTGTCCAGCCCGGAATCCCTTCTGGCGCAACTCCCCATTGACCGCGGGTCCCCGAAGTATCTTCAGGGTTACAGGCGCAATCTCCCCACCAGTTCTGCAAAACCCAGCCGGAATAATGTTCCGTTTGAACCCAACGAATCGCACTGGGTTTGGGGATAGGTTCGGCAGTACAATCAACCGCTAAAGCCATAACTCCGATTATCGCAAGGCGAAGCACATAAAGACCGCACCTGTGAGAAGAAGAAAACATTTCACTCGGCTCGTCATAAGCTACGCCCCGTTGGCGTTCTGACCCAAACGGTACCTTTCTAGAGCCATTATAGCACGCTCAGGAATTTTTCAATAGATGAAACATTCGTTTCGCCGTGGAGAGAAGACGCGCGGGCGAATGGAATTCGCGGCAACGACGGCACCAAACCTGCCTTCGCAGGTTTGACCTCCAATCGCCGTAGGGCGATTTCGTGCATTCGTAGGCGCGGTTTCTAACCGCCGAGCGTAAGTCCGCAAAACATTGACGCACACCCTCAGAGAAAAAATGCTTGACAGAGAGGTGGTTTGTAGTAGAATCGGCGCATCAAACGCTGGTTCAGGCAATGATTGGATCACCATGACGAAATCGCCACTTGCAACCGGAAAACTGCCATCCGAACTTTTGGCCTCGCTCTTAGCGCGGATTCCGCAAACCGATCCGCGCGTAGTGATCGGACCGGCAATCGGTCAGGATGCCGCCGTGATCGATATGCGCGATCACTATCTCGTCGCCAAAACGGATCCCATCACTTTTGCAACCGACGACATCGGCTGGTATGCAGTGAATGTCAATGCAAACGACATCGCCTGCATGGGCGCTCATCCGCAATGGTTCTTGGCAAGCGTCCTGTTGCCCGAAGGACGAACCGATTGGGGGATGGCAGAGACCATCGTAGCTCAAATTGTCGAAGCATGCGCTGCATTGCGCATCGCTTTCGTTGGCGGACACACGGAGATTACGTATGGCTTGGATCGTCCCCTGGTGATCGGCGCTATGCTGGGCCAAGTCGCAAAAGACAAACTCGTAACCAGTCGTGGCGCGCATATTGGCGACATGGTTTTCTTGACGAAATCGATACCGCTAGAGGGAACGGCGCTCATTGCGCGCGAAAAGGAAACCGAATTGAGTCAGCGGGGATGCTCGGACGAGGTTCTGAGTCGCGCGAAAAAATTCTTGCGCGACCCAGGTATCAGCGTTCTGCGCGAAGCATTGATCGTTGCGGACGCTGGCTTGACTACCGCCATGCACGACCCAACTGAAGGCGGACTGGCGACTGGGTTATGGGAACTCGCGCAAGCTGCTCAGGTGGGGCTTGAAATCGAACAAGCCCAAATTCTCTTCAACCAGGAAGGTGTTGAGTTGTGCGCAGTCTATGGACTGGATCCGATGGGTGTGATTGCTTCTGGTTCCTTGCTCTTTACCGCACGGCCCGATCACGCCGGGCAAGTGACCGCTCTCATGCAGAATGCTGGTATCGCATGTTGCGCGATTGGACGTGTCGTTCCGCGCGAAGAGGGAATCACCCTGGTGCGCGATGGTCAGCATCAGGAATTACGGCGATTCGAGAGGGATGAAATTGCGCGTCTCTTCGATTGAATTCGAACCGGCGTATCTCAATCTTTTTAGAACTGGTGAACTCGAAGAACGTGTCCGGATCGCTTATGAGCGCCTGGATCATTGCGATTTGTGCGCGCGTTACTGTGGCGTGAATCGCCGTGCAACGATCAAAGGCGCAGTTTGTCGCACGGGTGAACAGGCACTCGTTTCCAGTTATCATGCACATTTTGGCGAAGAAGCGCCGCTGGTTGGAAATGGTGGATCGGGGACGATCTTTTTTGCGTGGTGCAATTTGCGTTGCCAGTTTTGCCAAAACTATGAGATCAGCCAGCTTGGGGAAGGTATTGCCGTCGAACCCGAGGAGATCGCGGCAATGATGCTTCGTTTGCAGGCGAATGGCTGCCACAATATCAACCTGGTTAGTCCTAGCCATGTCGTCGCGCAAATTCTCGCCGCAACGCTGATCGCGGCGCAAGCAGGTTTGCGTCTGCCACTCGTCTATAACACCGGCGGCTATGATTCGCCTGAAGCGCTCGCGCTGTTGGATGGTGTGATCGATATTTACATGCCCGACATAAAGTATGCAGATGCGATAATAGCCCGGCGGTATTCCACCGTTCACGACTATCCCACCATCAGTCGAGCGGCAGTGAAAGAGATGCATCGGCAAGTTGGCGATTTGGAATTAGACCATCGAGGAATTGCAATCCGTGGATTATTGGTTCGTCATCTGGTTTTGCCGGGTGATTTGGCAGGGACGCGCGAGATTCTCAATTTCCTCGCGCACGAAATTTCGACCAACACGTATATCAATGTGATGGATCAATACTATCCGTGTTTCAAAGCAAGTGAGCATCCAGAGTTGAATTGCCGTATCACATCTGAGGAATTTGACAGAGTGATTGGATGGGCAAAAGAATTTTCCTTGAACCGGTTGGACAAACGCATTTCATTTCGGCGAGCCTAAATCCCGCTGGAATTCCCTAACTCGGACAAGCCAAAACCAAGCAAATTGTCTGCGAATTACGCGAACATTTGTCCTGGCAGGAACGTGACTGTGCTTGATTGTGGCGAACTTTACTACAGCCACTTTGCACAGCCATGCCAGAGTCTTCGCTAATCATGTCGTTTTGAGCGGAGCGAAGAATCTAATTCGCGTTATTCGCGTAATTCGCGGATGAAAAAATCTTCGCTTTCTATGCAACGATTTCACTATAGTGATAAATGACCGCCAGACGATTGCGTTCGATGGAATAAGGTTTGCCTTTGAGCTGAGCCGGGCGGCGGCGGGTAACAGGGTATGATTTCGTACGCAATTGAAGCAGAGTCTACACCGCCTTCCATAGGGTCAGACCTTTCTGACCGTCTAGCCGCAATTCTTCTGCCATGCTGAAAATCGATTCAAGATTCCTTTCTACATCATAGGCGCAACGTCAAATCAACCGAAGAATCAGAGGATGTCATCGGGTTAATTGACATTTGAATCTTCTCAGGAGCGGATAGGTAATCTGATGAGCCTCAATGGTTCGCCCCATTCCACCATGGCAATTGACGTTCGTACCCGATCAATTTCAACCCTGTGATCGCCGCCGTATTCAAGTCGAGCGCGCGCAAATCCTCTTCACTCAAATCGTGAATATTGTCATGTCCCGAGAGCATAGTGAGAATTTTGATTTCTTCCGCTGTTGCGCGAATGAAATTGCTTAGACGCTTTGCGCCCTCTTCAGGATCGAGCCGCGCGCGCAAACGCGGATTCTGCGACGTGATACCGTACACGCATTCGCCCTTGTGACACGCCATGCACGCGCGACAACCCAGTGCGATTTCGGCGGCGCTCGCGAAACCCACTGCATCCGCACCCATCGCCAAAGCCTTGAACGCATCCAGTCCTCCGCGCAAGCCGCCAAGCGCAATAAGTTTGACTTTGTGATGCAATCCCAGGTCTTGTAGCGCACGCACTGCCGGTGGAATGCACGCGATGGTCGGAATGCCAACGCCTTGCGTGACGATGTCGGGTGATGCGCCGGTGCCACCTGCCGCGCCGTCAATCGAAATCGCATCGACACCTGCTTCGGCGCACGCCTTCACATCCGCATAAGGACGACTGGGTCCAAGTTTCATCAGAATGGGTACTTGATAATTCGTCACATCTCGCAGGAACGCCACCATGCGCTTCATATCGTCGAGTGATTGCACGTCGTAGTAACGACAAGGTGATAGCGCATCGCTGCCGACAGGAACACCGCGCACGGCTGCAATTTCTTCCGTCACCTTTTTGCCTAACAAGTGCCCGCCCATCCCAGGTTTTGCGCCTTGCCCAATTTTCACCTCGACTGCGTCACCCGCGCGTACGTAATCTGCGCTCACGCCCCAGCGCCCCGTCGACCACTGAATGACGAGATAGCCGCCCGGTTCCCATTTTTTGTTGGCGCGCTCCGCGTCTGCAAAACCATTCGCAAGGTAATTTTCGCCGGGCACGAGTCCGCCTTCGCCCGTATTCGTCGCGATGCCCATCTGCGCGGCGCAAATCGCGAGCGCGAGTTTTGCTTCGCGCGACAACGCACCGAACGACATTGCCGGAAAGACAATGGGCAATTTCAGATGCAGCGGTTTGTCACACGTATCCTCGCCGATCACCACATCCATCTTGCACTCTTCGCGATATTTGTCACGCGGCGCAGGCGACGCAATCTGCGACGGGACGATGACGATCGAATCGAAATGCGGCAGCGGTCCCATCGTGCCGAAACCGCGCAGCATGTATTGACCGGTGAGCGCCTTGTAGTGAATTTCCTCGACGGTTGGAAACGTCCACAGCGCGCGCGTAATCGATTCGGGTTCCGCGCTGTTAATGCGGATCGCGTTGCCCGGACAAAATTCCGCGCAGATGCGACAGCCGACGCACGCGTTGAAATTTTGCACGCTAACTTGTCCGCTGTCTTCAAGCGCGTAAACTTCGTATGGGCACACTTCGACGCAGGTTGCGCACTTGCCCGGATATTTCGCGTTGATACACGCACTCTTCATCACGCTAACACAAAATGCTCCGACGACAGCCATAGCTCACTCCTTAGTTCAAGAGTTCGACAGTGCGTTAGTGCGATAGTTAAAATCGATTCGCGCAACTAACGCACTATCTCACTAACGCACTATTGCACCAGCTTATTCGTGTCGCTTGACAATCTTGCCGTAGAACGGTTTCGCGGTCTCGGCAACGAGTTTCCGAAAACGCGTGGCGTCCGCATTAACGTCGAACTGTTCAAAATACCGTCGTAGTTTTTGTGCATCCTCAATCGTAAGTTCTTCGATCAGGGCATTGTGCCCTTGCGATTTAAATTCGCCGCCGATGTACAAATGGCCGCGAATCAAATAGTTGCCAAAGTTTGACCCCGCGTTGCCAACAACGATGAAATCACCCGCGAGGTGATAGGTTGCTGATTCGTCGCCGACGTCGCCACAAACAATGATGGTTGCGCCTTTGTTCATCGTTGCGGTGAAATTTCCGGCGTTGCCGCGAATCACGAGCGTGCCGCCATATGGATATAGTCCCGCACCGTACGCCGCCGAGCCTGCGACCTCAATCAGTCCGCGCGTCATGTTGTCGCCGACGTACTGACCGACGTTGCCAGAGACACGAATCGTCGCGCCGTCGTTCAGCACGCCAAGGTAATCGCCCGCATCGCCGACAATCTCGTACTCGCCTGTCTTGAGTCCTGCCAGCAAGCCGTGCAAATGTGCGGCGCTGAGAATTTCGATCGTCTCACTTGGCGTGCATTGTTTGATCGCTGCGCTCGCTTGCCGCAAATTCAAATCTTTAACATCCAGAGCAGTCGCCACAGCCAGCATTGCGGTAATCCTCCTTTTTCGTAATAGGGCGCGGTCGTCCGTAGAGCAAATCGAATTGCATCTTGACTTCCGCTAGTTTGCGTGGGACGCGCAACGCGTCGAGCGCCATGATCTGCAACGCGTCGAATGCCTGGGCGCGCTCACGTTTATCCTTCTCCGCGCTTGCTCGATCAAGCGCACCGGCATTCACATCGTCGACCGTTTCGATCAATTTCATCGCGACCGCGTTTTGAATTGCCGATTGTCCAACCGGCGTGCGCGCAATCACGGTCGAATATCCTTCGCGCGCGCCAACAGAACCAATGGCAATGTCCGCGCTCTCGCCCAAATAATCGTCGCAGCGCGCGCAGCCCGCGCGAGTGAATTTTTCTGCCTCGATCAAATCCATCTCGCGCATGGTGCCATCCCACAACTGCGCCCGCAACTTGCCTTCACGCGGCGATGCGGTAAGCCGCTCGATTTGTTCGGGCGCAATGTTCATGCCGTTGATTAATACGTCGCGCAGTCCGTCGGGTTGATAGACGCCGGTGCAAAACATTGCGACCTTGAGCCGAATCGCGTTGCGGTACAGTGCGAGTCGTTCGAGGGTCGAGTCGGTCAGACGGCGTACGGCCTGCGCGGTGCACGGCGTCGAAACAATCGCAATGTTTTTCAAGCCAACGTCAAATATTGCGTCGTTGAGCGCATTGAGCAGCGGCGTCCATATTGGCTGAAAGCCGGTCGTCTCGGCGATTTCGCCTGCGCTGGTGACAATGCGTGCGCGAGTGCGTCCCGCTTTGTCGGCATCCATCATCAGCGCGCCGTCGATCATGCCGCTCCCACGCGCGGCGACGAGCAGATTGCGCGCCACGTCGTTTGGCTCGCCGCCGGTCAGCGCGCCAATCGCGCACGCAGACATTTGGGCAAGTGGTCGAAGTCGTGCTGCCGGTTCAAGTCGTGGGCAAGTTGCTTCGCAATAGCGTTCGCAGAATGAGCAGGTATCGAGTTCGAATTTGCTCAAGCCAATGTTCTTGGTGATTTTACGGAGCCGCGGGTGTTCAAGGTCGTCCCAATACAAGACTTGTTTCGAGCACGCGGCGACGCACATCGCGCAACCGGCGCAGCGGTCACGCGTCCAGACTTGATCGTAGAGTTGTGTTATCAAGTGTGCCTCCTTTCAAATGCTCATCTCGAGGTGAGAGTGTCCGGAGCAGAGCGCCTTAGCAACCAGACCATCCCTGCTCCAGCGAGTGCGACTGGGACACCGGGAGCTATCATAATGACGATCATGAGCTCGAAAGTGAGTGAGGGCCCCGGTTCGGAGGGTATGATATTCAGCGCCGCCGCAAGAGCCCAGCCCACAGTGCTCAGTGCGATCCACCAACCTGCCTGAGAGACCCGTCCTCGCAATACCAGCCACTGGAAAAACCCCAGCGCCGCCCCAAAGAGTGTCAGCGTCATAGCCCCTGGTGCCCAAGAGGCATCCGGCCAGTCTACCACTACCCGCGCGAGCCAGTGCATCTTGCCGTTGACGATCAATTTGATCGCCCAATCGAGCCAGCCGGGTTGAAAGATGTTTGCGATCAAAGGCAGCAATCCAATAGAAGCATACCCAGCGATGGTGGCTGCCACCCACCAGCCGTCACGATTCAATTCCCTGCGCAGCACAAACCATTGCGCCAGACCAATCGTCGAACCGCAAGCCGCGCCGCAAAGAACGGCGGCGAGTACCCGTATCGGCGTGGTGAGTTCGGCTGAACGCACCGGGTCTTCAAGACGATCCAAGCCCAATAGGATGTTGACGACGCCGACCGGAATAGAGTAGAGAAAGCCACCGACAAACGTCGCCACGATCCAGAAAAGCCAAATCACCCACGCTGGGTATTTGTGCTGGGCAATTTCTGCCGATTTGTGAACAGGACGAAAGAGTACCTGCATAATCTATCGACGGGTTACAACGGATGGGGTCGCATTGGATACAAGACCATGATTGGAATCAGTCGCTCCGGAGCGTGCTGTTTGGAGAGCGGGGACCCAATGTACTCCTCGACCGCGCGCTGCCGGAGTTTATCGTATTCCTCGCCGCGCGCTTCATGTGCAATATAGTCTTCGGCTGGACCGCCGAATGAACATCGGGCGAATGGAGAGGCTTTGAGATTGTAATACCAAGCTGGGTTGCAAGTCTCTCCCCCATTGGACGCGATCAGGGCAAAGGTCTCCGAATCCGCTTGCTCGCGAATGCACAACAACGGGATGGTGCTTGGCTGCCCGCTTTTAGCGTTGATGGTGGTCACCATCACTTCGGGCAAACCGGCAAGAACACGCGACAGCGTGGTGCGTCCGTCAGTCAATTTCAGAAAAGCGCGATCCAGGTGATGCAGGATACGAGCATAAAGCCAGCTTCCCCACCGCGTGGTAGCGAATTTCTGGTTCAAAGAATGAAATGCGGAATAGTGTCGTTTAGTCATCGTTCACCTCGACTTGATGGTTGGACTCGCGAGTGCCTTCACCCACGCGCCCGCATCGTCACCCAGCATCCGCGCGACTTGGACGCGTTGCGGGTCGATACCGTGTGCGCCAAGTTGCGTCCGCAAATTTTCGATGCGCGCTTCAGCAGAGTTATTTCCATTTCCGAAATGACACTCGTTCGGCGGACAGAGCGCAAGCAAGACACGATCTGCGCCGTGAAGAAATGCGTACAACACATGGAGCGGATCGAGCCGTGCAGAACACGGCAACTCGATCACGCGCGCGTTGGCGGAATATTCCATCCGATGCGCGCCCGCCAGTTCCATCGCGGCGAATCCGCTCCATTGGCAAGCGAACACGAGATGACTACTGACAGATGACGGCCGAGCGCCGTCGTTGAGCGCCGCTTCGATCTGCGCGAATACTTGAGTATCGCTCGGATTCGGCATATCGATGGCTTTCGATGGACAAGCGACGATGCAGTTGCCACATGCAACGCAGAGGAAGGGATCGATGGTTGAGTGTGGGAGTGCTGGAGAGTGGGAGTTTGGAGTCATCTCAATCGCATGAACCGCGCATGACTTGACGCACTGCGCGCAACCGGTGCAGAGTTGTTCGTTCACATGCGCGCTGGTCGTCGGACGCATTATCTCGCGCGATTGGATGAATCGAGCGGCACGCGCGGCAGCCGTCATGCCCTGCATGATCGCCGTGTCAAAATCGACGGGGCGATGGGCAGCACCGCAAACAAAAATTCCACGTTCGGTCTGCTGCTCCGGGCGCAGTCGTTGATGCGGATCGATAAAGAATCCATCTTCGTCACGTTCGAGATTCAGCAAATGTGCGATCATCCCTGCATCGTCGCGCGGCACGAGTGGAGTTGCCAACACGACGCGGTCGTACGGGATGAGTTGGGTTAGTCCCGTTGACGCATCGCGTACTTTGACAGCATCTTCATCCACGTGCGGTGGATTCATCGGCGTGTATTGAATGAAATGAACGCCAAGGTGTTGTGCATCATGAAGAATCTCTTCGTTCGATTCGTCACCGAGCAAATTCAAATTGCGGAAGAGAATAGTGATTTCCATGTTCGGATCGAGACGTTTCAGACGCAGCACTTTGCGCAATGCCGTAACGCAACAAACATTCGAACAGTAAAAACTATGAATATCGCAAGACCCAGCACAAAGTACATACACGAGATTTGTTGGCGGCAGAGTGTTTGATCCAGGCATGAACTGCCTCTCGAATTCACCTTGCGTCACCACACGTCGTCCGTCATGTCGATACAATCTGCCGCCCCGGTATTCTTGTGTGCCGGTGGCGACGATGATTGCGCCCGCCTCAATCTCGACCAGGTCTACACTCGATGCGCGTTGAATGCGTACGTGATAATTCCCAACTGATCCGCGAACAGCGACGACGCGCGCATTCAGTTGCAGTGTGATTTTCGGATGATGCGATACAGCATCCAGGGTGGAGTTGTATGTGCTCATCGCGCCGTCGAGCGCCAGATGACGCAGTTGCCCGCCGAGATGTTTCTCTTGCTCGATCAGCGTCACGTCGATGTCGCGTTCGGCGAGCGCGCTCGCGGCAGTCATGCCCGCGATGCCGCCTCCGACCACCAAAACACGCGGCGTGATTTTTGTGAGTATACCTTCCAGAGTTCGCGCTGTTTCAACGCGCGCAATGCCCATCTGCACCAAGTCGATTGCCTTTGCCGTTGCGCCTTCCTGGTCGCGGCGATGCGCCCATGCGCAGCCTTCACGCCAATCGACCAGCGCAAAGTGATTCGGATTGACGCCTGCTTCCACACAGGCATCGCGCAGATTTTTTTCTTGAAAGCGCGCTGAACACGCCGCAACGACGACGCGCTCAATTGCCTTTTCGACTATCGCTGTCCGCAGTTCGCGGAGATCATCCGGCAAGCAGATGTGCGGCATCTGCACGACATGCGAGAAAACCGTTTTCTCTGCGTCACTTGTTTGTTGAATGGCGCGTGAAATGAAAAAGGGTTTCTGGATGGCTTTCTCCACTGCATCGACATCAACACTTGTATTTATTTTTTGGTCGCAAGTGCACAGAAAAATTCCACGGCGGCTCATCTTGACTAAACTTCTTCTCTCAATAACGCATCCACATCGGCAAACTTGGGCGACAGGCTTTGCTCGCCGCAAACGCGGCAGGTTCGCGCGTCGCGTGGGCAGGGTGCGATTGGGGAGTAACATCGACGAGCTTGATCACACCCGTTGGACAAATCAGCACGCAGGTCGCGCAACCAATGCACGCTGCCGATGCGATTTCAAACGGCGGCGCAAATTTCTTTTGCAGACCGCGCCCCACCAGACTGATCGCGTGGGCGCCGACGAGTTCATCGCACGCGCGCACACACAAGCCGCACAGAATGCAATCGTTCGCGGGAAGCGAGTACCGCACGTGCTCGACACCCATTTCGTGTGCGAGGTCTTGGACGACCGGCAAATGCGCGCCGCTTGCCATCAGGAGTTCCGCTGTAATGCGGCGCGAGGATTGCACGCGCAGCGAATTGGTGAGAATCTCCATACCTTCTTCACACGACTGCGCACACGCGGCGACCAACTTGCCGCGCGCGCTCGCCAATTCGACCACGCACAATCGACATGCGGCATACGGCTCGACCGCTTCGTGATAACATAGTGTCGGAATGGAAATGCCGTTCATGCGCGCGGCTTGCAGAATCGTCGTGCCGTTTTCGACTTGGATCAAGCGATTGTCTATTGTGAGTTTGACCATCCGTGCTCCGTGTTGCGTATTCCGTGTAGGGGCTGGACTATTTGACTATTTGACCAAACGACTCCATGACTATTTCCTGTCGTCACGCGCACGGCATCAAATTTGCACAACGCTTTGCACACGCCGCATTTGCCGCATAGTGCTTGGTTGATAATGTGAGGGTTCAATTTTTCGCCGGTGATGGCTTGCATCGTGCAATTGCGCAGACAGACGAGGCAACCGGTGCACAGTTCGGGAATGATCTCGTAGCGAATCAAACCCTTGCACACACGCGCGCGACAGATGCCGCCGTGAACGTGCTCTGCGTACTCGTCGCGAAAATAACGCAGCGTCGTGAGCACCGGATTGGGCGCGGTCTGTCCCAGCCCGCACAGTGACGATGTTTTCACTGCATCCGCAAGCTCCGCCAGATATTCGATGTCGCCTTCTTCGCCATGCCCTTGCGTGATGCGCGTGAGCGTATCGAGCATCGCTTTTGTGCCGATGCGACACGGAGTACATTTCCCGCACGATTCTTCTTGCACGAAATTCATAAAATAGCGCGCGAGATCGACCATGCACGTGTCTTCATCGGCGACGACGAGTCCGCCTGAGCCCATGATCGCGCCGAGCGACGTGAGCGATTCGTAATCGATGGGCGTGTCGAGATGTTCTTCCGGGATGCAGCCGCCGGAGGGTCCGCCAATTTGCGCCGCTTTGAATTTCTTGCCGTTTGGAATTCCACCGCCGATTCCGAAAATCAATTCGTGCAGCGTGATGCCCATCGGCACTTCGACCAAGCCGGTGTTGGCGACCTTGCCGACGAGCGAAAAAATCATCGTGCCTTTCGATTGCTTGGTGCCGATGCCCGCATACCATTCCGCGCCGCGATCGATAATGATTGGCACGCTTGCCCAGGTCTTGACGTTGTTGATGACGGTTGGTTTGCCCCACAATCCTTGAGTCACTGGATACGGCGGACGTGGGCGCGGATCGCCCGCGCGCCCTTCGATGCTGGCGATTAGCGCGGTCTCTTCGCCGCACACGAACGCACCTGCACCCAATCGAATCTCGATGTTGAAATTGAATCCCGACGATAAAATATTTTCGCCGAGTAAACCCAGGTTGCCCGCTTGCTCCAACGCGATGCCGAGATGCTTGACGGCGAGGGGATATTCGGCGCGGACGTACATGTAACCGCGGGTTGCCCCTATCGCGTATCCACCGATGAGCATTCCCTCGATAATGCGATGGGGATTCCCTTCCAACAGAGCGCGGTCCATGAACGCGCCGGGATCGCCTTCATCTGCATTGCAAATCACATAACCGATTTTCGTTTTCTGGATCTCTAGTTGTGCCGTGCGCCATTTGACCCCGGTCGGAAAACCTGCACCACCGCGTCCACGCAAGCGCGCACGCATGATCTCATCGATGATATAGTCTGGCTCAATCGTCAATCCTTTTGCCAGAACTGAGTAGCCACCCAGCGCGATGTATTCGTCGATGTTGGTCGGATCGATCATTCCGTTCTCGTTCAAGAGGAGCCGCATTTGTTTTTCGTAAAAAGGAACATCGCGTTCATACGCGAGTTTTTCGCCGGTGGTGGGATCGACATACAAAAGACGTTCGACCACACGATGGTGCTGGACAGTTTCTTCCACTATATCTCGCAGGTCTTGAGGTTTGACGTGCGGATAAAAAATCCCATCGGGTTGGACAACCACGATAGGACCTTGTTCGCAAAAGCCGGGGCAACCGGTAACACGTACGGCTATTTGATCGTTGAGATCGAGCGCACTGGCGATCACCTCTTCAGCGCCATACGCACGGCATCCTGTTCCGCCGCAGATGCTAATCGTCGGCTGCTTTGGATTCTGCGCACGAACAAGGTGCGTTCGATATTCGGCTAGTTGCGTCGCATTTTCGATCTTCATTTTCGCTCCGCGTCGCGTGCCAGATTTTTCAGCAAGCGGTCTGCTTTGGCAATATCCATTTGCCCGTTATACACATTGTCGATGACGGTGATTGGACCGAGCGCACACGCACCGAGGCAATTCACTGTTTCGAGCGTGACGTTGCGATCACGTGTGGTCTCACCCGCATGAATCGCTAGTTTTCTTTCGAGGCGATCCAGAACGCGTGGCGCACCGCGCACATGACAAGCAGTGCCTAAGCACACGCGGACGAGATGCACGCCGCTCGGCTTTAAACTGAACGTGTTGTAAAATGTGGCGACGCTGTAAATCTGACTCAGAGGAATGTCGAGCATTTCGCTCAAGAGGACAAGAGTGTTGTGAGGCAGGTAATGGTAACGCACTTGGATTTCGCTCAGGAGCGAGATAAGCGAAACCGATCCAGCGACATCATGGTCGTGGATTAAGCGTCCGACGTCATGGGCGGACATACGCATGATTCACCTCCCGCACAAACACGGATAGATGCATCGATTGAAAATATGCGCAAAGCAAAAACCCATCTCCGCGATTGGACATCGCTGGGAGATGGGCCGACACGACCCGCGAACTATGTATCGAGAAGCGGTGATGGAGAGCAGGTGGCAATTCTGGCGCCATTGCCAATTTCGCTAATATTATAAACCTTTGGGTAAGGTCTTGTCAATGTCGCAAGAGTTCTGCAAGGTTGAGATGCGATTGTCCCGATGCATTCATTGACAAGGATAGAATCGGGTTTAGAATGATGGTGGTGAAAACGTTTCACAATTCGCGATCCTAATTCGCAACGCGAGGTGTGGATCGTACTGGGTCAGGGATTCTCACAGCAAAGATTCAAGGCAGAATCCAAAAAACGCAAGCCCGATCCGGAGATCGTGCAGAAGCTTTTGGGGGTTCAATCGACGGGGTGTGCAGTCTAGTCGGTTGGTGCGACACTGCGAATTTGCTGTTCGACGTGAAAGCATGTTTTGAAAAATAGCTTGCGCTTGCGGGCGATTTTGACAGAATCGTTATATTCTTGATACAATCCAGTCGGAGGATGGGGCATGGCAATGTCTATCCTGGCAACCAAGCTTGGCATTCCACCGATGCGTACCGACCTTGTTCCGCGTCCTCGTGTGACCGGGCGGTTACGCGATGAACGCGCGCGTCAGCTCATCCTCATCTGCGCGCCCGCCGGTTTCGGCAAAACGACACTCGCCATAGAGTGGCTCCATCAAAAAGACGCTTCTCCTCCTTCTCAGGTCGCGTGGTTGACACTGGACCAAGAGGATAACGATCCCGTTCGTTTTGTCGCCTATCTCCTCGCCGCGCTGCAAAACGCAAACCCAGCGATTGGCACGACCGTGCAAGCGATGATGCAGTCCCCACAACCACCTCCGTCTCAGGTACTGCTCACCGCTCTCATTAACGACATCGCCGCTGTGCCGAAAGACTTGTTCCTCGTTCTCGATGATTATCATTTTATTCACACTCTAGCGATCCATCAACAACTCGCCTTTCTTCTCGATCATCAACCTTCTCAAATGCATCTTGTCGTAGTGAGCCGCGAAGACCCACCATTGCCATTAGCACGTTTGCGCGCACGCGGGCAAATATTGGAAATCCGCCAAAATGATTTGCAATTCACCGAGGATGAGACCGCCGACTTGATGCGTCGTGGAATGAAGATCGAATTGTCACGCGAAGATGTGGCGGCGCTCCATCAGCGCACCGAAGGCTGGATTGCGGGTTTGCAACTCGCCTGCTTGTTTCTGCGGAATCATCTCGACGCACACCAATTCATCGAATCATTTACCGGCAGTAATCGTTTTGTGCTCGATTATTTGCTGGAAGAAGTTTTTGGCCAACAGCCTGCCGAGGTGCGCGAGTTTTTGCTCAAGACGTCGATTCTACAGCGAATGTGCGCCGAGTTGTGCGACAGTCTATTTTCGACCAACCGAGATTCCCAGCGAGTGTTGGAGCGCTTGGAGCATATTAATCTTTTTGTCGTTCCGCTCGACAACGAGCGCAGATGGTACCGCTATCATCGTCTCTTTGCCGATTTATTGCATCATCGGTTGAGACTGGACTCGGCGTCCGATGTGGCGCAATTGCACCAGCGCGCCAGCGCCTGGTACGCGGCAAATGGTTTTCCGGTCGATGCGATCCATCACGCGTTGGCAGCATCGGATTGGGAACGCGCGTCAACGCTCGTCCTAGGCGAATGTGAATCGTTACTGAGGCGCGGTGAGATTGTCACGATCCTGCGATGGCTACAAGTCTTGCCCGAGGACATCTTACGTGGCAATCCCGAACTCTGTCTCTATTACAGTTGGGCATTGCTTCTGACTGGGCAACTCGACGCGGCAGAATCGCATTTGAAACAAGCTGAAACAATCGCGCCGCCAACCACGTCGCTTCTGGGAAGCATTTACGCTGCCCAAGCCCAGATCGCGCGGACGCGGGGTGATGATCAGCGCACAATTGAATTGTCAACAAACGCGTTGACATTGATGCCGGTAGATGCATTTTCTGAACGAAGCGTGGTGACGCTCAACTTGGGCATTGCTTACTTGAACCAGCGACAACTGGCTGATGCAGAACAGGTGCTCATCGAAACGGAGCGCGCCGGTCGCATATCAGGGAACCATTATGCCCAATTGATCGCCCTGACCTTCCTTGGGATCATTCAAGTCGTGCTGGGGAAACTCCATCATGGGAAAGAATTTTTTGAACAAGCGATCCAGTCCGGTGGCGATTCGCCTGCTGTCGCGTTGGCGCATCTTCATTATGGCGCATTGCTCTACGAATGGAACGACCTGGCTCTTGCCGCCGCACATTTGCAACGCGGATTGGAAATGAGCCAACGAGGTGGCAATCCGGAGGTTCAAATTGGTGCGTATCGCACGCTGGCGCTGCTCAAGCAAGTGCAAGGCGATGCGCCCGCCGCGCGCGCTACATTGGACGAGGCGCATCAATTCGCGCGGGCTCACAAGCTTCCGGCGATCATGAGTGCAGCGATCGCGGCGAACTATGTCCAGATCGCGATTGCGCAGAATGATTTAGCAACAGCCATTCACTGGATCGAGCAAATTACGCAGCCCGCGGATGCCTCGCCATTCTATCCAAACCTGGGGCTGACACGGGCGCGATTATTGATTGCTCAAAAACAATATTTTGCTGCCTCAGCTGAATTGGCAAACTGTTTCGAGAGTGTTTCGGATGCATGTTGGGAAGGCGGGCTGATCACGATTCGCGTGTTGCAGTCGCTGGCAGCCGACACAAAGCTTGCGCGTCTCGAATTTCTAATCGATGCGTTGAAACGTGCGCAATCCGAAGGATATATCCGCACATTTGCGGATGCGGGCGAAGGACTGTTGCCATTGCTTGAGGATGTGGCGCTCCAAGGAATGCAGCCGGAGTATGTCGGCAAAATCATAGCGGCA
Organism: Chloroflexota bacterium; assembly: GCA_016215025.1. GTDB lineage: Bacteria > Chloroflexota > Anaerolineae > UBA4142 > UBA4142 > JACRMI01. Next base: position 23,015 of record JACRMI010000140.1, read on the forward strand.
ATCAAGCACAAGCCGATCACGCCTGCGCCATCGTTGATCGAACCGCTGAGCGAACGTGAGCTTGAGGTGCTGCGCTTGGTGGCCGCCGGGTTATCGAATTTGCAGATTGCCAAGAAATTGATCCTGAGCGAAGGGACGGTCAAGACGCACGTGCATAATATTTACGGAAAGCTAGATGCGCAGAATCGTGCGCAAGCGATTGCGAGGGCGAGAGAGGTAGGGATTATTTGAGCGTTAACAGAATGTCTGGCTCAATTTGTTGCGCTAAACCTCCGAAATAATCCCCCTGAATACATCGAACGATAGATGTCCTCGTCTGAATAGTTTGGTATCGTGAGAGACGAGTTGAAAACGTACAAAGCAAACAAGTATTATTTGCTTTGCGCGAAGATTGTGTTTTTCCCAAGCTGAAGGTTATCCGCGGACTAGTAGTGCATCAAGTCTTGCATACCATGCCGCATCACTTGATGGCTGCACTAGCACTCTGTCAAACAGGTAATAAAGGACGTAGCCTAGCGCCTTGCCCGCAAGGGGGCGTTGCTCTGCGCGATTGAGTAGCGTAATACGCCCACAGGTGGCTAGATTACCGGTCAACATCAGTGTGACGGAGTATTCGATTGAGCGATAAACTGAGAAAGATCGCAGGCTGAAAGGAAGGTTAGCAGTGATTAGAATATGGGGAAGACCAGAAAAAAAAGCTCGTGTTGGAAAAACCGGTAAACTTCAAGACGAGGGTTTATGGACCGACGCCGAAATAGACAACGTTACTCAAGACAGATTCGATTTTCGGGACCATGCGCGAATGTTGGCTGAACGCGCTATAAAGATAGGTGCGCCTCTGACTATCGGCATCTTTGGAGCTTGGGGAAGTGGCAAGAGTAGTTTGATGGAGTTGATCAAAGACGAATTACCCCAAGAAACAGAGGAAGGTGGTTGCGTACAACAAATCTGGATCAATGTCTGGCAACTCTCCAGTCAAAACGAAGTAGGACACGCGTTCTTGCAAGCTCTTTTTAGCAAGGTTCAGAGCGAACTTCCTCTCTGGCACCGGATCGATTGGGGTAAGTTGATTCGCCAATTAGCCACTAATTGTCGTGTCCAAGGACATCGTACACAAAAAAGTCCAGAGACATCGTACACATTGTTGCTGAGTCGTCACATCCGCACATCGGATTAACAATCGCATAATCGAATCTTTTCGTTCATACTGCTTCTGTAAGGAGGC
>JACRMI010000141.1 GCA_016215025.1 Chloroflexota bacterium
CTTCCAACTCGGTCTGCGTTGGCTCAAGCGCTGCGTGGCGACGGCGATGCAGCGGCTGCCTGTCTTCAACGCCTGCCTAACGCCAATTCGTTTAGCGCCTGTCATCAAGCGGCTTTAATTAAATTGGTAAGGGAATCAGACCGCCTTTATCTTTTTCCCCTTGTTACGCAATTTGCTTTATCACTGGCGACAGATTTTCTGTGCCATATACCTTGATTGCGCGCACCGCCCAGAAAATCACGGCTGTACTCATAATGACATTTGCACCTGCGCCACCCGCGCCCGAAGTCAACAACCAATTAAAGACTCCGTGAAACACAATCGCCATCAGCGTACTGCCCTGCGTTGAGTTGTAGAGCCAGGTCAAGAACACCGAACCGAAGGTTACTGAAATCAAGAGCATTGGAAAACCGACGAGCAATCCCATCTCGATGTATGTGTCGCGATAGAAAAATGCAGGCAGGTGCCAGCATGCCCAAATGACACCGAGCAACAACGATGACACATAAGCAGTCCGCGTGCGCTGTAGATGCGGTATCGCAAATCCGCGCCAGCCGACTTCTTCACCTAGCCCATAACTGACAAGCCACACGGCAAGCGCACCTGGGATTCCGAGATACGGCAGATAATCCGTTTGCCCAAGTAATGCAAAATCGGGAAATTCGCCCTCCATCAAACGGGTGATGAACACCGATACTGTAAAGAAAACGATAGGCAAGCCAACGGCGAATAGCCAATAGAATCCGCCCACGCGCCATTTGAACAAGCCGCTGAACAGTTTGCGAATTCCTGTGCCGCCATCGGCGATTGCCGTTACGATGAACGCCGCAACCAACGGACCGAACGAAGCGAAATAATGAATTGCATACGGAAACTGTCCCTTGATGATTCCCTGTGCCGACAAAGCAATCGGAATTTCGATGCTCCACGAAAGCGCATAAGCAAGAACGAAATAGACGAGCAATGAATGTTGTTTGACCCAGGAAATCACTTTGCCTCCAATTCGATTCGCACCATCACGCGTTCTTTCGCCGCGCGTGTACAGTCTTCGGCAGATGGTTTGCCATTTGTATCGAGCGCGACCTTGAAATATTTGGCGTACTGCGGCGCGATTCCAAAAAATGCCGCCAAGTTTTCGGTGACGGCTGGTTCATCGACAATCGCTTCGCCGTGCGCGGATTGTTCCTTGCCTGCGAGCTGTACTCTGATTGGAGCACCGCCTGTGAGATTGCGCCACCAGGTTCGGTCGCGCTGACTCGTCACCCAAAGCGTGTTGCCATCGCGGACGTAATTGACGGGCGTCGAAATCGCTTTGCCGCTTTTGCGCCCTGTGACCGTGACGAGCATTAACGATTGGCTAAGCATTCCGTGCATTGGCGAGCGCAAGAGCCACGCCATCAAAGCATTGTACCACATGATGGTTCTCCTTTATCTTGTTTTTATTCAGCACCCACCACCGGCGCAGAGCTAGTCACCATTTGACCGCGCTCGCGCAACAAATCTTTTCCGCCGAGATCGAACCCGAATGATAGTTTCAACGAATCTTTCGCGCAGACCGTGATGCACGTTTGGCACAGACTGCATTCGGTCGAGAGGACGCGCTGTCCGTTGTTGATGTATTCTGGAATTCGCACGTCCATCGGGCACATTTTCACGCACGCGCCGCAATCGTTGCATTCCTTTCCCGTTGCGCCAATCTTGATGAGCGAAAAGCGCGATGTAATCTTGAGCGGCACGCTGACGGGGCAGATATATTTGCAGAATGCGCGATTATCTTTGAGCGCGAATGCCAACGTGATACTGATAGCGTAATATAAGAGATTGCCGATGATGAACCAGATTACGGCGAATGTGCCTGTCGCGCCATCACGGAAACCAAAGACGAGGACAAGCACTAGAACGAGTACGATACTCAATGTGAAATGTAGGTAGCGTAACCATCCCCACTTGCCAGGCAGACGACCGTTCGGACGTTTAAAGGGCAGAAGGTCAAGAACCATCACCGTCCAGCACGCCCAACCGCACCACAATCGCCCAAACAAAATCGGACCAAAGATTTTGGCGATCATATAGTGAATCACTGCCATCTGTACGATGCCCGCCAACAGTCCGAACAACAGCCCTTCGATTTGCGAGTTTTCGCGTCCGACGAAGGTAAAGGCGATCAGGAATGCGCCTACTAAAAACAAGGTCAAGCGGCGACCGAGCGGTTTTTTCAATTTGGGCAAGATGCCGTACAGTCCCAATCCCGCCCCAATGGCTGTACCGATATAGCCGAACATGACAATAGGTTGGAGATACCCCGACTGGCTCCATCCCAAAATTCCTATGCCCCAGAAAGCGAACATGACGATAACGGGCACGATCAGTTCTTTGAACACAGGCTTGCTTTGAGTTTTCATTCTGCTTCTCCTCTTGCGATTTTTGTTTTATGGTTGCTCGCCCAACACTGTGGGTGGATCGGCTTTGACTCGAGCGACTGAGACGATGGTTAAGTTCAGATCGCGGATCTTGGCGAGCAAGCCGTGCAACGCCGCTTGGTCTTCCACAGAACCCTGCAAAATCGTTTCGCCCGATTCTGTTTGAGTGATCATCATGCCTTCAAACCATTCCGACCAGCTAGCCGAGAGGTGTCCCTCGACTCGAATGATGTATTGTTCTGGCAAAGTGTGTTGCGAGATCTGTTCCAACTCATTCTCCCATGTTCTTCAACCTGGCTATAGTGTAGCAGTAAACCACCGAAAAATGATGTAGCGAAAGATACATTCGAGGTTTATTTTGACTGGAAAACGAAAAACGCCAGTCTTTCGACTCTCTCGAAAGACTGGCGTTCGATCAGTTTTGCTACAACAAATCCAGTTCTCTTGCCCGCGCCACACACTCGGTGCGATTCTGCACGTTCAGCTTGCCAAAGATGTTGTTCAGATGGCGTTTGACCGTGCCGACGGCAAGCACCAATTCATCGGCAATTTCTTGATTCGATTTGCCTACGCTGAGCAGACGCAGAACCTCCAATTCGCGCTCGCTAAGCGGCTCAAGGAGAATTTTAGATTTGGGATTTTCGATTTCCGATTTAGGCGGGTTCACGGCATCAGGTTTAAATGCCGCGAGTAAATTGAAAGCATAGGATTGTAGATGGCTTTTTTCAACCCTGAATTCGAAATTCGAAATCATCAAGCGCATTGTTTCGCCTTCGTCCAGAAACACGCGCATATAGCCCTCGGGTTGAGCACAGGCAAGCGCACGCTCCAACACTTGCAATGCCCGAGCTGTATCGTTCTTCGCTTGCCAAGCCAACGATTGTAGAACTAGGATTTCGATGCAGGTCCCCATTCGTCCACTTTGCTCTGCTCGCTCAAATAAACGATTGAATAATTCGAGCGCAGTGTCGTGTTCATCTTTCGCCAAGAGGACACGCCCAAGCGCAAGATATTCTGCCTCACGCAGAAAATTTACTTGGTCACCTATCTTCAAATCGCTCTGCTGTGCCCAGCGTTCCGCCGATTCCAAATTTCCTTGCGCCAGCCACCACCGTACTCGAAACGTTTCGACCCACCCAGGTGCTCTGGATTCGCGCGGTTGAGAGCGCACCAATCGTTCTGCTTCGACGAGAGATTCCTCCGCACCTTGCGCATCGCCCTGCGCATACTTGATTCGAAACATCATTCCGTGACTTGCCGCCAATATGCCAACGTGTCCCCATTGCTGGCACAAGGTGATGGCTTGTTGCGCATAATCCAGCGCGGTGGCAAGATCATTCCATTCGTAATCGATCAAGCTCAAGCCAAAACAAGCCATTCCTGCGGCAGGCAGGCGTTGCCCATCGGGACGCGTTGCCATTTGGATCAACTCGCGATAAGTCTCGGCGGACTGGGACAGTTTCCCCTGATCGAATTGTAAATCTGCCAGAGCAGATGTGGCACCGATAGCGAGATAGTGATTGCCTGCCGCCGTGCCGATGCGTTTTGCTTCCGCCAACGACTGGCTGGCGCGTCCCAGGTCGCCGCTCAAACGACAAGCCGTTCCGAGCGTCATCGTCACCACACTGCGAACGACCAAGTTACTTGGCGATACAAGTTCCAATGCCTTGTCGGCAAACTCAATCGCCAGTGCGATTTTGCCCTGTTGCGCCGCGCCGTACGCGCGGATCGCCGCGATGTGCCCTTGCATATCACTCGCTTCTATTGATGCAAGATTCGACGGAATGTGCTGCTCAGCTTCATCGAGCCACGTTGTAACCCGATCGAATTGCCCAGTCAAAGTCAGTGCCCAGGATTGATAAACACACAACCAGGGGCGTTCGTGCGCCAGCGATCCGATCGACTTGATCCAACTCAAAAGCGTGGTGAGGTCGCCGCGCATCAACATCGACAAGGCATGTCGCTCAATAAAGTGTGCAGCGCGTTCCAAGTCTTTGGATGCCAAGAGATGATCTAACGCCTCGCCAATTAAATGATTCTGCTCGAACCACTCGGCGGCACGGATGTGTAGATTGGAGACTTGGTCAGGGTACGCGTGTCGTAATCGATTTCGCATCACATCAGCAAAAAGATGATGATAGCGATACCAACAATGCTCATCATCGATGGGTGCAACGAATATATTGGCGCGTTCCAGTTGTTCGAGGGTTGCCGCGCCATCCGTGCGTTTCGTCAGCGCATCGCAAAGTGGTCCTGTTAGGCGATTGAGGATGCAAGTTTGCAGGAGAAATGTTCGCACCAATTCTGATTGACGATTGAGTACTTCTTCAACCAAATAATCGACGATGTACGAATTCCCGCCGCCAAATGCGGCAATAAATTGCGACGCATCATCGCGCCCACGCAACGAGAGTTCGGCAAGTTGCAAGCCCGCAATCCATCCCTCGGTGCGCCGTTCCAACGTATTCACGTCCTCTGCAGTAAGTGTTAATTCCATCACGTTATTCAGGAAAGTCGCCGCTTCATCGGGAGTAAAGCGCAAATCGTTCGCGCGCAATTCGACAAGTTGGTTTCGTGCGCGGAGTCGTGCCAGAGGCAAGGGCGGATCAGCACGCGTTAGAATCACGATATGCATCTGGGATGGTAAATGGTCAAGTAAGAATCCCAATATTGCGTGAATCGGTGGAACGGTGATAACGTGATAATCATCGAGGATGAGTGCAAAGGGAAAAGCGAGTGTGATCAGTTCGTTGATGAGCACAGTCAAGACAGCTTTGGGTGGTGGGGGCTGAGGAGATTGCAAGAGCGCGAGTGCCGTGTCACCTATTCCGGACTTGAGAGTTGCTAGTGCTGCGATACAGTACGTCAAAAAACGGAGCGGATCGTTGTCGTCATCATCCAGCGCAAGCCAGGCAATGCTGGAAGGAAGAGGGATGAAGGGTGAAGGATGAAGATGCGAAGATCGGGATTCATCCTTTGCGTGCAACCATTCACTGAGTAGAGTGGTTTTGCCAAAACCAGCGGGAGCGGAGACAAGTGTGAGAGGGTGGGTCATTCCTTCGGCAAGGCGCGCGAAGAGGCGCGGGCGTGATACCAGCCTGGGAGATGCTGGCGGAATGTGAAGCTTGGTCACAAGCACGGAAGCATCCATCGCTTCTTCCTCTCCTCCTATGCCTCATTGTATCCCAAGCCGAGTGGATGTCAAAACCGCAGTGTTGCTTACCGGGCAGGTCATAGCCCGGCAGGTGTATTCATTCGGAGATGTACTGGAATATGAACCTTGCGGTTGATTTATTAGCTCATTCCATCATCACCGTATTGATGCCGAGAAAGCGGTTCCCTACTCCAATCACCAATCGCGCAGTCACAGTGATAGGTAGGGTGTTTACTAATTGTCTACTTGATGAACGTTATGTTGCTTTGGGCTACCGCGGTATTTTTTGAAAGGGCATTTGTTTTGTATCACCTTTGTGAGTCTTCTGATGTCAGTATACCATGCTACCAAGCCATCGGCAAAAGCTGAGATCCTAGGTCTACAGATGGGTTGAATTGTCAAGAGCGAAAAAATTACGCCTCACAGCACTTATTCACAGGATATTGCTCAAGACCTCCAAATAACGCGCGATGCGCCGTCCTGGCTGAAAACCAGGTCCATCCCTCACGCAGCAAGTCGGTAATCATGGTACAGTCCATTGAGAACGGGGAAGGAAATGATCTTGCCTTTCCCCTGGTTCGCCGGAACTTGAGCACTTGCCTCCGGGATTTTCTGTCCGATTCCTTGGTGTGGACGAGCACGATTGAAGTACACCACGTATTCCCGAATCACCATATCGCATTCGCCTTCGGTGCCCAATAAGGTGTCCTCAAGATTTCGAAGGACGTACCCATGGCGTCCTGTGTAAAGCTTGCCCGTATTTGCAGTCGCGATCCCGAATTAAAAAGCGTGGTGCTTGTCCGAACAGAGTCGCCTCGCACAATTGCTGAGCCACCCATGCATCCGATGGTGAACGCGTGACTCCAAAATACACCACGCGCCGCGAAGCCAGCTCGATGATGAAAAAGAGATAAAACAGACGAAACCAAACGTCGATGACCGGCAGGAAGTCGCAAACCCAGATGTCTTTGGCGTGATTCTTCAAGAAGGTCGCCCAGGTTTGTGAATTGGGTTTGTCCGGGCAAACACGGGCGATGTATTTTTGAATGGTGCGCTTGGCCACGGTCAAACCCAGTTTGAGTAGTTCCCCGCGAATGCGTCCGACACCCCACAATCGATTCTCCCGTGGCATCTGTTGAACGAGGGTGATGGTTTCCTTGTCCAGTTGAGGACGCCCGTCGCGGTTACGCGATGTGAATTTCCAAAACAATTGAAAACCTTGGCGATGCCAGCGGAGAAGGGTGTCGGGCTTGGAGATGAGGGGGGCTTCTTTCCAGTTCTTGACGCGACTAGCGAGGAAGACGAGCCAGAGGCGATCGGACTGAGAAAACGAGGGCTTTATGATTTGGCGGTGGAGGATGATGATGAGCTGTTGACGGAGCAGCGCATTTTCGGCAATGAGTTCGACTTTACCACGTTGCAGAACAAAATTACGGCAGGGTTCACGAGCTCTACTAATTGAGTCATGAACACCTTTACAATTTAAACGACGAGAGCGTCGTTGACACAAGCGGAATAAACCTGGGTTGAACCAGGGTCACAGAGACACAGCCAGATCGTTCACAGACACGGCGCACTAATCCGGCGGGAACCCTAACAGCGTTAGCCAGTCGTTCGTGCCTAAATCAATCCCGGCCAGTTC
>JACRMI010000090.1 GCA_016215025.1 Chloroflexota bacterium
AAATCGCAGAGCCGGTTCGCCCGTTACGTTCTGAGTTTCGTCGCTCGCATCGACGCCGCAAAGTGTGTACGATGTCTCTGGACTCCGCGAAGTTAACGAAATCAAAAAATTGAGTACGATGTCATTGGACATGACAATTAGGAAAGAGCGCGACATCTTTCGATGGTGGTCGAACGGCAAGCCAGGTTCGCAATGCCGTTTGGGCTTGCGAAGAAAGATACGCAATACGCTCGGTGCTATTCTTCCCGCACACCCGCAACCGCGGTAGATTTCCTTTGGTCGTTTCGAGATGCACATCGTCGAGCGACAGGTTGCGAATTTCGCCAACACGCAAACCACAGCGCAGCATGAGCAAGAACATACAGCGGTCGCGCGGTAACGTGATGACGGCGAACAGTTTTTCGACCACCGCATCTTCGACATCCCGTGGGAGTCGGCGTCCCAGTTGGATCATGTGGCGTTTGGGAACAACGGGATTACGCGGCGCGTTGTCCAATTCAAACGCGAGGAAATGGTAAAGCGAGCGAATCGCAGCGAGACGGCGATTGATCGTCGCGTTGGCGTGACCCTGGGTCTGACTGTGTTCGATGAAGCGATCGATGTCGGTGACAGAAACCTGGGTCAGTGGTTTGTCAAGCCAAGTGAAGAAGAGTTCGAGGTCGCTGGTGTAGTGGATGTGCGTCGATGCATGTGGATTGCGACGACGCAACCATTTGCCGAAGCGTTCGACTTCGGGCAACATAGATGTGCCTCCTGGTGGTGAGATTTGGAACTGAGAACCTTGGCGGGTTTCAGTTCAATCATACCACCAGGAGCACTCACTGGAACGCTCGTTCGACGGCGAGGGTCAACTTAATGTAATGAGAAGAATTGTCGCTCAGTGGAATTTTGGCTGCGCTGACTGGGGCAACGGAATTTAAGATCAACGCGATGAGAAGAATCCAGTCCAACAAACGGGCAAACGATGCTCGATGCGAGTGCTTCATTGCTAGCTCCTGTAATGAGTGAGTATAGTATTGGTGCTGTAGAGAGTTCGATTGGGCTGGAGGCGAGCCATGCTAACGGCCAATAGCACACAAGGGAGAGTATACTAAACCGGATAGTAAATTACAATATTTTCAAGGTTAAGAATTTTAAACCTTCCTGTGTGGGTGGTCAAAGGTTTTTAAACCTGGATTGGGTCAGTGTGGCGATGTGGATAGGGATGGTGTAAAAGCGGAGAGTCCATTTTTTCAGATGCGCTCTGTTTATTGGGTCCCCGTTCGCCGCTAGTGTGGGCGTCAAGAGGGGATAAAAAAAGCAAGACACGGCTTGTCACCGTGTCTTGTCTCTTACGTCGATGTCTCATCGCTCGCGTGAATATACATCTCCGGCTTGAGCACCCCGATGAAGGGCAGATTGCGATATAGCTCGTTAAAGTCGAGTCCGTAGCCGACGACGAATTCATTCGGAATGTCAAAGCCAACGTAATCGACATGCACATTCACTTCGCGCCGACTGGGTTTATTGAGCAGCGTGCAAATCTTGAGCGAGGCGGGATTGCGCGTCTGCAAATTCTGCGTCATGTAACTCAGCGTATGTCCTGTGTCGATAATGTCTTCGACGATGAGGACGTTGCGATTGTTGATGTTCTTGTTCAAGTCCATCAGGATGCGCACAACCCCGCTCGATTCGATGCGCTCGCCGCCGTACGACGAAATCGCCATAAAGTCGATCTCGTGCGGAATGCCGATAGCGCGAATCAAGTCGCTGAGAAAGAGGACGCCGCCTTTGAGCACGCAGACGAGCAGCAAATCCTTGCCTTCGTAATCACGACTGATCGTGTCGCCCAATTCGGCGATGCGGCGCTGTAAATCTTCGCGCGTAATCAAAATTTTCGCAATATCTTTTTCGAGAACAGACATCAATTCGCTCCTCACGGCAAGAATGGCAAAATGCTTTTCAACGAAGGAAGGGTAAAGCCCGACGTAGGTGTAGACGTTGGCGTCACCGTCGGCTTGAAAATTTCAATGGGCGTTGGCGTATCGGTCGGCGTCGGTGTATCGACCAACGGCGTCTCTGTGGGCGTGGGTGTAATTGTTGCTGTCGGCATGGGCGATGGCGTAACATTCAAGATTGGGACGGTGTTCAGATCGATATAGTCCGAATGAACCCAGCCCCGCAAGTCTCCGGTCGGATAGGGAATCTGGAACCATACTCCGTTCGCGCTTTGAGTGAGCAATGTGACGACAGTCCCTTCGCTCAAATATCCCAAGATTTCAGAGCTGGTGCTAGATGATGCGCGCACGCGAACGGTGTCGGATATGGTCGCGCGTGAACCCGTTGCAACTTTGAAGCGGGTTGGCGTAACCGTCGGCGAAACGGTCGGCGTTGGCGTTGCGGCTGTAGTTGGCTTGGGCGTTGCAGTTGGCACAGCGGTCGGCTCCGGCAATCCCGCTTTGAATTGCGAGGCGAAACTCCGCGTGATGTCGAGATAGAGATTGCCATAGGTCACGCTCGGCTCGATCATCGTGCCTTCTACCCATTCATTCCAACTCGTGATGATGATCCAATCGGGATAGGTCGAGAACGCAGCGCGCCACGTTTCGCGATAAAATTCGCCGTTGCGTCGGTCGCGCACGTACGAGTCGGGACGCTTGGTGCGCGTGTCGTCATTACCCGGCATCGTCGTCGCCACCCAGATTTTGTTCGCGCCATAGGTCTGAATGCGCGGCGGCCATTTTTGTAATTCGGCGGCAACGTTGCCAGACCATGCAATCGAATAGAGATGGAATCCGTCGAACACGCTGAGGTAGGGCAGTTGCTCTTTTACGCCTTCGGCGATCCACAGCGAGGAACGATTCGGATCGACCTGGTTGCGAATGTCGCGCCATTCGTCGACGGAATATTTTTGCTCGCGCCAGAAAAAGATGACGGGCTTGCCTTCGGAGCGCAAGTACGCAGGATGCTGGGCGTGCGTCGCGAGGAGATTGCGCAGCGATTTGATCACGTCGGCTTTGGAGCCGTAGAACGGCGACGTTAATTCAAAATCGATCGCGGCGCGAAAATTTGCCGAGTTCGCTTGGGCAAGCATCAGCTTGAAATTGTCTTCGGTGGGATTGCCCGCGCCCCACCACGAAACGACGAACGCATCGATGCCGGCGTTGCGCGCTTGATCGATTTGGCGTGCGATGGCGGCTGGGTCGCGCGAGACATAGCGGGTGGCGGGCATGTCGGGAACTTTGGCCGGCGTCCAGGTGTTTTCGTCGAACCAATTGTAATAAAAAGCAAGCACAAGCGGCGCGCGTTGAGCTTGAGTTTGCTTGTTGAGAACGATCACGATGATGACGGCGAGGCAGAGTGCAAGGAGAGATAGAAAGCGTTTCATACGGTTGAAACGATTCTAACATAGAAGCGCACTCGCTACAAGTTTCAGGTTACAGGTCGCAGGTTGCAAGATGCAGGTTGCAGGTCACAAGAAGCAGGTCTCAGGTTGCAAAATACAATTTGCAATGCAATGCTGTCAAGAAAGGTTATTCCGGATGATGGATTCGCGAAAGCGGTAGATTTTGCGACCGAGCGTTTCGTGGCAGTCGTAGAGTTCTTTGTAAAGTGGTTCGTCAGTCAAAGAGCCAGTTTCAAAAAGAGTCGATAGATGTTCTTTGGTTTCGTCACATTCCGAAAGTGCATAGGTCAAATGCTTGATGTAATCGGCGGATACCGTTTGCGTCCAAATCCTTCGACGATGTTTATCTTGATGCTCTTGGATGATTGCCGAATTTGACTACCTTCTTCATACATCTCAAACTTGGGCAACTTTTCCAATGTCATTTTGTGAACGCGAACTAGGAGATGGTGAGCCATTTGGAAAATTTCCAGTTCCTTGTAACTCTGCGACGCACGCTTTGCACTACTTGCTTCGTTCATCTTCTCATCCTTTGGTACAATCTACAATTTGAATTTGCAGTCTGTATGGTATGAAGTTTGAGGCATGAAGTTTGAAACATGAGACCTGCGACTTGCATCCTGTGACCCGTACCCTGCGACCTACTTCCTCCACCAGTCCTTCTTCGATCTCGGGTCCATAAACCCACCCGCATCGCGAATCGCCAATTTCAATTCGGTGTTGAGCGTGCGCGCAAACGCTTGCCCATTCCGCAAGCCAGGCAGCTCGCCGCGTCCCAATCGATTCGCTTGTTGATACAGTGCCAAGAGATTGGCTTCGACGGCGACACCTTCGAGATAAATCACATAACCGCGCACGGGATTATCATCGCGGGTGTACGCAAACGTGATGCGTTCCGAATCGGCGTATAAAACGATGGCGTTATATTCTTCGCCCAGGTTGTAACCGGACTCGGGGAGGCGTAACATTTCGGAAGCGTTGACCGCCATGCTCGTCATGGTTACTTCGGGAGTCGTCATCACCGTGCCGCGACAGCCGCAAATTTCATCCCAACGATAGAGTTGATACACTGCGCTGAAATTAGGAACACGCCGATCAGAGAAGAGCGTGTGTAAACGCGGCGCAACCGAATCGGTCGGACCGTCGAGATCGATCAGACTAAGTTGAGCCGTCGTCGTCACAAAGCCGCGCGCGGACAAATTCATCTCTGCAGCCGGATGCGGCGCGCTGGACGAAATGATTCCGGTCACGCCGTACTCTTCATCGCCGAGAATGACCGGCGTGATGGTCGGTTTGGAAATGGTAGGTGTCTTCGACGGAGTAGAGGTGTTGGGCTTGACGGTGGGCGTCAGTGTGCGTGTACGAGTGCGTGTCAACGTTGGAGTAGTGGTGGGTGGGAGTGTGGGAGTGAAGGTAAGTGTGCGAGTTGCGATTGGTGTATCCGTTAGAGCGGCTAGCGCAAACTTGGTGGGAAGCGGCGTCGGCGTATTAGGAACCGGGGTAGACGGAGCACAAGCGGAGATAAAAACGACGAAGACACAAAGGCACAAGAAAATAAATGCTTTGTGTCTTTGCGTCTTTGTGGTTAAATTGCATCGCGTCATCGAACGATTGCGTCCGTCATCTTTGCCGCACGCGCAACCGCTTTCACGTCATGGACGCGCACAATGTCTGCGCCACGCTCGATGCCCAGCACCACCGTCGCGATGGTTCCTTCGACGCGTTGATCCGTCGGCAGGTCGAGGGTAAAGCCGATAAAACCTTTGCGCGATGGTCCGAGCAAAATCGGGTAACCGAGTGCGCGAAATTCACTCAGGCGATTCAAAAGCTCGATGTTTTGCTCAACCGTTTTGCCGAAACCAATCCCAGGATCGACGATGATTTTTTCGGGCGCGATCCCAGCGTCGAGACCGAGTTCGACTTGGGCGCGTAATTCGCGAATTACATCGGCGAGCAAATCATTGTATTCAACGCCGACATAGCGACTGCCCAAACGCTCCGATTGCACCGCGTCCTTTGGTTTACTCCGATTGTGCATGATGACGATAGGAACGCCGCGCTGCGCGACGAGATTTTTCATCTCTGCGTCCATCCGCAAACCCCAAACATCGTTGACTATGTCCGCGCCAGAATCGAGTGCAAGCCGCGCGGTCTCGGCGCGATAGGTATCAATCGAGATGGGAACGCGAATGCGATCACGCAACGCTTGGATGACGGGAATCACGCGTTGCTGTTCTTGTTCCGCTGTCGTGGGCGCGGAACCGGGGCGCGTCGATTCACCGCCGATGTCGAGAATGTCTGCGCCAGCGGCAACCAATTCTTCGGCGTGCGCAACTGCGCTCGCGATAAAATCGGTGCTCGATGCCATCACGCCATCGCCGCTGAACGAATCGGGCGTGACGTTGAGGATGCCCATGACGTACGTCCGCTTGCCCCAATCGAATTGAGTGTTGCGAACGGTTAGTGAGCCGCGCGCGCCAAGCATGAACGAGTCGAGCACGCGTTCCAAATCATCGGCAAGCAAATCCAATTCGGTTTCGGATTGCGTGCGAATCCGGATGGCGATGTGTTGCAATTGGTAGCGCGTGCCGAGCAGTAAAATATCGACGGGCGCATCGACACGTTCGTCCATATGCGCAGGCAATACCGTCTCGCCGCCTTCCAGTATCAATTCCTGATACAGAAATCGCGCGACCCGCGGCGGAATTTGTTCCAGCTTGATTGCGTGAAGCGTACTTTTGGCAATACGATCAAGTGTCAACGCAGGATCTGCGCCGATTTTTTCCAGCTCGGCGTTGAGGATTTTCTTGTTGGAGAGTTGAAGAACGCGTAGATTGTAAAGCGTCATCGATTTTCGTCTTGGCGAATGAGGGACATGAACTCGGAACGCGTGGCGGCTTGCGTGCGGAAGATGCCGCGATTCGCGCTGGTCACCAGTCGGCTGCCCGGTTTTTTGACGCCGCGCATCGTCATGCACAGATGCTCCGCTTCGATGACGACGGCAACCCCAGTCGGCTTGAGACCTTCCATCAAGGTGTCTGCAATTTGGCTGGTCAAACGTTCTTGCATTTGGGGTCGCCGCGCGAGCAATTGCACCACGCGCGCGATCTTGCTAATGCCGGTGAGTTTATACTTGGGGATGTATCCAACGTGCGCGATGCCGTGAAAAGGCAAAAAGTGATGTTCGCACATTGAATAAAATGGAATGTTACGAAGGATGACCATTTCTTGATGTCCTTCGGTGTCGAACATGGCATCTAATAGGTCGAGTGGATTTTGATCGATGCCTTCGAAAATCTCGGCGTACATTTGAGCAATGCGTCGTGGTGTGTCGCGCAAGCCCTCGCGCGATTCGTCTTCGCCGATGGCAGCGATAAGTTCGCTTACAGCGCGCTTGATTCGTTCTTGGTCCATATAAACTTGTTCGTCCTTGAATATTGTTATAACTTTCCCTTGTCATTCTGAGCGAAGCGAAGAATCTCAACCTTCCAAGAATGGGATTCTTCGCTTCGCTCAGAATGACAGGTTGGGTAGTTATTCTTTTTGTTTCGCTTCGAGCAAGACCACTTGGGTTTCGTTCGGCAGCGAATCTTTAGTGATTTTGAGACTGGGCACGGGCGCAGGCGGCTTGATACCCATCTCTTTGAAGAACTTGGTCGCGGATTCCAACTTGAAGGATAATTCTGGATGCTCAAAGTGCATTGGGATGACAATTTGCGGTTCTATCATCGAAATGATTTCGGTAGCATCCGAGGCGTTGATGGTGGAGACACCACCAACGGGAACGAGCAACACGTTGACGTTGCCAAACGCTTCTGCCTGCGGCTGTGTTGGGACGTGCCCTAAATCGCCGAGGTGACAAATAGTCAAGCCATCCATGTCGAACACGTAAACAGTATTTTTGCCGCGATCCTTGCCGCCTTTTTTATCGTGCGCGGTGGGTACGCCCGTGATGAAAACGTTTTTGACTTCATATTCGCCGGGACCTTCGATCACTTTGGGATCGCCTTTGACGCCTTTATCGAAAGAATGACCGGGATGCGCATGACTGATCGTCACAATATCGCCGCGCGGGCGCGCGAATGCAAGTCCAATTTCTTTGCCATAAGGATCGGTGATGACGGTGCCTTCACGCCCGCGTAAACGAAAACAGGCGTGTCCAAACCAATCGATTTCCATGAATGCCTCCGGATAAAAACTCGCGGTGATTATAGTCGAATCCCTAATGAAAAGCAAAAGAAGCGCGGTAGAGCTGTTCCCTGGAACGCCTCTACCGCGCTTCTTATAAAATTGCAAGATTAACGCGTGATTGAAACGTCGCGCGCCATGCGGATGGCGGCGTGGCGTGTGTTGACATCATGGGCTAGAGAATAAAAAAGCGTGTCCGCTTTTTGATCCACCCGCAGAACTCCCAAATAAACCAAGTCGTCTAATTCTTTTTGCAGCGTGATGAGCTTGCGCCCCATGCGCTGGGCAACTTCAAACGCCTGGTCACGGCGATTGGGGTTTTGTCCAAAGTACAGGAGCAAATCCCAGCGGATCAGACTGGTCGCGTATCGTTCTATGAAAGCAAATAGCTCGACATCAATCTCTTGCGAGGACGTCGAGCCAATGGTGTTATGCAATCGGATTGATTGTGCCAAGGTCATCATCTTCCAATCCAACAATACTGCCGTACTCGTGTTTGCATCTTAGCATCTGCCCCTTGGTGCGTCAATAGTACTCGATTACCCAGGACGGTTTTTTGAATGGGAGTTTGGTACTTTATCAGTCCGAAGTGAATTGTGAAAAAAGATTGTAAGATATTAGAAAATAAAAAAATGCAGAATGTTCACCTGAACCTTCTGCAAAAAATTTCAAGATATCGGATTAGCGCACGAAATCGACGACGGCGAGCCAACACGCGCGCGCATCATCGGGCGGATAGTTGTTCGTCGAGAAATGAAAATTAGGATCGGACAATGCTTTGCCCGCACCATCGATGATCCATACGTACCACACTGCTGGTTCTGCGCCGAACGAGCCAATAGCTTTGAGAACAAACGAATAACCTGCCGCGCCGCGCACAAACGCTTCTTCGACGACGGTTGCTGGATCCGGGCTGGTCGCATATCGAACGCGAATTCCGTCTTGGGGCTGTCCACCATTGAGGACGGTTCCCTTCAAATAAGTGCCGCCCGAGTGCGAGCAGTTTATCACAGGCTTGTATGTATAAGGCGACGGAATTGGCGTAGGGGGTTGTGATACGGGAACCGGTGTGCGCGTTGGTCCGCGGGTCGGCGACGGAGCCGTGGGAAATACGGTGCTCGTCGCCGATGGAATAAAGGTTGACGTCGCGGTCGCTGTCGCCATGACCGATGTGGCGGTTGCAATCGGCGTGGTTGTCTGTGTCGATGTTGCGGTGGGCGTCCACGTTGGCGGCAGAGTTGGCAATGCAATCGCAATCGGAGTTGGGATGATCGGCGGCTTGAACGGATTGAACGCGACGCGTGGATTGATGAAGATTGTGACAATAGCAATCGCTGCGACTACTGTGAGCGTCGCGACGACCAACGTTGCAATTTGATAGGCGTCGTCTGAGCCGTCCCGCATTGTTTCCATGACCTCGTGAGGTTATCCGCGAATCTTTTCTTCAGCCACAGAAACACACACGCTTCGCGTTTCACAGAAAAAGAATTCTGCGTCAAGTTTTCAGTTTCTGTGCGCGTCCGTGTTGGCTGTGCCGAAGTGGCTGTGGGTAGTTCACTACAGTCAAGGCACAGTCATCTGTGGCTAGTTTTTCATTGCTCAATTCGCGGATGATTTTATCGTCGCCCAAAGTTAACTTCAGCGCGCCAACATGCGCTGGGATCGTCGCTGTTGCGAATATTGTTGGTGACCACGCGACCGGAGTTGGGGTCGGACAGCGCTCTGCCTGCGGCATCGACGATCCACACATACCACGTCCCAGGTTGCGAACCTTGCTCACGCAGCACGAACGTAAAATGCCCCGGGCGTCCCCATGATCCTTCGGTGGTGATGGTCTGAATGACATTTGATCCTGGAGATGTTCCATAACTTATACGCGTGCCAACTTCAGGACCCGCTGCCGAATTGACGTATCCTTCGATATAGGTACCACCAGAGTGTTCGCACGTCTGGCTCGCAACGTAGTACGAAAACGGCGGCGGCTTGGGCGTGTTCGTGCGGGGCGGACGCGTTCGCGTCGGCGTTGCGATGGGCGTGTTAGTCGATGTAGGCGTATTCGTTGGCGTCGGTGTTGGTGTTTCCGTTGGCGTCGCCGTTGGCGTAAACGTCGGTGTATTGGTGGGCGTTGGCGTCCACGTTGGCGGCAACGGTACGGGTGTTGCAGTAGCAGGTAAAGGTGGCTTGAGCGGATTAAGCGCGGATTGTGGGTTTACAAAGACGACCGCGTAATAGGCGATGACGATTACCGCCGCTACGACGACGAACAACGTTGCAAATTGAAATCCCTCTTCTTGGTAATCTTCCATGGCTCTGACTCCTACCTGGGCAGTGCCTTGTCCCCTAGTCCATACAAATCGTCCGGCACAAGCAAGAACATTGTCTTGTTGCCGCGCTTCATGGTATCCAGATGAAGCGCGGGCAAGTTGGTGTTCATCAACTTTTGCGTCACATCGCTTAATTTGTCGATGAGGTCCGGTTCGCTCACGCGATTGTACCAACCCCAGCGCAACGTGATCAATTCATCGCGTACGACATCTTCCATCGCTTGGTCGGGATTTTGCGGTTTCGCCATCGAAGATGGCGATGCGATTGCTGTTGCTAGTTGCTCGGATACGCCGAACAAATCTGCCCAGGCATCGCCCCAGGCATCCGCAATCGCTGCGGGGTCTTGGCTCCAATCGTCGACCAAGTTTTTGCCGAATGCTCCCCGCGCAATGCGATACTTGAGCGCAAGCCAGTTAACGCGATCACGCATCAAGGCGATCAGTACCGCTGGATCTTTGGCTTGAGGAATTTGGCTGTTATAGTATGCTTGCCGCGCGTCGTCTTCGGCTAGCAGTGCATCGCTCAATTGCGCTACCGAATCCGAGGGCCAAGCGGTAGCATCTTTTCCCAGGTTGGCGAGATCGTCCGACAAAAGTTGCGCCGCTGCAATTCGCGTTTTGACCGCCGCATCGACGTTAGGTGCTGCGGCAAGTTTTCCCACCGTTGGGTTGAATGGCACACGCACGGGGATTACGGGGTCTTGGGTTGTCGCGCCGCCAACATCAATCGATTTTTGACGCGCCTGCGCCGAAAGCGATGCGACACCCAGCGTGGCATAATCGTCGGCGACTTGATTCAAACGACGCGCGCGAGCATCGCGTTGCAGCGTTGGACTGAATTCCGCGACGATGTACCCTTGATCGGTGACGAGTCGTGCGGGCGCATTGGCACCGACGGTGTGTAAACCGGCGCTGGCTTGTTGATACGAATCCATGCGCGCTTGATCGGAAAGTTCAGGACTAAGCGTTGCCAAAAGCGCCGCTGCTTGGAAACACGCGGTCGCTTTAGCGGTATTGTTCGCTTTGGCGAAGCGCGTGCCAAGTTGCAGCAGCCCGCCAACGCGCGCGGCGTCCGACAACGTCGGATCGTACGCGAGCAAAGCATACGCATTTTCAAGTTGCGCTTTGTCGAGTGTTGCGCTCAACGCATCGGTCGAGTTGACGCCGGTCAACGGAAGCAAAACCGTTTCGGCGACCAGCGCGCGATTATCGACTTGATCGATGGGCGCTTTCCACGCAAACGCGTCCGAGGTATCGACATTGCGAAAGAGAAAATATCCTCCGATGATCGTTGCCGCAAGTGCGAGCAAAATGCACCCGAAGAGGAAGAACAAAATCGGAGCAAGTCGCCTTAGACTACTATTGGATCGTCTTCCCCGACGACGGGAGTTCGAGCCATGTGAGACGGTCACGGTTGCACGAGTCGTTCGATCTTGATGTTTTCGCGCATCGCCTGAAGCCATTTCAAGAATGCATCCTGGCGCACGTTTTGAATCACTTCCGGCGGCAATGGGCGCGACTTTTCTTTTTCCAAGACCTGCGCGACGTGATAACCAAATTGAGTCGTCACCACATCGCTTACTTGATTGATCGGCAAATCGAAAATAACCGCTTCGAGGCGTGGGTCAAGCACGCCGCGCGGAACCCAGCCCAGATCGCCGCCGTTCGCTTTGCTGGTTTCATCTTTCGAATATTGCTTTGCCAGCGCTGCAAAATCTGCACCGGGCTTGCGTGCCAAATCGCGGACCTGGGTTCCCAACGCCGGCGTATCGACGAGAATGTGACGCACGTGGACTTGTTCGCCTTGCGTCGGAATCGGCGCGGTTACATCGTTCAACGCTGCATCGCCAAGGATTTGATTGCGCACTTGGAGACACAAATCGGCAAGCGTCATTTGTTGCTTGGTCATGTACTCGTTCAATTTATCGACGCTGCCGGCGTCCTGAATCATCTGCGCGATGCGCGTGTTGAGATCGTTGTCGGTCACCTTGATCCCGCGCGATTCCGAGTACTGCGCGATGACGACATCGTTAATCAGTTGATCGAGCACTTGTTGTCTCAAACTCTTGAGCGCTTCTTGACCTTGCGGCGATTTCGGATCGGTCCCGAAATTCTTGACCATGGCATCTTGCGCTTGCGCCATCTGTCGATTGAATAAATCGAGCGGAATACCCACGCCGTTCACGCGCGCCGCGAGTTGGGCATTTGCGGGCACGGGCGTTTGCGGTGGACAACTCAACGGACTTTTGGGTAAAGGCGTCGCTGCGGTAGCGGCTGTACCTGTGACTTGAGGTGCAGCCGTTGGAGCAGGGGCTTTGGCAGCGGGCGTTGGCGTTGCCGCTGGAGCCGCACTTGACGATACTTGGACATTCGTGGGAATAACCACAACGGGCGTTGTCGGCGCTTCACCACAAGCAACCAACATAGCGAGCACGGTAATAGTCAAACCTAGGATAATCGAGCGGTGATTCACTCATCCTCCCCGAAACTGTGGGGCAAACGCTTGCGCGAATTTGCCCTGCGAAGCAATCATGCCCATTATATCGAATCGGGTGAGAATTGCAAGAACGATTGTGCGCAAGTATTACCTGTGCTATACTTTTCTGCGATGAATGCACCCGACTATATCATTCCCGACCGTGATGTGCGCACTTTTTACCCGTTGCGCGATTTTCTCCGCGCGCCACCTATCAGTGTCGTCGAAAAATATATCGATGCGCTCACCGCGCCCGGCGATCTCGTGATCGATCCGTTCGGCACCACGCCAAATGTTGCACGCGCGGCGTTGGCGCTCGGTCGGCGTGCGATCATCGTCGAAGCGAATCCGCTGTGGGCGTGGTTATCACGCGCGATGGCGTCGCTTCCGTCAGAAGCGGAAATTAACGCGGTGCTCGTGCGTTTGGGCGATACGATCAAGGACGATGCGGCTCTGCGCACGCACATCAATCAACTCTACACGACGACTTGCGCCGCGTGTGGAAAATCGACGCCCGCCGATTATTTTGTGCGCGTGCGCGATGGCGGAATTATTCAGCGGCACTATACCTGCGCGCATTGCGGCGAAACGCGCGACGATCCTGCGACCGAAGATGATCTCAAACGCGCGGCGGCTTTTGACGCGCATGGCTTGCATTATCACATGGCGTTCGAGCGCGTCGTGCCTGCCGACAATTTTTTCAGCCAGCGCATCGAAAAAATGCTAGATGTGTACACGCCGCGCAATCTCTACGCGCTTGTCACGCTGACGCAAAAAATCGATTCGCTGTTTCGCGTCGAGCGCGAACGCAATATTCTGCTCGTACTTTTGCTCCATCTGCTTGATCGCGGTACATCGTTTTATTCTTCGCTGGACGCGACGGCGCAACTTACGACGCACAAACAATTCGTCGAATTCAATCTTTGGCGCGAGATCGAAATTGCGGCGCACGCGCTCGGACACGCTGCGCGTCAATCGATTCCGTTGACCAAATCGGTGAATGAAGTGATCGATGCAACCGAGCCGCGTGCGTTCATTGGACATGGGCGCGCGAACGCTTCGCGTCTCGCAAGCAAGATTCCGCACAACTCGGCGGCACTCGTCATAAGCGCGCCGCCTACTCGCCGCGTAGCGGTTTGGGCGCTGTCATACTTTTGGGGCGCGTGGATTCTCGGACGCACGACGGTTCAATCGCTCGTGCCGTTTCTGGATTCGAAAAAGGATGCGCCGTGGGAGTGGCGTTGGTACACCGACACGTTGAATGATGCGATGAATGCCATCGCGAATCTGCTCCGCGCCGATGCACACGCCGCGTTCGTCTTCAATGAGTCGTGGCAGCTCGTCATCGAAAATATATTGCTCGCGGCATCCGGTGCGCATTTGGGATTGGAATCATTCCTATTCCAGCCGCGCGTCGGCGATTCTGCGCGCCGCGAGTTCGACGACATTCGCGGCGATTATCGCATTACGTTTACACAGACCGCCGACCGCCGACCGCCGACCGCCGACGCTAATTCACTCGACGAGCAAATCCGCTCATCGTCGCTCGCTGCGGCAAGCGAAATTCTTGCACATCGCGGCGAAGCACTTGCCTACTCCTGGGTGCATCACGCAGCATGGACGCGCATTGCACGCGAAGGACTCATCGACCAAGTCGTCGCGTTGCAAGCCAAGACGCCGCCAGGGCGATTCATCCACAACGCAGTCGTCGCTGGACTGAGCGAAGGTTACGCGCACGATTTCGATCATTACGAAACGCCCACGCAATTCCTATGGTTTCGTCGCTCCAAAGAGTTGTCGCCGCCGTTGATTGATCGCGTGGATGATGCGGTGCGCACCCTGTCATTTCGAGGAGCGGAGCGACGAGAAATCGCTTCTTCCGAATTTGAGATTTCTCGCGAAGTTTACAGTGAGCGAAGCGAATCTGCTCGAAATGACATTGAGGATGCAATCTACCGTCAATTTCCCGGCGACCTCACACCCGAAGCCGGTCTCGTCGAACTGTGCGCGCAAGCATACACGTCTCAAGACCCAAGTGCCAAGTCACAAGCCGTAGAAATGCTCAGGCATCTCGGAGAAAAACTGGGCTATGTCGCAAATACCCAATGGCAAATGGCAGAGAGCAGATGGCAGATAGCGGATAGTGGAAATGAATCTGCCATTCGCTATCCGCCATCGGCCATTACCAGTTTCGATGTAGCTTGGCAATCCGGCGGCGAACTCGCACATGGCTTTGTCTGGCGCACGCGCGCAGAATTCGCTGACTTGATACGGATTCACATTGCTCCGGCGCGTGGATACATCGTCGTGCCCGAATCGATTGTGGCGCTGATGCAAGAAAAGCTGCGGCGACTACCGCACATGGCGGAAACGTTTTACGAGGTCGGGTGGAATTTTGTGCGCGTGCCGTTTGTAGAAAAATTGCTTGAGCAAGAAACGATTGAAAGCCATGCTTTGATTTATATAACAGGCCTAGTTCCACCATTGATGGAACATAAAGCACAGTTGGAATTGTTTGATAAGGCGTAGTGTCAAATGGACGAATTGATGTTTCAGATTTCGCTGGAGATTGTCAAAGCGTAACGATTAGGGTATAATCGATTTTATAAATAATCGAGACCCTAAAGGTTTCTTTCCCGACCAATATTATTGTCTACCAACGTGTATTCCCTTGCCAATATCTCGAAAAGGCAAAGAAACCTTTAGGGTCTGCGTATATTACCTCAGTGACGAGGAGTTGTCATGTCTGAATCCGCGTCCGCGATTCCTATCACGGCGCAATCGTCTGCCAAGACCCGCAAACGCATCAAATTCGATTGGATCGCGTACATCTATCTCTTTCCCGCGCTGCTCATTCTCACCGTCTTTCACATCCTCCCGGTCGGTTATGCGTTTTGGATCAGTATGCAAGGTGGGCGCATTCGCACTTTTCGCTTCATTGGGCTAGACAATTACATTAATGCGCTCCAAGCTCCCGAATTTTGGGGCGCGATGCAGAACACAGTCTTTTACGTCCTTGGAACCGTGCCAATTACGCTCGCCCTCGGTCTGTTGGTGGCGTATCTCCTCTTCCAAAAAATCCAAGGACGCGGCATTTATCGCGCCATCTACTTTATGCCGCACATCATCTCCGCCGTTGCCTCTGCAATTGTTTGGGCATGGGTGTTCAACCCCACCGGCGGCGTTGCCAATCGCCTACTCGAATTATTTGGCTTGCCTGTTCAACAATGGCTGCTCGAATCCGACGGCGTTTTTAAACTCATCGGCGCATATTTCGGAATGCAATTGCCGAGTTGGGCACAGGGACCGAGTCTTGCGCTCGTGTCGGTCATGATCTTTGCGCTCTGGCAGGCGCTCGGTTTCGATGTGATTATTTTCCTCGCCGGTCTGACCAACATCAACTCCGAATTGTACGAAGCGGGTAAGATCGATGGAGCGAACGGCTGGCAGCTCTTTCGCTATATCACCATTCCGCTCCTTGCCCCCACGATTTTCTTTTTACTCGTCATCTCGGTCATCGGCTCGTTCCAAGCGTTCAATCACATCTACACGATGAACATCGCCGCATCGCAGCCGCTGGGCGGTCCGCTCGGCACCACGCGCACCGTCAGCATTTACATGTTCGATCAGCTCTACAGTCAAAATCGCGCCGGCTATGCCACATCGGTTGCGGTCCTCTTATCGCTCATCATCTTCATTCTGACGATGATTCAGTTTAAATTCGAGCCAGGGCGGCGTGGAGGTGGTGAGTGACCGAGGTCATAATATGAACCGCGACAAACTCAAAAGCCGCATCGCCAATCTTTTGATTCACGCCGTCTTGATTTCCGGCGCGCTCTTTATGCTCTTTCCATTCGTGTGGATGATCCTGGGTTCCCTGCAAACATTTGCCGAAACGACGACGGGGACCTTTCTCCCTGCCGAACCAAAATTCTCAAATTATGGCGACGCCGTCGTAGCGATGAACGGCATGAAGCCCTGCAATTTCGATCCGACCGCCCCATTCGACATTCTCAGCCGCGAAAAGGGCTGCACCATCGTCCGCTATTTCTTCAACACGATTTTTATGGGGTTCGGTACCGTCCTCGGCGTTTTGTTCACGGCGACGCTAGCCGGTTACGCGTTTGCGCGGCTCCAATTCCCCGGCAAGAATCTCATCTTTACGATTCTGCTTGCGACGATGATGATTCCTGGCGAATTGACCTTGATCCCCAATTACGTTTTCATGGTCTGGTTTCCCACACCTGAATCTTGGATTGGCACGCTATTGAATATTCCCGGCGTCGAGCCGCACAACTGGATTGACACCTACTATGCATTGATCATTCCGTGGATTGCGACCGTCTTTAGCATCTTTTTATTCCGCCAATTCTTTCGCGGCATTCCTAACGAACTTTTCGATGCCGCCTTGCTTGACGGCGCAACGCATTCGCGTTTTCTGGTCAGCGTTGTATTGCCGCTCTCCAAGCCTGTGCTCATCACGAGCGCGTTGCTCACATTCCTGGGTTCATGGAACTCGTTGATGTGGCCCCTGCTCGTGACCAATTCGCCGGAGATGCGACCGATCCAAGTCGGCTTGCGCTCGCTCATTACCGAAGCTGGGACGCAAACGCAATTATTGCTTGCGGGTGCAACCGTCACGGTAATTCCGATTATTCTTGTGTACTTGGTCTTGCAACGTTGGTTCGTGGAAGGAATTTCAAACGTCGGTATTCGCGGGTAGGACAAATTGCCAATTTGTCCCACTATTGGAGGTGATTTCTCGAAGAAAATTGCCTGTTCGATATTTTGTACATTCAGATTCTCTTGAGGAGGAGAAGAAACAAATGAAAATCAAGTTGATGTTCTTGTTGACGTTGCTCGTGCTTGTGGCTCTCGCCGCGTGCGCGCCAGCACCGACGCCAGCCCCAACCGCTGCCCCGCCGACTGCCGCACCCAAAGCGACGGACGTACCGAAACCGACCGATGCGCCCAAGCCAACCACTGCACCGACGGTCGCGTCGTCGTCATCCGCTTCATCGGTTGCATCGGCATCGTCGTCGGCATCGTCTAGTGCATCTGCGGCGGCAACCAAAGCGCCTGCGCCAACTGCCGCACCCAGCCCTACGCCGCGCCCGCCCGCCATTACGGCTGCGCCCGGGGCAATCAAGATCAACGTGTGGCATCATTTTAGCGCGCCCGAACAAGTCGAAATGATGCAGAAATTTGCGGATGAATTCAACGCCAAGAATCCGCAATACTATGTCGTCGTGACTTTCCAAGGCACAACTTCCGACATTGGTAAAAAAGTGAATGCGGCGATTACGGCCGGCGCTGTGCCAGAAATTTCCACCGGCAATCCCGGCGACTTGCTCGATTGGAACACATCCGGCGCGCTCGTCTCGCTCGATTCGTATCTCAAAGATGCGAAAGACGGTTTGAGCGCAGCGCAACTCGCCGAAATGTCTTACAAACTGCCCAATGGCCAAGAACTCTTCTTCGACGTTGCGCCTGATGGCAAGATCATGGGTGTCTCGCCCGGTCGTTCGATGGAAGCCGTGTACTATAACATCGACATGCTCAAAGCGGCTGGGTTTGATAATCCACCCGCAACCTGGGAAGAGTTCGACAAAGTTTGCGCCGCGATCACCAAAGGCGACAATTATTGCGTCGCGCTCAACTCACCCAGCATCGACACATCCGCTTTTGCATCGTGGGTCTTTAGCCGCGGCGGAACGTACGCCAGTGCGGATGAAAAGAAAGCAACCTTTGATGAAGCGGCGGGTGTCGATTCGCTCAAGTGGCTCAAGAACGCGGTAGACAAGGGCTGGGCGAAGAATCCGTCCACCACTTCACGCGGCGATCAAACCGATTTTGGTAATGGCAAACTTGCCTTTACCTTCGGCACGACGGCGGGTATGCCGTTCTATCAAGACATCGTCGCTGGACTCAAGACCCCGTTCAAGTGGAGCATCACGTCATTCCCCGCTGGTCCCAAGGGCAAGCCCATCGTCGACTTTTTCGGCCCCAGCATGGGCATGTTCAAGACGACAGCGGACAAACAACGCGGCGCGTGGTTGTTCATGAAGTTCATGCTCGAACCCAAAAACCTGGTTGAATTCGGTCTGCGTCTTTCCTACTTCCCGGCGACCAAATCCGCGCGCGATCAAATCGCGGGCATGACGCCTGACCAAGTGAAAGCGATCAATCCACGCTTGGCTCCTGTAACCGATCAATACAAAAAGGGACTCTCCTTGATCCCGCTCGGAATGCGCGAACCCATCGCGCCCGCATGGCAAGGTGTCCGCTCGGTCATCGGCAATATGTTGACCGCTGTTTACACCGGCAAATCGAGCGCCGATTTCACGGCAACTGATCCTGAAGCTGCTGCGAAGGAAGGCGTTCAGCGCGTGAACAAATCACTGGATGCGTACGGCAAATAGTGCCAGTGAGACAGTTAACAGTAAACAGTAAAAGCAGCCACCGGTTCTTGAAAAAGAACCGGTGGCATTTTTTGTTTATTGTTTGCTTTTCACTATCTACTGGAAACTGGAAACTGAAGACTGAAGACTGTCACACTGTCCTACTGTTCACTGATCACTGAGTACTAACCTTGAGTGGATTAAAGTCCGTATCGTAATCGTAGTAATCCTCATGTTCCGTTCGCTTGAGATAGTTGACAACCGCATATGTTACCGGTGTCGCGATAATTTCGTACGAGCATTTGATCAACCATTCCCAAAAGCTAATGCTTACCATTTCGAACAGCGTCAGCGTGCCGACGAATGCCACTAGCGAGAAAACTGCCGTGTCGACAATTTGGCCAAAGAGCGTACTGCTAATCGTGCGTGACCACAGCCACTTGCCGCGCGTCATTATCTTCAATTTTGCCAAGATGAATGAATTGACAAACTCGCCAAGCAGATAAGCGATGAGCGACGCCACGAGAAAGCGGGGCGCGTACCCCAAGATGCGATCATACGCCGCTTGCCCATCCCAAAAATCGGCGGCAGGCAGCATCGCCGCGGTTTGAATCGCCAAGACGGCAAGAAGGTTGCACGCAAAGCCAATCCAGATGACTTGGCGCGAACGCGCATAGCCGTACACTTCGGTGAGAATGTCGCCAAAAATGTAACTGATTGGGAAAATCACGATTGCGCCGGACAAGGTCATGGGACCCAATCCCACGATTTTCACCACGATGATGTTGGACACGATCAAGCACGTAACAAAGATTCCCGTCACCCAGTTGAGATAACGATAACCCCCCTCCGACCGCAGAGCTGTTTTTCGTTGAATACCGTTCACGTGATTTCTAGTTCCTCCCTGAAAAATAGTGCGGCGATTATATCACGCTGCCTCGCCAAAATCAATTTGATTTTGCGCTAAATTGAAGTACAATGACCGGGTCTGAATGTGGCATTTGCTCATTTTATCATTTGCCATTTGGAATTTTGTTTTCGGGATTTGAAATTTGCATGTTTCTCACGCACCTCGCCCTCACCAATTTTCGCAATTATGCTCAACTCGAACTCGATCTTGAATCCGGAGTCACCGTCGTTCAAGGCGGGAATGCTTGCGGCAAGACTAGCTTGCTCGAAGCGATTTTTTATTTGGCGACTTCGCGCTCGACCCACGCCGGCTCGGACCGCGAATTGATCCGTTGGGGCGCAAGCGACGATCCGCTGCCGCACGCGCGCGTTCAAGCCGATATAGTCAAGCATGGCGATACCCACACTCAACTCGAAATCCTTTTGATGCCCGCCGAAGAAAAACAAAATGGTCACAATGGGCGCAAGACGAACGGACGAGTTAGCAAGCGCATCAAAGTCAACGGTTCGCCGAAACGCGCCATCGATTTACTCGGTGAATTGACCGCGGTCCTTTTCCTGCCTGAAGACCTCAACCTGGTTTTTGGTTCACCCAGCGACCGTCGTCGCTATCTCGATATCACGCTATCGCAGATCGATTCGCGTTATGGACGGGCGTTGTCGCGCTACAATCAAGTCGTCGATCAACGCAATTTTTTGCTGCGCGAATTTCGCGAGCGCGCGTACAATCATGCCGAACTCGCCGTCTGGGATCGCCAACTAGTCGAGCATGGAACGTATCTCACCGCGCGTCGCGCCGAAACGATTGATCGCTACAATGTGATTGTCTCAGATATTCATGCACGGCTCACCGCTCAGAGTGAATCGCTCCAACTCATCTATCAACCCAGCGTCGAATTCAATGGCTCGCTCCAACCGTCCGGCGTCAAAGAACATCGCATCGCCGTGATCTCACAACGATTTGGTCAGCAAATTGCTGCGCTGCGCGACCGCGAACTGGCGGCGGCGACGACGTTGGTCGGTCCGCACCGCGATGAGATTCGCTTTCTCATCACGCGTAATCACGACGAAATGCCCATCGACGCGACGACGTATGCATCGCGCGGGCAAGGGCGCACGGTAGCGTTATCCCTCAAGCTGGCTGAAGTGGCGTTGATGCGAGGGGAGACCGGTGAAGACCCAGTCCTTTTGCTCGACGATGTCATGTCAGAGTTGGACATCGATCGACGTGCGGCACTCGCCCAAGTCGTGATCGAATCACCGCAAGCGATCATTACGACGACGGACCTCGACGAATTTTCGTCGGCGTTCTTGGATAGATCGCGGGTTTGGTCTGTGTGCGGGGGGCAGATCGAGAAGTTGTAGCGCGAGCGGCTTTGGCACCTTTGGTGCCGCGCTCGCAAAAAAAGGCGGACAAGCTGTCCGCTCTACATGATCGGTTTTCGCTCCGGTGTTCCGGCGCGACGTGGATAAGTTTCAGGTGTCGTCGCAATTTTTGCGATGACGATAATGTGGCGTGGTTCTAAATTGGGCAGTTGCACGGGAACGATTTTGCGCACGCGTCCGCCTAGAATTTCGAGTGCGCGTTTCGCTTGCTTGAGTTCATCTTCGACGTTCACACCTTTTTGCGCGATGAACACTCCACCCTTACGAACAAACGGCAACGTGTACTCTGACAGCGTCGCCATGTTCGCCACCGCACGCGCAACCGCGACAGCGTACTGCTCACGATGATGCGCGTCGTGTCCCAAATCCTCCGCGCGCGCTTGAATCGCGATAGCATCGTTCAAATTGAGCGTAGTGATCAGGTGCTTGAGGAAATCCACTTTTTTCCCAGTCGTTTCCAGCAACGTCAATTGCAAATTCGGAAGCGCAATCTTGAGCGGGATGCCGGGAAATCCTGCGCCGGTGCCAATGTCGATGAGACGCACGGTATCCTGAGCGGAGCGAGGCGACGCTTCGCTCGCAATGACATTACGGAGGACCGGCACAACGGAAAGTGAATCGAGGAAATGCTTGACGACAACTTGATCGTGTTCGATGATCGCCGTGAGGTTCATCCGGGCATTCCACGCCACCAACTCGCGATAAAAAATATCAAAGGCGGTGAGTTGCTCGGATGTGAGATCAATTCCAAATTCGTGTGTGGCATTGGCGAAAGTTATCATCGCGCCGATTATACCATGATTGCGCGTGGGTGCGAATCGGTGTAGAATATTCGCGACAAAAATAAGGAGATTTCAACATCACAACCTCAGCTCAACTAGATGCGCAAATCACAGAATTGCCCGAAGACCAACATTGGTGGTTTGCCACGCGCACTTGGTCGCTTTTGAATCTACTCGATGCCAACGTTTCGCGCCGTGATGGTGATGTGCTCGACATTGGCTGCGGCGCGGGAAATATGATCCATCACCTGTCGCGTTACGGACGCGTGAAAGGAATCGAAGTCGATGCACGTCCCGTCGCAATGGCGCAACAACGTGGGTACGACGTTCGCCTCGGCGATGCAACGAAAAAAATTCCGTTTGCGGACACATCATTTGATCTTGTCACCGCGCTCGACGTGATCGAGCATGTGGACGAAGATGAAGCGATCATCCGTGAGGCATTTCGGGTCTTGCGCTCCGGCGGCATCTTGACGATTTCGACACCGGCGTTTCAGTGGCTGTGGAGTCACAATGATGTGTTGAACGGACACAAGCATCGCTACACGCCAAAGGAATTGCGCGCGCGCGTCGAGCGCGCGGGATTTCGCGTCAAGCGATTGACGTTCGGATTTTTTCTGGTGTTTCCAATGTCCGCGCCACTTATTTTGCTGCGCAATCGCATGGGCGCTAAAAAGGAATTGCGTTCGCATCATACATCGCAGGACGAGTACCAAGTCGAAATGGAACCGGTGTCGCCCTGGTTGAATACCACATTGCGCGGCGTCGGACGCATCGAAGCGGCAATGGTTGCAAAAATGAATTTGCCAATTGGCACATCGTTGATGGTGGTGGCGGAGAAGGTATAGTATGGCTCTTATCCCTCCTTTTTTTATCGATTGTGTGGCGGCGATTGGCACTGGCAATTCAGAAAGCGAACGACGCTGGGTCGCATCGGGATTTTTGTACGGCGATCGCTTGCCCGATGGCGCGAACAAAGCCCGCGAGTATCAAGTTTATTTGGTGACCAATCGCCATGTGCTGATGGGAATGGAATGCGCGCAGTTGCGATTCAATCCCATCGATAACAAGAATGCGCGCGAATTCAGTCTCGACCTTATCGACGATGCCGGCAAGCCGATGTGGTTCACGCACCCGGATACTCGAATCGATCTGGCAGTCGCGCCGATCCATTTCGATTTGCTGCAAGAGCGCGGCATGCAAGTCGCGTACTTTGAAAACGATCATCACGGCGCGACCATCGAAATGCTCAAGCAAGCCGGTGTGACCGAAGGCGATTTTGCGTACGTGCTTGGCTTTCCGATGGGGCTCGTCGGAGGGCATCGCAACACCGTGATCGTGCGAAGCGGCACGCTGGCACGCATCCGTGATGTGCTTGCCGGAGCGAACACGACGTTTCTCGTCGATGCGTTCGTCTTTCCTGGGAATAGCGGCGGTCCTGTGGTGCTCAAGCCCGAAGCGCTCGCCATCGAAGGAACATCAGCGCAAGTTATGCCGTATCTTATCGGCGTCGTCCAAGCGTACGTGCCATACGAAGATATTGCAGTGAGTTTGCAAACGGGGCGGCCGCGCATCGTGTTTGAGGAGAATGCCGGCCTGGCAGCCGTACTGCCAGTCGATTTTATCGAGGAGACGATTGCGGCGCGATGCGTGCCGCAGATTCAAATGTCCGTCGCGCGCCGTGATCTGCGCGAGGATATGGCGGACGATTGAGAGGTGTTCAAATGGCAGAGCTTGAAGTCGAAAAAGAAATGAGCTGGGAAGATCATCTCGCCGCAGCGATCAAGGCGTTTCGCAAGGAGATGAAAGAGACGGGTTTGGGTGTATTCCCTGAGGAATTCAAAACACATCAGCGCGCCGCCCGCCGCGAAGTGTTGCTCGCCTGGCGCTCGTTACTCGATGCGCGTATTGAAAAATTAGAGAATGCCGATAAAGAAAAATCCGCACAGAAAGCGACGCGGATCAAAGTGGAATAGTCTTATAGTCGAGTAGTCAGGTAGTCGATTGTCCCGACGATGTGACTATTTGACTACATGGACTAGCTGACTTGATTTAACACTCACCATCCCCGTCTTTCCACCTCGCATTCGATGCACGTTGCGGCGCGGCGTCACGATCACATCGACGGCTGAATCATTGCGGGCTTGAGAATGCTGCGCCGCCAACGTTGCGGCTTCGTTAATGGTCGATTCGGGAATGTCGCGTCCTGCACGAATGATGACGACGTGCGCGCCCGCAACATCGCGCGCGTGCAGCCACAAGTCATCGGCGTTGGCGCGGCGAAAAGTCACGTCTTCATTTTGCTTGGCGTTCTTGCCAACGAGAATTGTAAATCCATCGCGTGAGGTAAACGTGCGCGGCTCGCTTAGACCCGAACGGTTTTTCCGCGCAGCGACCGATCGGGTTTTGTTTGAACTGATTGAGACTTTTGACAAAAACTTACATTCCCTATTGACAAGCAGAAAACGTTGTGCATGTGCCGTAAATTGTGAGAGAATTTCGATACACGAACGACCGGACTGTAAGAAATTTCGCGATGTGCCCATTATCGC
>JACRMI010000142.1 GCA_016215025.1 Chloroflexota bacterium
ATCCGATGGAACACCTGCATTTGCCGCAGGTGCAAGTGTCGGACGGCTGGTGAGCGGAAAACCTGCGGAGCAGGTTTGGTTGAGCCCGACAGCCGTCGGTTTCCAACCGATGGCGTTGACTGGCAAGTTTCAGAGCGCAGCCGCGAAGCGTGTGTTCAGCGTGACAGGCGACACTTATACTTGTTCAGGAAGTTGAGGTAACAGTGGAACTACGACAGTACATGGCACTTGCCCGAAAGTGGGCATGGTTGATTATTTTATTGTGTGCGATTGCGGCTGGCTCTAGTTATTTCTACAGCCGTCAAATCCGTCCGATCTATCGCGCCGATACGACGGTGTTGGTGGGGCAGAACGCGCAGAACCAAAATCCGTACGTGGACCCCGCCCAGACAGCGACCAATTTCGCGAGCGCGTATGCATTGCTGGCAACGCAGCCGACCGTCTTGCAAGCGACGGCGGAAGCGATTCAATGGTCCGAGCCGTGGCAGAATTTGTACTTTAAGGTGACGGCAAAAGCGGGCGGTAGTCAACTCATCCAAATCAGCGTGACCGATTTCGACCCACCGCAAGCCGCCACCATTGCGAACGAGGTCGCGAACCAACTGATTCTAAGGGGGCCGATTAGTGCGCAACAGAAACAATCGGAAGACCAACGCCAATTTGTGTCGGCGCAATTGCAAGAACTTAAAGCACAGATCGAAACCTCGCAAAAGTCGCTCACCAATTTGACGAATCAAGCGGCTTTGGAAAATGACCCCATCAAATTGAATGACCTCAATGCCCGCAGCGCGGCGTTGCAAGCTAAAATCGCCGATGGGCAAAAAACCTATGCGAGTTTGTCCCAGTTGCTTGCGATAGGGTCCAACTTGTTCGTCACCGTGCTTGCGCCCGCACAAGAACCCAAATCGCCGATCAGCCCCAACATTCCGCAGAACGTTCTCTTTGCGGCGATTGCGGGCGCGGTCTTGGCAGGCGGCGTTGCCTTCCTTTTGGAATATCTCGACGACACGATCAAAGACACTGACGACGTTCAGCGCGTGATCGGTCTCTCTACCTTGGGTGCGATCACGCGCATTAGCGGCATCCATCAACCGAAAGACCATCTCATCACACTCAAGCATCCGCGCTCGCCGATCTCCGAAGCGTATCGCGTGTTGCGGACGAATCTGCGCTTTAGCGGCATCGAAAACCCGACCGGCGCATTGGTCGTTACCAGCGCAGGTCCCGGCGAAGGTAAGACGACGACGGCGGCGAATCTCGCCGTGACGATGGCGCAAGCCGGTCGGCGCGTTGTTCTGATCGATGCCGATCTGCGGCGTCCGATGGTTCATAAATTTTTTGGGCTGCCCAACGACGTTGGATTATGCAGTATGTTCTTGGGCGATGCGCCGTCACTAG
The DNA here is from genome assembly GCA_016215025.1 of Chloroflexota bacterium. Classification (GTDB taxonomy): domain Bacteria; phylum Chloroflexota; class Anaerolineae; order UBA4142; family UBA4142; genus JACRMI01. The sequence continues at coordinate 1,399 of JACRMI010000142.1, forward strand.
AAAGCATCCTTCGTCCGACCCAGGTTGAGACCTTGCGCGTCATCACGAGCGGTCCCTTGCCGCCCAATCCCGCCGAGGTCTTGGATTCCAATTTGATGAAGCAAACGCTGCAAGAATTGCGCGCGCAGTCGGACATGGTCATTCTCGATTCGCCGCCCATCTTGGCGGTGGCGGATGCAACCATCCTGGGTTCGCGCGCATCCGGTGTGATTCTCGTGATCGATTCGGGACGCGAACGCAGCGATGCAGCGCGCCGCGCCGTTCAGGCGCTCAAGCAGACAAATAACAAAGTGCTGGGTGTCGTGTTGAACAAGCTGAGTTCCAAACGGTCGTCCGGTTATTATTCGTACTATTATTATTCGTCGAAAGAAAAGCCAAAGAAAGAGACCAAGCCCGCACCGACGCAATCGCCCGAATAGATGAAAACTTTGGTTCTTGACGTGCAGAATAATTGCACGAAAAGTAGAGATTTTTGGGACGCGGATGAACGCAGACCAACGCTGATTTTTTCTTTTATCAGCGTTCCTCCGCGTTCATCCGCGTCCAATGAAGGTTTCTTGCCAGATTTCGGCTTTCCGAGTTAGAGTCTCACATTAGGAAAATATCGTGAACAGTTTTTTTGATCGAACATCATTTCCAATTGTAGGTTTATGGACCCTCGCGATTTTGGTTGGTCTGGCGATCGTTTGGGCAATCGCGCCTGGGGTTGGAGCTGCCATCGCCAACCCGCCTACGCCAACATTGACACCGAAGGCAACGGCGACGCCGCGCGCGACCTGGACCGCCATGCCCACCTGGACCAGTCTGCCGCTGCCACCTGCGCCCATTGCCTCTACGCCGATGGCTAGCCCAACACGCGCGGCAAATGCCAAAGCGTTTGACTTGATCGCCGATTTTAAGCGGAGCGGTTGGATCGCTAGCAACGAAACGAACATTCACTGGGGTGATCGAAATCTTCACTCTGGTTTTTTCAAGACGCAAACCTTTCAATCGCTGTTGTACTTTGACGTGTCCGAGATCGTCCCAGGTTCCAAGATTCTTTATGCGGCGGTCGAACTCCAGGGATTGAATCGCAATAACTTGGGTCCGACCGGAAGTTGGACGCTCCATTTGCTCTCGGCGGATGTTGCGAACAATTGGACCAAGCGGCTCAATCAGGATTTCCGTGAAGCGACTCCCATCACCGACATTGGGCGAACGCTCAAGCCCGAAGACCTCGCCGCCGATCAGACCAATCAATTTGCATTTTCTCCGGCGCAATTGACGCAGTTGCAACAAGTGATCGATAACAGCGGGGGAGTGGGCTTGCGCTTGGATGGTCCCACCAAAGGCAGCGATAGTCTCTTTACTTGGGATGCTGGCGACCGCGATCCCAAGATCGGCGTGCATCCGGTCCTTCACCTCGTTGTGATTCCGGACCAATTTATCTACGTCACCCAGACGCCGACCCCGCAGAATGTGATGACGGCGGCGGCGATGGTTGGCACAGCCACTGAGTTTGCGCAACGCTATGGAACGGCGACGCCTTTCCCGCGCAAGTATGCGACCACGTTTCCGCAAATGCCGGTCACGCCGCAGCCCACGCCCGCCAATGTGGAAACCGTGAACGCGCAAGCGATCTACGCGACCGCGGTGGCTATGACGACGGGGACGTTTACGCCGACGCCGTTACATTGGGTGACGACAACGCCGCTGCCACCGGTGATTCCCGCGCAAATGCTGACGCTCACGCCCACGTTTACACCCACGCCTACCGCATTGCCTCCCGCGCAATCGGCGAGTCGCAAGATTCCCGAGTCGCTCTACAACCAGATCGTGTTTCGACGCGGGCCGCGCTGGAATCCTACGATCTGGGTGATGGATGCGGACGGCAAAAACCTGGGTCTCGTCACGGATCGCGCCATCTATGATACGGTGGTGACGCGTGACGCGATTTCGCCGGATGGAAATTTTTATCTCTACAACAGTGCTGATTACAATCATCCAGAGATACTTCAAATTTTCCGCTCCGACTTGCGTCAACCGCTGTTAGCTCCTACGATGCTCACAGCCTTGCGCAGCGGGATTACGTTTGCGCCGGTTTGGTCTCCCGACGGAAGCAAGGTCGCATACACCAGCAATGAATCCGGCAAGCAAGAGATTTGGATTCTCGACCTCAAGACGCGAATTCCACGCCAGATCACATTCAGTACCGACTGGTTTTGGAATCAATTTCCATCGTGGTCACTGGATGGCAGGCAGATGGTATTTGCCTCGGATCGCGGACACGCCGGTTCGTTCACCGAAATTTGGCTCATGAACGCCGATGGCAGCAACGCCCAAAAGCTGGGTGACGGCGAGTTGGATTCCTGGTCTCCGGTGTGGGTCAAGTGGAAACAGTAGTGCCAGTGAACAGTGAACGGTGGATAGTGGACGGTGAACGGAAGTTGACGCAGCTCATTCGCGCCGCGTTTCCGTTCGACGATAACGCGATTGAGCCGCCGCAAGTCAGTGCGGATGAATGGGCGGCTATCGCGCAGTCGGCGAGCGCTCATCGTCTCACGCCGCTGCTCTACGAAACGATGCTGGGCTTGGATGACGCGCTCCAACCGCCGGGCGCACTCGCCGAAAAGTTGGAGACAGTCTATCATCAAACAAAGATCACCAACTGGGCGGCGTTCCGTGAATTGGGCGAGTTGCTCGCCATCTTCAGGCGCGCGAAAATCCCAAGCGTTTTGCTCAAAGGCGCGGCGTTGGCGAAGACGTTATATCCCGGCATCGCCACGCGTCCAATGGGCGACCTCGATATTCTCATTCGACGCGAAGACGCGAAACGCATGCATGATATTTTGCTCGCGCGCGGTTTTAGTACGATGTTGGAGCCAAGCGAAAATTTTTACACGCGCTTTTCGTACGACCAGGCGTACGAGCGAGGCGGCCAGAATCCCCAGGTGATTGAAGCCCATTGGCATCTTTTCAGTCTGCCGTACTATCGCAAGCGAATTCCTATCGAGTGGTTCTGGCAGCGCATCATGCCCATCCGAGTGAACGATCAACCCACGCACATGTTTGCGCCCGAAGCGCAGATCATGCACCTCGCGGCGCACGCCGTTTTGCATCATCAAGGGCATGGCTTGCTGGCGCTGTACGATTTGGCGTTGGTGCTGGCGCACTATCGTGAGCAGATCGATTGGGACGATGTAATTAAAGCGGCGCATGACTTTCGATTGAGCGGAGTTTTGCAATCGATTCTGGGACGGACGCAAAAATCCTGGGGCGTGTCGATTCCCGATCATGTATTTGAACGACTCGCGTATTCGTTCGGCTTGAGCGAGCGAATTCTATTTGCGGTCAACACCGCAGCGCGTGTTCAAGCGCGGGATGTCTGGGATGGCATGAACTTGCCGGACAACCAATCGCGCTGGTTGTACCTTTGGCACACGCTCTTTCCCAGCCGGGACTATATGCAGAAACGGTACGACATCGCCGACGTACGCGCATTGCCATTTCATTACGTGCGACGGCTTGGCAGAGGCGTAGGCCTGTTCGCGCAATCTGTAGCAGCGATGGTGCAGAATGTAGTGAGAGTGTTTGGAAGAAAAGAGATCGCCAAAGAAACCAAGTAAATGATTTAAGGGATGATGGTACAAGCGCAGTCTCACGTCTTCGGTTACGTCTTTGGTTACGCAGTATCGGTCATGCATGAATAAAATCAAGCTAAGCGAATCCGGCAAGGTCAATTTCGATTCAAGCGAGCTGGGTTCGTTGATATTTCATAACGCGCCCGATCCCATGTTCGTGCTTTACGTCGATGGCGACGAAACTTGTCGGTGCATATCGGTCAATCGCGCCTATCTTGATCGCTTGGGTTTAGCGGAAGCAGATGTGATCGGCAAACGAATCGACGAGGTCCTGCCCGGGACCGAAGTTGCGGCGACGCTCGCCAAGTATCGCCTCGTCATCGAGAGGCGCGAACCCATTCGCTTTGAGGCAAAAGCGAATGGAATGTCGGTGGCGCAAACGACGCTCGTTCCCATTCTGGACGAAGCGGGACATTGCGCCTACGTATTGGGAATCGATCGTGACATTACGGAATTCAGGCGCGCCGAGTCCGTCGAACGAGAGAGGCGCATCTTTGCCGAGACCTTGCGCGACATTTCGTCCGTCATCAATCGCACGTTGGATTTGGAGCAGGTCTTGGATCAGGTTCTCAACAGTGTGGGGCAAATTGTTCCGCACGATGCCGCGAACATCTTGTTGCTCGAATCGGATGGTTGCGTCAGCGTTGCGCGCGGGCGCGGTTACGAAACGTGGGGGTGGCTAAGCGCCAAGTCGGTGAGCATCGACGCGATGCTTCCGCTCAAGCGCATGATCGCCAGTCGTTGTGCGATGGCTATTCCGGACGTTTGCCTCAGCGCTGAATGGAATGCGCGGTTGCCCGGAACGGAATGGATTCGCGCGTACGTGGGCGCGCCGCTGTGCATTAGCGGACGCGTGATCGGCTTTATTAACCTCGATAGCGCGACCCCCGGTTGTTTTAACGCCGCTCATGCTCAGCAATTACTCGCGTTTGCGAATCAGACTGCGATGGCCATTGAAAATGCGCGGTTGCATGCACAGGTGCGCGAGTTGGCGATTGTCGATGAACTCACCGGTTTGTACAATCGGCGCGGCTTGTTTCAATTCGGCGAATATGAATTCGGTCGCGCCATCCGCAATAAACGTCCGTTGACGGCGATGATGTTGGACATTGATCGCTTCAAGTCGGTGAACGATACCTATGGTCATGCGGCGGGCGATGTCGTGTTGCGCAAATTGGCGCAGTGTTGTCGCGAGAATGTTCGCGACATTGACATGGTGGCGCGCTATGGTGGCGAAGAATTTGTGGTGCTGTTGCCGGAAACGGATACGGCGGCGGCAAAAAAGATCGCGGAACGTTTGCGGGATTTGATTGAAACGAGCCCGTTTTTTGTTACCACCTCCGAGCGCGAGTGTGTGATTCACGTTACGGTGAGCATCGGCGTTACCGGTGGACATCCCTGGAACTTGAAATTGATGATGTTGATCGAAAATGCCGATCATGCGTTGTATCTTGCCAAGAACGCGGGCGGCAATCAAGTGGTCGTGGATTGAGCCAGCCTTGTAACCCATTGTGATAGCTAAATCGTCATCTTTTGCCCGACCGCTCCACTGGTTAGCAAGCCAGCGTTGGTTCTTGTTAATGTTGGCAGTGCCTTTTTTACTCTTCCCTTCCCCAAGTACGGTGCTTGCACTCTTGATCGTGCCTGGGTTAGGGATTATTTTTTGGTTGACGGAAAAGCATCCCTTTCCACGTACGCCATTGAATCCCGCAATCCTTTTGCTCGCCGTGATGTTGCTGGTGAGCGCGAGCATCACGTACGATATGAAGATTAGTTTGCCCAAGATCGCCGGTTTGCTCTTGGGCATCCAAGTATTCTTTTGCTATGCGAGTTACGGGGCAACTCCACGCGGTTGGGTCGCGTGTCTCTTGATCTTCATTCTGGCTGGGTTGGGTGTTGCCGTCATGGGATTGATCGGAACACGTTGGGCGCTCAAGTTCAATGTGTTCGTTCCTTTGACGATTCAATTTGAGCCGCTGGTTACTGGGCTGCCCGGATCCGAAAATGGGATCAATCCCAACGAAGTGGCTGGGGGCTTGTTGTGGGTGATTCCTATTCTGTTCGCTCTCGCGTTGACGACGGCGAATGAATTGCGACGAACGTCCATTTATCGCCGCTGGCTTGCGCCGATCAACCTGCTAACTTGGGAAGCCGCGATTTTTGTCTTTCTCGTCTTTCTGCTCTGCCAATCGCGGGGCGCGTACCTTGCGCTCGCCACCACCGCAGTTGGGGTCGTCTTGTGGCTGTTGCGGAACCGCGTGCGATGGTATCTGACGGTGCTGTTGGCAACGGGCATTTTGGTCGTTGGCTTTACATGGCAATTTCAAGCCGACCCGTCGACGCGTGAAGCGTTAGGAACCAAGAATATCGCTGGGGTTTCTCTCTCGGCGGCGGCCTTGGGAGGGCGGGATGTGATTTGGGTGCGCGCGCTGCAAGGAATCGAAAAATATCCGCTGACCGGCATGGGCATCAATGTCTTTCGTTACCAAGTCAACACGCTGGACCCGGCGAATCCGATCTACGTCGATCGCGACATCGCGCACGCGCATAACGAATTTCTGCAAGCGGCGCTGGACTTGGGCCTGCCTGGGATGATCGCGTTCATCGCTCTTCACGTGATCGCCTTTCGAATGTTGGTTCAAGTGTGGAATTGGACGGCGAGAGAACTCAAACCAGATTCTAGTCGTCCCGAATCGTTTTTTCTGAAACCGAACGTGACCCGGATGCTGGTCCTGGGTTTGGGCTTGAGTCCGGTTGCCCATTTGCTGTATGGCTTGACGGATACCGTTGCATTAGGCGCAAAACCAGGTGTGCTGTTTTGGATGCTTTTAGGATTGATCGTCGGCTTGTATCGGCAAAAAGAATCGGCAATGCACGTGAATCCTAGGCTGAGGGTTGAGTGATGAATCTGAATAGTTGTCCGACGCCCCATCCGCAAGTCGCGGCGCAAATCGTCGATGAGGAAGCGGTGATTGTTCTGGCGGATGCGGGCGAAGTGAATGTGCTCGATCCGGTCGGCACGCGCATCTGGGAATTGATCGACGGCGTGCGCACGGTCCGACAAATCATCGATCACATCATCGAAGAGTATGAAGTATCGCTAGAGGAAGTCGAGCGCGACGTGCAAGAGTTTTTGGAAACATTAGTGAAAGACAAAATTGTAGAGCTACGCGACTAACTGGGTGTAAATCTCACCAACAAGCGGAGACGATCATGACAAAATCCCACTTTCCTTGCAGCAATTTCGTCCGTTTGATTTCGATGCTGATGCTCGTAGTAGTGTTGTGTTTAATGTTTCCCCGGAGCGCAGACGCGGCGAACTGCCAATGGAAGACCATTCCGGTGGACAGCACGTGGATCAATCCGAATAATTGGTTGAATTGTAACAGCGGTGTGCCGACATCTTCCGACACGGTTCAGATTCAAGCCGGTGGAACGCAGCCCATCATTACGACGGCTGTCACACTCGCCGGCGTCACCATCGATTCGGGTGCGTCGTTGACGATTGGTCTGGGCGGCAGTCTTACTCTAACCGGCGATTTCGTCAACAATGGAACATACACCTATTCAAGTGGTGCAGGCGATACTATCTTCAACGGAACTTCGACGTTATCTGGAATCGGCAGTTGGTTTTTTCGCTCCATCTCAATTAACTCGACCAAGATTTTGAATGCGGGTTCGACCAGCATAACTGTGGCGGGTACCTTTGTTGTGAGTGGTACCTTTAACGGCGATAGTGGCACTGTAACTTTTAGTGGCTCAGGGACTGTAGGAGGAAGCGGAGTTTCCAATTTTAACAATTTTGTAATTAACGCACCTAGCAATACCTTGAACATTAGCTCTGGCAGAACAATATCAGTCTCGGGTGATTTTACAAAAACGGCGGGAACATTCGGATGTGGTGGAAGCAATTGCACGCTCAATTTCAATGGAACAGGGACAAGTGCTTTTTCAAGTACGGATTCGGTTAATAATTACAATATTACCGTCGCTTCAGGAAAATTACTATCAACTAGCTCTACCTTCAAGCTGGGTAGAGACGTTGGCGGTGCGGGCACATTTGTTGCTAACGATGGCACAATTACTTTCAACGGCAGCGTAGCCCAATCTATTAACGGCACAGGTTCAACCACCTTCAACAACCTTACCATTGCCAATGGAACAAACGGTAGCACAACGTTCGGCGCGAACAGTACTGTCAACGGTGCGTTGACACTCACCACGGACCTGCAAGTCAGCCCAGGAATCAGTCTCACCTTGGGCAGCACCGCAACTTGCGCCGGAATTGGCGATGTGTTCGGCACGGTGCGGCGAACGTATTTCATCACCGGCACATCGTACTGTTTCGGCAATCAATACGTGTCAATCAGTTTCGCCAGCGGAACTTTTACGTCGCCGAGTATCGACGTGACGCTGGTCAAGCCCAAACCCGCCAACGCGGGTTTCTCCAATTCGGTGAATCGCCTGTATTCGATTGCCGATAGCGGCATCAGTAATTTCTCTGCAACGCTCCGGCTTCGCTATCTCGATTCGGAACTCAATAGCAATGCGGAAGGCGCGACGCTGGCACTCTGGAAATTCATTGGATCGAACACGTGGACTAAATTCGACAATACAAATTTCGACTCGACAAACAACTGGGTGGAGCGTAGCGCCATCACCAGTTTCTCTTCCTGGGTCTTGGCGAACAATGCGCCAGCTTCGGCGACTCCGATCAGCATCGCCAGTTTTGAAGCGCAATCGGGTGGTCCCGATTGGTCGCTCGCGGCGATTGGATTCGGCATGTTGGGTCTGCTGGCGGTGACGGGCGCTGGTCTCAAACTTGCACGAAATCGATAGTGCGATGTTAGATCATTCTGTAACTCAGTCGAGTGACAACTTGAGTACGCCGTACGGTCGCCTTGTTGCCAAAATGGCGCAAGAGCATCGCCTGCTGGCGGTCCATTGGGAAATGACCTATCGCTGCAATCATACTTGCACCCATTGCTACCTCGATGTTGTTCCGCCGTATCCACCGATTGCAGACGAGTTGATTACTGCCGAAGCCAAAGACATAGTCGATCAAATTGCGGCGATGGGCGCGCTGTATCTCACTTTTTCCGGCGGCGAGATTTTGGTCCGCCGCGATTTTTTCCCGATTGCCGAGTATGCGCGCAGCAAGCGGCTGGCGATTCGTTTAATGACGAATGGTACACTGATTAGCCCGCTGGTTGTCGGTCACATCGCCGATCTGCATCCTTTGAGTGTGGAGATTTCGCTGTACGGCGCGGATGCCAAGACGCACGAAGCCATCACCCAATGTCCGCATTCGTTCGAGTTGACCTTGCGCGCTTTTCGACTTTTGCGCGAGCGAGGGGTCCGCACCATCATGAAGACGCCGCTCATGCGCGAAAACTTTCGGCAACTGGCCGACTTGCGCGTGCTGGCGGCGAGTGTGGGTGCAACCTTTTATTACGATCCCACAATCACCGCGAAAGATAACGGTGGAACCGAACCACTCAAACATCGATTGACGAATGAGGAATGGATTAGCTGGCTCAGGACTGAAATAGGCACGTCGGATTCGATTGGTTTGCGCCCGATCGAACCAACGCAGCATCCGTGCAACAGCGGTTTGTCGAGCTTGGTCATCGACCCATATGGCAACGTTTTTCCGTGTGTGCAAATGCGTATCGCCGCAGGCAATATGCGTACCCAATCGCTAAAAAGCATTTGGAACAATTCGCCGGTTTTTCGGGTCATGAGCGCGCTCACTTGGTCCAAGCTGCCGGTTTGCGGAGCGTGCGAACTCAAGCTCGTCTGCAAACGGTGTCATGGCATCGCCCTGGTTGAGACGGGCGACTTTTTCGCGCCGTCTCAAACAAGTTGCAGTGAGGCCTTGGCGCGGCGGTTTGTCCTGATCGAGAAAGGCATTCTGCCATCCGATTTTCCTATCCCGGCGCATTTGAAATAACAAATCGTTCTGATCGCCCATCATCACCGCGAGGGTAAAATTCCATGAGCACATCGAAAAAGACGCAGAACGAGATCGGTTCGAAAAAGAAAACTTGGAAGAAACCTCGAATTGTGTACAAGCAAACACTCGAAGCCAGAGCGTCGGCATGTTCGTTCTTTGGCGTGGGAACTGGTAAATCGACCACAGGGGGGCTTCCGCCGCCTAATGGCAATTGTGGCTCGGATTATCTTTTTAGTTGACTCGATTCCTTTTGGAATCCGACGTGTGGGTTTCCGATGATCCGCTCTCACGTGGTTTCAAAGAGAAGTTTTTTCTTTGTCGCGTTTGTGTTTGTTATTCTCTGTCTGCTGTACGAGAGTTATTGGACTAATAATCCCTCATTAGCTTCAATTCCCCCGACTGCACCGGTCGCCATTCGTTGGTCAACGCGACGCGAGGAAAAAACGGCAGGCTATATGCTCTATCGAGCGGAGAATCGCGCGGGGCCTTTTCGGCAGCTCAATCGTGAACTGATACCAGCCAGCAATGATCCCTATCTAGGCGGAACGTACGTTTACACCGATACGGAAACGACTGTCGGAATTACTTATTATTATGAACTGGAAGATATTTCGCTCGATGGTCAACGCACGCGTCAAGCGCCCATTACTGTGACCGCTCGTGGGTCGAGTCCCACGATTTTGGGTTGGGCGGTGACTGAGGAGTTGGGTCTCATTCTCATTCTCGTAATCGCGACCATCATGATGCTCAGCAGTCGAATAATCTTCATGGCATGAATGAAGGTGATAAATGTAAGGCCAAAATAATAACTGCATCTACGACGGCGGGCTTGATTGCGTTTTTCCTAATGTTGCTGTCAGCGCCAAGCTCCGCCGAGACAATTCCAAGCAGCGTACGTCTCATTAAATCCGATGTGAACAGCGTCGTCATTGAGCTGACCACGCCGACCTATGCGTTAGGGCGTCAATCGATCAACGAGCTTCAGTACGATACGCTCTCTACGCCGGGGATGGAATCGAATAGCGACGTGCCGGGCAATCCGCAGTTGCCGATGCGCGGCGTTTTGATCGGAGTGCCGCAAGGCGCAGAGATTACGGTGCGAGTGCTAACGCAAGATGCCGTTGAAATTCCGCAGCGCTTGAAGCTCCTGCCGATTCCAAGTCCGCGCGTTGATCGTCCCAGTTTCGATACCAAGAGCTATGCGTACGCAGGTGGCGACCACATGCCGAACCCGCAGGCGTACGCGCAAAACAAATTTGAACCGGTCGCTCCAGTTCGTTTGGGGACGGCCGGTTTTTTGCGCAGCCAGCGCTTCGCGCAAATCGAGTTTTTTCCATTTCAATACAATGCCGCCCAGCAGCGGGTTCGCTGGATCAAGCGTCTGACGATTGAGGTGCAGTTTGCGTTTCCGCAAGGACAGCCGCGTCAGACGGTAGGAGAATTGCGCGACGAAGGAATGTATGAACGCGTTTTGCAAAATCGTTTGCTGAATTATTCGTCGGCGCGGTTTTGGCGCGCGCCGGGAACTCCTGGCGCGCGCCGCGCCCATTCTCCTCATGACGCGGAGAATTTCAAAATCGCGATCAATCAAACCGGCATGTATCGCATGACGTTTGCCGACCTGACGACGGCGGGCGTGCCATCTTCGGTTGACCCGCGCACATTCAAAATCAAAAAGACCGGCGTCGAAATTCCCATCGTCGTCAACAACGAATCCAGCGGTGTGTTCGATTCGAGTGTGTCGATTGATTTCTTCGCGCTGGGTGTCGATACTGTTTATACCGACACGAATATCTATTGGTTGTCGTACGGCGGCGCGAATCATTTGCCTGTGTCTGCGCGCAGCGAGTATCCTTCGACAGTGCCAACACCTACGACATTCCGAGATCGTTTACGCATTGAAGAAAATCATTTCTATGTGGGCGACCGTCCGCCGGGGAATGGCGACCATTGGTATTGGAATGTCGTAGCAACTTTTGACCTGGGGAATCAGTTCTTTATCGAATCGCCTGCGACGTATGCGTTTACCCTCACAAACGCGAGCAACGCTGGGTCGGCGACTCTGCGCGCGAATGTGTTCGGCGCGGCGGGCAATGTCGGCGATGCTGTGCCGCATCATCAACAAATTTTTCTCAACGGGACGTTGATAAAAGACGATTCCTGGGTCGGAGATGTTTCGCACCAGACGGAGACAGCGTTTGCCCAGTCGCTACTCGTCTCTGGAACCAACACGATTTCGCTGACGCTGCCCAACGACACGGGACTCGGCTACGATGAAGTATTCGCCAATTGGTTCGAACTGGATTACGACCATCTTTACGCGGCGCGCAATGACTATTTGGCGTTCACGTCCGAGATTACTGGTGACTTGCAAATCACCGTCACCAATTTCACCACCGACAAGCTGTTGCTCTACGATGTGACCAATCCTGGCAACGTTATCCGTTTGCCAAGTGTGAACATCGCGAAGGCTGGTGGCAGTTATTCGCTTTCATTCAGCGATTCGCTGACATCAATCGCACGTTATGTCGCGCTCGCCGAGAGTGCGCTCAAATCGCCGTTGAGCATCTCCGTCGATTCATCGGCATCGGATTTGAGAAATCCGCTGAATGCCGCAGACGAGATCATTATCGCAGCGGACGATTTCTATACGGCAACCGCACCGCTAGCGACGTTTCGCAACTCGCAAGGGCTACGCGTCGCGCGGGTGCGCATGTCGGATGTGTACGATGAGTTTAGCGACGGCGTGTTCGATCCGATTGCGATTCGCGATTTTCTCGCGTATGCTTTCGCCAATTGGCAGCTGCCCGCGCCGATGTACGTTTTGCTCGTCGGCGATGGCAACCTGAACTATCGCAACTATCAGCCGAACAATCTCGGCGTGGGTTATACATCCGTCGTCAATGAACCCAACTATGTGCCGCCGTATCTCGACGCAGTCGATCCGTTCATCAACGTAACGGCGACCGATAATCGATACGTGAGTTTCGTCGGCAACGACATCGCGCCAGATATGGCGATTGGTCGCTTGCCTGTCCGCAGCGCCGCCGAAGCCACTGCTGTTATCGACAAGATCATTGCGTACGAACAGTCACCTGTGCTGGGTGATTGGCGTAATTCGGCGGCGTTCATCACCGACAACTATTACACGTCGAGCGGCGGTACCGACGCGGCGGGAAATTTCTATGCGACGGCAGATGGCATCATTGCAGGTTATATTCCCAACACGTACACCGTCACGCGTGTCTATTACGATCCTGCGCCGAGTCCGCCCAACCCAGGTTACGCATGGCACTATACGACGATTGGTTCTGCGCGCAACGCCATCACATCGGCGCTAAATTCCAGCGCGCGATTTGTGAATTACATTGGGCATGGCTCGCAATTTCAATGGGCGACTGAAACCTTGTTTGGAAATTCTGGCGCATCGCTGAATCTCTTTGATTCGATCAACCATAACGGACGCACGCCGATTCTGCTCGAATTGACGTGCAAGACGGGAATGTTCCATTTGCCCGGCGTGACGACCCTGGCGGAAAGTTTTATTCGCGCGGATGGACAAGGCGCAGTGGCGGATTGGGCTTCGACGGGGCTAGGTGTCAACGCCGGGCACGATGCACTCGCGCAAGGATTCTACACGGCGATCTTTACCGACTCGGTCCGCACGCTTGGACTGGCGGTCAATTCCAGCAAGCTGGGTCTGGTCGCGCAGGGATCGCACGCCGATTTGGTCGAAGAGTTTACGTTGTTTGGCGACCCCGCGACGGTGGTGAATCCCAATCGCAAAATCTATATGCCGCTGGTGGTGCGCTGATGATGCCAAGATCGTTTGGCTTGGCGCTGATTATTTTTCTGTTGAGTTCAGCGACGACATCCGCCGAAGTAACCATTGCTTCGTTTGAGGCGCAAGCTGGAGCGAGCCAAATCAAACTGTTGTGGACATCGGCGGCGGAACGCAAGAACTGGGGATTCAACGTCGAGCGGTCAACCGATCAGAAGAATTGGCAGCACCTCGGCGCAACCCCAAGCCTAAAAAGCCAATCGCCGTGCATTCAAAATCTGATGGGTGCGTCGTACGAGTTTATCGATTTCAGCGTAAGCGCAGGCACACGATATTATTATCGGCTGCAACTGTACGGTCAACCCTGTGGTGATCCCAACACTTTTCACGAGCAAATCGTTTCGGCGATGGTAGCTGCTCCAACGCCAACGCCCAGCTCGACCAGCACGCTTACGCCTTCGCCAACTTTGGTCGCGCCGACAGCGTTACCCACGCGTACGCCAACCAAGACAATGACGGTGCGCCCGATTTTTTCGCCAACAATTCCACCGACGGCGACAAAACAAATGCCAACCAAGATGGCTATTGTTCAAAATCGCTTCACGCCTTCGCCGATGATTCAAACTGCTGGACCAACACCGTTCGCTTCGATTATGCCATCGCCAACAGGACAGCTCATCGCGCTCAAAGAACAAGTCGATCTTGATGCATCGGGTTCCACGACGCAATTGCCAAGCATTGATTTTATTCATGTCGGCGTGATGCTGCTTGCGAGTTTGTTCGGACTCGCATCGTTTATGTGTGCCGCGTTTGCTATTTACCTTTTGCCCCGCTCGTCCCCGCGTCGATGAAAGTCTTCGCACATGTTTTTCTTCTTTTCATAGCGTTCGTTTCTCTTGTAGCTTGCGCGTCTCCTTCATCAACCACCAATCGATATAAATTGGTTGTCGCGAAAAACGGACTGCATCGCGTCACGGCTACCGATTTGCGCGCCGTCGGCATTGATGTCGAAAAAATCGATGCGACCACGCTGCGGCTATATCATGCTGATCAAGAAATCGCGATTCATGTACAAGGCACGAGCAATCGTCTCATCATCGATTTTTATGCTCAAGCGAGCGATTCGCCTTATTCTGCCTTGAATGTCTATTGGCTCACGTGGGGCGGACAACTGGGCAGACGCATGCGCGACGTTTATGCATCTGCATTGACTTGGACGCCAACGACGTCGTTCTCTGACGTGTTTCGTCTCGCCCCAGTCCGACTGTATGCGCCGCAACCGGTAAAGTCAGGACCGTCCTGGTTTTGGCAATCGCTCATTGCGCCCGCTACGACGACGATTCCAATCACATTGACTGCTGTTATTCCCGAGCAAGCTCGCGTGCGTTTGAACGTGTGGGGCAACAGCGAAGACGCCATCAAGCCGAATCATCATGCGCGCGTTCTCTTCAATGATACTATCGTCGCGGACGATAGCTGGAGTGGACGAGGTGAGTATTGGCTCGATGTCTCCATTCAAGAGAAGACGATCCACATCGGCGAAAATACTCTGCAACTTGTTCTGCCTGGCGATACTGGAGCAATCGCCGATGCGCTGTTGCTTCGTTCGATTGAGGTGGCGTACGCGCGCCGATTGGTTGCGCAAGACGATGTGCTCGAATTTTCGGGTGGGCGGGGGACGTATCGTGTTGAGGGATTTAGCAATGAGGTGATAGAACTCTACGACATTACGAATCCCGATGAACCCAATCGCATCGTCAATCCCAACATCGCGTCGGGCACAGTCACATTCAGTGTCGATGATTTTGCTTTGCGTCGTTGGCTGGCGATTAGTTCATCGGCGCAACGCCTAGTCTCGCAAATCGTTCCAATGCTGACAACCAATCTGCGTTCGACTGCGAATCAAGCAGATTACATCATCATCTCTTATCGGGATTTTGTGAACGCGTTGCAACCGCTCGTCGAATGGCGCGCCAAACATGGTTTGAAAACAATCGTCGTGACGACGGATCAAATCTACGACGAATTCAACTTTGGTAATGAATCGCCCTTGGCGCTGCGTGTCTTTCTCGATTACGTACAACGTGAATGGAGCAAACCTGCGCCGCGTTTTGTACTCTTGGTTGGCAAAGCTAGCTACGACTATCGCGATTATCTCAAGGGGACGAACAAAAATCTCTTGTCTACAATTCTTGTCGATACCCTCAACTCGGCGCAGGTTGCAAGCGATAATCAATTTGTTGCGGCTGGGCGGACCAGAAACCCGTTTGCTGGCGAACTAAAAGTAGGACGTGAAGATGATCGAGAAAACGGGTTTCTCAGACAGTCAAGTATAGCAGACCTTCATCCAACCGTTGCCATCGGTCGCATTCCCGCCAAGTCTGCCGAGCAGATTTCGCAAACCGTGAGCAAGATCATTCGCTACGAGTCGAGCGTATTTGATGCGGATTGGCGCAAGCGTGCCATCTTCATCGCCGATGACAAATCACCAGAATTTGTCGACATGGCAAATGAATTAGTTGGTCGATTACCATCGAGCATTCAAGCGGAGAAAATTTTCCTTGCCGATAAAAGTAGGAACACGCGCGCAGAATTGATCGCTCGCTGGAATGCAGGTGCGTCGATGCTGACGTATGTTGGACACGGCTCGGTCGATCTTTGGTCGGCAAAATCCTTTTTCGGATCGGATAATTTGGCTGAAATCAAAAACGGCGAGCGGCTGCCGATTCTTTTCACGCCGACCTGTCTCAATGGATTTTTCTATCATCCGTTTGCCGATTCGCTTGCCGAACAATTCTTGTTCAAATCGGATGGTGGCATCATCGCGGGCATCGTTCCAACGGGAGTTTCGTTCTCCAGCGCGCAGAGCGAATTGATGTATGCAATTTTCGTCGAGCTATTTGAACATCGATCTGCAACCCTGGGCGAAGCATTTACGCGCGCCAAGCAAAAACTCGATGCCGATTCACCGGAGTTGCGCGAAGTGATCGAGACGTTTGTCCTGTTGGGTGATCCCGCATTAGAACCGCGGATTGAGAGATAGATTACGACGTGGAAACCTGTCACCCTGAGTGGAGCGAAGTGTCTCGCTTTGCATCGAGAGACGCTCTGCGTTCGCTGCGGTGCTCAGGAACTTACCAGTCAACGCCATCGGTTGGAAACCGACGGCTGTCGGGCTCAACCAAACCTGCGCCGCAGGTTTTCCGCTCACCAACCGTCCGATTCCATCGGATGGCGTCGCCGACCAACCAACCGCGATTGGGTAAGTCAGCATTGCGCAGCAAGTTTCTTTCCTTGAACATGCCCGCGAGGGCATGAGGTCTCAGCATGACAGGAAGCTGAATAGATACAGTAAAAAGGGCAGGTCGGAAATTGATCTGCCCTTTTCTGCTATTGAATTGTTTGTGTTACTTTTTCACTCGCTCCACTCTTTGCGCGCTCATCTGCGTAATCATCTTGGATGCTTCCTCAAACGTTGCTTGGTTGAACGGATGACTGAATGCAGTTTGGAACTGCGCGTCCAGACCTTGTACCGCTTCTGACTCCGTTCCGTCGTGACGCTCCAGGTACATCTCGATCAGTTTCGCGCGCTGGTTGACAGTCATCGGATTATTGCTCGTCGCAGGGCGGCGGGCATTATCTTTTGCGTAGCTTGTCGAAGCAGGAGTCGTCGCACGGATCATATCCTCTGCGCTCGCCAGTCCCGCGCCGGGTAACAAGCCGTATCCCATCGAGCTAAGCGCGCGACCGATGGCAGAAGTCTCTGCGACCTCCCAGGGAAATTCGCGCTCGGCAAAGGTTCCAACTTTTTTGCGGCTTGTCGCGATACCGTGCCGCATGCCGTAGATTTCGCTCGTCGCCGTCACCTCGAGCGTGAGCTGGTCCTCATTGTCGAGTAGAACTTTTGGCTCGGCGAAATCCAAGCGCTTGCCTTGCTTGCGATGGTCTTCATTCGCCATCGCGAGTTTACCGTCGACCGCCATGTACGCATTCTCGGCGGGTTGCCACTCATCGTCTACGCGGCTGCGTGATTCGAGTACGACGATGTAATCGGCATAGTCCTCGTGCTTGACCGCACCCAGGTCGGGTGCTCGGCGGCAGAGGTCCAGTATTTCTTCGCGTGTCATTTTTTCCTCCTTTTGAAAGCGTTCGCCAAAAGATGTTTAGCCATATTAGTTTTGTGCAAAGCGAACGCGGTTAGTTAGACGCGAATCGAGTTCGACCAATCGAACTGATGTTCTAATTCTACATCGATTTTTCTCTTTGTCAAGCGCATTTGGAAAATTGGTTTTTACTCGTGTTCACGATATAATCAAGTGTGGTGATGATGAATCACAGTCATTCGTTTTCCCCTTTAACCAAGCTTTCATGCAACTCCACTTGCCGCTCTAACCCTTTCTTTTACGCTACTTGAGGTTAATGTGAATTTGGAAGAAATACGCTCAGAGACGCTGCAAGCAAACGTGCTCATTCCATCAGCGCAAGATTCTGCTCACGTTCCCCAGGCTCAAATGAGCGATCAGGTGCAACGCTTGGATCGCGCGCTTGCATCATTGGAGCGGATTTCACACGCCTTGACGACGACGACGCAAGGGGTGGAGGTACTGCTCCAAACGATTGTCAAAACGGTTGCCGAAGTGTTCGGCAGTCAATTCGTTTGCCTGACGATCAAGACCGGCTACAAAGAATTGAGCGCCATCTATCCGCCCGTTAAATCGAATGGGGATGGGACCGAAACCAATTTTTTGGCGCAGGCATGGTGCGTGACCGAACAAACTCTAGTGGAGTCGAGTTCCATGCGCGTCAAATGCCGGGCGCGCGAAGGGTGTCCTTGCGAGCAGATTCGAAACGTCGTCACGGTGCCAATGTCGCGCGAAGGAATATTGGAAGGATCGATCTCGCTTCAGATCAATGACGACCATGACATGGACGAGTACGATTCGTCCACGCTCCAAATCCTAGCCAATCAAGCCACCATCGCTATCCAAAATGCTCGGCTGTTCGAAGAGAGTCAGTACCTGCGCGATCAAGCCGAGGGTTTGTACCGCATCGCGCTGGAGCAAAAGAACGAAGCGGAACGCAAGCGCCGCGAGTTGGAAATGGCGCAAGACGAAATCGATGCGATGGAGCGTGAACAGATCATCAGCACCGAGCGCGAACGAATCGCGCGTGAACTGCACGACGATGTGGCGCAGATTTTGAGCAGCATCGGAATGAACCTTGAATGGTGCCGCCAGCATTTGCCGCCGGACTCACCCATCGAAGAGCGCATCGTTTTGCTGAAACAATTGGCGCGCAACGGTTTGTACGAAATTCGCAATGCGATCCTGGGTATGTCGCCTGTCAACATTGCCGAGCTAGGATTGGCAGAGTCGTTAGAAAAGTTGGTGGGTGACTTTGAGAAGCTATCCCGCATTCCGACTCATCTCGATGTGAATGGAGAGCCGCGCCATCCAGCCGATGGCGTAGCCAATGCACTCTATCATATTTGTCAAGAAGCTCTCTATAACGTATTTAAACATGCGCAAGCCCAGCACGTGAATATCACATTGACTTTTGAGCCGATGGGGACGATTCTCTCCGTCGTGGACGATGGTATCGGCATAAGTACCGGCACCTCCGGCGTCGAACCATCGGTTGTCAAATTTGGTCTCAAGAATATGATCTCGCGGACCGAGCAACTCAAGGGAACATTGACCATCAGTCGGGGAGAGGAGAAAGGGACCCGCGTCGAAGCGCGCATACCGGGGTAGAAGAAATTATGGGACTCATCCGAATTTTACTCGTGGACGATCATCAAGTAATGCGACAAGGACTGCGCTCGTTGCTCGATTTGGAACAAGAAATACAAGTGGTCGGCGAAGCGGGCACTGGCACAGAGGCGCTCCAACTGATCGATCAAACCCATCCTGACATTGTCCTCTTGGATCTCAAGTTGACCGACATGAGCGGGACGGAAGTTTGTCGTCGCGTCACTGCGCAATATCCGGAAATCGCCGTGCTGATTTTGACTGCGATCTCTAGCGGTCAAGAGGTGCTCGAATGTGTCGATGCCGGAGCAAAGGGCTATTTGCTGAAAGATGTCGACGTGGACGAGTTGACCCGAACGATTCGAGCGATTCATCATGGCGAATCGGTGCTTGATCCAAAGGTGACGCAAGCAGTTCTGCAACGCGCGCGTGGCCTATCGCCGGACTCTGCGCCAGCGCTCACTTTGACGGACCAAGAGCGAGGCATCGTGCGCCTCATCGCACAAGGGTTCACCAACAAAGAGATCGGCGAAAAAATGTTCCTCAGTCCGAATACGGTCAAGTTTCACATCAGCGATATTATGCAAAAGCTCAAAGTGAAACGTCGCGCTGAGGTCGCGTTCAAAGCCGCCGGCGAACATCTCATTTGATGTGCCAGATCGTTACCCGATAGGGTAGCGAAAGACTACCCATTTGGTGTGTCAAATTTATCACTCGTTCCATTGACAGACCACCTAGCGCTTGATATAGTATCAGTACGCTAGCAACACACCAGTGTTCCCAGATACCATCCCTCCACGACTCTCTTCCGCGTAAAGGTACTATTGAAAAAGACTCTTTGAATAACCTATATTCTGCATGATTGCATCCAAAGGAACTACCTCAACGATGAGGAACTGCCTCTCCTTCACCGTTCTGGTAACTGCCAGAACGGTTTTGTTTTATATCAGAGGAAGCGGTCCATATCCCATGGCGAGGTTCTTTTGCGACAAATTTAGAAGGAGTAAACGACAATGGATGTGCCATCCAAAGAAAACCCGGTTTGGAATGATATTATTTCCTGCAAGGTTAAATACCCACTTGATTTCCTAGCGGCAAAAATCATGTTAGGGCGTTTGATACTCAAAGTGCGAAACGATCCATCACTTGAGAACCTTGCGAAATGCGGGCGAGAGCTTCATAACCTGTACGATCAGAATGTGGACTTGCCTTGTGTTCAACGTGACCTGGCAAGAATCTTTGGAGGTGAACGATGAGAGGATATATGCAGGATATTGCTCAAGTTAAAGAACAGATTGCGTGCGGCAAAAAATTGTTGTTGGCTGGCGATGAAAACCTTTTAAAGCAACTTCCTTCCGGCGATTGGATCGGTGGAACGATTCCGTACTTTATGACCGATCAAGGTGGCTTGGCGACTCGAGACAAGGTTTATGTGACCGAATTGCCCGCCTCTATTTCGAATGTCTCCATCCAAGTCTATGATGAAGCGGCATTGCCGCGCGTGTACAGCGATGCGGCGAAGTACGGCTTTAGTGTCATCATCATCCCTGCCGCCAGTCCGACGCATCTTTCCTTTGCGTTGAACGCGCCAAACTATCAGGACTTTGCAGTCCGACCGTTGATCGGATGGATTGCGGGCGTTCATCTCAACGATTTAGGCAAGGTTACACCGAAAGTGTTGAGTGGTCACGATCACACGGCGCTGGAAAATGCCGCCGTCGTGATGCACGTGGCGTTGCCCCAGAATTTAGTCGCTGAGATTGGCATTCTTAACATCTTTGAACAAAGCGAGGGCGATACCATCACGTTTCCGAATGACGGTTTCAGCGCGCAGCAAGTCTTCATCAACGGCGTCAAGACGGATTTTGCCGACTATATCGCCGCCAAGAAACTCGATACGCGCTTCCCGCTCGTAGCCGATTACTATGGCGCGATGGTCAACGTCAGTTTTCAAAGCGTCGATCCGACAAAGCACAAAGTTCTATTCTACGCCCCGGTCTTTGCCGGGTTGCGCTACAAACATGCCAAGCCCATCGATAATTACGTGCAACAGTTCACTTCGCAGATGCCGACGGACCTGGGTAACCAACTCACTTTTTCCTGCAATTGCATCTTGAACTATTTGTATTCCGAACTCGAAGGTAAGCAGACCGGCAACTTTACAGGACCAATCACCTTTGGCGAGGTGGCTTATCAATTGCTCAATCAAACAATGGTTTATCTCACCCTCATCGATCTAGCCGCCAAATAGTATCGAGGAACGAAAATTGGAAAGGGCAACTTGGCACAGGCGGGTTGCCCTTTACACTTGTAGCTTAGCCCCTCGCGGGCGTTCAATCGAATAGGTGAACCATGCAAGACATCGATTATGAAATCATTCTGAAATCATTGGTCTTTGTAGCCGACGGTTTGGCAAAGGATTTGGGAGAAAATGGTGCGCGTGCCTTGCTGCGTCAAAGCGGACATCATGCGGCGGTCAATCTGGTTGGGGAATGGCATGAGCAAGTGGATGTCGCCGAAGCGATATCGCAGGCGTGTCCTGTACTCGAAACGTTGGGCTTTGCGCGCCAAGTCAAATTGCAAGATGCGAACCATATTGTCGTGCGTGGAAATGTGATTACGGCGATGGTGCAACAATTGGAATTGCCTTCCACACGCCACCCCGTCTATCATTACGCCATCGGTTTGTTTGAAGGATTGGTCTACGTGATCAGCAAAGCCCATGTGGGCATCGTGCATCATGAACTTGAGGACGATTGCGAAATCTGGACGATTGGAAATTAATAGCCCCGAAGGGTTTATCAGAACCCTTCGGGGCTTGTTCATCCACCCGCGACCGGTGGAAACATTCCTAGGTCTTCGCCATCTTCAAGCTCATGCTCTTCTTCGACGGCTCTTCCTCCGCTGAATACCAATTTCACCGTGTCCTCCGGAATGCCGAGGTCAGCGATCAGTTGCTTGACGGTAGCTCCCTTGGGCAGACGTGTGATGAACGGCTCGCCAATTTTCAGTTGAGGTTGGTACTGTCGCAAGGTCGCATACAAGCGAACTCGGACTGCGATCATACCCTCGTTCTCTTCCTTGGGCATCGCGCTTTTCGCAACCATTCTCAACTAGAGATCAGCCATGACCGAATCCAAATCCTCATCCGATATATCGGCGACAACATTGTGCGGTGGAAGCGGTTCATAACTCATAAACTCGGGCAGTCGATCATCTTTCTTGGTGAATCCAGCTCCTTCGTTGAATTTGCGCTCAGTCTTGAGAATCTCGTTGCCGATCCGAATGACATCATCGGCGGTCCAATTGGCGCCAAGAACGCCCGCACTTTCTTCGATCATGCCCTGATAGCCCTCGGGAATGTCGAGAATCGGGAAGGCGATGAACAAGCAGTGACCGGTGCTGTCGATGAATGCCGTGGTCGATTGGAACGCGCGGCTGAGACCAGCTTTGCCTTTGCCGCTTAGTGGGTCTTGCTTGCCGCTGACGCCCAGGATTTCCGGTGCGATGGTATAGCCAGCGGTGTGATCTGCGCCCATCGTGCTGGTTGCATAAGTGATGCCAATGCCTTTGACCGCACGCGGCTCGTATGCCGGAATGGCTTGACCTTTGACGGTGGGGCAGCGGATCACGCCCAACGCGCGCGCGGTGAAGGTTGCGCCGTTGCCCAAGATGCGACCCAGCGGCGTACCTTGCCCGATTTCTTTCATCAACTTGATCGCCGCTTTGCCATCGCCGAAGTTCGCCAAGCCGCCTTCCATCGCCACGCCCAGCGTGACGCCAGCTTCAATCGTGTCGACGCCGATGTCGTTGCACAAGCGCACTAGCTCCGCTGCATCGTCAAGCGAATCAATGCCGCAATCTGCGCCGAGACTCCACACCGATTCATATTCGAGACAAGACGATGCTTCGTTGCCCTTGGGATCATGCCAGACGTTAGAGCATTGGATGATGCAGCCCGGACTGCACGCATGATTGTAGAGTTCTTTACCAAGGCGTTCTTTGTTGCCCTCGAAGATGGCTTCGCCTGCAATGTTGGGCGCGCCTTCAAAGCGCCCACTCGAAAAGTTGCGCGTGGGGAATCCGCCCGCTTCGTTCAACAGATTGACCAAGACGGCGGTGCCGTATGTATTCAAGCCGCCTTTGGGTTTGGTGACTCCGTGCGACATGATCGCATCGGTGAGTTTCTTTTTTCCTTGCGCAAACAATTCCTTGTTCGCAACGGGAACCGCATCCGTGCCGCCTTCCGATTCGATGACGATGACCTTGAGTCCCTTGGAACCTAGGACAGCGCCCAAGCCGCCGCGACCGGCGTAGCGTGAAGCGCGACCTTGCATATCGTTAAAGCACACGCCCGCGTTGGTCAATCGCATTTCGCCGGCCACGCCGATACCCATCACATCTGCTTTTTTGCCAAATCGCGCAAGCAGCTTGCTCCACGTTTCATAGTTGCCTTTGCCGACGTACTCATCGACGGGGAAAAAAGTTGCGCCGTTTTTGGTGAGATGCACACCCCAGAATTTATTCTTTTCTTCCGGCATTCCTTCGACAATGATGGCTTGTATTCCCAAGCGCGCCATTTGCTGCCCAAAGCCAGTGCCCGCATTCGCTTCCTTGATGCCGCCGGTCAGGGGCGACTTGCTGCCCACCGAAATACGCGCGCTCGTAGGAGCAGCTGTGCCGGTAACCCAACCTGGTGCGAACACGATTTTGTTGTTCGGTCCCAATGGATGCGCGGTGGGTGGCACTTCCGCTGCGACAAGTGTGCTGGTCAGATAACGTCCAGCCATTAATTTATACTTGGCTGGGGCGTCTTCGTAGTTGGCGCTTTGCTCGGTCATGTTGATGCGAAGAAACTTGCTCATTTTAGTTGATCTCCTTTTGATCAATTCGTTTTTATCATCTTCGATAAAAATCAAGTTCTGTAGCATTGCCCCTTGTGGGCGTTTTCGGACGCACACGAGGCGTTATGTTACTTTCAGACAGCTTCTGACGGGTCACCTCCTTGTTTCGATTTCTCAGACGTGGCGCGATCACCCAAGGTGGTGTAGAGCAAACCGCGACGTTGCATCGCCTGCATTAGCTCCGGGCTCGTGCCGGCTCCATTTCGATATTGGAAGGGCCACATGCTTTTTTCGTGGAATAATCCAACGCGATCACCGTCACGCAGTTCTCGTTCGAGGTCGGCGTTCAAGCCAGGCATATCCGTCAGATCGCCATTGACGAACGTAATTCCTTTTTGTTCCAACGGAATCCCCAATCGTTCCATCAGATCGCGCATTTTAGATCCGGTGGAAAATTCGAGAAAGCGTTGCGCGTGTGTCGTCTGCTCGGCGTCGGCATATCGCGCGAGCGGTCCGTAGAGCCAAACTTCTATTTGCATGGTTTCAAACTTTCATTTGCATAGTTGTCAAAGTGAGAAAATGGATTACCTCATCTTTACTATACGCGGCAACAAGGTCGAGAGTCAATGCAAAAACAGGTAGATGCGAGTTGCCCTATCGGGTATTTTTGATTACCCGAATGGGCAGTCGAGGGAAAAAAAGAATCGAGGTTTCTTGTTTGAGAAACCTCGATTCTTTTTGCATCGATTTTACTTTGTTCTTCCAGTGTGCCACGAAGTCGAGTAAGGATGTTCGCCCATCAGCGGCTTGCCTTCCGCGAAGCGCGTCATACGGAAAGGTGTTAGATCGACGGTTTTCGCTTTGCCATCGCAGACCAGCTCGCTAATGCACAAGCCGAGCGCGGGCGCAATCTTGAAACCTGTGCCGCTCTGTCCCGCGTTTACGTACAGTCCATCGATTGGCAACGCATCGGCGATGCACTTTTCGTCGGGCGTCATATCGTAGATACCCGACCAGCCACCTTGCGACAAGCCATCGTTCATCGACGGAATGCGGCGCGCGATGCGTTCTGCCGTAAATTCGATTTGCGGGTCGTCGATGTTTTCGTTATAGTTGTCCGGATCGGTGGGTTTGCCAACGCCGCACCCAACGAGCGTGAGCGTCTGTCCTTCCGGTCGAAAATACATTTCGCGCGCGCCGTCAATGCAAGTGATGTGCGGCTTGCCAATTTTTGGCGGGCGAACGAACGATGCGACCTGATGTCGTTCGCACACAATCGGCAAATCGATGCCGAGCGGTTTGACGAGGTGCGGTGTCCACGCGCCAGCTACGACGATTACTTTGCCAGTCGATATTTCGCCTGCTTTGTCAGTAGTGACGCTGGTCACGCGATTGCCGGTCGTGTTGATTTTGAGCACCATCGTTTCCTGCAAAATCTGCGCGCCCATTTCTTTAGCGCGTGTTGCAAACGATAGGGTCGTCGCTTGCGGATCGGCATAACCCGAATCTGGCTCGTACGCAGCAAACGTCACATCCGATACGTCCCACGCCGGTTCGATTTCTCGAAATTCTTGCGCCGTTATCACTTGCGTGCGGATTCCGATTTTCTGCTGCATCGCGACATTTGCTTTGAGCGCATCGACTTCGGTTGGAATAACGATGCGCACGAATCCCGTTTTAACATAGCCGGAATCGCCGCCGACGACATTCGCCCAATCGAAAAAGTATTTGCTCGATACATGAACGAGTTGCGCTTCCGGGATATTGTCATAGTGCATTCGCACAACGGCGGTCGATTTGCCGGTGCCGCCTGCCGCCAAAAATTTCTTTTCGAGCAGAATGACGCGCAGTCCGCGTTGGGCAAGGTGGTACGCGACACTTGTGCCGTGCACGCCTCCGCCGATGACGACCGCATCTGCTGTTTGATTCATTTGTTCCTCCTTTGGAAAGGTAACGCAAATCTCCGATTTGCGCGGCAAGTTCGGCACGGTAGGTGCCGAAGAGACTTGCCTTACGTATCGATGCTTCACTACATCAATCAGGCATTGTGATACAGACACCATTATACCGTCAAGCGTCGCGATGAACAAAAACGAAGGTAAGACAATTTTCCAAATTGTCTTACCTCGTGTTATACTGGCTGCGGAATCTTTGTGGAGAATTCAAATGACAGATCAAATCATTGCCGTCGATCTTGGCGGAACACAAGCCCGGGCGGCCTTGTGTGACGCGGAGGGGAAAATTCTTGACCGATACGCACAATCGGCGAATGCGGTGGCGGGCGTTGAAGCAGTTTACACGAGTGTGGTAGAGACGATTCGGCGCGTGGCAACTGACTTGGCTCAAATTCGTGGCATTGGCGTCGGCGTGCCAGGTCCGGTTGGTCCTTGGCAAGGCATTATTCACGAAGCTCCCAACTTGGCCGGCATGGTTGATTTTCCGATCAAGGCGCGACTTGAAAAAGATTTTGGCATTCCTACGTTTGTGGGAAACGATGCGAACCTTGCCGCAATGGGAGAACATCGCTTTGGAGCGGGGCGTGGTGTTTCGCACATGATTTACATCACGATCAGTACCGGCATTGGCGGCGGTATTATCGTCGACGATCAGTTGCTTTTGGGTTGGCGCGGTTTTGCGGGCGAGGTGGGACATCAGACGCTCGATGCCAACGGACCTTTATGCAATTGCGGTAACATCGGCTGTCTCGAAGTGTTGGCGGCGGGCCCCGCGATTGAACGGACTGCGCGCGAGGCGCTCCGCGCCGGTCGCGAATCGAAAATGAATGCGATGGTGGGTGGCGATGTCGAGCGAGTGACGGGTGCAATCATTTCACGAGCCGCACTTGAAGGTGATCCACTGGCAAAAGGAATTTACGAACGCGCCGCATTTTATATCGGGCTGGGTCTGGTCAGTCTGTTGCACAATTTTGATACGCAAGTGTTTGTGATCGGCGGTGGGGTCGCGATTCACGCCTGGGATTTGATTTACCCCACGATGTCGCAAGTTCTAGTAAAGCACGCATTCCCATCGATGAGCAAGGGCGTACGCATCGTTCCAGCGCAATTGGGTGATGATGTTGTATTGCTTGGTGCAGCGGCGTTGGTCAATGAAAAATTGCAAATGAGCAAATGACAAATTCCAAATCCCAACTCTCAACTTCCAACCTCCAACCTCCAACTTCCAATTTTGATTTGTCGATTGTGATCGTCAGCTACAATGTGCGTGAGTTGTTAGCCGATTGTCTCGCATCACTGTTCACTGCCCGAAGGGACCGTCCACTGTCCACTGAGGTCTTTGTCGTTGATAACGGCTCGCATGATGGTAGCGCGGCGATGGTGCGCGAGCGATTTCCGTCGGTGCATTTGATTGAGAATGCGGAGAATCGTGGATTTGCGGCGGCGAACAATCAAGCGTTTCCTCTCACAACGGGACGATATATCCTGATGCTTAATTGCGACACGGAGGTTCGTCCTGGGGCGTTGCAGACACTCGTCAAGTTCATGGACGAACATTCACGCGCGGGCGTATGTGGCGGCACATTGTTTTACGGTGACGGCACGCTCCAACATTCGGTCTTTCGGTTTCCAACGCTCTCGCAAATCTTCCTCGACTTTTTTCCGCTCAACTGGCGCTTGACCAATTCGCGTTTCAACGGTCGCTATCCGCGCGAATGGTACGCGCGCGGCGAACCGTTTCAAGTCGATCATCCCCTCGGCGCGGATTTCCTTGTGCGCCGCGACGCTGCTGAACAGGTGGGCTGGCTCGACGACAAATTTTTTATCTACTGTGAAGAAATCGATTGGGCGATTCGCATCAAGCGCGCGGGCTGGCAAATTTGGTGCGTGCCGCAAGCCGAAATCGTTCACCACGAGGCGCAATCGACGCGTCAATTCCGCGATGCGATGTTCGTTGAATTGTGGCGTGCGCGCAAACGCTTGTTCACCAAACACTATTCGCCACTGTTTCGGTGGCTGGCGAATCAAATCATTCGCTTGGGCCTGTGGAATGAAGCGCGCAAGGCACGCGCGAGTTCGGTTACCCAAGATGAGTTGGGCAAGCGATTGACGGCTTATCGGCAAGTCGCAAGTCTCATGTCCCAAGCTGCAATCGACGAACGGTAACCTGAAGCTTGAAACCTGTAATTTGTGACCTGAAGCCTGCAACATGAAACTTTCTGTAATTATTCTGACCCGCAACGAAGAAAAGCATATCCGCGATTGTATTGCCTCCGTCTGCGATTTTGCCGACGAAGTGCTCGTGCTCGACTCGAACAGCACGGATCGGACGGCAGAGCTTGCGCGCGAATGCGGCGCGCGCGTCGAGTTTCGCGCGTTCGATAATTATGCGGCGCAGCGCAATCACGCTATCGATCTCGCCCGCGGCGATTGGATTTTTCTTATCGATGCGGACGAGCGGGCGACGCCCGCAGTAGGCAGCGAAATTGTCTCACGCATCACGCATCACGCATCACGGTTTGTCGGATATTGGATTCCTAGAAGAAACATCATCTTCGGTAAAGAGATTCGGCACACCGGCTGGTCACCTGACTATCAGCCGCGCGTGATGAAAAAGGGGCGTGCGCGTTTCGATCCTGCGCGCGAAGTGCATGAACTCGTTTTGTGGGATGGCGAGGTCGATTATTTGTACGAGCCGCTGATTCATTACAACTATGAAACACTCGCTCAATTTCGCGCCAAGCAAATCAAATACACGCGCTATGAAGCTCAGATTTGGTTAACAGAAGGTAAGCAAGCGCGCTGGCGCGGCGCAATCGGTCAACCCTTGCGTGAGTTCTTTCGCCGGTACGTTTCGCTGCAAGGTTGGCGCGATGGCGGACATGGTTTGTGGTTGAGCATCTTGATGGCGTATTATGCTTTTGTGCGATGGCAAATGCTGCGCGAAATGCGAAAACAGGTTTGACGCTCCGCTTTCACGGTGCTATACTGGTTGCAATGGGACAGGACGTTCTAGTTTTGAACCAAAATTATGAACCGCTCAACGTGTGTCATACTCGTCGAGCGGTTGTCTTGATTATGAGCGGCAAAGCAGAAATTGTGACCAATGGCCGAGGTTATATTCAAACTGCGACTATGCGGTTCGAACGTCCTTCTGTCATTCGACTAGCGCAACAAGTTAAGCGTCCGCGTCCGCGCATCACGTTGACGCGCCGAGCCGTTTTCCGTCGCGACAATTTTACCTGTCAGTACTGCGGCATCCAATCAAATCATCTCACCATCGATCATGTGATTCCGCGTCATCGCAAGGGACCGCACATTTGGGAAAACGTCGTGAGCGCGTGTCCGTCTTGCAATCGAAAAAAAGGCGGCAAGACGTTGGAAGAAGCGCATATGAAGCTGCGCCATATGCCGATCGAGCCGACCTCCTCGCCGCGAACACTCTTTGCGCATTATCTTAGTGAATACGAAGATTGGGAACCGTTCTTAATAGTCTAAGCCCACCGATTAAGGTGGGCTTGGCATTATTGTTGCGTCGGTCGTTTCTTTTTCTGGTTCGTTGATAATTTCCCCGGTCGATTCATTCGTTTCGATCAGTTGCCACACCGTCTGTGGATCGGTCTTGCGCCGCAAACGCACCGGTCTCACTTCGAGCAGATCAAATTCATCGCCGATTCTTTCGCGCGTGGTCACGTCGATGAACACGCTGCGTTCCGGTTTCAACGCGATGCGTTCTGCCATGCCGACAATTTCTCCGATGATCGCGTACTCGGCGCGATGCCGCGCGCCAATTCGTCCTGCTACGACATGGCCCGTCGCAATGCCAATGCCACTCTTGATCGTCAATTCTTTCGGCTGTCTGCGATTGAATTCAGACAGCTCTTGTTTGATTTCGACAGCCGTGCGGACGGCGATTTGCACGTGATTGGGTTGATCGCTCCATAAATTCCAAGCTGCCAGAATTGCGCTGCCGGTGTATTTGACGATCGCGCCATCGTTCTCAAAAATGATACCGACGGCGAGCGAGACATACTGGTCGAGCAAATCGATCAGCGCTTGAGGCGTTAGACTTGTCGCCAATTCTTCGAGGTCGCTCAAATCGAGCGCCAGCACGGAGGCTTGGCGGCGAATTCCGCCGAACGGAAGCGGTCGATCTTCGAAATAAGCGGTCAAGCTTGCGACGTCCTCCGGCGGTACGTAGCGGCGGAGCAGGGAGGTGATAAAGCTGTGGTGACGTTCTTCGGAGAAATAGCGAAAGATCGCTGTTCCGATGAGCGTCAGAAATAAAGCCAGCACCGGGTATATAGGTTGGACGACAATCCCCTCGTCGAATTTAGCAAAGGCATATCCTAGGTAAAGCAAGAGATAGATGATGAGCAATCCGATTTGAGTAAGGATTCTAAAATGGGCAAAGGTTGCGCCTGCTAAGATGGCTAACAATAGAACCATTACCACCTGGTTCAAGCTATCTTGCATGACCAGCAGGCGATGATTCAAAAAAGTTTCGATCAGATTGACATTGATTTCCGTGGACGATAATTGCTGGCCGGACACAGGCGTGCGATAACTTTGGGCTGCGACCTTTCCGCTCAATCCGACTAGAACAATTTTGTCGCGCATATGGCTTGGATCAATGCGATGGTTCAGAACATCGGAAGCAGAAAACTGGACGGATCGTAAATCAAAGAAATTGATGAGCAGACGACCTTCCGCATCAACGGGCAGCGAATTCTCACCCATGGCTTGGGCATTTGCCAATTGCAATGTGGCAATCCCTAAAGCCAAATAGTCTTTGCCACTTTCTTGAATAATAGTCGGCGCCCGGCGCAAGACTCCATCGGCATCCGACATAAACATCGAATGGGCAAGCTGAGTGTTAGCCGTTTCTAGCTCGGCGGTTGGTTTCAACACAACGCCAAAATTGGGAATGGAAGTCGTGGCTCTCAGCAGGCGTGTTGCATCGACGCCGATCACAGGTTGAAGCACTGGAGGTGCATCGGCGAGCGCTTGAGCTAGCTTCGCATCTTCGCTGCTAGAATCGGCTAGGATCAGATCAAGTCCGACCACGCGCGGGTTGGCTTGCGAGATGGTATCGACGAGTTCTGCTAGGACTGTACGGTGCCAGGGGAGTGCTCCGAATTCTTCGATGCTTTTGTTGTCGATGGAAACGAAAATGACTTGGCCGGATGGAAGATAAATGGGGTACAAGAGATCGGAAAATTGCTTTGCGGCGCTCGTCAGCACACCCATATAAAGGGCAATCGCCAACAAAAATCCAACGCAAATGCCAAGCGCGCTTCCAAATTGCAAGCGGTCTTGAACGCGTCGATCATGCACGATTGGGGAAACATGCGTGCGGAGGGAAACCAGGATCGATTTAATTGGAATTTGAAATCCACGCTTTAATTTTGGAGTAGCCAACTTCGATCAATTTCTCCAGGTGTTGTGCGCAGGATTCGTATTCTTCGAGTGTACCGCCGTATGGATCGCCAATGTCGAACGTAGCGGATTGGAGTTCACTCATCAAGTGGAGTTTTTTGCGATAGGCAGGAAATTCGGAGCGTAACGCTTCGGCATGGTTCTTGGTCATGACAATCACAACCGCTGCCGCTTCCAGCATTGCGCGAGTAATGGTGCGTCCACGGTGACAGGATAGATCAAGATGGCGCTTGCCCATCGAGGTGATGGCAAACGTGGAGGCGGGCTGATTATCGAGTGCCCAGGTTCCAGCGGATTGCGCAATGTATTGGTGACTTTCGCCAGACTGTTGCGCTTGGGCATTGAACAATGCTTCCGCCATTGGAGAGCGGCATACATTGCCGGTGCAAACGAAGAGAACGAGATGACTCATTGTTCGGAGTCAAGCAGAAGAAATTCTAGCTCTTTCAAACGAATCGTCTGTTCATCATTCAAGCCGCGCTCAAGCTCGATTGCCAGCAAATCCAAAAGTTCGTCATCCAATTCATCAAATTCGGATGGCTTTAATTTGGGGCGTCCTTCGCCGTAAAGCTCATAACGTTCGAGGTATTCGGCATACTCTTCTGAAACAGGGGTTTTGCTGACGGGCTTGCTCTTGGTCTTGACGGCGGTCTTTGCCGCCGGTGCTTTTTTAGGCGCGACTTTACGTTTGAGCGGTTTTTTTTCTTTCGCCATCGTGGCTCTCCCGAATAGATCGTTCGTGGTTTCTGGTGCAATTATACCATAATTGATGCTGCAATGTTCAATCGGTTTTTGGCTTGGACTCGGCAAGCGCATATAGCCCGCCCGACACAAGCGAATGTCCGCCCAAAAGAATGGGAATCGATGCGTCGCGCGCGGCTTGTGTGAATCCCTTGATCCACGGATCGCGAATGGGTTCGGGTTCAAGCAGGTCAGAATAAAATCGATCCGGTGCGGCTGGGCGAAGATGACGATGCGCGAAGAGGACGCGTGAATCGATAATGGCTGCGTCACACAAGCTTGCCAGCGTGTCGAAAAATTTTTCTGCGCCGACCGTCTCCAGGTGAAAACCCAACAGCGAACGAACCAGTCCGCGTTCGTCGCGACCGCTGGCGCGCATGCCGCGCTCTTCGCTAAAGATGCGCCATTGGCACGGTGTCGAGCGTTCGAGGAATAATGCCATCGATGCGGACACACGCCCGGCGACGAGTAATTGACTCGTGCGATTCGCCAGCAACGCTTGCGTCCGAGTCACGCGCGATAAATCGAGTTGGGCGTTGTCTAAAAATGCGCGGAGATGTTTGCCGACCGCGGGATGTAATCCAATCGTCAATAAATCGTTCGGCGTGTCGATGTCCAATTGAGTTGCCGCGTTTTTGTTCAAGGGTACGACTTGCAGCTTGGCGCGTTCACCTAATCGATACGCGAGATCATTATCGAGCGAAGGCGGCTGAATTTCGTTGACAGCATCTCCTGGCGACCAGGCGGCAAAATCGGCGGAATAATAATTGTTGGTGATAACGATTCGAGCTTCGTTTGCTGCGCGCTGAGCGATGGCGCGCCAATCGTCCACGCTCATCAAGCCGCCGCTGCCTCCGCCGATATAAAGCGGTGTGTGCGCGCGATATTTTTCGACCAAACTGGCGAGTGTTTTCCCCCAATGAAAATCTTCGTCCACGCGGTCGGTTTCGACTTGCACACCAAACGATTCAACGTGGGCGGCAAATTCTTCGCTGGGGGTTGCTACAATAATTTCACCAATCTCTGGAATGGAGCGAAGTTTTTCCAGCGTATCCACCGCCACAGCGCACTGGGCATCGGCAACCAGTTTTTCAATCTGGCTCTCAGCCGTTGCTTTGATAAAGAGAAATACCGTGACACTTGTTGTCACAAAATGCTCCGCTAAAGCTGTAGAGCAAGCTTCTAGCTTGCTCGCAAGGCACGCAAGTTGGAAACTTGCGTGACGTGTCGAAAACTAAAGGGGTTGGGGACCTGCCCCAACCCCTGAGTCATTTTCTATTTGATTTCGGGTTCAATCAACCCGTAGTCTCCATCGTTACGCCGGTAGACGACATTCAGTTTGCCATCTTTCCGGTCGGCGAACAAGAAAAAGGTGTGGCCTAACAGTTCCATTTGTTCAATCGCTTCTTCCTCCGTCATCGGCAATATGTGGAATCGCTTTTTGCGAACGATATGAACCTCTTCAACGGGAGCCGTGGCAACCGGGGTTGCTGGCTCGGGTTCGATTGGCGTTCGGGCGTGAGCGTGTTTGGTTTTGTAACGTTCGATTTGGCGGTGGAGTTTGTCCACGACTGTGTCAATCGCCGCGCCAAAATCTGAAGAACGTTCCTCGCCTCGCAAAATAGTGCCATTGGTGCGCAGCGTGACCTGGACGACCTGGCTCTGTTTCGCGTTCTTGGTTTTTTCAAGTGCAAGTTCAACCCGTGCTTCGGTCAGCGAAGGTAGATACCGATCTAGCTTGCCGACCTTTTTTTCGACATAGTCTTTCAGCCCATCCGACACTTCAAGATTTTTACCGCTGATGATCAGTTGCATGTCTTCCTCCTATACACGAGTTTGTTTCGAGAGAAATATTCTCCTACCGAAATTGTACTTATCACCTCCTTGGCGTCAAGTGGGCTTGGCGGCAAGTTCGTAGTGAGCAATTTACACTTGCACCAAACGTGGCTGTGCCCGAAGTGCGGCACAGTCATGCAGGTGTGGCGCGGTCTTAACGCGTGTTGAGACGCGCACTACGAACCGTTAGCGGGAGCGTGCCACCGCGAGTCCCCACACAGATTTAGCGGCGCGTGCTTGGAGGGCTTGACCACAAGCATCCATCGTCGCGCCGGTCGTGCAAACATCGTCAATCAAAAGGATGCGCGCACCGGTGACGCGCTCGGTGGCGACAAAAGCATCGTGAACATTATCGCGTCGGTCTACCGCATCGAGTTCGACTTGCGGACGCGTGTGTCGAGTTCGCGTCAACACATCGTTCCAAACGGGCAGATTTGAATGGCGTCCCAGTTCTTGCGCGAGTAACCGCGCTTGATTATATCCGCGCGCATGTTCGCGCTCAGGGTGAAGGGGAATAGGAACCAAGGCATCCGCGGGAATTGGATGGGCAGAAAAATAATCGCTCAACAATGCACCCAGTGGTCTTGCCAGTTCTGGACGATGATTGTACTTGAGCGCATGGATCGCTTGGCGAACACTGCCTTCAAAAAAGGCAACCGCGCGTGTGCCATTGATTTGCAAGGGAAGCTTTTGGCAATAGGGGCAATCGGTGCGATTGAGTGGGCGACCGCACTGCTGGCAAATCGGCGGAAGAATTCTGTTGATGGCCTGACGGCACGGGGCACAAAACCATTCGCCGATCTGCCGACACACGACACATCGCGGTGGGAAAAAGAGATCGAGCAATGCTTGACGCAACAGAGAGGCGTCGTGCGTAAATTGCGCGATCATAATCCTCGCTTAGACGAAAGATATTTCGATCTGATCGCCGAGGGTCGTACCTGTTTGAGTAGCTTGCCCGGCGGCGATCTCGAGTACATCCGTCGCGCCGAAAACCAATGGACTAAAGCGCAGGGGACCCATGTTCGTCATCAAATGAATGAGTCGTCCTGTGCGGTCGAGAAACAATACATCGATTGGAAAACTCATGCCCACCGTGTGAATTGCTTTTTCGCCCTTGAGTAGCAAGCCCTCGCCGGATTTCAGCGGAGCGTGTCCCAAGAGTCCCTTTAGTCGCGTCCACCAAGTATTGGCCAGGATGCCCTGAGTGACGATAGGCACGCCGCGCGTTTTGTTCACCGCGCGCAAAATTTTATTTGACACCGAATCCGCCGCCCGTCGTGAAGATGAGAACTGCGGGTCCCAACAGCACAATCATGATCGATGGAAAGATCAGAAAGACGAGCGGGAACATCATCTTGACTGGGGCTTTGGCTGCCAGTTCTTCTGCGTGTTGGCGGCGTTTGACACGCATTTGTTCCGATTGAATGCGGAGAACCTTTGCCATGCTCACGCCGAGCTGATCGGCTTGGATCACAGCGGCGATGAAATTGGTGAGATTAGGAACATCCGCGCGGTTCGCCATATCACGTAGGGCTTCGCGTCGAATTTTGCCCAAACGGACTTCGGCATTGGCACGCGCAAAAGCGTGGGAAAGTTCATTATCCCATTTTTCGGCGACCTTTGCCATGGCGGCGTCAAAGCCTTGTCCGGCTTCGGTGCAGATGGTCAAGAGGTCTAGCGCATCGGGCAACGCTTTTTGAATGTCATGCTGACGTTGTCGAATTTTTGAACTGAGCCAGAACATTGGCAAATAAAAGCCAAGGAATGCAGCAATCGCCGTAAACAAAAGCGTTTGGGGCCAAGGGATGCGCAAGACGAGCATGGGGACGCCAACCAAGATCGCGGTAATAATGACACCCAAGCCGCGCACACCCAAAAAGTCGGCGGCGGTCCAGTTGTTGGGATTTCCCGCCAACTCGATCTTGCGCTTCATTTCTTCTACGTTTTGTTTCGGCGTAAAGCGAGAGAAAAAGCCCGATGTGCCGCGTACGAGCGGTTGCAGTACGCGATCGCTGAATGGCTGGGACATTTCCAGTTCGGTTAACGTGCGTGGACGCGAGCCGTATGTTTGTAGGCGTTCTTGTTCTCTCGTCGGACCGGATGGAATAGCCAACCCAATAAAAATGAATATGACACTCAATCCAAAAAAGAGCGAGAGCAGGAGAAGCATTGGATCCATAGTTATTCGCTTTCCTTAAACTTGATTGTGGAGCTTGCGAGCTAGACTTCGATATCGGTAATTTTTCGAATGGCAAAATAGCCGGCGGTGATCGTGACCATACCAAAGATGAGCATCATAATGCCGCACGATTCTTGCCACATTTTGGAAAGATAGGTGGGATTGAAGATGAACATGAAAATTCCCAAGGCAATAGGGAGAAGCGCAACGACATTTCCCGACAGGCGTTGGGTTGCCGTCATGGCTTGGATTTGACCTTTGATCCGAACGCGCTCACGAATGGTGTGCGAAATTGTGTCGAGGATTTCGGAAAGGTTACCACCGGTTTCATGTTGAACATTGATCGCCGTAATCACAAAGTCCAAGTCTTCGCTTGGAATACGTTCTAGCAGATGCGCTAATGCTTCTTGAATCGTCAGACCCAAGCCAATCTCTCGAACGACACGCGCAAACTCAGTGGAGATGGGAGGTGGCAATTCGCGCGCCGCCGTTTCCATCGCTTGCAACAAGCTGTAGCCAGCGCGAAGAGAATTGGCAAGCAGGATCAGCGTGTCGCCGAGTTGATTATTGAAGGCGGTCAAACGTTGGGATTGCAGACGGCGGACATAGAGGCGTGGTGCATAGAAACCCACGATACCACCCAGCAAAGCAAAAATCAAATTGCCACGCCCCAGGAAAAAGGCAAGCAGCGTTGCCGTCATCACGATGACGACATTTAATGCGATAAATTCTCCGGGAGTGAGCTTGAGATCAGCGCGGGCGAGGTCGGTTGCCAGTTGTTTATTAGTGCCGCGCCCACCCGCCAATTTTCCCAGTCCGCCCAACATGGTGCGCTGAGATTTGTTTGCGGGGTCAACTTCTTCTTGAACGAGTCGATTCGCATATCGGTCGAGTCGATCTTCGATGGTTTGGTTTTGTCCGCTAATCAAGCGGTCTAGTCCAAAGAACATCAGAAAAATCGAGAGGAATGCCAGCGAACTGAGACCCATTACGGCTTCGGTAGGCATCGCTAAAACTCCAATCTAATTACACCGCGCTTATTGGAATAGGCGCGTATCAACGCCAAAGATTTGAGGCGGCAGGAAAATATTTGCCGTTTCGACCTTTTCCATGAACTTGGGGCGAATACCGGTGGGTTTGAGTTTGCCCAGAATCTTGCCATCCTTGACTCCGGCATTTTCAAACTTGAAAATTTCCTGGGTGACCAGAACGTCGCCTTCCATGCCCTGCACTTCGGTGACTTCAACGATCTTACGCGTTCCATCGCGCATACGAGAAATTTGAATGATGACGTCGACTGCGCCCGCGATTTGCTCACGGATTGCGCGCAAGGGAAGTTCGACTCCAGCCATCAACACCATCGTTTCAAGACGATGGAGTGCATCACGCGGCGAGTTAGCGTGAACAGTGGTCATAGAACCTTCATGCCCAGTGTTCATGGCTTGCAACATGTCCAATGCCTCCCCCGAACGGCATTCGCCAACGATAATGCGGTCGGGGCGCATACGAAGGGCATTCACGACCAAGTCGCGCATACTGACTTCGCCACGCCCTTCAATGTTCGGTGGACGCGATTCCAATCCGATCACGTGCTCTTGACGCAACTGCAATTCCGCCGCATTTTCAATCGTCAGAATGCGTTCGCCATCTGGGATGAAACCGGAAAGGATATTCAACTGGGTTGTTTTACCGGAGCCAGTACCGCCAGAAATAATGATGTTCAACTTGGCTTGCACGCACGCCTTAGCAAACTCGACATACTCATTTGTAAAGGAACCGCGCTTGATCAATTCGTCAACCGTGAAAGGTTTTTTGGCAAATTTTCGGATGGTAACGGTTGGACCAATCAACGCTAGGGGTGGAATGATGATGTTGACGCGGGAACCATCCATCAAACGCGCATCGACAAAGGGTTGGCCTTCATCTACGCGGCGTCCCAAAGGAGAAACGATGCGGTCGATAATGCGCATGACGTGTGAATTGCTGTCAAACGTCATTGAGACTCGTTCAATCTTACCGTGACGTTCGATATAGATTTGTTTGGGACCGTTGACCATGATTTCGTCGATGCTAGGGTCTTCTAGCAATTTTTCGAGTGGACCGAGTCCGAGAACTTCGGACACGATTTCATCGAAAAGTCGAATGCGTTCTGCGCGTGCCAGCACCACTTCTTCTTGGGCCAGAAACGCATTGAACATTTCTTCGATGGTCCGGCGCACTTGGTCTTGCTTGGACAAGTCGAGCTTGGGGTCCAAGTCGGCGACGATTTTTTGCTGGACACGGCTCTTGAGATCGGCGTATGCGTCATGAGGTGGAGCCGGTGGTTGGCGGCGACGAATATCTTCGGGAGATGGAGGAGTGAGAGTAGGGTTACTCGGCGTAGGCGGAGTGGTCGGCTGAGCTGGACTCGTTTTTTCAATTCGCTTAAGTAGAGACATACTTTCTCTCTTTCTATAGTCGAGCAGTCAACTTATTTACGTCCCAAGAGGGAGGGCTTGGCAGGTGCAGCGGGTTCCTTTGCTTCGGTCTTAACTAGCCGGCGTGCCAAAGTCAAGATGGCTTGGCTAATTGGCAAGTTGCGTTGAGCGGTAACAAACGGCATTCCGCGATTGATTGCCACGGACGTAGTACGTTCGTCTTTGGGAATAATCCCGCTGACGGGATGCTTGATGCTAGCTTCGATGTCTTTGGGATTGATGCCGCTGCGTCCGTCTTCCCGGTTGAGAACGAGCACAGTCTTTTCGGCGGGATACGCCAGTTTCTCAGTCAACTCGAAAAACAGCTTGGCGTTCTTGATGGCTGGAATGTCGGTCGTCGATATGAGTAAGATGGTGTCGGCAATGTCTAGAAAAAAGATCGTGGACTCGCGGAACGATTTCCACAAATCGACGATAATGTAATCGTACGATTTCCAGAGAATGTCCATGATCTGCTTTAGGTGTTCTTGCTTGATTAGTTCCGCTAACTCTGGACGCGGCGGTGCCAGCAAAACCTTGATGGCGCTGGGATGACTCGTCATCGTTCCATCCAACAATTCCTCGTCGATGCCCACTTTTTCTCCGGCGAGATCAGCCATCGTTCGATTGTTGGGTAGATTGAGCAGAACGCTAATGTCGCCAAATTCAAAACTGGCATCGATCAAGGCGACGCGTTCTTTGGTTTCTTCGCGCAAGGCAACGGCGAGATTTACAGCGATAGTACTTGCACCACAGCCGCCTTTGGCTCCGTAAATGGCGATGACTTTGCCTCCCTTGGGGGGCGGCGGCGGCGGGGCGGCGTTGTCGACGTGGGTGGGGGGAGGCGGTGCAGCGCTGCGACGCGTGGCGGCAAATTGATGAACGCGGTGAATGCTATTGACGAGTTCTTCACCGGAGAATGGCTTGATCAGAAATTCGCGTGCGCCCGCCAACATCGAGCGCCGCAAATAGTCGGCTTCACCTTGGACGGACATCATGACCACTTGGATATTGGGTACTTTGGCGGAGATGGCTTCGCTGGCAGCGATGCCATCCATCTCCGGCATATTGATGTCCATCAAGACAATATCGGGTAAAAGTTTGAGGGCTAGGTCAACGCCTTCTCGTCCATTAGAAGCTGTACCAACGATCTCAATATCGTTTTCAAAGTAGAGCAACTTTTTGACATTGTCACGAGTTTCGGCAATGTCGTCGACAATAAGAATGCGGATTTTCGCGCCGGTCGGATTAGATACAGACATCTAATAACCTGTCGAACTGGAATGAAAGTGTAAGTCCGAAAGACCTGGTTTCACCTGTAATCCAGACACGGGCATTTATTTTTGGATAGCAGGTGACAAATTAAAGTTAAATCGTTTGTTGAGATATTGTAATGTGACCGGCTCTGTGGTAGCTTTATTGTGGTCGCCGGAGCGGCGCAGCACAAAATCGATCGATCCACTTTCACGGGCGCTCTTCAATGCCAATGCATCCTGCCGATCCACAGCGAAGGTCACTACATTTGCCGCAGGAGCATTTTGCTCAGCGGTAGTGGTTGTCCATGCACCAATTTGAATAATCAGTACGTCTTGAAGCATAACTTGGGTCACAGGCAGGCCTTCGGTGCCGGGAACCGGAGCGGGTTGACCGGCGGGTCGGGTAGCGTTGGTGGGCAATAAACCAGGCTGCAAGGTCAAGAGAATGTCGACGGTATCGCCAGTCTGAAGTGCATTGGCAACGCTGGTCAACTCACTCAATGGGAATGCCATGGCAACCTTGCCTTCGGGGATGACCAGAGAGGCATTCGAGCGCGATTGTCCAATCGCGCCTTTAGCAACGA
The DNA here is from genome assembly GCA_016215025.1 of Chloroflexota bacterium. GTDB lineage: Bacteria > Chloroflexota > Anaerolineae > UBA4142 > UBA4142 > JACRMI01. The sequence goes on from JACRMI010000142.1 coordinate 41,799, forward strand.
TCATTTGTGGCAACACAATTTGACCGGGGTATATCGGTTGAAGTGCGACTTTACCGATTACGGCTGAGGGAGACTCGGGTGCATCCGCAGGCACAGCCGACTCGGGCCATTCTTGAAGACCAACTGCTTCGGCTGTGATCTCGACACGCTCGGGGATGTTTTGTTGCGCGATAACGACGGGTTTCATGGCAACCTTTTGGGTGCCAGTGGTGGTACTTCCTAGAACAACAAAGGTACCGACAGCGGTAATAACTCCGAGGAGTAATCCCAGGATGATGAGAATTCTTCCTCCACGACGCATAATTTCTCCTTTCAATCAAGGAAGACCTAAGAATCTATCCTTGTTTATTCTACTCCGATTTTTAGGAAATGACAAGGTTTGCTTGACAGTGGCCTACTTTTGTCATACACTCACAGCGGACGTGTTGCGTTTGGGCTCTTAAATGTTGCAAGCCCACCTTTCAGGAGGCTCACAATGAAGCACTCTAGGCGTCTAGTGCTTTCCATTTTCGTAACGTTGCTCATCATAGTCTTGGCCGTAGTTGCATTTACGAGTGTTCCCTATGAGAATCGTCCCATCGCTTTAAATGAGCCAGGGTTCCAGGGACGCCCAAGTCCAACCAACACTGCAACCAGTACTGTATCAAATCCTGCCACACTAACTTCGATTGCTCAAACACAGACCGCAGCCGCGCAAACTTCTATAGCTCAGACACAAACCGCACTTGCACAAACCTCGACTGCTCAAACACAAACGGCAGCCGCGCGGACTTCGATCGCTCAAACACAAACGGCACTTGCACAGACCTCAACTGCACAGACACAGACGGCAGCCACTCAGACTTCGGCAGCTAGAACAGCCCAGGCTCAAACGGCAACTGCTACAAGTACTCCAACCGGAACTCCACCAACTGCAACATCTACATCTACAAGTACGAATACCCCAGTTGAAATCAGTACGGTTGCGGTTACAATCACTCCTTTGTCATCAGGAACAATCGCAACGGTCACACCCATTCCATCTACGGCACTCCCATCGACCGGCTTGCCCATGACTTGGCTTGCCGTCGGGTTGGGATTGGTACTGGTGCTTATCGTTGCACGTTATGCCAGGCAATCCTTCAGCTAACTTCCCCTTTTTTCCTCTAAAAAAATTGCAGCATATAGCGGGTATGTCGATCATTGGCATACCCGCTTTTTTCCGACCATGCGCGACAGAGCGAAGCAATTACTTGCTGATGATTGGAAGATAAAGCCAGCGGAGATAACGTGTGCCACTCGGAACAGGACCTAGGATATTGTTTGCTTCGTTGGCTTCTCGAATAAATCCCCAACTGGATGAACAGTATGTTGGTTCGTCGCACGTATCGACTTGGGCCCAATAGTTATGAGAACCGATAGGGATGTTACAGTTGGGTATATTAATCTTTTCCATTTGATTGGGATTGACACCGGCTCCAATTCCATAACAGTCTCCCAAGACGCCTGCGTTTGCCGGAGTACGGTCAATATAGACATCGACAAAATAGGCAGGAGGATTAACAATAGTTGGCGAGTTGGGAATGCGCGGCGACGTTATTCTGGGACGCGTGGTGGCATTGCTTTTCGTTGATAGTGAATTATTCAGGACTGGGCGGGACGGAGCTTGACCGTTGTTTTGGATATAGACCGTCATAGTGTACAGTCCACTCGTCGTTGAATTTGGCGTATCCATCCCAACAACTGTAAGATCAGCCAAGCCAGCCGATGGGTACTTGACCGTGAAGGAATTGATGATTGGGGTAAGCGTGTATGGATTAGTTGAAGTCAATGCTACTCGATATTGAACCAAGCTCGCCGTTATGCTGACATAGTAGGTCGTCGTAATATTCGTTCCCATTTGAAGGGGTCTGGGCAGACTGGTCCAAGTACTCGGCATTGCATTTTTGTCGTTGCCGGCTCGATATTGGACCGTCATGGTTGCCGTACCGGTGATGGTTGAATTGATGTCAATCTGGGTTATGGGGCGGATCGTAGTAAGATCGATCAACCGCGATACAAAGTTACCGCTGGGAGCGTAATGGCTGCCGAACCCATTGGTTGAGCCATGATAGACGGTCGTCGTTCCAAGGTCTTCACCGAATGACGGATCACCATAACCACCAATCACATAAATTTCGCCACCGATGTTAATAGCCGTGCCGTGATAACTGCGTGGGCGAGGTAACGGCGTTGATACAACCCACGCATTCGATCCCCATCGATGCAAACTTGCGTTTGGATCAATCAAGGCAGAATTTACCTTAGTGATCGGTACGCGTGCGACACCTTCCTGCCCACCTGTGACGAACATCCGACCATTGCTTTGAACTGCGCCGTGCGCGGTTAGGGTGCTGAGTAGTTGATCCGTAATTTGGTTAGTGAATGGTCCGATTGAGTTACCAGATTGAAAGATTGTTCTTTCAACACTAACTTCGGTTGTGCTGGGGGATGATTGTCCACCCAAGACATACAGGTGGTCCACGCCGAATTCGTCTTTCCAAACCGTACTGGGAGCAGAATGTCTAGTGATATTGAGTTGGTTGCTCTCGGTGACGGCGCTCCCTAGAGTTCCATCTGCACTGATTGGGAATCGATAGACGGTGGACAAGGCGTCGACGTTATCGTATCCGCCAATCACATAGAGGTTGCCATTTCGTACGACGGCGGTTGCGTAATACATCGCGGTGGGTAGGGCGTTGTAAACGCTGTGCCAACTGCCAGTGAATGCACCATTGGTAGTGATCTGCCGATAGGAAATGGTTGAAGTAGGAACCGTCACTTGGACAAAATCACCGACAATATCATAGCCACCTGCGATGTAAAGATATCCACCGCTCGTCGTGGTGGAGATAGCTGCCGCAACGCCGCTCAAGGGAGCAGGCATCAAGGTCGGGGTTTGCCAGCCGGACGGCTTGATTGGACCGGTGATGTACGTTGTTGCCGAGAATATCTCGGCATGGCGGACATTTGAAGTATCGTTTCCGCCAATAACATAAAGAATATTGCCGTAGGACACGGCTGCAAGCTCGTTACGGGCATCGGGCAGGTTGATAGTATCTGTCCATTCGGACGTAAGTCCCATTGGCAAGAGTTGGACACCGCCAGTGCCCAGGTTGCTCAGACCCGTCGCATAGAATAACCCTTGAACAAAGTCATCGACGGTAGTATCGCCTGATGTGCAATCATAGGTTAAGCAAGTGGTTGTAGCTTCAATTGGGCTAGAGGAGAGTAGAACAACTAGGGCGGGTACGAGCAAAATGATCGCGCTGAGGAGGAAGGATTTATGCATGCGCATGTGGCGTACTCCTGAGGTGGAACGATTTGATTAAAATGGGGGTAAGCCTTCGCTTACCCCCATTGGGGACTGCTATTGGCAACTTACTTGGGTTCCTGCCCTGAGGAACAAATCGGTTCGATATTGTCCCGAATTGTCGCCGACGGTAATGGGATAACTACCATCCGCTCCACCGATTCCGAGCGTAAAGACGTTATAGTTCAATCCATCAATCACTTTGCCACCGGTCGAGAAGACGTAGGTTCCGGGATCGATATTGGGAATGACGAACTCACCGGTCGACGTGGTGGTTACTTGATAGGTTCTACCGCTGTTTTGATTCGTGGCAGTCAGGTTGAAACCGTTCGCAAATGCTTCGGACTGGATGATCTTACACGATTCAGAACCGATATGCTCGATGCGGGTCGAAATGCTCTTGAAGGCATTCTCCAAGTCTGTCTTATTTCCAGCAGGAATAAAGTGTGGCAGACTGGGATCAGTGTCTTGTGTCGCCATGGCTTTGAAGAACGAACTGACGGTTGGATTATTCACATATTCAGATCCTGAGGCAATCACAAAGACAATGGTGTCGGGCTGACCATCATGATTGTTGTCACTCTTGGCAATCATCGCTTCGTTGGTTGCATCCGATAGCGCAAGATTGTTGCAGGAATCAAAGTCGATATTGTAGCCATTGAAGCGCATCGAGTCGCCACGTACATTGGCACGACCGTCCGTTGCAATAATCATCACCGGAAGATGACCCGCCTTGTGGTTGGCTCCTAGTAGATACTGGCGCGCCACCTTGATTGCACCCGCAGTCGGCGTGTTACCAGCAGGCAATCCTTTGGTAGCAACCGTGTTGCTGATGTTTGTGATCGAAGCGAGACTTCCGTTGAGATCATACTCCAATTTGCCAGTTTGATACAAATTCAACTTTTGTTTACAGTCGGAGGTATATTGAGAGCCTGTAGTTTGCAACGGGAAGGAAACCAGACCAAGTTGATCGGTGTACGTGGGATTGGTCTTTTTCATATTGTAAAAGTTGGTGTTAAAAATCTTTAACGCCGCACGTGCCGCCGTAATCTTTTTCTTGCTAACATCGCTAGTGCTCTTGCCGTCGAAATCCCAATCCATGCTGGGCGACAGGTCAAGGACGAGTATGGCATCCACAGGCACATGCACGCTTGTGGCGGTGGTATTCGTTCGCGTCAATTGGTTGATCTTGACGCTGCCAATCAACGAACGCGCCGTTTGCGTGACAGGCGTATTGGTCTTCACTGTGCAGACGCCGAAATCAGTGCAACCGCCATTTGCTTGCGGGTCTATCCATGCTTGGAGCTGGGCTTGGATGAACTTGTCACCGGGACCATAAGAGCCTTGGCAACTGCCACCCGATCCACCAGCGCTGTTGCTAAAGTGGTAACAGGTAAGCCGGAATCGCGCAAAGCCCTTGATTCGATAGGTGCGATTGTTTCCTGAGTCAGAAAAGGTATCATAAACCGGTAAGGTGACAAATGAACTGAGTGGGCCGCTGACGCGTCTTGCCAATGCGTCCATAACTGCCGTACCGGCTGAAATACCTGGGTCACCACTGACTGAATCGCCAACCTGCCAGATACCGCTGACATAATTCTCAGCATTGTCCATGTTATAAGCCAAGGTCGTTGCAGATGGTTGGTTGCCAGGCCATTGGATGTAGCCAAAGTTGCCAGCGGACACACCGGCCATGTTTTTCTTGTTTTCCCAGATGGTATAGTAGTAGGATTTATTGCTCTGTTCGGTCGGTGGAGGTGCGGGTAAGTTATCGAATAACCCTGCTGCTACGACAATAGGAAAAAGTCCGTTGCCACTGCAAGCACCGCATCTCGCATAGCTTGCACCGTTGGCGGCAACATCCATGTCCTTGAAGCCAATTAATCCCGCAAAAAAAGTGGGGAAGTTTTTGGTACCTTCGGCTTGAACTCCGACAAGGGTGTAGACGGTACCGTTATAGTTTATGGTCTTGTTGACGGACGTATTACCGTAGGAAGCGACTGGGTTTGGAATGATAACCTTGTTGCCTGCCGCATCTTGACCGACAAAATAGACCTTGATCTTGGTTTTGTCCAAACCATTAGCTCCCGCGTACGCTCTCACGGCGCTATCGATGTCCCCGTAGTGGACGCTTGAATCCCGGAGCGCTTTTGCCAATGCAATTGTTCCAGCTTGAGAAGCTGCATCAATTGCGTTTTGAGTTTGACGTCGTTGAACATACGCATTCCCTGCGTCCACCACCATCGCCATTAATGCTATCAAGGCGACTAGTCCGGCAGCGACTATAATGATGGACTGTCCTTCTTCGCGTTTAAAGATTGATTTCATACTTCACCTCCTACTTGCTTCATTCAATGGTCATTATGGAAACAGCTTTAAGCGGGACAGGACCTAGCCTGAGATTAGCTCCTCCCGGCAGGTACATATTAACTGTAGGGAGTGGTACATAATACGTAGCCGACACAGAAACTTGAACACCTTGCAGCCACTGAGCAGGATCACTTGGCTCAACCAAAATGTTCAAGCTACTTGAATCAAAAGAGAACGCATACTTGCGTACGATTTTCTTTACGGCTTCGACTTGACCTAGTGGATCCTTGAGAATGGTTTGCCCCGCCGGATCACGAATGATTGCGTTTGTGCCTTCACGGACGGCAAGTTGAGTCGTCACATATGAGTAAAAGATCATGGATATGGCTGCCAGCCCAATCATGACCGCAAGAAAGATAGGGAACATGAGCGTAAATTCGACCAACGCTTGTCCCTTTTCATTCTTGCACCTGTGCGAAATTATTGCCATCAGAAACCCCGGATGGGCATACCAACTGAATACTTGATTTCGTAATAATTGGGCAGTCCGAATCGCCCATACCCAGGCAGAGACATATCGCTAGTAAACGTATGCACCCGATAACGGACGGTTACGGTGATTGGACAACCCGCAGTGTAACCACAACCATTCCTGAGCACAGGACGATCGATATACAGAATATCTTGATCAGCAAGCTGAGATGCCTTTAATTGCTCACCCACAACAACGAAAACGTCGTTCTTGATACGGTTTGTGTATTCCTTCCAAATCGTGACAGTACTTGTATATACTCCACCGCCACCGCCATACGATTGGTCATCTTGGGATATGGCGCAAGCAGTCCCTGAGTAAGAAAAAACCAAATCATGGGGATTAGAACCACAAGTAGAGCTTGCGAGTTGCGGATACATCGCAGCAAAAACGGCACCTTCGCGAGTAGCATTAACAAGAGACAAATAGGAGGCAAAAACAATACCAAAGTCTATTAAAACAATAACAATCAAAATAAGAAGAGGTAAAGTCAAGGCAATCTCAACCATGCTTTGCCCGGTGGAATGCTTGCGAGCAATAATCTTTAGTTTGGGTTGCCTCGATATTTCAAATTTCATTTTTCCAATGCTCGGGCTTGCCGTTTTACCTAACCACCACTTGGAAACTTACAGGGGGGTTAAAGGCAAAAATCCCTTAACCCCCTCTTGATGATGAGAACTAGTGCTCAATAGATGAATTTGGCGAGGACCCTATCACGGATAGGGCCCAGAAAAAGTGGCTGATGACGTCGGGATTATGTGCCGGTAAGACCATTGGTAACCTTGCTGAAAATGTTCGCGATCTGAGGTCCCAACAATGCCAAAATGGCGATAACGACGATAGCCACCAAGACGAGGATCAACGCGTACTCGACCAAGCCTTGACCTTCTTCACGAGGCAAATACATTTTTTTCACCTCCCTTCGCTTAATATTTTGTCTTTCTCACTGCCCGCAGTATAAACCAGTTTCCTCTAAGAATCAATAGGAGTGCAGTACCTTAAACTATCTTTTAAACATTACTTTGCGGCAGGCAATTCAATGCGAGATTTGGTGCCACGCCCAGTCCCGCTCTGAAATTGCACCTTCCCGCCTAGCATTTGGATGCGTTTTTCCAAATTGGCAAGTCCGCTTGTCCCCCGTTGACGGGCCGATGCCAGCACCGATTCAATGTCAAAGCCGCTCCCATCATCCTCAACGGTCATGACTACCGGATCATTCTGAAAATCCAGGGTGATTTGGACACGTGAAGCATGGGCATGACGAGCAATATTGTTCAATAATTCCTGGGCGGACCGAAAGATGGCAACTTCGATGTAGGAAGGCAGCGTGCGTTCGCCTAGGGTCGTCAAGTGAACGGGCACATGGTTTTTGTTTTCGAATGTTTGGACATAACGCTTGAGAGTGGGTATCAAACCCAGGTCGTCCAGCATCATCGGGCGCAGATCAAAGATGAAATCGCGGATGCGCTGAAAGGTTGTATTTGCTGCCGCTTTGAGGTTCGCCAACTCTGCACGCGCTTTGGCTTGATCGACATCGAACAGCCGCTCGACGATCTCAGCCTGCAAGATGAGGTTGGTCAACGATTGGGCAGGACCATCGTGCATCTGTCGGGAAAGATGCTGGCGTTCCGATTCTTGGGCTTGGATGATTTGGACAATCGATTGCTGATCGGCTCCCCGATCTCTACCGCTCGACGTGACTACAACTGACGAGGATGCTTCGCCGATTTGACGCGCCGTCATGGCGAGCCGATCAAGCTGACCGCGATAACGCTGCAACGAACGCTGTTTGTTTTGAAGTTGCTCTTGCTGGCTGCGCATCATAAAAAGCCGCATTTGTGCGTCCTGGGAGGATGCATAAGCTGCTTTTATTTCTTCGCGCGGGTAAGCTTCAAGGTTCGCTTCGACTTGACGCAGACGTTGAGCCATTTCTGCCTGGCGCTGCTGCAACCGGTCTATCTCGCTCGTCGTTTGCTTGACGAGCACATCGATCTCGCGGGCTTCGCTTTCGACCTGGGCGCGTTCTTTTTCGGCTTCTTCAGCTAATACGATGGGATCGGGAATGCTAGTCGTTGACATCCAGTCCTCTTACCGTGCATCCTGCAAGCGAATCCAGCCGCGGCGCAAGGCATAAACTGCTGCTTGCGTTCGGTCATTCACGGCGAGCTTGCGCAAAATCGACGTCATATGGTTCTTGACGGTTTGGCGGCTGATTCCCAATTGTTGCGCGATTTCTTTATTGCTTTGTCCACGGGTGATGCATGCTAGGATTTCCATTTCTCGTGTCGATAGCGGTTGGAACGCAAATTCCGAGTTTTCTGAACCGGTGACTTGCATTTGCTCAAATTGATTGAGCAGCCAGGTCGCGACCTGGGGCTTGGCGAGCACCGCATCGTTCAATACGTAATTACCCTGGCTCGCTTGATGAATTGCTTTGATCAATTCTTGAGCATCGACATCTTTGGGAAAATATGCGGATGCGCCCGCGCGAATGGCATGCAGCATCTGTTCATCGTCGTGGTAAGCGGTCAGGATGATGATGGCAATTTCATGATTCGACGCGGTCAATTCGCGGGCGACTTGCAGCCCATTAAGAATCGGCAAGTTGATATCGAGGAGAATGACTTGAGGGTTTAGCTCGCGTGCTTTATCGAGCGCTTCTTGTCCATTTATGGCTTCGCCAACAATTTGCAAGTCCTCTTCCATCTCTACAACGCGCCGCAGCCCAGCACGAAAAAGCGGATGATCATCGACGATCATCACGCGAATTTGCGGCACGGCATTTTTCTTGGTTCGAGTGGTTGTGGTCTTTTTCATCTTGAGCCTCAATTTCCGTTGAGAATCGACACACGTAATGGCGCAGTGAAAATAACGCGTACGCCGTTCCCTGGTTCAGAAAAAATCTGTAGATTACCTTCCAATAATTCAGCGCGATCTTGCATCATGACAAGACCCCACCGCCGTCCGGGCGCGAGACTGGTGGGCGCGAACCCTTTCCCATTATCGACAATGAGAACCGTCAAGTAACCATCTTGAAATGAAAATTCGACTTGGGCGTGGCTCGCCTGGGAATGATGCCGGATATTTTCTAGTGCTTCTTGGACAATCCGAAAAATCGAGAGTTCAACAGTTGCGGGGAGTCGTTCGGTCAATTGTTCCCAACCGATTAAATCGACAGGAATGTTGGTCTGTTCAGAAAACCGAGCGACGTATTTGCGCAAGCCCGCAACGAGTCCGAGTTCTTCGAGCAAGGGAGGTTGCAAGTTCGAGATCAAGTCACGAATGTCGGTCAGACCTTGTTGCAATTCGCGCAGAAGCGATTCTAATCCTTCGTGTGCCGTTTGGGGTTGAGTGTCGATGAGGCGCAAACATGTCTCAATCTCAAAGGTCGCATTCGCTAATAATTGAGCGGGGCCCGCCTGCAACATACGCGCCAGACGGTAACGCTCTTCTTCTTGGGTCTGAACGACGATAGCTTTTGCTTGAGCGGTTGGGTTGGTCATCCTTTTGGATTCTCTAGATCCGTAGCTTGGATAAGTATATCATCAATTCAATCGAACTGCAAGATTTGATTTGACACGCTCTAATGAACCGGGTAGAATGAGGATAAATCGCTCCCAGAGGACTATCAAAGATGATTGACTTTTCCTTATCGGACGAACAAAGAGCACTGCAAGAACTTGCCCGTGATTTCGCGCAAAACGAAATCGCCCCCCTCGCCCCCGAACTCGATCGGACTGAAAAGTACCCATTCGACCTCCTTAAAAAAGCACACAAACTTGGACTCTTGAACCTGACCATCGGCGACGCGTACGGCGGCGGTGGACTGGGCTGGCTCGAATCGTGTATCGTCGGCGAAGAATTTGCTGCGGCGTGCGCCGGTGTCACGACTGCGATGAACGCCAATGAATTGGCATTGACCCCGCTCGAACTTGCCGCATCCGAAGAGCAAAAGAAAAAATTCATCGTGCCCATTGCCAAGGATGGCGGTTTGGCAGCATTTTGCGTGACCGAACCTGGGGCAGGGAGTGATGTCGCGGCGATGCGCACGCGCGCGGTCAAAAGCGGCAACGAGTACATCCTTAACGGCACCAAGCACTTTATTACGAATGGTGACGTTGCCCAGCAACTCACCGTTTTTGCGATGACTGATCCCGAAAAGAAACATCGCGGCATGTCGCTGTTCGCTGTTGCCGCCGATACGCCCGGCATCACACGTCGTCACATGGGCGAAAAGATGGGACATCGCGCCTCCGACACTGCTGAGATTGTTTTTGAAGACGTCCACGTGCCCGCCGAAAATTTGATCGGCGCAGAAGGTTCAGCATTCAGAGTCGCGATGGAAACCTTCGACCGCACCCGCATCGGCATTGGCGCAGCAGGCGTAGGCGTAGCGCGCGCATCGTTGGAAGCTTCGATCAAGTTCGTCAAGGAACGCCAGCAATTTGGTACGCCCATCGCCAATTTCCAAGGTTTGCAGTTTATGCTGGCTGATATGGCGATGAAAATCGAAACGGCGCGCATTTACGTTTATTTCGCCGCTTGGCAGGTCGATCGCAAGATGCCATACTCGTATGCGACGGCGATTGCTAAAGCGTACGCTTCCGACGTGGCGATGCAAGTCGCTTCCGATGCCGTATCGTTGCATGGCGGCTATGGCTATTACGCGGATTACAAAGTTGAAAAGTACATGCGTGATGCCAAGCTCTTACAGATTTATGAAGGCACCAATCAAATCCAACGGGTTGTGATCGCCAAAACATTGCTCAAGTAACAATCTATTCAAAGGAAGAAAAGGCGAATGAGTCGAGATTTTATTTTGATCTTTAGCGGCGGAATGGTGTCTCTAGTGACAACGCTGATTGTTTTGTTTGTCGCGGATTATTTCGCGCGGCGTGAACAATCGAAAAAAACAGCCGAGAATCCGGCTCATCCGCCTGAATCGATCAAATCCACGCCGCTGAAAGAAGATCAAACGGCTTAAATTATCAGTAACCGCAAAATTCCACCTACACGCCTCTGATGCGGTATAATGGGTTCTCAAGAACCCTACGACGCAAAGGTGTGTGGATGAGACGAGCCAAAGACAATTCCGAAGTTCCCAAGCGTTACTATCGGCCAGAGCA
>JACRMI010000143.1 GCA_016215025.1 Chloroflexota bacterium
AATTGGCAGGACGGATGTATCGGTCTATAATCATTGTGGACTCCAAGGGGTAAGAGGTTGTGTGACAGCTTCCATCTTATTCCCTTGGGGTTCCAATGCAAATCCCATTCAGTTTTGATTTTTCCAACAAGAACTAGCTATGTACAAGCACATGCGGGTCTTTCCACAACTCGCCCGAGGGAACGCTTGCTCGCAAAGCGCGCTCGGCGTTATCCAGATCATTCCGCTCGTAGAACAGCCCAGCCCTGCCCCACTGCACGCGGGCTACAGACACTTGTCCTCCCCATTGTTCCGAAAGTTCAAGCGCCTGTTCGTACATGTGAGAGGCGTCGCGCAGGTTGCCCGCGAGCCATTCCAATTCCGCCAAATACCCAAGCGCGATCAGGATGGATATTTCCCTGTCCGATGAGCCACTGCGAGTGAACGCTTTGCTAAGCTCGTACGCCTCGCGGAAAGCGTTCTTGGTGATCGCAAGGTCGCTGCTCATATCATAGTGTGCTACTCCCATGCAGAGCATAACCATACTTCGCTGGCTGAGTTCTTCGGGCAACATCAAGGACATGGCTTGCTGGGCTAAGTTGACGACAGCAAGCATATCGCTACGCAATGCCGCGATTAACACACGAACCGCGAGCAATTCGCCGAATAGCGCAGGTACCGGTTGAACGAGCGGCATCATCTGATCCAAATGCTGTTCGGCGCGATCCAGTTCACTAGCCAGTGTGAGTGTCTGCGCATACACCAGCCCTAACTTGATCCGCTCTAACAAAACCCCGGCAGGAAATGACTCGAGCCAGGCGCGCAAGACGCCGATTTCGCCGCGCAACCACATCGCACGGGAATTGTGCTCGATCAATTCTGCCGCCCGTTGCCAATCATGAATCTCCAGTGTATGCTCGATTGCTTCGTTGGGCAAGTCGTTGCGCGCGTACCAATCGCTGGCACGCCGATGAAGTTGAACGATCTGATCGGGATGGGTACGAGTGAGGCGGTGCCGTAACAAATCGCCGAAGAGGCGATGATAGCGATACCAACGCCGTTCACCGTCTAATGGAACCACAAATAAATTGGAGGCGTCCAGTTTTTCGAGAATGGCTTGGCTGTCGGTTCGCTCTGTAACTGCATCGCACAACGCGCCATTGAGCCGTTCCAACACCGATGTTTGCAGGAGAAATGCCTGAACATCCTGGGCTTGTCTTTGCAGAACTTCGCCGATCAAATAGTCCATCACAAAATGATGACTGCCGGTAAACGCTGCGATAAAGCGGGTCGGGTCTGGTTGTTCGCGCAAAGCCAACGCCGCCATTTGCAATCCCGCGGCCCATCCTTCCGTACGTGCTTTGATGGCGGAGCAATCTTGATCCGTCAGCGATAATTTCATCACGTCATTGAAAAAGGTGTTTGCTTCATCGAGCGTCAAGTGCAAATCCGCATTCCGCAATTCGATCAGCTGATCGCGCGCACGCAATCGCGCGATAGGCAGAGGCGGATCCTCGCGGCTGGCGATGACGAGATGCATAGTTGCGGGCAGATGATCGAGGAAAAACGCGATGGAATCGTGAATAATGGGCGACGCGATGAAATGATAATCGTCAAGTGTCAACACAACATCGATGGGAAATGTAGCAAGGTCGTTTATGAGCGAGGTCAAAATCGATTCGATCCACACGCGTTCATCGCGCGCTGTGGCAAAATTCGGCTGGGATATTGAATCGAACGCCAAGCGCGCGCGCGCGCCGAGCCCGGGTTGAATCGTTTGCAGTGCCGCGATGATGTATGTCCAAAAGCGATTCAGGTCGTTATCGTGTTCGTCCAACGAGACCCAGGCGAGCGCCACTCGAGTTGGGTCAAGGGTCAATTGCCATTCGGCCAAGAGTGTCGTCTTGCCCGCGCCTGCCGTCGCCGAAATCAAAATGAGTTTGCGCACGAGACCTTCATTCAGGCGCGCGGTGAGACGTGGACGCAGGACACGCTTGGCGCGCACTGGCGGCGCGTGCAATTTGGTGACGAGTGTAGACCCATCGGGCGAACGATTAGTCGAATTGCTCACGGCAGAAGGTTCCAAGTAGTGAGAGTATAATGGAAAAAACTGAAAATGCAATACCATCAATCGCGCGCCACAAAATGTCCGCGAGTGATTTTTCTTTTATAACGCGCGGTATGTGCCGCTGCTTTTCGCAGTTAAGTTGTATCTAACCACGAGATCAAAAAGCGATCCGTGCCGATGCCAAAGAGCCGTCGCGCGTCTTCCAGCGTCACGTGCGGTGTGAGTGGTTTGAGCATGAATGCGCCCCAAGTTGGCTGAGCAACTTGGAAACCGGCTCGCTTGAGACTCGCAACTTCAACGGGGCGCGTGACTTTAACTTTAACATAGGATGCTTTGAATTGAGCGACAACTGCCGCGACTGCTTCGGTTGTATCGATTTCAGTGGGCACGAGCAGACAATTAATTTCCAACGTAGACTTGTTCAGATGAGCAAACGCATATCCTAACGGATGATTATTTTGCTCAAGTATCCACACATCGTCCGAACTAACTTTGTCGCGTAGGGGAGCAAACGGAGTGTGCCGCCAAGCGAAGCCCAGGTAATTGCTTGCTACTTGCTGAAAGATTTTTTCGACGAGATCGTATCCTGCATTTCCCAATTGCCGTGCGCGCAAACGCGTGGGGCGATGCGCGGTCTCCCAGCGCGCCAGCGCCGTTGCCAAGACCTGAGTGTCCTCATAGCCATGGCGCTGGTAAAGTTTATAGCCAACGCGATAACGATTGGTGCCGAGCGTTGAGAATCGCAAACCCGCATCACGCATTCGCTTGTGCGCTTCATCAAGCAACATTGATGCCACACTGCGTCCTGAGTGTTGCGGATGTGTCGAGACTGCCCACACGCCACCTACATCTTCGCGCCCATCGATTGAAATCATCGGCAGACGAAAGACGCCGACTTGACCCAGGACTAGGTCATCCTCGACTGCATAGATAGCAAAAAATGGAAACGGTCGCGGATCGGTTTGACGAATGTGTGCGACGTGTTCGGGCGTCAGCGCAAATTCCAGGGCAAGCATACTCACTTGAAACGCATCAAATGGATCAATATCATCATATTCAAGAATCTTCATCGTGTGACCTCTTTGTTAAGACTGATTGATTGTTCACGAACGCAGGATGAGGAGAATCAATCTCTTCTCATCCTGCGTTCGTGGATTCATTTCAAGGTTGGGGGAACAGAGTAAAACGCGAGACCGGTACATCAATGTCACAGAAATTCCCATATGCATCATAGCCGCCCCACCAGTGTTCGGCGTCATAACCGATGCGCGGATTGCCTGCAGCGTCGAAAGCCAACGAAGCGCGCTTGCCATTGAACCAGGTCTGGATTGCACAACTACGCGGCGGATAACTGGGATACTGCGCCTGAATCACCGAGGTTGCTTCAACTTTGACACGGGTCCAGGTTCCCGTATTCGATTCACAGTTAGTGTTGCAATAGGCATATCCCAACCCTGTGCCTTCCAGATCATACGCCATGCGCGGACGATTATTCGCATCGAGCGTCAAGTCAACGCCGTCGCCCTCATTAGATGCCGAGCCAATCTGTGTTACACCCCAGTCACTACTCGATGAGCTAAAGCATGAGGTATTACACCAGATGTAAAACAGTTTATAGGGTTGCAAAGGTTGGCTCACATAGTTGCTCGTATAGAGCGCCATGCGCGGGCGTCCCAAACTATCGATACGCAAACTCACCATTGCATCTACAGTCCCATACCCTATCGAGTTAGCCAGTTGTATGTTTTTGTTCCAATTCGCTTGATTATAGCAAGCGGTATCACAGCCGATATACCACAGATTCGTCACATACGCTTGGCGCGCTTCGCTCCAAACAAAGTTGCCAAATGCGACGCGTGGTTGACCACTCGGCGTAAATGCAAGCGATGTACTTTTCCACCATTCGGCTTGCGCGAGCATTACGTCTGCCCAGTTGGCAGGATCCATGCAGTTATTTGCAAGACATTGAGCAAAAAACGTGCCATAGTGCTCACTGCTCTGATCGCTATAAACCATCGCCGGGTGTCCTTGTGCATCGACGGCAAAGTAGCGATTATTAAAGTAACTGCGTCGCGCGCCACTATCGTTGACGGCGATGAGAGGAGCAATCGCCCAGTTCGCGCTGTTCGTACAATTTGCATTACATGCGGCATAGCGATATTCGCGGAGGTCGTTTATATAGTGCGTAAAGAGCATCAAGCGCGGGTGTCCCGCCGGATCAAGTGCGAGTCGCACATCTTGAATATTGTCGCTGATACGTGTGCGCGTCCAGTTGGCAATGTTGTTGCAATTCGTCGCGCAGTAGGCGTAATAAGCCGGCTGTGCGCCATTATCCGTGCCAGTGTAGATGGAATATGCCACATGGATGCCGCCTGCGCTATCGACTGCTACACTTGTGCCATAGGTGCTGATAATCGAACCATCCAAGGTATTATAAGGCAACCAAAATGCGGCTGAAGGGCTAGCACTCGTCACCGTCACCGTGACCTTTGCCGTTGTTGATCCACCGGAGTTAGTTGCGGTCAAAGTATATTCGGTCGTAGTGCTGGGTGAAACATTGATGCTTGTGCCCGCAACTGTGCCAACACTTGGGCTGATACTATAACTAGTCGCGCCAGCAACATTCCACGCTAACGTGCTCGATCCACCAGCTATGATGCTAGGGGGCGTCGCCGTCAAGCTGTTAATGACGGGGGGATTGACCTGGTTGATGACCAAAGGTAAATAAACTTGATGAGACCCTTTCGGTGCTCGGTTAGGTTCTGCCGACACTGGGCGGACAATTGCATTTGAAGCGACTATTGCTGAGGCGACCAGTCCCATTAAAAATATGAAGATAATGAATCGTTGTGGCTTCATTTTGAATTTCTCCGGTAGCGCTTCACAAATAGTTGTGATGAAAAAAGTCTAATCGAACAATGAAATCGAAAATAATATTTGTCGATTTGTCTTGCATCATTCACGAATGCAAGGTGAGAAGAATTGGTCTCCTCACCCCGCGCTCTATGCAATTTTAACCGACTAGTTGGTTGTGCGAGCCGAGCAAAGGTATTTGACGATAGCCGTAATCTGTTCATCGGTCAGTGTGCCGCCCTTCGTCTTACCGAACGCTCGCATGACTGTATTGGGAACACCCTCGCTCGTCAATTGCGTCATCGTCTTGTCGTCGTGAGTTGCCAGGTAAGCCGCGTCGCTCAAGGCAATCGTTGAACCGCCTTTGCCCGCCGCACCGTGACAGCCGGCGCAATTTAGTGTATACAGATCGGCTCCCGATAGTTCACTGTCACAGCCCGTCAAGACGAAACTTGCGATGAGCAACATCAGCACGATCAACAGACTTGAATCGAAAGATTGTTGTTGCACTTGGACCTCCTCAGCAACTCACCCCATACGATTTGAACTTACAAGTACCGGGCGACTGCCATGCCGATCACGGCAAGTGCCAACAAGATCGCGCCATGCTTGCCACCCTCGTTGAGTCGTTTTTGCAACATGCCCATCTCGTCCAATTGCACCGTGGTCGGTGGTCCCCCTGCCGTTTGCATTTGCATGCCCAGCGCGCTGATCTTTGCCGACGTGGGACCCATCACCAAGATGCCGTTGAAAAATTCGATCAGACCGGCGACGCTTCCGAGTGTAAAGCCCATACCAATCCCCGTGCCGATGTACGCCAACGGATTGCCATTGGAGACGAGCCAGTACAAGACCACACCGGTCAACGCGGTGAGCAAGGACGACAGATTCATAAAGAACAACATGCGTGTGTGTTGCCAGAGTCCTGCGAAGAATTTTTCTCCCGCGGGACCCGCTTTGCGAACGGCTGGTTCGATGAAGCAGATCAACGAGACGGCGGAGCCAGCCCAAAAAACCCCAGCCAAAATGTGGATCAATCGTAGTACCGTTAAAATGAGAACCATGGTAACCTCCTAAAGTTTTAGTTTTTTTGAATGATTGGCGCACGTTGCGCGCGGCACTCTGCCGCTGAATCCTTTCGATCTGATCCTCCTCTTTGTCGCAGATCAGGGCATCTTGATACCCGTTCTTCGATCCGCGACTTGGACAATCACATCGGCATCGATATACTCTTCACCGAGCGTGCGTGCCACGGAGATCCGGTGATGCCCGTCACGCACATAGTAATCTTTGCCGATCTGGATCAAGGTAATTGGAGGCAACGCGATTCCTTTCAGGCGAGCCACTGCAACACTCAACCATCGAGCGCGCGAGTTGGCTTTGAGCGGTTTGAACTCTGAATCAAAATCGAGGAAGCGCCCTTCGCTACCGCGA
The DNA here is from genome assembly GCA_016215025.1 of Chloroflexota bacterium. GTDB lineage: Bacteria > Chloroflexota > Anaerolineae > UBA4142 > UBA4142 > JACRMI01. The sequence goes on from JACRMI010000143.1 coordinate 6,335, forward strand.
ATTCGGCAGAGGGGCACGGAATGAATCCCCACATAATGACGCTCAAATATCGGTGTTTGCCTTTCGGCAGTTTGGAGATCCAGCAAATGCCGCGTTTGTCTCCTCAAACCACCGATGATGCGGTTGGGCAAACTCTTATTTCGGGCATCACGATAGAGATTCAGCGCATGTCTATTCGCCAGAGAATTTGGATCGCGGTCGAAAATCGCGTATGGGTAAGAGACGAAACTGTTTACAAACATCGAGTCCTCCTCATGATTTGCGTGCTTGGATGAAAACGAGTCCTTCTTTTACTAAGGCTTGGGAGTACTCGACAGCTAAACCTGCGCGTCGCACATTCTCAAACACCTGGGCTTGAGTCAATCGCGCAAAGTCAGGGTTGTGCATTGCTCCCCTTAGGTCGACGACTGCGCTTCCAAGAGTTTCTGCGATCTCTACGGTCATAATTGGTCCTGCGATAAAGAATTGCCCGCCCGCATTCAAGCATTGCGCAAATTTGGTAAGACTCGCCTCATCTTGAAACCATGTGTCGCAAACCAGCACCGCATCAAATCCTTTGGGCAATTCATCGCGCAAAATGTCGTCAACGGGATGGTAAACGATTCGCTCGGTTAATCCATTCTCCGCGGCGATCTCGCGCCCAGCCGCGCACGCGTTCGGGATGTCGACTACCATAGCCGTCAAGTCGAGATAGCGGCGGAGCAATGCCAACGAGATAACACCCGAGCCGCCAGCCATATCAACCAAATTACGCACTCCTGTCAGATCGATCACCGCCACAAGTTCACTCGCCAGCGATTGATGAATTTCGTAGAGCATTCGTGTGAAACGGCGCGCATATTCCGGACTCTCTCGCATTTGTTGCACATAGTCGGGATACGTTAAACCTTGCAGCGTCCAAGTAGAATCGGATTGTTGCATGTGTGTGGCTAGATCGTTTCCAACCCTGTAATACTCGCGTTCGCCTTGCGCTAACAATGCCCACGTTTCTTGACTGCGTGCATCGATAATCGCCGCGCGCCCTACCACCGACACGGTGTATAGCTCGCTTTGTTTTTCCAGCAGACCGAGTTGGACGAGAATCTCGAGCCAATAGCGGCATCGGTTGAGCGGAATACCCAGGTTTTGCGCGATAGTATTTTCGCTCTGGGGCTGATCTGCCAATTTCCAGAACAGCCCTAATTCCATCGCCGCGCCGAGGGCGGCAGAAGATAAGTGCGCTCTCAAATGATCACGAACATCGGTATAGGTTGCGATTTGCATTTGCCAGCCCCTTTCTATGCTTGAGAGAACAATTTGCGGTTGAGCCAAGCCAAAACATGAATCACTGCGACGATGGGTAGAACCACTTGGAGCAAGAACATGCCACCCCAACCGAACAAAACCAGCAACACGATGGGCAGACCGACGACCTGTTTGGTAACTACTGCGAACACGCCGATGATCGTCAGGGCGGCAAGACCGCCGAGTGCAATCGCCCAAGCCGCGCGTGCGAGCCGAACATTTTTGTGAAACATGGGAATATCTCCTGATTATGATTTTTCTTTGGTTTGATCTGAATCGCATTTGTTATCACGTTCGATCAATGCCATCAGAAAAGCGAAGAGTTGCTCCAGATTCGCAAACCCTACCCGCTCATTGGTGCGAGTATCTTCAAGTGATGCTTGCCAGTTCGATCTATCTGTCTTGTTCGTACGCCACAACCGCAACAAGTAAGAACGGCGCTGAGTGTGTTTTGAATCTTGGTCGATTTGATTTGGCTTATTCATTTGCTCACACTATACCAACCCATCATCAGTAAAACATCAGCCCATTCTCAGCGTCCTATCAGGTCATTTGATTATTCGTCCTGATAGTGTATAATTGCTTCGCAAACGCAGGATTCTGCGGATGAGGTGAAGATGGCACATCTGACGCTGGAGGTGCTGGGCACCCTCCAAGTCATCAAAGACGGCGCACCGATTACTCGCTTCGAATCGGACAAGGTGCGTGCGCTTTTGGTGTACCTCGCCGTCCACGCCGACACGCCGCAGCGCCGCGAGAAACTCACGGGACTCTTATGGCCCGATTGCCCCGAACAGTCCGCGCGCCACAATTTGAGTCAAACGCTTTTCAACCTCCGCCAAGCTATTGGCGATAATAAAGCCAAGCCCTCATTTCTTTTCGCAACCCGTGAAGAAATTCAGTTCAATCCCGCCAGTCATTATTCGCTCGATCTCACCGACTTTAATTCGCATCTCGCCGCCGTCAGCACGCACAAACGCGAACACACGCAACTTTGCGCGACGTGTGTCCAGCATTTGCAGCAAGCCGTCGAACTGTATCGCGGCAAATTCCTGGAACAATTTTTTCTCGCAGATAGCGATGTCTTTGAAGAATGGGCGGTCACGCAACGCGAATCACTCCATCAACGCGCCCTGGACGCCTTCACGCAACTGGCTGGTTATCATGAACAGCAAACCGATTTTGAACAAGCGCGACACTATGCCGCACGTCAATTGGAATTAGATCCGTGGCACGAGGAAGCGCATCGCCAATTGATGCGCGCGTTGGCGCTGAGTGGTCAACGCAGTGCCGCGCTCACACAATACGATACGTGCCGCCGTGTGCTTGCCGATGAATTGGGCGTCGAACCCTCGAAAGAAACGCGCGAACTGTACGAACAGATTCGCGCCGGCAAGTTTGAAGTTGTGCCACGCGCCCAGCCAACACCGCCCTCGAATCTGTTGCACGCGCCGACTACTTTTATCGGGCGCGAAGCGGAGATGGGAACCCTCAACGATTTGTTGCGCGATCTCCAATGTCGTTTACTCACGATCCTCGGACCGGGCGGCATTGGCAAAACCCGACTCGCGATTGAAACCGCCGCCACTCAACGCGAACGATTTGCGGATGGCATATTCTTTGTTCCGCTGGCTTCGATTAGTTCGCCTCAGTTCGTCGCGCCTGCGATTGCGGACGCGATTGGGTTTACCTTTTCCGGCACCGTCGAGCCGCGCGCACAACTCTTGAATCATCTACGCGACAAGACCATCCTCTTGGTCTTGGACAATTTTGAACATTTGCTGGACGCAAGTGAGTTGTTGGCGGAAATCTTGCAACGTGCGCCGCGCGTCAAACTCTTGGTCACCTCGCGCGAACGATTGAATCTGCAAGGCGAATGGCTCTTTGATCTGCGTGGCTTGTCCGTCCCATCGGCGAGCCAGGTTGATCGCATCGAAAAATCGAGCGCGGTCGAATTGTTTATGCAACGCGCGCGGCGCATTCAACCGGGGATTACGTTCAAGCCCACTGAACGATTGCATGTGTTACGCATTTGCCAATTGGTCGAAGGATTGCCGCTTGCGATTGAACTCGCCGCAACTTGGGTGAGTATTCTTTCGCTCGCCGAGATTGCGCGCGAGATCGAACGCAATCTCGATTTTCTCGCAAGCACGACGCGCGACGTGCCAGGACGACATCAAAGCTTGCGCGCCACGTTCGAACATTCGTGGAGGTTACTTTCGGACAACGAGCGTAACATCTTGTGCGGGCTGGCTATTTTTCAAGGCGGCTTTCAACGCGACGCGGCCGAACAAATCGTGGGCGCATCGTTGCCACTGCTGGCGACGCTCGTCAGCAAATCGCTTGTGCGGCGTACGGAAAGCGGTCGCTATGATTTGCACGAAGTGATTCGCCAATACGCGCAGGCGCATCTCGCCGATGATTCCGCGCGCGAAACTACAATTCGCAATCGGCACAGCGAATACTATTTGGAAAAATTATGCTGTCGCGAAAAAGATTTGAAAAGCGCAGCGTTGCGGGAAACCTTGCGTGAATTGACGGACGAGATCGACAATTTGCGGGTTGCGTGGGGTTGGGCAATCGAGCACGAAAAGTTTGCGGCACTCGGCGATGCCGTGATGGGTCTCGGTCGCCTGTTTGAATTAGGGGGCTGGCTGACCGAGGGGATTCAGCAAATCGAACCGCTCGTTCAGGCATTGCGACGCCGAGCGGAGGATGCGGAAAGAAATCGTATCTTGGGCAAAGCGTTGGGACAACAGGCGTTGCTCTATTTTCGTTGGGGCAAGTTCGAACATGCGTTGGTGCTATTTGAGGAAAGCGCGGCTCTGCTCCGTCCGCTCAACGATCCAGCTGCGTTGGCGCATTCACTTGTGTACAGCAGTGTTCTCAAGCATCTGAATGGCGATATTGAAAAAGCGCAAACATACCTCCGCGAAGGATTTGAATGCGCCCGCGCCGCTCGCGATGATTGGTTCATGGCATATGCGCTATTGAATCAAGGTTATATCGCGAGTCTCTTGGGGCGCTATGAGGAAGGTTATCAGCAAATGACCGAGGCGATTGCCATGTGGCGCAAACTGGGCGATCCCCAGGTGATTGCGTTGGGGTTGAATTTCCTCAGTCCGACCGTTGTTCAATTACAGCGCTATGCCGAAGCCGAAGCAAATATGCGCGAGAGTCTCGAGTTGTGCGAGCAAGTAGGCAATCGTTGGGGCATGGGGACCGCATATCGTTTTTGGGGACTCGCTGCATTAGCGCAAGGAAAACTGGAAAAAGCCGAATCGCTCATCTATAAAAGTTTGGCTATTTACAGCGAAATTGTCACGGGCTGGGACATTGCCGTATGCCACATTTATTTGGGCGAGATCAAAACGGCGCAGAATGACCCAGATGAGGCAAAACAAATCTTTGAAGAAGCGCTCAAAATGGGGATGGAAATCCAAGCCGTCCCGCTCGTTCTCGATGCATTGATCGGGCTGGCGGGTCTGCACGCGCAAGCGGGAGAACTAGAACAGGCGTTGGAATTTTCGATCTGTGTAGCGAACCATTCTGCCGCGACCCAGGAAGCCAAAGCGCGCGCGGAAAAACTGATTGCCGAACTCACTCCACCTATGAGTGCGCAACAAATTGAGACCATTCAAACTCAAACGCGGCAGAAAAGTTTTAGTGAAATAATCGCGCGAGTCAAAGTGGGAGACCGCGCACGTGCGCATGGCAATTGGGCAAAGCGATAAGACTTAACGCGATCCAAACTGATTGGTTGACGCAGACCAAATCTATTGCGTCACGCTTGCACGATGATATATCTCCGGAGATATTTGAATGTCTGACTCTTTGTTGGTGACCAAAGTCAGCTTGCCGATCATGCGGCGTATGCTTGTTCCGAGGAAAAGGATCCTCAGGCAACTAAGCGAGGGAATTCAGGATGGACATTTGCTCACCCTGGTATCCGCCCCGGCGGGGTATGGGAAAACGACCACCGTCCGCATGTGGGTTGAGGAAGGAGGATATCCTGTCGCCTGGGTCACACTGGAAAAATCCGATAACGATCTCAGACAATTTCTCATCTATTTCCTGACCGCTTTGGAACAGGCAGAGGATGATCTCGGTCAGGCGGCGCTGGAAGTAGTCGAAAATACCCAGGAGGTTGATCTTCAGCGTGTCCTTGGCTTGTTGGTCAATGATCTGTATAAACTAGATCAACCCATCATCCTAGTATTGGAAGAATTTCAACTGATCGAAAACGAGAAAATCGATCAATTCCTCGAAGCGATTCTCAATCAGGCAGTCGCCAATCTACACCTCGTCATTACAACGCGGGAGGACCCCAATCTGCCACTAACGCGCCTGCGGGTCAGGAACCAACTCACGGAGATCAGGGCAATGGACCTGAGTTTCTCGCTCGCGGAAACTGGTGAATTTTTCTCGAACGTGATGCGGGTCGACCTGTCACAAGAAGAAATGGAGACCCTAAAAAACCGAACGGAAGGTTGGGTGGCTGGTCTTCAGTTGGCGGCGTTGTCGCTAAAGGAAAGCATAGACACTGCAAAATCCGTGGAAGCGTTTCGCGGCACGCACCGTCACGTTCTGGATTACCTTATCGAAGAGGTACTTAAAAGCCAGTCGGAGGAAAAACAGGAATTCCTGCGCGGGACATCCATCCTCGATGAGCTGTCTCCCTCGCTGTGCGAAGCGGTAACCGGTCTAAGAGCCAGCCGGGAATTTCTCCATTATCTCGAACACAATAACCTGTTCTTGGTTTCCCTCGATGGGGAGCGAACCTGGTATCGGTACCATGCTTTGTTTGCTGAACTGCTCAGAAATCAACTTGCGCAAACCGAACCGGCACAGGTTGATGTTTTGCACGAACGCGCGGCGGACTGGTACGAGAAAAATGGCTTCATTCAGAAAGCAATTGAGCATGCTTTTCAAATCTCGAACAGCGCTAACGTATCGAAACTGATCGAGCAACATGCCATGCCCATGCTTTACCAGGGCGAAGTCTCGACAGTTGTGGGGTGGTTCGACAGATTGCCCGAATCGCTCATGCAAGACTCTCCCATGATGTGTATTAGCAAGGCATGGTCGCTGGCATTGATGCAGCGTCAGACGAGGCGCATGGGAGAGATCGAAAAGGCATTAGCGGCGGCTGGCATTGCATTGTATCGGATAAATGCGGATCAAGCGTTGCAAAACCTGATTGCCGGGCACGCTGCCAGTATCGAAGCGTTCCTCTTGCAGGCGCCAACTTTTGCTGGTGAAAAACCGGGCAAGTTGATCGAGACCTCCCAAAGAGCGCAACGCCTCCTGCCGGAAGATGAAAAAGGGATTCGCAGTGTCAATGCTTTGAACATCGGTTATGGATATGCAGCGCTTGCCGATTATCCGGCGGCTGAGAGGGCTTACCAACAAGCATTTGAGGATGGGATGGTTGGCGGAAATTATTATGCCGCCATTTATGGGCCAATTAACTTGATCGCAATTGCCATCATCAAGGGGCTCTTGAATGAAGCCCTACTGCTGTGCGAGACGAATATCGATCGTTTCAACCGGTTATTAGCCGGGCAGAGATTTCCGCCGATTGGGGACCTCTCGATCCTGAAGGGTAGCATCCTTCTGGAGGAAAACCGCTTGACGGAGGCAGACCAAGCATTAACCCAGGGTCTGAGTCTCATCCGATGGACTGGAGAATTCGAAGCCCTGGTTAGAGGATATTCGGCGCTGGCGCGATTGCGCGCCATTCAGGGGGACCAGTCAGGAATGTTGGAAAGTATAAAATCTCTCGAAGAGACCCGGCCGGAAGTTGCTATGTATGCGCAGGCATTGCGACATCGTTTGTCGGCACATGATCCAGTTACGAACAAAATGAGTCTTGAGGAAGCGCGTCATTGGGTGACACAGGAGGCAGTCAGGTTTGATAACCTGCCCGTGATAACCGGCGTTGACCCTGTGAGTGAAATCAATTTTCGGACCTACCTATGTGCGGCTCACATCCTGACCAGATTGGCAATGCAAAACCCACAGCCAGTTTCATTGCCGGATATGCGCAATTACTTTTGCCGTCAGGAAAAGTTTGCCGAGCAACACGAACTGGTTGGCTGGCTAATCGAGATTTGGATTGTCCGCGCTTTGACGTATCACGTCGAAGGAAAATCGGAGGACGCGCATCGTGCGATGATCGCGGCGCTCGGCGCGTCTGCGTCGCGAGGATATTTCCGCATTTTTCTGGATGAAGGCGACCTGATGCGTTCATTGTTAGAGTCGGTTGCTCCGCGCCTGGAAAACAATGACTTGGTCGTTTTTGTAAAACGGTTGCTGGAGGCAATGCCGGGAGAGTCCGCCAAAGTCGAAATTGATGTGACGCACGGTGAGGCATTAAGTAACCGAGAACTCGAGGTGTTGAGACTATTGGCGGCTGGGGAATCCTACAAAGAGATTGGACAGCAACTTTACCTCAGTCTGAACACAGTCCAATTTCACGTCAAGAATATCTATGGTAAACTGCTGGTCAACAAACGGGTACAGGCAATCGAGAAAGCGAGAGAGATGAAGTTGATCTGAATCTGATTTTGCGCCCACATATTTCGCCTCTTAGAAACCACATATTTCAGTCCGATAGAACCACATACTGTTGTGGTTCTTTTTTTGTTTTGGAGCATAGAATGCAATTAGAAAATTCACACAAAAAAGGAGATGTGTTATGAAAGCGAAAATGTTCGAACTGGGCGTTCTTGGATTGCTTGCGGTTGCGTTACTGACCGCATGCAGATTCAACCCCCTTGACACGGTCGGAGCGACCCGCGTCACTGGCTCGGGCAAAGTCGTGAACGAAACGCGCAATGTGAGCGGCTTTGACGGCTTGATCATCGAGGGCGTGGGCAAGATCAACATCGATCGCACGGGCACGGAATCACTGTCGATCACCACCGACGACAATTTGTTGCAATACATCGACACTCGAGTGCGCGGCGGCAAATTGGTAATCGAATTCAAGCCGAAGATCTGGGTCGATCGATTCAGCGATCTTTCGTTCAACCTGACCGTCAAGGATTTGAATTTGCTCCAAGTGACCGGCGCGGTGAGTATTGATGCGAAGAATCTGCAAGGCGATCAAATGACGGTCAGCATCGACGGCGCAGGCACGACCAATCTCGCGGGTAAGGTCGATCAACTGACGGTATCGCTCAAGGGCATGGGCACGTTCAATTCCGAAAATCTGCAAGCCAAACGAGCGACTGTGACAAACGATGGCACTAGCGCTGCCGTCGTGCGGGTGAGCGATTCTTTGAACGCTACGGTTAGTGGTATTGGCTCTATCGAATACATCGGTAATCCGCAAGTGACCAAGAACATCAGCGGTCCCGGCACGGTACGTCAGCGATTGCCTCTCTCTAGTTCCGTGATCGATGAAAAAGTAAAATTCACAGTGGATACCAAAGAGATTGATGGAATCCTGACGCATCCAGCCGCGCCAGCCCCTTACCCAGCCATTGTTCTATTGCAAGGCGCTGAGCGGGCGGGTGCACAACACCCCTTTTACACGGAGCACGCAGAAAATCTGGTTCGTGCCGGATTTGCTGTGTTGCGATATGACGGACCCGGTTGGGGCGGCGGGGCTTTAAATGACGCGGGCTTTGAAACCTTGGAATATCGAACACAAGAAGCGATTGCCGCCGTCAAGTATTTGCAATCCCGCCCTGACATCAATTCCAGCGGCGTAGGTCTGGTGGGCGGCAGTCAGGGTGGCTGGGTCTGCCTGATGGCTGCCGCAACGTATGATGGTGTGGCATTCATCATTCCAGTCTCAGGAGCAGGGGTTACGCCCGCCGAACAGGAAGTTTATCGCGTTGAAGCAATGAGCCGGGCGGCTGGTTTCGACAACGACGAAATCGCCAAAGCGGTTCTGATGAGACGGTTAATGGTTGACATCCTTCTGAACGAGCCAATGTATCAACAAATCAACCTGGCTGAATCGAATCGTTTGGGCAATGGACCTTGGCGCGAAATGACCGAGTTGGCGTACCGCCCGCAGCCAAAAGACCTCGCCGCCGAGTTTGTGAAAGTCATCAAAATCTTCAAGAGCATCAAGGACGAACGTTGGGCGAAATTCCTGTCTCTGGATCAAGTTCTACCCATGTTCGACAACATGCCGCCTCAAGCCTGGGGGGATGTGAAAGCCCAAATGAGAGCAGTGACGATTGTAGACCCAGCGAAATATTTGGTACGAATCCACGTCCCGGTCTTGGCAATCTTCGGCGAAAACGACACATTCGTTCCCGTGGAGAAAAGCATCGTCGCGTACAAAAAATATCTTGGCGAAGCGGGCAATCAAGCGTTCACATACAAAGTATTCGCGAATGCAGATCACGGGATTCGTGTCATCGGATTCGCCGATGGTTACTTTGATCTGATGGTGAATTGGTTGCGCAACTTGCCGGTTGGAAAAAGAGAAGGAGCAATAAAATGAACAACCCACGTTTTATCAAAAAATCCGTCGTGGTGATGTTGACTCTCGTGACACTATTGTTGCTTGTTGTCGCACCAACAACGGCACAGGTGAACCAAGTCACACAGGGTAGGAATGTATCCAGCGCGTCGTCACCACAACTGGGTCCAACTGACTCTGTCGAGTTGGGGACATTTCTGGATGACCTGTTGGCAAAGCAGATGGCAGACAACCACATCGCCGGAGCAGCCGTCTCCGTCGTCAAAGACGGCAAGTTGTTTTTTGCCAAGGGCTACGGCTATGCTGACATCGAGAAAGGCATCCCTGTTGACGCCGAGCAGACGCTCTTTGGGATTGGTTCCGTTGGCAAAACACTCACCTGGACAACGGTGATGCAACTCGCCGAGCAGGGCAAGGTGGACCTGGATGCGGATGTCAACAAGTATCTCGACTTTCGCATCCCGGATACCTACCCTCAACCGGTCACGCTCAAGCACCTAATGACTCATACGTCAGGGTTCGAAGAGCGGTGGGCGGGGAGTGTGGCCGAGGATGCCAATGAAATCGTGCCCGCGGGCGAATGGCTGAAAGCGCATATGGCAGCGCGCGTGCGTCCGCCCGACGATACCGTGGCGTACTCGAACTACAATGCCATGCTGGCAGGATACATCGTGGCGCGGGTCTCGGGCAAGTCCTACGACCAATATCTTCAGGAAAATATCTTTGACCCATTGGGCATGACGCACTCGACTGCCCGGCAGTCCATACCGGAGAATCTGCGCGCATTCGTATCCGAGGGATACACCTACAAAAATGGCACCATCCAGAAATTTCCTGATTGGGTTCCTCAACCAGCACTCGTGCCGTCTGGCGGACAGAAAGCCAGTGTCACGGACATGGCGCGTTTTATGATCGCGCACCTGCAGAACGGTCGCTACAGTGATGCAAACATTCCCGAATCACGCATTCTCAAAGAGGACACGGCGAAACAGATGCGCAACATCCAATACACACCTGACCCGCGCTTTCGGGGTATCGCGAACGGCTTTTTCGATTTCAGCGACAATGGGCTACGCACGTTCGGGCATAGGGGTTACGCGGCGCCGATGAATAGTCTGCTGCTGTTTTTGCCTGACCAGAACCTCGGTGTCTTTGTCATCTACAACAGCGCAGGTGGTGCGAACGTGACTAATCCACATCTTGGGTTCCAGAGAGCGTTTTTCGACCATTACTATCCTGCCTCTGCAGGCGCTCCCGTCCAACCTCAGCCGGGCTTGGACAAGCGGATGGATCGGTTTGTGGGCAGCTACAGAGAGACCGCTTTCCCCACCACTTCCTTCATGAAAGTCGCGGCACTCTTTGGCGGAATGACCGCACAAATCCGCGATTCCGGCGATGGCGCGCTGCTCGTTAACTATCGTGGAACTGAAATGCGATTTGTCCAGGTGGAATCGCTGTACTTTCGCCAGGTGGGTGGTATGTACGCCATCGCCTTTCGTGAGGACGCTCAAGGGCGCATCACCCGGATGTTTCTTGACCCGATCAACTATACGGCGTTTGACAAGCTGGAGTGGTACGAAACGTCCGGTTTCAATATCCCATTGCTTGCGGTTTGCGTTCTGGTATTCATGTCCATGCTCCTCGTAGCCGTGGTACGCTTTGTGTGGAGCCGTCTGTTTAGTAAGCGGGGACCGGGCTCTCGCAACGCTCGTGTTGCCAACTGGGTCCTTGTGGGCGTATGCCTTTTGAACCTGCTGGTTGTGGCCGGCGTCGCGTGGGGGGCAATGGGAGGGGGCATGGCAAACGAATTGCTCGAGCCGCCCTTGCTCATCAAGGTCGCGCTGGCGCTGGGCGTGTTGTGTGTCGTGCTGACAGTCGGCGCGGTGGTCTATGCTGTGCTGGCATGGAAGGATCGTTTCTGGGGCATCGCCTTTCGCGTGTATTACACAGTGGTGACGGTCGCGGCGGTTGCTTTTGTCTGGTTCCTGAACTACTGGAACCTGTGGGGCTTGCGGTACTAAACCGCAAACGTTTCAATGCTGGCGGGGATGTCATCCGTCTCCGCCAGCCAAATAAAAAAAAGGAGGTCATTATGAAAACGAAAGGTTTCAAACTCATCGTTGGTGGATTCCTGCTCATTGCGGCATTGACCGCTTGCGGAATCTATCCCGGTTCTCTGAAGAGCGTCAGTGGTTCAGGCAATGTGGTTACCGAGACACGCAATGTCAGCGGCTTTGACGGCGTGACGATAACCGGCGCTGGAAACATCTTGATTGACCAGAACGGCGCCGAAGCGCTCACGATTACGACCGATGACAATCTGCTGCAACACATCAAGACCGAGGTTCGTGGCGGCAAGCTTGTCATCGAGTTCACACGGGGCGTTCTGTTCGGCAAGGTCAAAGATTTGACGTTCAAGGTCGGCGCGAAGAATCTCAACTCGGTCCAATTGGTTGGCAACGCCAATGTTCAGGGCAAGAATATCGCGACAGAAAATTTGTCGATCAATCTGATTGGCGCAGGCAACCTCACGTTGTCTGGCAAAGCGACCGAACAGATCGTCACGCTAGACGGTGTGGGCGCGTACAATGGCGCCGAGTTGGCAAGTCAGCGCGCTCAAGTGACACACAGTGGCACGGGCGGCGCAGTCGTACGCGTGAGCGACAAGCTCGATGCCACGATCAGCGGATTGGGCAGCATTGAATACATCGGCAATCCGCAGATGACGAAAAAGATCAGTGGACTGGGCGCGGTGCGACAACGTCCATAATTCCACTGGACGATGATGCAAACAAAATGTGACGGGCGCGGTCTCTCTGTTGCCCGTCACACATAAGAGAGAAATTTCATGTCAACTCAAGAAATAACATTCAAGAAAGGTCAATACACCAAAATCACCATGAAAGGAAAAACAAAACAGTAACCGCAAAATTCCACCTACACGCCTCTGATGCGGTATAATGGGTTCTCAAGAACCCTACGACGCAAAGGTGTGTGGATGAGACGAGCCAAAGACAATTCCGAAGTTCCCAAGCGTTACTATCGGCCAGAGC
>JACRMI010000124.1 GCA_016215025.1 Chloroflexota bacterium
AGCGGGTACAAACTCATCGGCAGCGTTTTCGTATGCACACGCGTTCCGTCAAGCGTTCCAAGGCGCAACTCAAAGATATCGTGCGGCGCTGGAAATCACTCCCCCTGGATGATGTGCCCAAGTGACTTTTGCGCTAATGCCTTAATTCAACGTTGACGACAGTTATCGACAAAAAACAGTGAACAGGCGGCAAGTCCTGTTCACTGTCTACTTTTTACTATTCATTGCTTTTGCGCGCGGTCCCGTAAACCACCGACACTCCCACGTGCAATCCATCCTCTCGGAACAACGGCCGCATTCGGGCTAGGTGTTCTTCTTTGAACTTGCGCCGCGTCTCTTCGGGCATTCGCAAAATCGATGCGCGATTACCCAACGTCATTTGAAACGCCCACCAATCTGCTTCGCTACGATAAACGACATCGTACACCTTGAGCTGCGTTTCAACCTCGACAAACCCAGCTTCTTCCAAAACCGACTTGACGTCATCGGGCGAATAGACCACGCGCTGCGGCGTTCGCACGGCCGTATCGTACGCGCGCGCCTGCTCCGCGAAAATGCGCCAGCCCGGATCGAACGGCGGTGGTTCACTCCCAAACACGGTCACGCCCAAACGCCCTCCCGGAACAAGAACCCGATACATTTCTTTCAACGCGACCTTCATCGATGGAAAGAAAAACAGCGCAAACGCGCACGTGACCATATCGAAAATTTCGTCGCGAAATTCCAAATGCTCGGCGTCCATCTTGTACAGCTCGAAGTTATCCAGCCCAGCTTCGCGCGCAATCGATTCCGTTTCGTCCAGCATCTTGCTCGACAAATCGATTCCAACGACGCGACCATATCGTCCGACAATTTCTGCTGCTGGGATTAGCACCGCGCCCTTGCCCGTGGCGACATCCAACACGCGCTCGCCGCCGGCGAGGTGCATCAACTCGACTAGTTGCCCACCGAATTTTCGAAAAACACTTGGACCTTCGCGGTCGTAGCGTTCTGCCGCGCCGTCAAAAATCTCTTCGATGGTTTCTTTCGTGGCGACAATTGGATTAGCCATGTTCACCAACTCTCCAGGGTTCCCGAATTTCCAGGAAACAAAGAAACTAAAGGAAATCAGGGGAATTTGACCGAACCGATTTCTACTGGTTCTCCTAACATCTCAGAATCGGATTGACGATACATGCCAACGAGCAATCTGTAACTGCCCGACAAATCAGGAGGCAACGGGATCGTTTGCTCGTCGCGCAGCGTTTCGCCGATGGTCCACATCGACGTTGGATAAAATTCACCGCCGACTTGGTGGTCGTTGCCCTGCGCAACCTTGTTGCCTTTCGCATCAAGCAAGTGAACGAACGTCGCATAATTCGCATCGAGTTTCGATTGGGGCTGCCAGTAGATCGCGATGCGCATTTCCTCCGAATTACGTTCGACATCGTAACCAGTAATCCGAACCTTATCTGCGAACAAGGCGTCGCTTGTAAATTGCGCCTGCGCATCTGATGTTTGCCGAAGCACACGCCACAGTCCATCCGCCTCTGCGACGCGATACTTGACCTCGATGCCTGGCATCGGCTTGATGAAATAAATCGGACGACCAGAATTCAATACACTATCGGTCAGCCGCACGACGTTGGCATGTTGCGGCGCGGGCGTGATGAGCGGAAACAGTCCCACCACATCGCGGCGCACGTTCTCGACGTACTGCATGTACCACATCGGCATCATTTCGTCGCGATCATTCGAAATCAGAATCGCATTTTGCGGAAGGGGCACAGATAGCAGGCGCGCCCACTGGTCACGCGGTTGAATCTCGCCGCTACGGTCGCCGTAAGGATAATTGCTGACGAGTTGAGCAACCACCATGCCGGTAAGAATCAGGGAACACGCAATACGCAATACGCGGTTCGTGGCTCCCTCAAAAATCCATGCGATGGCCGTTCCAATCCAAATCGCCCACACGAGATAGGCGGGAATATAATAGTGATAAATATCGCCGATGTGATAGACCGCTGCGAATAATAGTGTGACGACAAAACCGCCAAACAACAAGGTAACGCGCGCCCACTCGCGCCGTCCAACCACTGCGATGAATCCGACCACGCCAAGTATAGCCCCCATCACGCCGAATTGATCGAACAGCAATTGGGGAAACGCCGCCAAGCGAGCAACACTCACCGCATCCCAGCCAATCTCGAACTGAAAGACTCGACCGAGCAGATAGTTAACGAGCCCGCTTAGCGAGTTGTCGTACAAAATCAATTCGGGTCCGGGCGAGAGGGAGAGCGTGGCGTACGGGGAAACCGGCGCGCGGAGAGGGATATAGAGGTAGAGTAAAAGAGGAAGTAAAAAGCAAAATGTAAAAAGTAAAAAGCGCGAAGCGTGCGTGAGACGTGATACGTGATACGTGGTGCGTGGTGCGTGGTACGTGGTGCGAATCGCGGAAGACGGAACACGAAACACAGAACACGCTTGGCTCTTCCAAATCACCCACGCAAAAAAGAGACCAAAGACAGGTAGCCACAAAATGATCGAGCGGTGATGCGTGAGAGCGAGACCGCAGGAAAAACAAAATACGGCAAACGTTTTTGCATTGGGTTGTGGTTGCCAGCGCAGCGCAAGGTAAATTAAGAGCGCGACAAAGAATGCGTTGAGGTCGTACGTCTCCGCTGCGCTCGCGTCGTACCAAAACATGCGCGTCATCGCAAACGCGAGCGTCGCGATGATGGCTGCACCGCGATGATGCGCTATTTCCTGGGCGGCGAGATACACAGCGGCAACTGCCAGCGCCGCCGTAATGGCAGTGAACAAATTCAAGCGAAAAGCTGGGTTGCCAATGGGAATCAAATGCTGAAAAATTCCACCGAGGATGAGATAAAGTGGATAACCCGTTGGATGCACAAACGAAAAATTCCACGCGGCGAACTGAAACTCGCCGCCGTCCGCATCGACCACGTCGGGCGCAAGCGTGCGGAGGTAGAGCAATAACGCGGCAAAAAAAATGCTGACTGCCAGCCACGGGTCTTGCCACAATGAAAAAAATTTAGAGCGCGCGCTGTTTTGTATCAAGGCAAACCTTTTGGTGATTATCCAGATAGATCATTTGTCCCGCGCGCGCCATGCCTTTGTTCGACGCGATAATCGAACACGGGTACTTGCTCGGCACTGTCAGTGTAGCAGACCTGGAATAATTCGCCCAAGTCTACCGAGCGCCAAGAGAGTCGCACCCACAAACCCAGCCAGGCTTACAGTTGAGATGAGGTTGCCTATTTGTTCCGCGGTCCCCTCTTGGTAACGAATCCTCACCGAATAATTTTCCCCCCGTGGCAGCGGGACCCGCAGCAAGCCGAACTCGTCACGCGCGGTGGACAGTGGCTGTCCCGCGTCGGTGTAGGCGCGCCAGAGAGGGTACGCGTACACTTTGACGACGACGCTCGCATCGGTTTGGGCGGTCCGTACGTTCAGATCAATCTGATCGTCCGCCCAGTTGACCAGTTCGACCGTGGCGTTGTGGGGCGTGATCCACGCACTTGCATAATCGTTGACACGATAGACGAAGAAAAACCCATTGTTGTAGTACGATTGAAATTGCCGCGATGCATCGAGGAAAACACGCGTGTTATAATCGTTCACGCTGGCGACGATCGTAGTAATGTTGAAGCGTTCACAATAAGCAGCCAGTTGTTCGTCGGACAAGGTATCAAATGGCACGCCAAAGAGCGCACGATCATCCAGCTCTTCCGCCAATCCCTGCAGCACCGGTGGATTGATCTTGCCGACCCAGGTCAGTGCGGCAATTGGCGACCAGAATGAATACGTGCCGCCCACGATCGGCCGATTGGCGAAAAGAGGAACCAGCCCCATCAGCGTCGTCGGAAAGTGTTGGGTAGCGCGTGCGGTTAATTGGGTATAAGAGGAGGTGACCAACACGCGCCCTTCGCTCTCGTGCAAGATTGCCCAGAGTTCGGCAAGCTGATAATCGGCGATAGCTTGGCTGAGAAAGCGCGGCTCATCCTTCGGTTGTGGTTGAAAGTACGCGACCGATTGCAGAAAGGGTATGCTAAAGAGTCCACTCACCAAAATAGTAAAAGCGGCGATGATGCTCGTACGCAGATTGGAACGCAGAGGTTGCCAACGCGGCGCGATACGCACGAGCATGCCATTTGATACGTTGGCAAACCAGGTCGCGAATGCGGATGCCCCAATCGCCGCGAGCCAGAGCAGCGGCAGATAGAATTCGCCCACGAGCCGCACCGGATCGAGTTGGTAAAAATGCATTCGCTCAAGCAAGATCACGTGTGCCCCCAACATCACTGAACCAACCGCGAACAGCAGAACGATCAAGACGATCAAGACCGCGCGACGTGTGAGAATTTTTTCGCGCCACGCTTTAATCAAGGCAAACAACGCGAAAAGCGCATAAGGCAAAAGCATCGCATCTGTGAGCAAACGCCACGTCTGGTCAAACGTAGAGCGGATCAGCGGGACCATCTCGGTAGACGCGTGCGTTGCCAGCGGCAGTAACCAAAATGAGTCGACGGCGACACTCAGTCCAAAAAGCCCGCCCAGCCGGAGACAACTGCGCCAAAACGATAATCGCGGCGCGACACCAAGCGCGTACACGGCGAGCGCAAATGCGAGTCCGAAGATATGATAGGGGTGAACCAGAATCGCACTAGCCAGCAGGAGAACAGAGAGCCAAGCATAACGCCGACCGCGCCCTTCGATGAAATCAATCCCCCAAACGAGTACAAACGCGTTGAGTCCGAATGCGAGACGTGAGCCGATCATGCCGATAAATAGACCAATCGCGCCGTCGAAGAAAGCCGGAAAGACCAATCCAAACAATCCCGCGAGAAAAGCGACTCCGCGCTCGAATTTCAAATGGCGAAGCGCGTAATAAAAACTAAAGCCAGGCAGCGCGTAGGCGATAAATGCGACGCTCTCGTAGATCAACGCCGTCGAAAATTTTCCAAGGGTGAGGACATTCAAGAGCCATCCCAGGAAGACAAACCCGGGCGGGGAGAACTGCAAATGAGGATAGCCGGCGTTCCAAAAGGGAATCCAATCGACCAGGCGTTGGTGGAGCGGTGCGGCAACGTTGAGCGTGTACCACATCACTCCATAATGGATGGGATGATCCCCATAGATGAACACATCGTCGCGCAAAAGCAAGCCCCCCGCCATCCAAGTGACAAGCGCAAGCGCGCCGAGCGCGAACGCGTCGCCGATCGAGAAACGTTGCTTGCGTTCACTGGCCGAGGTAGTAATCATGGTCTTGTAGTCACCAAGATATTATCGAAATCAATCGCATCTCCTCCGCGCACCGGCAGCCATTCCCATCGTCCAAATGGATGCAAACCCATCCGCAATGCGTAGGTGCCGGGCGCAAAATCGACTGGAACGACCAGCTTGTGACGCGAAAAAAAGATTTGACCGCTTTGCCACCAGTCCGTCGTGCGACGACCGGCGGATGGAACGCCATCGCTTTTTGCGGCTACCGTTTCCTTCCCATCGAGTTGAAGCAGCAACCAATAATTCTCGTTTGAAGGATTTAATGCCTGCCAATAGAATTCGACGTTGATCGAATCACCCGGAGATATTTGTGTTTTATCGACGCGATAATCAATCACGCGAATCGTCTTGCCGAAATCGATTGGCACATCAAGTCTGCCCAGGGAGTATTTCGACAAAGGATCGAGCATAGGCGGCGAGTAGATAACATGGAGATACAAAAGCATGATGAGCGACAGCATAAACAATCCACCACTCCACAGGATTGCGGCGAACTTGCCGAGAAAGCGACTCAAGCCAACCACCAATAATGGAGCGAGCAATGACAAACCCGAAAACAATTGTCGACCTTGGTCTGTCCCCAATATGGAAATTGAAAAGCGCAAGTGAGCAACGAGCAGCGGAGCCCAGAACGCACAAGCCAAGGCAAGAAGCGAACCCACCTTGGGATCATGTTTCTTGTGACGAACTTGCCTGGCGTAGACGAGCCAGCCCGTCAAACTGAGCAAACTCAACGCGCCGAGAGCAGCGTATAATCCACCCGGCATTTCTATCTGAGTCATGCCGCCAAACCGTCCCCAGAATCCGGTAAACAATCCTCGGAGGTAGAACAATGCGCTTGCCAACGTTACGGGCGTCTGACGAGTCGGCGTTGTAGAAAGAATGAGCGACCAACCCAGTGGATCACCATACTCGATCTGCGCATAAATCAGCCATGGAACCAGAAAAACTAGACCTACGGCAAAGCACAGCCCGGCAGAAATGGCTACGCGTTTCCAAGCTTGGTTTTTCCACGCGCGATAGAGATATATTTCGGCTGTAAAAATCCACAAGACGAGACCGCTAAGTTTCGCGAGGACCGCAAGCCCTAAAAGTATTCCGAGGAGCGCATCGCCGCGTCTGTCCAATGGCCGTTGCATCATGCGGACGTTAAGCAGGATTCCCAAACTTACCAGCATCACGTTGAGGTTATCATTGTTCACTGACGCTCGAACGACAAGAAATTCCGGCAAGAAAGCGACGAAACCTGCTGCGCCGAGCGCGATCCATGATTGAACGGGAAAGATTTCGCGCGCCAATTGCCAGGTCGCCCACACCGTGACAGCGCCCATGGCCACCGAGAGCCATCGTATGATACGCCATGCCAAGGTCCAACCGGAATCAGGGAATGCTTCGCGCCGCGTGTGGAGCAAAAGATTCGGGGCTTGCAGGTCTTCTAACGCGTAATCGGGATTGGCAATGACTTGAAAATCACTTTGGGGAATCCAGAAGGTTGCCAGCGCGCCCACTATGTAAGAGAGCGGTGGTTGATGCGATTCGCCTAACGTTGCCCCTTCGTGAGCCGGCAAGCGCTGGTGTTCGACTAAATACTGGACGTAGGCAAAATGCGGGACTTCGTCCGGCGCTTCGCCCAGTGGAACGATCATGCTGTAGCCAAGCGCGAGAATAATGTACGAACAGATAAGCACGGGGAATCCAACTCGTTGCAGATTCACAACGTTCACCTTCACTGACGCGCACGCTGTCGCCACCACAGGACGCCGCCGGGCAAACTGGTTAGGACGATGACCGCGTGAAACAAGATGGACATGGCGAAGGCGGACTCACTGGGCACGCCGACGAGTCCGAAAAAAAAGATCGTCGCTGCCTCCTTGGGTCCCAATCCGTTGAATGAAATCGGCAACAACAAGACAAAGGCGATGAGTGGATTGAACAAAAAGAAATAGAGTGGTGAAATGTCGAGGTCTAGCGCGCGCGCAACTGCAAACCAGACAAACGTCGCGACGATAAGGATAGCTACCGAGAGTGCGACATTCGCCGCCAGCGCGCCGGAGTTGGAGCGATAAACTTGAACCGCGCGGTAAAGACGCAATGCGCCCGGCTTGAATCGCGTAAGCGGTCCGAATTCAAAGATGACCGTCAGTCGACGCGCCACGCGGCGACTAAAAAAAAGCGCGCCGCCAACGGCGACTACACCCGCCACCGCGATCACACTCCTCTCCAGCGCTTCTAATTCGACGGAACGCGTCAAAAGCGAAAGGGCCAGAATTGTATTCAGCAACGCCACACCGAAAAACGCGAGGAGACCCATCAACCGATCAACCACCACCGAAATCGCCGCGGCTTCGGATGTGCCGCGTTCGGCGCGCGCCAACAGGACAACGCGCACAATGTCACCGCCGATATTCGTCGGCAGGACATTGCCCGCGAACAGACTGGTGAAAGTTATACTCGCCAAGTCCCCAAACGAAACGCCGAGCGTTGGGACGCGGACGAGCGCATACCACTTGAGTACGCCCAAGAAAATCGCGAGCAAGTAGAGCGCCAACGCGAGGATCATCCACTGCGGCTGCGTGTGAACGAGACGCGCAAGCAGTCCGGCAGGGTTGAGGCGCGTGAGGAGAAATACGATCAAGCCCACACTAACCAAAAGCTTGATTAGTGTTCCGAAACGAGGAGAAATTCCAAACTTCATATCCGCACGCTTTTGCCAACGCGGGTTCGCAGTGCGTAACGTGTCGCGGCAAAGCAAACGCGTGCGGAGAGGTCAGCGTGAACGGAAGGCGTAAGCATTGCGATAGCCGATGTCGGTGCTGAAACTTGAAAATGCTTTCGCGCGCGCCAGACGCACGGGATAGCGCCCGAGGGTGCGCCAACCCCGCGTCGCGATTTGGCTCGGCGAATAGACCTGGCGGCACAACCAATCATAGCCCACCCGTAATTGCTCTGCCGTCATCAGAGCAGGGCGAAAAGTAACATGGGCCGTATCGTAGTGACTCCATGGAATATTCGGCAGCAAGCGATCCTCAGCAATCAATAGCTCCCGCTGCGGAGTGGCTGGAAAGGGTGTCAGGACAGTCACACTGACGCTATCGAATTCTGCCTCGCGGATGAATTGCCAAGTCTTTTCAAAGACCTCAACCGTATCGTGGTCAAAGCCAAAAACAAAAAGCCCGACGACATTCATGCCGTGTTCGTGGATTGTGCGCACGATGCGCTTGTAATCCGAAATCTGTCCTTTAGTTTTTCCGCCCAGGTCACGGCGGTTGTCCGGGTTGATGGATTCAAAGCCGACGAAAAACTTGTCTAGATGCGCGTGCCGCGCCAAATCCAGGAGGTCGGGATATTGCGCGATGATCAACTCCGTCTGAGTGGTCCAACTGTGAATCGGCAGCGGTTCGAGCGCGCGAAAGACTTGTTCGACATAATCCGGATCGGTGCGAAAATTCAGCCCAAAGTTGTCATCGGTAAGAAAAAACCGTTTGATGCGCCGCCGTTGGATCTCCTCCACGACTTGCGCGACCGGGCGATGGCGCATGATCTTGCCCGAGACCCGTACCGCCGTGCAAAACGTGCAGTTGCGCGGGCAGCCGCGCGTAATCTCCAAAGAAGGCGTCCAGTAGTGATGATGTTCATCCACATGGTGGATTACGTGATCCGTAATTGGCGCGAGCGTCTCCAGCGATGCCCATTCGACGTCCACATACCGCGGCTGCAATTTCTCGTCGGCGAAATCTCGAATGATTTGGGGCCACGTGCGATATGCCTCGCCGACGATTACTGTATCCGCCCAGGGTGCAACGTCATCCGGTACCAGTGTCGCATGAACGCCGCCAACGACAACCTTGCTGCCAGATTGATGCGCGCGAGTCGCAATCGCCTGCGCGCGATCAATCGTCAGCGTCATGCTGCTGATGCCAACCAAGGTGCGCGGGTTGAGGCGCGCATAGTTCAAGGGACCCAGGTTCTCATCCCAGATTTCTACAGGAATCTCTGCCGGAACCATGGATGCGAGCCGCATCAACGTATATGGAGAGCCAACCGCCTTGCCCAAGACTCTACCTTGGTGCGCTGGCTGAATCAGTATAATTTTCTCAATATCCATCGAGTATTTCACCTCCAGCAATGATAGGCGCTACATTAGCGTATTTGCAATACTTTGTCAAACCGTTGCTCGCGACCTTGCAACGACGTACTCGTCGCATCATTTCTTTTCGATCATGACGGCGCTAATGGCCGCCGCCAATGTTCGTTCGTCAGCGCTGTGCCCGATCACCACAAACGCCGAACCATCTTTCGATTCTTCGTCGGCGGTACCGGGCGTTGCGCCTTTGACGCCGACCAGCGCATGGGCGCGATTGGGATTTTGCCGCAAATCGATTTTTGAGCCTAACCCTTTCAACCCTGCGACTGTTCGATCTCCCAGGTTTAACCCTGCGCTTTCCTGCGCCGATACCACAACGATAAATCCATTCGGAATCTTCGCGATGAAATCCGTCATCGCGCGCGACTGGGCTTTATCGTCTGCGGTATTGAACGATTTTGCGCTTATTATTTTTCCATTCTTGGGATCGATGACGACGATATTATACCCACGTCCCAAAAGCGACGCTTCGACGCCATTGACCTTGATCGAACCAAACGCGCCGCTGTTGACGACAATATCGACGGGACTGGTTACGCCGGTATTCGCAATCACAAAATTTGCAGGCGTCACATCGCGCGGACGGTACGCGTGATCGAATCGGAACGTCAAGTTATTTAGCCCCGAACGCACGGTCTTGGCTGGAATCATAATCGTGTAATCTTTCCAGCCATGGTCAAGCGAAAATTGATCGACGATTTGACCATTCATGTAAACACGCATCGATTGGATCGGCAGGCCAACGGGAGCAAATGGCAAAGCGCGGAGCGTCATCTCATAATCCGCTATTTGGCGAATCGGCAATAGCACTCGCGCCGTCGTTTGATTCACCCAATTCGCCGATTCGCCGCCCAGCGGTTCGTCGCGGTCCCAACCCTCGGCTTGGAAAATGTGCGCCCGATCGGTTCCAAAATCGATTTCGAGATTGTCGGACAAGGGCGCTTGCTGAAGACGATACGCCAGCACACCGTCGCGGTCATAGATTTTTTCACCGAGCGGGAAAACATTTTGGATGTAATTCACCACGGCGGAACGCGAATCGCTGTAGGGCACGCGATTGGGTATAGCCGCGTTGACGACGATGTATCGAATATCGAAAAATGCAGCGAACTGCGGTGCCATGGCTTGATCGCGCGCAATCGTTTCCTCCGATAATTCCTGATTGAACTCGACTTGGCGCAGCGAATCCAACAATGGAATGCGGTCAAAATAATCGAACAGGAATGCCGCATTGCGCGAGGTGTTGCCGCCGAGCAAACGCTTGCCATGAACGCTCTGATAGAATTGCGTGCGCGTGTCCTCGACACCGAGCACGCCAAAACTATTGCGCCACCCGATCGGCAAACTCAGGATCGCAAAATCGCCGGGGTCTTGCGCGATCTTTGCGTACACCTCCGGGACGCGTGTGTCCGACATCGGCAAGGGCAAGGCAAGATGCTCGAATAAAATTAGAAGTAAAAAGGTGAACGTCAAAAGTAGAGACACCTTCGCAAATTTGATTTTTTGATAGAGCCACGTGATCCCAAAGCCGATGAGCACCGCGAGCGATAGGATCACGAGAATGCCAAAGCGATTGGGCGCACGATTCTCTTTGAGAAATGGGATATAGTGCAGCAACAGAAACGGAAGGGGAAACGTCGCTTGCAATCCCTGAAAATCGAAAACCGATTGACCGTTGATATGCAACAGCGGCCCCATCGACAAGACCACAAACGAAATTGCCGATACGATCCATACGGTCAGCTTTTTGCGAAACACGAGCGCGCCAAAGATGGCGAGCACAAGCGTGGCGTAACCCAGGAACACGGTATTGACATCGGCAAATTGCGAAATGCCTTGGCGGACCACATCCAATTCCTGAAACCAATTTCGATTGAGCGGATGCAGTGTTGTCGGCGTAAACAAGCCAACCAAATCGTTCAATAATTTTTCGGCGTGTCCCCAACCGGGCAACGTATAGCTTGCGGTGATCAACTCGAACAACGATGGAATCAAAAGCGGCGACGCTAATCCAAACGCGACGGCGGCCATCGTCAGCAAGCGATTGAAAACTCCACGCGCGATTTCTTTGTTGCGCCACGCAAAAGGCAAATACAATGCGCCAAACATGGCAAGGAAGACCGCGTACGTCACGTCGATCAAAACGGCGAATGCGCCAAACACGCCGGCGAGAATCGCATTCTTACTATGCGGCTCGCGTAAGCTCTTGATGAAAAACAAAATAAAGAACGGAATGAACTGGCTGCTGACAAAATTGTAATGACCGAGCGACACGTAGACAAAACGGCTTGACGTGAACGCAAATACGGCACCCGCAACAAACGCCGCCAGGTCGCGCACGTGCGGCTTGTCGATGGTCGCATCACGCAGCAAATAGCGAACCAGAAGAAATGTACCATACCCCGACAGAACGAACGCGAACAAGAGCAACGTATTTATCGCGGCGGGGTAGCCAAAGATGAACTCAATCGGAATGGCGAGCGCAGAATTTAACAGCATGAACGTATAGAGAACAAGGTTCACGCCAATCGGATAGAAAATGTAATCGCTCTGCAACGGATTGACGCCCAGGTCAAACAGCGCGTGCTTGAACCACCAAAAATTCCACAGAAACGTGTACTCGTCCAAACCCCAGATGACACTGCCCGGAATGTGATCGGATATTTGCAGGACGAGCGGATACGTCAGCCCCATTGCCAAGATCGCATAAATTGCCAGAACGAAGAAATGACGTTTAAGCACAACAATCCTCATTGATTATTTGACTAACAATACCAGCGTCTGCGAATCAGACTTGTTCCGGCTAAACTCAATCGATACACTTGTCGCCAGCTCCGATACATCCATCGGATACCACTCGACAATTGTATCGCCGATGTTCCACTCTAACGGAGGCGCACCAAATCGATGTTTGGACTGCCCAACAATTTTTCCATTCGCATCGCGCAATGTGACTGTGACATTTGCATCTTGTCGATCAGAAGGCACTCCAACGATTTGATAGTAAATCACAACGCCACCGTCCTCGCCCTCGTAACGCGAAAACCCTTTGATGCGCAGATAGGAATTGAGCGACGCATCGACCGCGCGCTGCGGCGGCGCAAATGTGCCGAGCCGATACGCTACAAAATATTTACCTTGTTCGATTTGGTTAGCTTGCGGCGCAACGCGTGCGAGCCATTCTTCTGATGGACCGTGATCGCGAGTGAACACGTAAATCGGATTTGCGCCAACGATCAACGTGGTGCGCGCATCCATTTCCTTGAATCGCGTCGCGCGATCAACATACTGCGAAGTTGGCACGCGTTCGGCAAGCAACATTTGTGTTGGTGGACGGTAAACCTCTTGCGACAAATAAATCGATTGATCGGTGGGCTGACGATTGATATAATCCGCCACCTCGACTTGATCGGCATCGAATGCCAACGGCAACTCCGGCATGTTCGCCCACGCAATGAAATAATCGTACGTTGTCCAAATCGCTGAACCGACAATAGAAAGACCAACCAGTGCGGAGACGACAGGTTGCGTGTTGCGTGTTGCGTGCACCGTATCGCGCCATTTGCCATCGGCTATCTGCCATTCGCCATCCGCCATTTGCCATCGGCTACACAGCCAGTCCATCGCCAGCGCAGGAAAAATAAACACGCCCGGCACAACACCGAGAACGCGCACACCCTTCGGGATCATATCGGCAGTGAGAAATGCGGGAACCATCATCACCGCAAACCACAAGAGCAAAAAGCGATATTGCGATTGGCGCAACCGTGTAAGCGCAATCACGCCGCCGGCAAGAAACCACGGTGCAATAAGCAAGTCGAACACCGGCTTGCCCGGCAGATTATAATGCTTGCTTCGATAACCTGCATCTGGCACGACAAACTGCGCAAGGTTGCCAGTCACGCTTGATGTGAACGCCTCCACCGGCGCAGCTTGATCGAGGACCGACACGCTTTCAAAGCGGCGACTGAATTGTCCGGGATTCTGCGCGAAATAAATTCCAAGCGGCAGCATGACGATGATCGCAGCTATTCCCGCCATGCCTAGTAACAGAATCGACCGCTGACCGCTGATAGCGGACGGCGAGATGTTTGCGGTCGGCGGTCGGCGGATTGCCGTCAAATAGTAAACCAAAACTTCGACTAGAACAAACACCGCAACAAACACGCCGACGAATCGACCGGGCGAGTAGGTGTAAATCGCTAGTCCGAGAACAGCACCGGCAACGACGTACATCTTCCAATCGCATGTTCGAAACGCGCGCCAGAGAAAATAATAACCAATTACTTCGACGAGCGGAAGCAGTGTGTCGCGGTGCGCGTCCCGCGTCATTTGAATATGCCAGAATGAAATTGCGATGAGCGCGATTGTCAACAACGCCACGCGAGTCACTCGTTCGCGCGGCAAAATTTGCGTCGCCCATTCACGCACGAAAAAGAATGTTGCAGGAATCGTGAGCAGCCCAGCAACAATTGCAGGCAAGCGTGTGGCAAGCGGCGTCACGCCAAAGAATTTGTACGACAAGGCGACGAGATAAACATAGATCGGCTCGCGTCCGAGGTGTGCGTGAAACCAAATGCCAAGATTGCCCGCTAGAACATCGAGCGCGTCGAGTCCTTCAACCGACTCGTCACCGAAAAGACCGGGCGGCAAGCGATCAATCGCGTAAAGCCGCAACGCAATTGCTACGGCGGCGATGAGCAAAATCCATATCCAGTTGAGCGTGCGTCGGTCAAGAGTTTTCAATAAAAGATTTGTTACCCGCGAATCTCCGCGAATCTTCGCAAATCTCTTTATTTATTCGTGGAGATTCGCGTGGATTCGTGGACAATCAGTTTATCTGAGTTAGGGTCTCCCCTTATCGAATGTGCGTGCGACCTAATTCGACATTGCCCAAACTTGCAAATGTTTCGTCGGTGACTAGATACATTCCAGCCGCAAGATTGTATTCGCCCGGCGAGACATCTTTGAGCGAAATCATATGCCGGTCGACGACGATCTCGCCAGGAATCCAACGTGTGGTCGGCGTGAGAGATTGATCGGGAAAACCATCATGCTGCGCAATCACTTGCCCGCTTTCGGTTTGCAAATGCACAAACGTCGTGTAATCTCGATTCAGCTCTTGCTGCGCGAGCCAGTACAGTGTCACCTGCAAATCGTCGCTCGTGCGTTCGGTAGTATATCCGAGAAGCGACATTTGTCCATTGAAATCTGCGCCGATGGCGACAGGATGAATTGGACTTGCGTCAACGGACGATTGTGAGACAAACAGTGCAGCAACAATTAGCAAAGCAGCGATTGATGCAATTGCAATACATCGCTGGGTAATGAATAACCAAAACATCACGCCAACAAAAGCAAATAACGAGACGAGATTGACGGCAGTGCGCAATGGCGTGTCCTCAAATCGAAACGAGATGGTATGGTCGCCGGGCGGCACGTTGATAGTTGCCAATCCAAGACTGGCTCGCGGATACGTCGTCACTTTTTCCTCATCGATGTATCCTTGCCAGCCCGGAAAGAAAAACGTGTGCGAAGATAATTCAAAGGGTTGCGCTGTCGAGACAAACAGCGTGCGTGAAAACAAGGCGTCATCCAGGATTTTTGTCTTGGGTAACTTATCCACTGGATCATTCACCGTCGCTGGCTTGGCGATCGGCATATAGATCGATTCAAATTCGGATACGGCTGCGGGAACAAACTCACGTGTCCAACTCCAGCCCATTTGCGCCACCACGTAATCGCTGTCGCTCACGCGCGTCAAATCGACTTGAGCATCCGTGAGCAGAAACGCGCGCAATGGCAAGTTCCAGACGCCGAGCAAGATGAGTGCGACTGAAAAAGCCGACGTGACGAGGAATTGGAATCGCTTCCAGTTGAGCAACCATTTCGCCCCTACTCCTAGCAAAAACGCCATGCCAACTCCGGCGAGCATGTGGAATCGCCAGGGAAATTGCAAAAAGCGGAGTGGTGAAAACGCATACCACAGTGGCGCTGAGATGTTTAGCGTCATGACGAGCGCAACCGCGACGACGAGAGAGAAGAATAAGACTTGATGCGTGTTGCGGGGTGCGGGGTGCTTATTGTGTGTCGCGTATCGCGTTTTGATAAGGAACATGATGAGACCAATTGCGCCAACCAGCAACGCAATCGTCGTTTGCGGAAAGCCGGGCGTGTGCGTTAGGGCTTCGGCTTGCGGCGCATACACATAAGCAAGCGACGGCGCAAAGAAATCGATTGGATCGACTAGACGATTGACGATAAAGCGTGCGGCGGATGACGGACCGACAAAGACAAGATTCAATTCCGATAGCGCAGGCAGCCAGTAGAAAACGCTCAACACTAGCGCAAGCCCTATTGCTCCACCACATCGAATCAAAGCACGGATGTCGCGGCGCATGAGGAAAAGAAATCCAACATAGCCGACGAGCAACACCGAGAACAACATCGCAGTGAGATGATGCGTGCAGACAATCGCCGCAAAAGCGAATGCAGCACCGACGATATTCATTTTATCGACGCGTTCATACATGCGCCGAAAAGCAAACAGCACGAGCGGCATTAAACTCACCGCGAGAAATTCGGGATAATTGCCGCGCACGTACGCATCGGATAAGAGATATGGCAAGTAGGCGTACGCCACACCCGCGACAAATGCCGCTCGATCACCGAGCAATTCGCGCGCGAATAGAAACATCGATATGGCGGCGATGAAGAAACCCACTGCGATCAGCAGCTTGATGGAGACGATGTAACCAGCCCCGATGAGATGGAAAAGTTCGGCGATATAGTATGAGAGTGGTGGATAAAAATTTAGAACGGGCAAACCGTAACCATAGCCTGAAAGCGGAAACCAGCGCGGATAAAGAATACCGGCGTGAATGCTGCGGTCGAGTTCAAACAAGCGATAGAGATGGATCATGCCATCCGACGATGCGAAATATCCATCCTGCCACAGGAACATCGTCGCTGGAAAACATACAAGCGCGAGAGCCAACCCGATCCAGACACGCCGCATCAATGAACGCTCACTTGCGTTAGCACGATCTTGTCCGCCTGCTCTGCGCCGTTTTGAATCGGCAGACGAATTCCATTGGATGGACGATAGACGCCGATTTCGATGGCATAGTTGCCGGGCGCAAGATCAGCAGGAATTTTTAAAATGTGGCGGTCACGGACGCTCTCGCCGGATTGCCATTTGTCTGTGGGATACAAACCACTCGACGGAGGACTATCGGCATCGGCAACCACGCGTCCGGTTGAATCAACCAGATGCGTAAAGACGGTCAGTGATTCCGATAGCGTACCCTCTGCGCGCCAGAACAAATCGATGGGCAAGATTTCTCCGCGTGCCGCCGATGTGTCGCCGCTCCAACCCAAAAAGTTCATCGAGTCGCCGATGCGCGCAGTGGCTGGGTGCGCAATATTCGTCGCCGTAAGATCGCCCACGCGAATGGTGCCGAGCGAAACCTTTTTCTCATGCGCGACATCCGAACTGTCCGTCTTTTGGTTATACTCGTACCAACTCAATTCGAGATTGTACAGTCCGCTCGGCGCGTCAGATGGCAAATTGATTGTCCACGCGTCGCGATAGTATTCGCCGACTTCGTACCAACGATACGTCGGGAAATACACCGAGCCAGGAAAGCCAGAGTATTCTGCCCAGGTTTCGCCCGTGATGTCGTTCACGTAGAGCGTGACGGAATACATGGGATAAATGCGTTCGGGAGCTTGATAGTAAACGGAAATTCGAGCGGGCTTGCCAGGTTGAACGGACTGCAAATCGAAACCGAGTACTTGAACTTCCGGTATGATACGCACATCGGTCAATCTGTTTTGCGGCTTGGGTGCTTGCAACAACGGCAACGGAACCGCTTGAATCGAACGTGGTGTGTTGGGCTTTGGCAATTCAGGACTAAACTGTGCCAGATAAAATGGTCGATTTAGCTTGCGCGCGCTTTGCAGCATCGTGTTAAATTGTCGAGTCGACGGGCTGACGTTGACGACGAGCAAATCGGGGCGCTGGTTCTCGACGAATTGAAAATAGTGCATCGGTTCGGAAACTTCCCACGGTGCAAGGACGACGGCGTTCGGTGTAAGATCGTCGTTGAAAACCGCTTGCGCATAATCGCGCGGCGCATAGTTTGCGCTTTGGTCGAGCTGGGAATAATTCGAAATCAATAAACTAATCGGCAATGCAAGAGCTAGGAGAGCAACGACGTACGGCATAAGCCGATGCAAACGTGCTGTCCAACGCATCACCCGATCGATGCAAAAACCAATCCACAGTGCGAGAATGAAATACGCGAGCGAAAAGTAAATGACGGTGGATTTGGCGCGAAGTACATACGCGATGAACGAAATCCCCAACGCATACAGGAACAGAATCGCCCAGAGTTTACGGTCGCGCCGAAACGACTCGACGAAGCCAAGCAAAGCAAGCGCAATCCCAGCGTAGCCAAATTGTTGCACAAGTAGATAGAGTGCGTTGAAGGATCGGTCTGCTTGCTCCTTTTCGTGTAAAAAGCCAAGCTTGAAAATATTGTCCAAGCCCGTTATCAGATTGATAAACCCTTGCGGCGTGTTGATGTAATACTGGGTCACCTGCCCTTTGAGAATCGCATCCTCGCGCTGGTACAATTCCCAATTCTTTGGGTCTTGCTGCGCGATAAAATAATTCGCGCGAATCGGAATGTAGGCATAGAGCAACAGCGGCACGAGAACGAGCAACACACCGCGCCCAATCATCGAACGCTTGACGCGCGCGCGATTAAGCCACACGACAAGCGCAAACGCGGGCGCTGTAAATGCCAAGATATGATGATTCGTTAACCCCAAGCCGTATGTCAGCGCCAGCGCGTAAAAATCGCGTGAGTGTCCATCCTGATGCCATCGAACGGCGAAAAAGAGCGCGAGCACGCCCAAGAGGAAATGAAACGCGTATGGCTTGGTTTCCAGCGCACCAACCCAGACGGAGGGTATAAGCGCGAGGACGAGCGTCGCCAGAATCGACGGAATGCGCGCGCGGGTCAACCGTAAAGCAACAGCGTATATGATCGGGATGGAAACTGTGGTACATAAAACGGAAAACAGATTGACGCGGAAAGCAACATCGCCCAAGGGGAGCAGAATGAACAATCGGACAAGCAACATAAAGAGAGGATAGCCCGTCGAGTGCGGCACACCCAGAATGTATGCCATGTACTGAAACTCGCCGTTATCGCCGTCGAGTACGGTTGGAGCCATCGTGCGGAGGTATAAAAACAAGACCAGGATAGCGAGTCCAATTGCAATGATACGGTCAAGCTGCCGTTGTGGTTGGGTCGGGTTATTGACATTGAGGTTCACACAAGGTATTATAAACTTACGTAACCGAAACGCCAAATTCAGACAACGGTTCACCGCGCACGGCCATTCACAATTCAAGGAGGTTTTTATGCTGGCATTTCGCGAGGAACAGGCGCAAGGTCTGGTCGAATACGCCTTGATTCTGATTCTAGTTGCCGTCGTAGTCGTCCTCATTATCGGGGTGTTTGGTGGGCAAATCGCGAACTATTTCAGCCGAGTCACGGACAGCATCGGTAACATTCCCTGAACGACAAAAGGCGTCCCTTTTCATTTAATCCACATTTGAAATATTTCAAAATCGATAACGGACGTCGTTCAAATCGGCGAAAGCGCGAATGTCGTGCGATTAAGATCGTAACCGCCAAGTATCAAGCCAGCAAATTAGGCTGGGTTGTGAGGTGGACGCGATTTTAGTCGCCCGTGTCTTTGGTTTGAGTGCCGCGCCAATCTGTGCTAGAA
Organism: Chloroflexota bacterium; assembly: GCA_016215025.1. Lineage (GTDB taxonomy): Bacteria > Chloroflexota > Anaerolineae > UBA4142 > UBA4142 > JACRMI01. The sequence continues at coordinate 19,238 of JACRMI010000124.1, forward strand.
TAGCCGGCGAAAATGCTACTCGATTGGGTCTTACTCTTACCGATTTTCTTTCCCCTTGTCGGCGCGCTCATTCTTGCGCCTATTGCGCCGAAAACCCCTGCGCGCATCCGCATCTGGTTGCCGTTTGTCTATCTTCTAATCGAAATCATCCTTATCACCGTGAATGCTGCGCCCGGTTTGCATCGCCTAACGGTGTCCGAATGGGAACTCGCCTCCTTTTCGATTGTGCTGCAAATGGACGCGATCACGTGGTTACTCTTCTTGATGACGTTCGTTCCGCTGGCTGCCATATGGTTCATTGCCGCGCCCCGCAAACCTTTCGACCTACTCGCGATTCTGGTGTTAACCAGCGCGCTGCTTGTACTGAGCGCTGCCAATTTGATTACCGCTTATATCGCGTGGACGTTGCTGGATGTGTTCATCTTTCTCTGGCGAATGACGCGCAATATCGAGCCAGAGACAACACCGCGCAGCATGACGATTGGCTTACTCAGCGGACTCTTTCTATTTGCCGGAGCAATCCTCGTCTCGACGAAGCAACCCAATGGCGAGGTCCTGATTGCCGTAGCATTTTGGGCGCGCTTGGGTCTATTCCCTTTTCATCATTTGCTGCCCACGCATGGCGCAGACCCATTCGATTTGTGGTTTGCGCGCGGCATTCCACTCATCGCCGCGTCGAATCTTTGGCTGCACTGGTCAACCATCGGCAGGGATGCGCCCGTAACGCTCATTGGCACTCTCGTCGTCGCCGCTTTAATCGCTTTGATCAATTGGATCTGGCGTGCCATCATGCTCGATTCAAATTCTGATTCCGCCATGCATGTACCCACACGAGCCGCCGAAATTAGTTTGTCGAGCGCATTTGCGTTGGTTCCACTAACGATTACGCTCGGCGGCAACGCAGGAGTTGCGCTGGCGCTATGGCTTACGTTGGCAGCCGTCCTGGCAATGGCGCTGTTTGAAATGGCGCATCGTTGGCGTGCTGATAGTTTGAATCGCTGGCATCGATTGATTTGGTTCGCGGCGTTGTTCGCACTGGCAGGACTGCCGCTCACGCCGGCATTTCTTGGGCGCATCGGACTTTACGTGGCATTGTGGGAAACTAACAACGGGTTCATCATGCTGACGGTCGGTATCGCAACACTCATCTTGCTCGCGCCAATGTGGAATATTGGGCTGGCGCTCAAAGCAGGCGAACTGCGCGAGCCGCGCCGCATCGAATATGCGGGGTTAGTACTCATCACGTTGGTAGGACTCGCGCTGTCGTTCGGACCCACGTTGATTGCAAGCGCTCTATCACCGGCAGTCGCAGAATCGTACGAACGCTCAATCGATCTGGTGATTCGAACCAATGACGCCCTGGGTGTTGGTCTCGCGATATTGACGTTAATTGTACCCGTAATCGGTTCTTATTTTCTGAGTCACCGACTGCAACGATTTCGTCCACGCCCAGATGCCATGGTTCTGCGCTTGGCGCGTTTCATGGATCTGGATTGGCTCGGAAACTTATCGATGGGAATTGGCTTACGTGTGGCAGCTATTGCTCGCGGCGCAACTGCCATCGCCGAAGAAAATCCAACCATTTGGATTCTATTCATGGCGATGTGGGTTGCCATCTTTATTATGCTTTTTCGTTAAGCTATGGAACTTTTCGATTCATAATAGCGTCTCAAAGGTGTGCGACCAATTTATCTATTTGGGAGGATCAAATGAATAGTCGAATAATGCTCGCGCTCACCGGGCTAATAGTTGCCATCACCGTAGCGATCATCGCTTATGGCACGGCACCGCAGCGGACCACGCAATCCGCTGAAGCAAGTGGCTTGAATGCACCCAACAACCAAACAGCGATAGTCGATACAAGTGGTATCAGTGTTTTGGGAACAGGTAAGGTACACGTCAAACCCAACATCGCGACCACCAACATCGGCGTTGAAACCGTTGCCACGACACTTGCCGAAGCAACGAGCCAATCGAATACCAAAACGCAAGCCATCATCGACAAAGTGAAAAGCATGGGCGTTGCCGAAAGAGATATTCAAACTTCAGCGTACGGTGTCTCGCCCATCACCAATCAACCCAAGCAGGGTGAATCGCCCAAGATTACGGGCTATCGCGTAAGTAATCAGTTGCGCGTCACCATTCGCAAGATCGACGATGTGGGCAAGATTCTGGATGCGGTTGTAGCGGCTGGCGCAAACAATATCTACGGCATTTCGTTCGGCGTCGATGACCCGACGACCTTTCAGCAACAAGCCCGTGCCGCAGCGATCAAGGATGCGCAGGACAAGGCTGGGCAGCTTGCCAAAGCAGCAGGCATCACGTTGGGCAAAGTGATTTCCATCAACGAAGGCAGCACCGCGCCGATTCCGCTGATGCGCGACTCGATTGGAGCTGCCACACTTGCCGCCCCCGACGTTCCGATTGCTACGGGTGAAATGGATATCAGTATTACCGTGGAAATGCGCTTTGCGGTGCAATAAAATTAATGGGCGAGGTTGAATCTCGCCCTTGCTTCTCGGCTTGATTTACTGCACACAGGCACTGATTGCGGTTTGGGAGTCGAGCGTTTACGCGGTTTCGTTGGCGTTCGCAGCGATCCGCTAAAGCGTCAAGTCCTCGCGAAGCGTGCAAAACCGCGGCTCGTAACCGTGCCAAGTATTTGTCGATTGATACGGGCATACGATAACCTAGATGTGACAGCAAGTGCTCCTTACATAGCAAAAACGACAAGACCCTTCCATGATGGAAGGGTCTTAAATTTTGTATATTGCCGACGGACTTTTGGCTAAAGTTCTATCGTCATACCTTCGCGCGCTAACACAGAGCAGGCAAACTTCGACTGCGCTTGCTTCTCAAGTTGCTCCAAGGTCGCATCGTCGTGTTCAGGTTCATGGTGGAACAACGCCAATTGCTTGACACCGGCTGCCTGAGCTACCTGAGCAGCCATTTCCCATGTACTGTGTCCCCAGCCCTGTTTCGGCATCGATTGATTGACGTATTCGGATTGGAGATACTGCGCATCGTGAATCAACAACCCAGCCCCACGCGCAAAATTGATCAGCCGCTGATCGCCGCTGGCATAGCCCTCGGTATCGGTCGCGTAGACCACCGCTTGATTCACGAATTCGATGCGATAAATAAAAACACCTTGAGGATGAGCGTGCGAGCGCAAAAAACGAATCACGACGGAATCGGGCGCGATTGGCGCGCCACCGCGATGCTCGGTGTAGACAAGTGGCGCATCGTTGCCATTCCGGAGAATGATCATTTCGCCTTCGCCAAGGTTCCGCATCACACGCGCGCAAGGCAATTGATCGAACGTCACGGGGAATACGGGCGGCAACATCGCGCGAGCAAGAACTTGTTCCAAATCTTCATGCAACGTTCGGGGACCAAAAACGTGCAACGTCGTCGAGGAAAGATAAATCGGATTGAAAAAAGGAAAACCCTGGGTGTGATCGTGATGTGTGTGCGAGAATAACAAGGTCGCATCAATCGGCTTACCATCGGCTTGCTGTTGCGCTACCAGCGTACGACCTAGTCCAATTAAACCGGTACCAGCATCCAAAATGATCAAGTGATTTCCTGCCTGAACCGATACACACGGGGTGTTGCCGCCCACTCGCGCGGTGAGCGCGCCGGGGGATGGATAACTGCCACGAACTCCCCAGAATGTTACCTTGATTGACATGTTCATTCGACTGCCTCGTCGATAACTACGGGCAAAGTAAATCGAAAAGTACTACCCTGTCCCTGCCCGCTCTCAACCCAAATTTTTCCTTGATGTGCTTCGATGATTCCGCGTGAGATGGATAATCCCAGTCCGCTTCCACCCACGCGCCGTGTCGATGCGCCATCAATTTGAAAAAAGCGTTCAAAGATTTTGTCACGAAATTCCGGTGGCACGCCAGCGCCTTGATCGGCGACGCTAACCACCACGCGATCGGCTTCGACTTCGCACGAAACGGTGATCTGTCCGCGTGGCGTATATTTGATCGCATTGCCAATCAAGTTCGTTAACACTTGGCGAATGCGCCGAGGGTCCATCATAATCTGCGGCATTTCCGCTGGCAAGTCGACCACAAAATAATGCGACTCGGTGCGCATTCGCATTCCATCGACGACTTCGCGGATCAACTGGCGAATCTGGGACGGTTCTTTCGTGATTCGCAATGCACCTGCTTCGATCTGCGACATGTCGAGCAAATTATCGATGATTTCGGTCAGTCGATCCGTCTCTTCTTCGATAATGCGGAGAAAGTCGCGCTCGGTTGCCTCATCCCATTTGACATCTTGACGCAGCAAGGTGGTCGCAAAACCTTTGATCGATGCCAGCGGTGTGCGCAGTTCATGCGAAACAGTTGAGAGCAATTGCGATTTCATCGCGTCGGCAGTGCGCTCTTGCGTCATATCGCGCATGTCGATGCCGAGTCCAATATCGCCGCCTGATTCATCATGCAGCGGAAGAAATCGGAGTGCCAGAATTCGCGTTGAACTATTTGTGGTAGAACCGTTGTCGGATGGTCGGACTTGCAGATCGACCACTCGAGTTGACTGTCGTGCGGCAAACGCATCGTGCAATTGCGAGCGAACAGTATCTTGGGTCGCGCAGTCGGCGATTCGGTCGAGCAAATCTTCAGCGCATAAACCGACCACTTGGTTCGCAGAGAGAGGGAGAAATTCCTCCGCTCTGCGGTTCCAATATACCACCCGATCTTGCGCATTTATGAGCGCCAATCCATCGACCCATTCGCGGATTGCGCTGTCGGTTAAGCGCGGATCCGCTACAGCCGCGCCTTCGCCGCTCACCCATCCTCCATTAGATCATCTATAAATTCTCGACCGCCATTATACCACATTCATAAGAGTTACATCAACCACTAAATAGTCCTAGTATTAAGCGAATAGTGCTCACAGCGTACACTAGAAGCGCTGTCAGTGTACGCTGTCCAACAGGATGTGGCGAAATCGTTAGAGACCGTACTGCGGTTTCGATGCTGGAGTCAATAATTAGGCAAAAAAAAGGAAGCGACCATTGATCTAATCGCTTCCTATTCCAGGGTCAAACCACTCGCTTACATTGGCATTTTGCGGTTGGAGGATTGCGGCGATTTGAAATTGGTGCCGAGATAACTCTCCAAACGTTCTGCCCGCGAGGCAGCGCGCAGTTTTTGCAAGGCGCTCTGTTCGATTTGCCGAACGCGTTCGCGCGTCAGCCCGAACTTTTCACCCACCTGCTCAAGCGTTTGATCGAATCCGTCGCGCAGACCAAAGCGCAGCGTCAGCACACGCACCTCGCGCGGCGTCAGCGTTTCAAGCGCCGCCCACATATCGTCGCGCATCGCGGATTCTACGGCGGCTGCCCACGGCGACGGAGTTTGCACGTCTTCGATAAAGTCGCCCAGCGTGGCATCCTGCTCTTCGCCGATCTGCATTTCGAGCGACAAGGCACCGGCGCTCGCCGCCATCAAGCGACGGACTTTGGGTACCGGCATATGCATCTGCTCGGCGATTTCTGATTCGGTTGGATCGCGGCCCAATTCTTGCGTCAGACTGCGGGTCGTACGATCGAGACAGCGCAGCCATTGCCCGGTATGTGCGGGCAAGCGCGGCGAGTTGCCAAAGTTGCCAATCGCGCGCGTGATCGCTTGTCGAATCCACCACGTCGCAAGTGTGGAGAATTTGTGTCCGCGTCGATAATCGAACTTGTCAACGGCACGCATCAGCCCGAGATTGCCTTCTTGGATCAAATCGAGAAAGGTTAGGCCGCGTCCCAAGTAATGCTTGGCAAGATTGACCACCAAGCGCAAATTGGCTTTGAGCAATTGACGGCGTGCCAGCTCGCCTTGATGGATTTCATTTTCGTAGCGAAGTTTCAGTCGGGCATTATGCCCATTGTTGCGAAATTTGCGTTCGGCCTGACAACCTCGCCGGATCGCTTTGGCAAGCTCGATTTCTTCGAGATGCGTCAAGAGCGGTGTCTGGCTAATTTCGCGGAGATACAAATAAACCAAGTCAGAGACAGCCGGGGCAGTTGCGCTATCACTATGGTTCGAAGCAGGGGAGGAACGATGAGAAAGGGATTTGTTCGACCGATATGCACGCCGCGTACGTGTCTCAGCCCCATTGCTGGGAGCGCGTCGTTGACTCATATGGCGAGAACCTCGTTGAGGATTTTTAGGTACTTTTGAACTTTATCATCACCAAGTTCAAATCCGGTCAAAATCGAGTGGCTAAGGTTGTCCAAATTAAGGTACGCTATTTTGAAAAGGGCAGTTGATTTTTAGCATCCCTTCGGATAAAATTGCTTCCATTACGCCCAATGAGGTGCCCCATGACTCCAGAACCCTTGGTGCGAGATTTGATGAGTCGCAACGTGTTGACTTGCCAATGTGACACACCGATTCCGCAAGTCGCTCGCTTGATGCGCGATCATGATGTCAGTGCATTGGTCGTCGTGGATAGCGAAGGCATGATGGATGGTTTGATTTCCAGAACAGACCTCGTCATGCTTCGCGCGCACGATGAGTATTGGCATGGCTTGCGCGCCGAGCACGTAATGGTCAAGCATGTGATTTGCGCAACACCCGATACGCCATTACGCGATGCGGTGACGCTGCTATTGGCACGCAAGATTCATCGCTTGATTGTCCTAGAAGATTGCGACAAGCGTTCCAAACCTTTAGGCGTACTATCGATCACCGACATTGTGCGCGACATGGCAGACTAGTGGATAGCAAATGGCGGATAGCAAATAGCAGACGGCTTGGAATCACCATCTGCTATCAGCTATTCGCTATCAGCTACCTGAGAGATATTGGTGCGGGCATTTGACAATCAGCAAGGTTGCCGCAAATGATCCGTCTAGCGTCCGTGCGCCATCGACAATTGCCGTGACGCCATCACGGAATGAATCCGGCGCAATCCCTCGATAGACTACATCAGTCTTGGCATTCTCGCCCACCATGGTAAATCGTATTGTTCGGGTTGCGCCATCCCATCGAATTGAACCGGGGACCACTTCCCCACCGATCCGCACCGGCGTACTCGCTGACCGAGCAATATACTCATCGATCGTGATATAGTAATTCGCCACGGGCGATGCTGCTACCGCATAACCAGCGTGCAAAAGTACCGGCAGCAAAACGACAACGGCAATGATGATTTTCATTTTCATCCGCGCCAACCACCCTTGCGCCAGTATTCACCATGCGGCGGCTTGATTTCGAATGCTCCATCCGGCAAGTTGGCAAACTTGCGCCAACCTTCAGCCATAATCGTGGCACGATTTTCTTCTGTAACCACTAGCTCGCTAGTATGTTCTCCGGAATGAATCAACAACGTGAGATTCGTCGAATCATCTTCGACGGCGCTCGTCACGCAAAGACGATCAGGCACGCCACGCGCCATAAAGACACTGAAACATTTTTCACACGCTGGTATCCATGCACCGCACAAGTTGCGATCGATTGTCACACGCATCTCTGCCTCCTCTAACAATGTAAGGCAAATTTCCAATTTGCCCGCAAGTGCGGCACCATAGGTGCCGAAGAAACTTGCGCTACTCTTATGGCTTTAAAACTATCATCATCCAGTCAAAAACCCGTGCGATACCAGTCAAAAACGTGTCCAAAAGCAAAAAGACCTAACAAGTTTCGCGGCTCCTTCGGAGCCGCGAAACTTGTCAGGTCTCTTGAACTAGTGCAGCCACAAAATAATGCTGCTGGGTGCATTGTGCATCAAACACGCTTGGCTCACTCCGCAAGATTTTGTGGATGCACTACTAGTCGCCTTGAAACAAATAACCAAAACCGCGTTCGGTCAAAATGTGTTCCGGCTTGCGCGGATCATCCTCCACTTTGCGCCGCAAATACCAAATGTACCGTTTCACATATCCGGTATCCTCACCGAACTCATAACCCCAGACTTTGTTGAGCAACTGCTCATGCGATAATACTCGTCCCGAATTTTCTGCGAGCGTCGCCAACAATCGATATTCCGTCGGCGTGAGGTCGATGATCTCCCCCTTTTTCGTGACGCGCCGCAAATCGGTGTCGATTACTAGATCGCCACTCGCATAGCGCTTGGGCTTGTGATCGACGGGGACTTGGCGCGAGCGCCCCAACACAGCTTGAACACGCGCCACAATTTCGGCGAAGCTAAACGGCTTGGTCACATAATCGTCAACGCCCGCCGCAAAACCTTTGAGCTTGTCGTTCTCTTCATCTTTTGCCGTCAGCATGATGATGGGCACTTGACTTACTTGCCGAATGCGTGCCGCCGTTTCCCAGCCATCCATGCGCGGCATCATCACATCCAGCAAAACGATGTCGGGTTGCTTGGCGTACAATTCTTGCAGCGCATCAATTCCATTCGAAGCCGTAATCACTTCATAATCTGCTTTGGATAATGCTTCACGCAATAATCGAACCAGGGTCTTGTCGTCGTCGACCGTAAGCACGCGTGCCTTGGTCATTTTCGTCCCCCTGATGATACGCGTCGAGCGCCACCCAATTCCATTTCGCCGCGCCCTGCTAACGGCAAAGAGAATCGAAATGTCGAACCTTCGCCTAGGATGCTATCGACGGAAATTTGACCACCTTGCGCTTCGACGAGCCGCCGACAAATGTATAACCCCAAGCCATGACCGTACGTTTCCGACGAATCGCCTCGGTCGACGCGATGGAATTTATCAAAGATTTTTTGGACCTCGTCAGACGGAATGCCTACCCCTTGATCCGACACCGAGACCAACATAAATTTGCCATTCGACTCGGCATCAATTCGGATGGAGGTGCCTTCTGCCGAATATTTTATTGCGTTGTCAATCAAGTTGAATAATACCTCTTCAGTTCGATCACGGTCTGCCCACACCGATGGCAAATTCTCGGCGCGCGGATGCTCGAACGGATTCGATACGTCGCGCGATTCCCAAACGCCGATTACTTTTTCGATCAAGCCGACAATATTGAATGCTTGCGGCTGGAGCACCAAATGCCCTGCTTCGATTCGACTCACATTCAAGATGCCCTGCACCAAGCGCGTGAGCCGCGCACTCTGTTCGCCAACGATATGCAGCAAATCGCGATGCTGGCGATCATAACACGGCGCGTCACCTTCGAGCAACAACTCAATCGAACCGTTAATATTGGTGAGCGGTGCGCGCAATTCATGCGACACCATCGATACAAATTCGGATTTCAATTCATCGAGCTTTTGCAACTCTTGATTGGCACGCTCCAATTCGACGTTGCGCCGGCGCAACGTCTCCGTCGCCGAAGCAAGCTGCGTCGTCCGCTCAGCAACTTTGGTTTCCAATTCCAGATTCATTTTCTGAATTGCTTGCTCAGTGCGGACACGCTCGGTGATGTCGCGCAGAATCGCCGAACTGCCAATCACTTCACCCTGTTCGTTCTGCAACTGCGTGCGCGTCAAATCGACGCCGACCCGGCGACCGTCTTTGGCAATTCGTTCTGTTTCATAATTGCGAATAAAACCGTCTTGTTTGACTTGATTCGCAAGCCATTCCACTTCACCGCGTGAATCGATATCCGGTGGGATGATGATTCGGAAATGTTTGCCCACGACCTCGTCGGCACTATAACCAAAAATCATTTCCGCACCGCGATTCCAAGTTTGAATAATCCCATCGTTATCGAGCGTGATAATGGCATCAGCCGAGTTGGAACAAACCGTCGCCAGTAACCGTTCCTGCTCATGCGCTGCTTGCACGGCGCGTTCTTGCTCTCGTTCGGCCTGGGCTTTGGCGGCAAGCGCCTTTTCACTTTCCTCGACACGTTGAGAAATCCAATTGATCGTAAACCAAATGGTCACAGGACCAATCGTGCCATAGACAACCAGATCAAGAAAAAAATGGAGGTTTTCCGTTAGGTTGGGGGAGAATAAAAATTTGGATAGTTCGTAGAGAAGAACGCCGAGGAAAACTGCAAATGGTAATACGCTACGCAGCCACGCCAGGCGAGCGCGTAAATCTTTAGAAGCAAAAAATGATAACGTCATCGCCAGTCCCCATCGTCAGGGAAAATGATTCGCAATGTTTGTCTAGCCATAGCTAATTGTTTCTTAACTCGCGGATTAGTATAGCACAATTTGATTCTTGCGCAAGTAAGCGCCGTTCAAAAGCCAGGAAAAATCGTAACTCAGCCTTCTGTCATAGCGAGGAGCGTTATCAAAGAGCATAGTAATCGACAAACTGCCGAGCGTCGAAGCCGCTTCGCGTTCGTCCATGACTGAGATTGCTTGCTTCGGCTTCGCTCAGCGCCGGCACGCGAATCGTCCACCACTACCTCATGCGGCATGCCTCCTCGCAACACTTGCACCGCGCGTGGTTGTAGATGAGTGTGCGAAGTTCAGCACAGCCAGTTCGGCCACAGTCATGCAAGTGTGACAACCAGAGTATTACAAAAAATCTCAATCATTCGCGACCAACTCCAAAAACTTGGCTGCGATCGCTGGATCGAACAGAGTGCCCGCACTCTCACGGATGTATTGGCGCACATCTGCCGCCGGCAGTCCGTTTCGATATGGACGATCCGAGCACAACGCATCCCACACATCGACGATGCTAAAGATGCGCGCGGCGAGCGGAATCTCTTCGCCTTTCAAGCCGCGCGGATAGCCGCTCCCGTCCCAGTGTTCGTGATGCGCGTACGGAATCTCCAACGCGGGACGCAGATACGTGATCGGCGAAAGCATGTTAAAGGCATAGACCGGATGCTTGCGCATGATCTTCCATTCTTCATCTACCAGCGAGCTAGGCTTGCGCAAGATCGCATCGGGTACACCAATTTTTCCAATGTCATGCAACAACGCGCCGCGCCGCAGATTCGGCAGTTCGCTTTCGGGCAATTGCATCGCGCGCGCGAGGCGTAGCGTCAAGCCGACAACTCGCTGCGTGTGTCCTTCCGTTACACTGTCACGTAGATCGAGCGCACGCGACCAACCTTCCAGTGTTGCGTCGTACGACGCAAGCAATTCCGAATTGGAACGCTGCAAGCCTTGGAACAGTTCGATATTGTCGATGGCAATCGCCGCATCGCGCGCGAGCACCTCTAGGAATTCCATCCACTCGGCATCGGGTTTGAGCGGCTGGCGATGAAAAACTTCGAGCACGCCTTTGATCTGTCCTTTAGCGACCAAGGGCACGGCAACATACGCTCTGAAATTTTCGCCGACCAATCGACGAATCGGTACAGGCGGTGGCGAGGCAACCAAATCGGAAATGATCGTGTTGACACCATCTCTCACGACGTGCCCGGCATAATCTTCGTTCAAAGCGAACGGCAAGATCAAGCGACTCGCCGGCTGTCGAATTCCACGTCCCGCCAAGAATTGCAGCATCTGCATACTGGAATCGAATAACAGCGCCGCTGCCGCATCGACATGCAGTTGGACGGTGACTTGATCGAGCAGAATATTGAGCGTGACTTGCAAATCGAAGGTAGAACTAATCGCTTTGTTGATCGTGCTCAAAGCCATGAGTCGCTGCAGACGAGACTCTGTCTGCTCATGTAACATCTCTCGATGAATCGCATTCGCGGCGATGTCGGCAATCGCCGTAATCAATCGCAGCTCGGATTTATCGATTGGATTCGTGCGCCCAATCCAGAGGGTCCCAATCGTTTCTGAATAAGCGATGAGTGGTACGTTTGCCATCGCCGACGATTCAATGCCGATAGCTTGCCCCGGCTTGATCCGCATTCCAATCGACGCAACGAACGTACCGCGCGCCATTTCGACGACGGTCTCGCCAGTCTCGGCGTCAGAGAGTGCTAGCGCGGCTCCATCGGCTTGCAACAATTCCATCAAATAATCGAGCACGACAGGTATCATTTCCGCGCGCGATTGAGCCGAACGCACGGCGGCACTGACGGCAGCGATGGCACGTAATTCGCCTTCGCGTTGGCGGCGCGCAGTCACATCCCGAGCAGCGAGGACTGCACCCACCGGTTCCCCAGCTTCGTCAAAGAGAAAACTGCCCATCGCTTCGAGCCACATATAGTGACCATCGGCGTGGCGAAAGCGATATTCGATCCGCGCGCCTGTGCGAGATACTATCGCCGCTTGAATCGCCTCAATCACCGGCGGCATATCATCGGGATGCACATAGTCGTAAACGGTCGTGCCGATCACCTCAATGGGATCATAGCCCAAAACTTTTTTGAACGATGGGCTAACGTACAAATGTGTGCCGGTCAAATCGACCTGGCTCACCACATCGAGCATGTTGTTGTTAATCAAGCGCAGACGCGCTTCGCTCGCTTGGATGGCTTGTTGCGCAAGTTGATGTTCTGTTATATCGCGCAAGTTCACCACGATACCGGAAATGACTGGATCGTCCAGACAGTTGTTGCCGATGAACTGAAAGGTACGCCACGAACCATTGCGATGTCGAACGCGCAACTCGGTCGGTTCGGACGCCGGCCCCGGTGTCATCAAGCGATGTTGGAACGCAGATTGAGCCGTGGACAAGTCATCGGGGTGAACGAATTCGAATACGTTGTGACCGATCACATCTTGCGCGGTATAGTCTAATGATTTTTCGATGGCGGGCGAAATGTAGCGAATGATCCCATCCGCTCCCTGAATCAAAATCACATCGGAAGCGTTTTCGACCAGTGGACGAAAATAGTTTTCGTGAAGAGGAACAGGGGCTGAGGATAACGGAGCTGTCGAGGATGCCTTGTTCGGAATTGAGCGCATGTCGGAATCGGTCTTCAATCGACGTATCCGCTTGGAGTCTGTCATCGTTGACCTCCACAAGCAAGCGCGGCAACTTTGGTGCCGAAGCCGCTTGCTCTACTACCGAATTACGTAATCTCGTTAAGAGCGCCTAACAAGATGTCATGCTGAGCGGAGCGAAGCATCTCATTCTTTGCGGAACGAGACCCTTTGCTTCGCTCAGGGTGACAATCGTTTTTATTTGGAACGAGCAATCGCAACCTGGTCTCTGCCGTTCGCCTTGGCGCGATACAAGGTGCGATCTGCTTCGGTGACCAACGCATCCGCACTGATGGCGTGGTCAGGATAAGTCGCAATTCCTTGACTTACCGTGGGCGCGGGAACGGATTGACCCAGAGTTCCAGTCAGCGTTAGCGCAGCCATCGTCTGTCGAATCCGTTCCGCTACGTGACAGGCTTGCTCCGCCGTTGCATTGTGCAGGACAATGCTAAATTCCTCGCCACCCCAGCGCCCGACCGCATCGGTGTGTTTGATGTGGGATCGAATCGCTTGAACAGTGGCGCGCAGAACCGCATCGCCGACGACATGTCCGAATGTATCGTTGTACTGTTTGAAGAAATCGATATCGAGCATAATGAGCGAGACCGGGTGCTTGTTGGCTTGGGAACATTCGACCTCCTCACGCAAACGTTGGATCAAGTAACCATGATTGAATGCGCCGGTCAACGAATCACACCGGGATTGCCGTTCTACTTCGCCATGATGGTGAGCGTTATCGAGCGCCAACACGACTTGCTCCGCAAGGTTTGCCATCATGCGTCGGTCATCTTCATTGAAAGCAAATGGCGTGTACGATGCTACCACAAGCATACCCAGCAAATTATCACCGGTCATGAGAGGAACACCTAACCACGATTCCGAGGAGCGAGTCTGTCCCACGGTCACCGGTTGAATGGGCAAGGACCTGCGCTCTTCGCTTAGATGACTGAACATCATCGGTCGACGATTGCTAATGACGAGACTGGCCAAGCCGGCTTGAACGGGAACTTTGGCGGCTGGAAACCGTTCTCCCTCGTCAATCAAGATTCGCAAGTCGAGCGTCTCATCATTGGGATCATAAAGTGCGACGTAATAGGTGTCGGTCGAAATGACTTGGCGCAATTCTTGGTAGATCAACTCGAGCAACTTGTCCATTTCGATGGTCGAACCGATGGCGTGCGCCACTTCGTTCAGCACCAGAAAACGCTCCGCCTGCTTGCGCATGACTTGATGCAATTGAGCATTTTGAACGACGATGGCGATTTGATGCGCAATCGTCTTGAGCAACTCGATCTGAGGACCGTCAAAGGGCTGGTTTTTCCAACTGCGCGCTTCCACTAAATCGATGACACCAATCATCGTATCTTCAACGCCGAAAGGAACTAGGCACGTCGATTGAATGTTCTCGAACAAAATAGCTTGCCGTTCGATGTCCGTCAGGTTCTGGATGGGTTGGTCCATGCGCAGAATGACGGGCGCGCGCGTCTCAATCGCTCGCCGATGAAAACTCATCAAGTCGAGCGAAACCCGTTCGCCGACCTGGAAATGCAAAGGCAGCGCGCGGAGCGGATGCATCCCATAGTTGATCAGAGATTTGCCATCATCGGACAAGAGGCAGATGCGACAAAGCGTCACGGGGAAACCCAGGGCAATTTTTTTTGCGCTATCGGGAACGATAATATGCGGATCGAAAAATCCGCCCGTCGGCGCACTCAGGTCTAACAACAAGGCAAGGTCGTGGTTGTGTCGGGCGGTGTTTGCAAATTGGCGGCGTATGATCCGCGTCAGCGCGATCAACAGAATGACGGTCACGAGCATGGTAAAGAAATCGAATCCGACGGAAACGATCAGATCGGTGAAGGGTTGGGCGTGGAGAAAACGAACGGCGATATTGATCAGAGTAGTCAGCACCACGCCGAATAGCACCACTTGCCATTCAGCGAGGACGGCAGCAACGCTGATGACAGCGATAAAAAAGTTGCTAAGGTCGTAGGGGTAAAAAATGTAATAGGCGTAGCCCACTATGGTTGCTTGGGCAATGAGGATGGGCAAAAACATCCTGCGGCGCAAACCATAGCGAGGTAGAAACCAGTGAAATGTCCAAATCACCGATCCCAATAATAAAAAGGCAATGGTCAGCTTTTGCCAGGGCGCAATGAGAGGAAAGGTCCACCAAAGGATGATGGTTGCGCCACCAATAACTACCCAAGAGACAATTTCAATCAGTCGAAAAAAAACGGACGGCACACCAGGCATCGCCTCAGCGCGTTGTCGTTCAGGCATCCGTAATCCAATCCCCAAAACTACAAAGGAGCAGACCAGCCCCATTGCCTCTGCCCCTTTAGCAGTCGTTGGTTCTTACTTTCGTGATCGTGCGATGGCTAGACCTAAAACCAGCACAACAATTCCAATAATGAGCACCAACCCACCACAAACGAGTGCGACCATGCCGCCAATGTCACTACTCGGAGCGACCGGCGGACTCGCAATCGGTGGACCGGCTCTTTTCAACGTCAGAATGTACGCGGCAACGTCTGATATTTCTTGATTCGATAGCGGTCCGCCATTGGATTGCGCCCACGCCGGCATTTTGGAGCCGGCAACGCCGCGAGAGATCGTCGTGTCTAGCAGTGCCATCACATTGATGCCAGACCAATCTTTACGCAGCGTCGCGCCGACGCGTCCTTCGCCATTCGCACCATGACAAACAGCGCAGTTGGCGTTATAGACCTGCGCGCCGCGGGTGCTATCGCCGGGAGGAAAGGTGGCAACTGGGGTCGGCAAGATGGGTTGGCGAGTGGGTGGCAACGTAACGGGCGGCAATGTTGGCGCAATGTTACCTAACGAGCGAATATAGGCAACGATGTCGTCGATCTCGGCGTCGGTCAGCGGTCCGCCTTTGGATTTTGCCCACGCGGGCATAACGCTGCCTTGCACACCATTCGAGATCGTATCCTTGAGTAACACATCGACGCGAATGCCGGGGAAATCTTTGGCTAGCGTCGCGCCCACGCGTCCTTGCCCGCGATCACCATGACAGACGGCGCAATCCTGCGCAAATAACTTTTGTCCTCGAGCTGCATCGCCCGTCTGCGCATGAGCAGTGGCAACCATAACCAACGTGGCTGAGACTATGAACAGGGTCAGAGCGAACCACTTGAATTTCATTGTGCTCCCTCGCGAGGAAATTAGGTCGGCACAAATATAACACAAATGGCGGAGAGATTCAACTGGATATTCAAAAACAAAAGCGAGACGATGAAAACACGTCTCGCTCTCTTCTCTATCACAACGCAGAATATTTCATCTTCCCACAAACTCACTCAAGCTATAATCGCTCGCATGGTTCTCGAACAATAGCGCCTTGAATTGCTTGACCAAATCCGCAGGCGCATCCTTGCCGATTCGCCCCACCAACGCGTTATCGGGATACCACGCAATGTTCGGCTCGTCTGTGTCGAAAAACTCAAAGCCAAAGCGGCGCATCACGCGATGCAGCATGTCGCGATATTCGCGCGTAGTCAGCCCCGTCGATTCGTAATCCCAGCACCAGCGATAACCCGTCGCGATGACGATGCCGGTGTCGTACTGCCCATCCGAGAATGCGGCTGCCATCAACGCGCGCGATAGTCCCAGCCCACGCCAATCGCGTCCAACTTCGATGCCGCCCAGTTCATACAAGCCCTTGATGTGGTCTCTACCCCAGCGCGTGTCTTCATCCGGCAAGGTAATCGTCACGTAGGCAACAATCACGCGGTTGGGGCTATGCACCAGCGTCACACGACTCTGCGACTGAGCTGCGATCTTGACTAATGTTTGATGTTGAAGGTCGGGTCGATTATGCCAGAAAAATCCCAAGCCGGGGTCAATGCCAAGTCCAGCGAGTTCTTGCGATGAACAAGCTGGCACGACGGTTAAGACACCGCGGCGAGTGTTGAGTTGTTGCATTTACTTTCCTATTTTTATCCGCGAATCTCCTTCTAATTCGCATGATTCGCGTGATTCGCGTGATTCGCGGATTATTCCAAATGCCTAAATATAATTATTCTGCTTGGCGTAGCGCTCTAGCTCTTCGCGGAACTGCGGCGCGGCAATTGCAATCAACGCGCACACGCGCTCGCGAATCGACTTGCCATGCAGAGACGCGACGCCGTATTCGGTCACGACGTAATGCACATCGCCGCGTGAAGTCACAACCCCTGCGCCCGGTTTAAGGTGCGTGACGATGCGCGACATCTTGCCATCTTTCGCGGTCGCGGGCAGCGCGATGATGGGCTTGCCACCACGCGAACGTGCCGCGCCACGCACAAAATCGACTTGACCGCCGATGCCGGAATAAATTGCGGGACCAATCGAATCGGCGCAGACCTGCCCAGTCAAATCGACCTCAATCGCAGAGTTGACGGCGATCATGTTATCGTTTTGCGCGATGATGTACGGATCGTTCACATAGTCGCTCGGATGCAATTCGATGATCGGGTTATCGTTGGCGAATTGATAGAGCCGTTGCGAACCGAATAAAAATCCCGCAACAATCTTGCCGGGGTGCAGCGTTTTGCGATCATTCGTAATCACGCCGCGATTGACCAAATCGATCACGCCGTCGGAGAAAAGCTCCGAGTGAATACCTAGGTCTTGGCGATCACCGACCTGCGCGAGCACCGCATCCGGAATCGAGCCGATGCCCAACTGTAACGTATCGCCATCCGAAATCAAGTCCGCAATGTTCTTGCCAATCTGTCGATGAGTTTCCGTGCCACCGCCCTGGGGAGCTTCGGGCAACGGATGATCGACTTCTACAATGTAATCCAATTTGCTCACGTGAATGAACGAATCGCCCAACACGCGCGGCATTTGTCGATTCACTTCGGCGATAACGATCTTAGCCGCTTGCGCGGCGGGCTTGGTGCAACCCACTTCGCAGCCGAACGAACAAAAGCCATGCTCGTCCGGCGGCGAGACTTGAATCATCGCCACGTCGAGCGGCAAGGTATTATTGCGAAACATGTCTGGAATTTCGGAAAGAAAAACAGGGACGAAATCCCCGCGTCCGGATTGCACGGCTGGGCGCGCATTGTCGCCAATGAACAAACCCCGCAGACGAAAATTCTGGGCGTATTCTGGCTTCAAGTGCGGCGCATCGCCAAAGAACAACACCGTCACAAATTCGACGTTGCGCAATTCGCTGGCGCGCTCCACGATGGCGGCTAGCACACGATGCGGCACACCAGCGCCGCCGCCAAGATAGAGTCGCTGATTCGATTCAATAATTTTCACCGCGTCTTGCGCGGAAACAACTTTATTTCGATACATGTAAATCTCGATGTTGGGGTTTGGAGGTTAGAAATTGGAAGTTAGATGTTGGAATTTGGAATTTGGATCCTGATCTTGAATACTGCTCACTGTTCACTGTGTGCTGTTCACTGGCAAACCCAGTGCATCAGCAACTTGCGTGTTGACGAGCTTGCCGTGCCACGTGTTGACGCCGCGCATCAACGACGAATCGGCGCGAATCGCTTGATCGACGCCGAATTTTCCAATCGCATAGAGATATGGCAATGAGGCATTGAGCAATGCATGACTCGCCGTTCGCGCGACGCGTGACAAGATCGTCGGGACGCAATAATGGATGACGCCTTCTTCGACGTACGTTGGATTGCGATGCGTCGTTGGGCGACTTGTTTCAATGCAGCCACCTTGATCGATGGCAAAATCGATAATGACCGAACGCGGTCTCATGCGCTTGACCATCGCGCGCGTAACCACGATCGGTGCGCGCTGTCCCGGCGCAAGTACCGCGCCGATCAACACATCCGCGAATTCGACGACACGCTGAACGTTGTATGGTGTCGCAAACAGCGTCGTGATGCAACTGCCAAACATCTCGTCGATGCGTTGCAGCTTGTCAGGCGTGCGATCCAAAATGGTAACTTGAGCGCCCATGCCTAAGAACGCGCGCGCCGCATTCTCGCCTAATGCACCTGCACCTAGAATCACAACGGCGGCGGGTGGAACACCTGGCACACCACTCAACAAAATTCCACGACCGCCCCGCGTACTCGAGAGCAATTCGCTCGCGATGCCCGGTGCGACTCGCCCGGCAACTTGGCTCGCCGTAAGCAAGACAGGGTGCGAACCATCTTCCGCTTGAATCATTTCGTACGCAATTGCCGTGATCGATTTTTTCTTGAGCGTTTCCAATAAATCGGACGACGACACTGCCAAGTGCATGAACGATAGCACCGTTTGATCTTCACGCAGTAACGCGTGCTCCTGTGCAGTCAAGCGCGTTACCTTTGCGACAACATCAGCACGTCCGTAAACTTCTTCAGCCGAGTAGGCGATCTTTGCGCCCGTCGCGCGAAAATTATCATCGGCAAAACCAGCGCCCATGCCCGCGCCATTTTCAACATACACGGTATGCCCTGCTTCGACAAGCGCATGCACACCGGCTGGCGTCAACCCCACTCGATTCTCTAGTTCGCGGATTTCTTTAGGCACTCCAAAATTCATACAAGCCTCGTGGTTTTCCATCCATCGTAGTATAGCGCCTTGTGCGCGTTGCTTATGCCCGTCGCCCACGAGGGGCTATGCTACGGTACGACGACGTCAGTATATCACAACAACGAACCGAGGAAAAGAAAACACGAGGGACATGCTCCCTCGTGTTTGAGTTTTCAAGAAGCAAAACGATCAATCGCCGCACGCATCACGGCGAAATTCAAAACCCTAAAGGTTTCACACCTAACCAATGCCTTTGCCAATCAACGAATGTTGCCTGACCAACTTGTACATCAGGCGAACAAACCTTTAAAGTCTCAACTTCTCAAGTACGTATCCATCGCAACTGCCGCGCGACGTCCTGCCGCCATGGCCGTGACGACCAAATCGGCACCGGTCACCGCATCGCCACCGGCATAAACGCCGCGCTTGCTTGTTGCGCCGGTTGCTTTATCGACGATGAAACAGCCCCACTTGTCCACTTTTAAATCTGGCGTTGTCTTTTCGAGCAAGCGATCTTGATTATAGCCAAGCGCGCAGATAACCGTGTCTGCTTCGACGACAAAGTTCGAGCCTTTTTGCTCGATAGGACGGCGGCGACCGGAGGCATCCGGCTCGCCCAAGGTCATGCGCACCAATTCCATTTTTTGAACGTGACCATTTTCATCGCCCATGAATTGCACGGGAGCGACGAGAAATTCAAACGTTATACCTTCTTCCGTTGCGTTTGTGCGCTCTTCGGGTTTGCCGGGCATTTCTTTTTCACTGCGGCGATAATAATCGGTTACCGTTCCATCGGTGATGCCGGACTGAATTTGCAATCGACGCGACGTGCGGACGCAGTCCATCGCCGTATCGCCACCACCGAGAATCGCGATGTGATGACCGGCTTCAGGCTTGGTCTTGAATCCTTCCGGCAAATATTCTGGGTCGAGATTGCCGCGAATCAAATACTCGGTTGCCATGTAAATGCCCTTCAAGTCTTCGCCGGGCAAATTCAATTTGGTGGGCGTCCATGCGCCGGTACCGAGAAAGACTGCGTCGAAACCGTCTTGCGCCATGAGGTCGTCAATTGTTTTATCTTTACCAATCGTCGTGTTCATGACGAACTTGACGCCGATTTCCTCAAGATATTGAATCTTGTCGGCGATCACGCTCTTTTTGAGTTTGAACGATGGAATACCGTACACCATGACGCCGCCGGCTTTCGGCAGAATTTCGAAAACGGTGACCGCGTGTCCGCGCTTGATCAGTTCTTCTGCAACGGCGATACCGGCGGGACCGGAACCGACGACCGCGACACGTTTGCCGGTCGATGGCGCAATCGTGGGCTTGCTCATGCCGACGGTGCGGCGTTCGTAATCGGAAACGAAATATTCCAACTTGCCGAGGAACACGGGTTGATCGCGCTTGCCGACGACGCAAGAACCTTGGCACAATTTTTCTTGCGGGCAGACGCGACCGCAGACTTCGGGCAGATTGCTGGTTTCGCGATAGACCTTGGCAGCTTCGAGGAATTCACCGCGGGAGATGTGCCACATAGCACGTGGAATATCGTTGTGGAGGGGACATGCTAAAGAACAGCCAGACGCATCGGGACATTGCAAGCAACGTGATGCTTCGATCTTGGCTGTTTCTTCGGTAAAACCGAGATAGACTTCGTTGAAATTATATACGCGCTCTTGCGGCTTTTGTTTGTGAACAACTTGCCGTGGAATTCTCAAGCGTGATTTTCGATCAATATCTACATCCCCAGTGCGGTCGGGTTGTTTCGCCATTGAATCTCCTCTCCTTCGTCAGAGATTGTCGCGGGCGGCATCACGGCAGCCCGCTAACTGTTCCTAGAGTTAGGCAAACGAGTGACGGAGTTCGCCCTCGGTAATTAACAGTCGAAAAATGTCAGACTCGGTGATGATACCTACGACGCGCGTGCCATCTACCACCGGCAAGCCGCCGATCTTGTGCTCCAGCATGAGCCGCGCGGCTGCTTCAATCGAAGTATCTGGAGTAATGGTGATGGGGTCTTGCGTCATCATCGTGCCTACCGTCAAGCGCGAAATTAAATAGTTGAGTTCGTAGATACTCAACGAGGTCGCGTTCGACGGCGAAGCCTCGCGCACATCGCCTAACGTGATGATCCCAACCAGACGCCCGTTCTCCACAACCGGCAAACGCCGAATCCCACATTCCTTCATCAGTCGATCCGCTTCAGGAAGTGTGGTATCCGGACCAATTGTGATGGGATCGGGTGTCATCCAATCCTTGATCAGATGTCTTCTAACTGCCATGTTTCGTTCCTCCAGCCACCCACTGGTAGCGCATTCACATGATGTTGTGAGATTGCCAAACGTTCGTCAGATGTCGATAACTTTTCCGCATAATTACGTGTCTGCGCTAAGACAACCAGCCCGCGTTCTCAACTCGGCATACCGTTTGCACGACACCCCGTATGCAAAGTCCGACAACCCAATCGTCGGACTGCCCTGATTATAGGTTGAGCAAGTCCAAACATCGTTTGCTTGGGGTCAAAATGCGGTCAAAAACAAAAATCTAAATCGTGTCAAGTTTGGTGTTTTCGAAGTTTTGATAGATAATAGAGTTAACTCTTTATGATGAAATAGGATTAACCCTGGGTTCTGTGACTAGAGAAGAATTTGCACTTGACGCTGCAGCTTTTGGAAGGTGGACGCTGTGATCACGGATCAACCGACCCATATTCTTTTGTTAGAGGACGAACCAGCCCACACGGAAATCATTCAACGCGCTTTTAGCTTGCGTGGCGGCGATCTGGTTCGACTTTCGATTGCGAACACGCTTGCCCACGCCCGTCGCCTCATCGATAGCGATCCTCCTAATCTCATTGTCGCCGATTGGAAACTTCCTGATGGCGAAGGCGTGGAATTGTTATTCCAGCCAAAAGATCGCCCCGATATTCCCGTCATCATCATGACCAGTCATGGCAATGAACGCATCGCCGTCGAAGCGATCAAAGCGGGGGCGATCGATTACATTGTCAAAAGCCCGGACACTCTGATCGATCTACCGCATATTGCCGAACGCGCCCTGCGTCAATGGATCACGCTGACGGAAAAAGCCCGCATCGAAAACGAACTCCGCATGCGTGCCGAAGCCGAAGCCATTTGGCAAACGGTCGGCAAGACGATTGTCTCCAATCAAACACCCGATCAAGCGCTGGCGACCGTCATCGACATCGTCAAACGAAAAATGCAAGTCGAGACCGGGACCGTTTTGTTGTGGAACCCCGAATCGCAACGCATTGTGTTTTCGAAACTCTTGCAAGGCGATCCGCATCAATTCTCGTCATTCAGTTTGCGCAAAGGTGAAGGCATCGTCGGCTGGGTCGTGGAAAACGGCCGCTCTGCTCTTGTGCCGGATGTCTCCAAAGATATCCGGTGGCAATCCAAAGTCGATCGCGGCACTGGCTTTATCACGCGCTCGATCCTCTGTGTGCCCTTGATTGCACATGACGAAACCATTGGCGCGATTGAACTCATCAACAAATCGCCGGGAACATTTGACGAACGCGACTTGATGTTGATGGAATCCATCGCCGCGCCGCTCGCCATCGCAATTCAAAATGCACGCTTGCAGCAACAGGTCCGCAACCATTTGGCGGAGCTAACTGAGGTTTTTGCCAAAGTCGCACACGCCAAACACGAATGGGAACAGACCGTCGATGTGATCGATGCGGGCATCTGGCTCGTCGATGCCGAGTGTCGCATCATGCGCGCCAATCGAACGTTGGCAGAGTGGTTAGGAACCACACCCAACGCATTGATCGACGCCGATTGTCATTCATTGAACATCTGCAATACCTTCTCCGATTATTGTCCGGTCCGGCTGCGTTCCACCGAAATCTTGCGTCGAGGCGAGGTGCAAATTCCCCATTTAGCCGGTGGAACTTTTCGGCTCAACACTTATCCCATGCAGACTGAAGGGAAAGTGATCGGCAGCGTCAATGTCCTTCAAGACATTACTCAAGAAAAAGCGATGCAGTCTCAGCTCGTGCAAGCCGAAAAACTTGCAGGCATCGGTCGCCTGGCCGCCTCGCTCGCGCACGAAATCAACAATCCCTTGCAAGCGTTGCAAGGTTGTTTGGATTTGGCGTTAGCGAATTTGAACAATGTCGAAAAGCAACAACGCTATCTTGGCATTGCTAAAAGTGAAGTCGAACGCCTGGGGACGATGGTGCAGCGCATGTTAGATTTTTATCGACCTTCCAAAGGTTCGCGCGGACCGATGGACCTTAAAGCCTTGGTCGATGAAGTTCTAACCCTCAGTGGCAAACGCTTGCAACACGCCAAAGTGACAACCAAAGTGGAATGGAATGGCACGCTTCCGATCATTTACGGCGTCGCAAATCAAATCAAGCAAGTGTTTCTCAACCTGGTCTTAAATGCGGTCGATGCCATGCCGAGCGGCGGTGAGTTGAAGATTATCGGACAGGTAAGTGAAGATAGCCAATGGGTCTGCACTGAGTTTATCGATTCAGGAATCGGAATTGCGTCGCAGAACTTGGATAAAATTTTTGAACCCTTTTATACGACAAAATCGACGGGTACTGGGTTGGGATTAGGCATCAGTCACACAATTGTTGCCAGTCACGGCGGACGATTGACGGTCGATAGCACCATAGGCAAAGGTACAACCTTTACAGTTTGGCTGCCAACGCAACCAACAGATCGAACAAAAAGCACAATGGTTGCCGACGGAAAAACCAAGTCCAATTTGAAGGCGAGCGAATAAATTCCTAGTCATCCAGTGCGACACGGACTAAACTCTATGAATCACCGCGAACATATTCTGGTCGTCGATGACGAAAACTCTATCCGCCTTGTTATCTGTGATGCCTTGGAATCACAAGGATATCAAGTGGTTACGGCTGCCGATCCGGCAGAAGCGTTGCTCGCCTGTGAACGCCAGGACTTTGATTTGGCGCTCGTCGATATCAAGATGCCAGGCAACATGGATGGGCTGGATTTGCTCTCGGCGATTACGCGGCGCTGGTCGCAAACCGTCGTCATCATGATGAGCGGCTATGGCACGCTGGACTCTGTTATCAATGCATTACGCAAAGGCGCGTTGGACTATATCACCAAACCGGCGAGCATGAGCCAAATCGTAGAAAGCGTTGAACGCGGATTGGCAAAACGCCGAGAAGAATTCCGTCATCAACAACTCATCGCGCAAATCGAAGATACTCTGCGCGAACTCAAACGCGAACGTGCCACAGCGGCTCTCGCCGGAAACGCCGAGGCAGAGCGATTTATCCAAACGTCCGAACTCACCATCGACCGACAAAAGCGACTGGTGGTGCGAGGCGACGAGGGAATCGAGTTGACCGCGACCGAATTTGATTTGCTGGACTATTTGGCACGCCATGCAGACCGCATCGTAACGGCTAGTGAACTGGTCAAAGCGACCCAAGGTTACGACTTGTCCGACATTGATGCGCGCCCGATGGTGCGCGTGCATATTCGGCGCTTGAGACAAAAGTTAGAGCCAGACCCCGATAATCCTCAAATCATCGTCAATGTTCGTGGCAAAGGATACCGCTTCGCGGGCTAGATAAAAATTCATTTTCTTGGACACGCTTTTCGGTTTGTGAAAAGCGTGTTTTTTGTTATGGAATTGTAATTAAGCCGTAATTCTACTTAACCCACTCTCTTTATAAAACCTGTTATAGTTGTAGCATTCTTTTGGAGATCATAGATGAAAAAGCGTGTTCTCGTAGCAGAAGACGACATCAACGTCGCTTTCCTCATCAAAGATGGCTTGGCTGATCTAGGAGCAGACTTTGACGTAGAAACCGTCAGCTCCGGAGAAGAAGCACTCGCAAAAATCGATCAAGACAAGTGGGACTTGGTTGTGACCGATCATCGGATGCCCGGCATGACCGGATTGGAATTGATCGAAGCGCTCAAGCAAAAGGTCCCCGCGGCACTCTCCATCTTGATGACCGCTTATGGTTCGGAAGACGTGGAACTGGCGGCGCAGCGATTGAATGTTTATCACTATATGACCAAGCCCTTTCCGTTGGTCGATTTAAAGCGCGTGATCGAACAAGCGCTGGCATACAAGGCAGGTGGCGAGCCATCAAGTGGCAGCAATGAAAAAGATACGTCACCTACTTTCAAGATCACGCTTGGCGGTGACGGGAATGTTGGCAAAACCACTCTGATCAAGCGATTATGCACCGGACGGTTTGATGCCTCGCGCGTGATGACGATTGGCGTCGATTTTCATTTATACGATGTGCAGAGCCAAAACCAAGCTGCGCGCCTCATCGTCTGGGATGTGAGCGGACAGCCGCATTTTGCGTTTACTCGACGCGCATTCTATCGCGGCAGCAAAGCCGTGGGCTTGGTATACAACGCGATGGACCGTCAATCGTTTGAACGGTTGCATGAATGGCACCATGAGATTCGCAGCATTTTACCTAACGTACCGTTTGTAATTGCGGGAAACAAAGTGGACCTCGGACGCCAAGTCAGCACGGAAGAAGCAAGCGCACTCGCGCAGTCTTGGAACGTTCCCTTTTTTGAAACAAGCTGTCTCACTGGCGCGAACGTGGATGAGTTTTTCAAAGCGTTGGCGGATGCCGCTACACGCCGAATCATGAATCCATCTTTCTCTCGAAGGGACTAATGCCTCTCACCGGAACACTGCGAGACCTCAGTCTTGCGAACCTAGTCCAACTCCAATGCAGCGAACAACACAATGCCCAAGTCCATCTCACCAAAGGGACGAGTCAGGGCATGTTAGTCTTTGCTGATGGAGAAATTGTTCATGCGCGCGTTGATCAATTGGAAGGTGAACCAGCCGTCTATGAATTATTGACTTGGGAAGACGGCAGTTTTCAAGTGACATCGGAAAACCTTTCACTCGCCCGCAATGTCCAGACACCTTGGAGTATGCTTTTGCTTGAGGGTCTGCGGCTTGCCGACGAACATCGCGCGGAACGCGATGCCGTGCTCGAATCCGACCTGCGCGCACTGCGCGGCAAACAAGGCTTGCGGAATGCCTTGGCGGTTAATACGTCTGGGTCTTTGCGCGCCAATGCGAAAGAGCAAAATGCCGCACAAGATGCTGCCTTTATCGCATTCATCGCCAATCGCGCCGAAGTCATTGGCTCCGTCTTAGAACTTGGGATGTTTTCAGGCATGACAGCTAGCAATCCCAAAGAAAAAATCATCCTTGAAAAAATCGATAGCAATTTCCTTGCATTCTGGTTAGAACCCCGCGCCACCCCGGACCAAATCAAAGCCATTCTGATGGCGGTCGGCATCGTCAGATAATTTTCAGCGGAGCGATTCATGCTTTTTCCAAAGGGGCAACCCGTTTATGAAAATCTGAATACGTCGTTCGCCCAACTCGACGCGATGTTGGCGGAGTTAAAAAGCACGCAATTCACTGGCTATGTTCACCTTACCGCTTGGGAGTACGACGGGATTTTACTCATCGATACGGGCAGCATTGTCAACGCCGTTGAAGAAGTCAAGAAGCAACGACGACATGGACCCGACGCCGCCGAAGGCATCGCCGTCAAAGCCAAAGAAAAAGATGGCGCGCTCAATGTTTATCGTCTCTCCGCTGAATTGACGCAACTACTTGCCAGTCTATTTGATAGCGACCCTATTTACAAAGACCTGTCCAGCGATTTGACCGGCTTGGACAAACTCCTTGCAAAGCTGCAAACCGAAAAGCATACCGGCTATATTCAAATCCACATGACAAAAAGCAAGAGCGCTGCCAGCATTTATCTCCGCGATGGACAAGTTCTAGATAGCGCGCTTTTTAGCCAAGGTGTCTTGATCTCTGGACCCAAAACACTGGACGATATTATTTTAATGACTGGCGACGAACACTCGTCGTTCAATGTGTTCCGCTCCGATTTAGCACAGGCGTATAGCCATCAAGTCAACCTGGCAGATAGTTTTGTGCGACAAGAAATGATCAATCTTTGGCAAGATGTTCTACGTCAATTTGAAACAACCCTTGCCGAAAAGAGCGGCGCATTTATCACATCTTTTAAGCGTGCCTGCATTACGCAAGCCACCAGCTATCCTTTTCTCGATCCGTTTGCCGCAGAGTTGGAATACAAAGATGGCGTTCTCAAATTTGAAGGACAAGCCAGCGTTGCCCAATTCAACGAGGGACTATGCAAGACCTTGGCGCAAACAGTTCGCGACCTCGCATCGCACCCGGCTTCCAAGACCTGGATGAACAATTTGCGTCCCGCTCTGGCTCAAGTCAAAAACCAATACGGCAACCGTTTGGAACAAGTCGGTTTGACAACCCATCTCCCTGATCTATTCGGAAGTTAACATGGCCACCATTATCAAACAAGAACTAAGTCCATCGTGGAACGGCGTCCGACTGATCAACTTGAACGAACGAGTCGGCAATCTGCTGCGGGAAATCGAAAAAGTTCCCGGCGTCCAAGCTGCCGGCGTCTTCGACAATCACGGACAATTCTTGGGAACCTTGACTAGCGGAGCCATTGACAAGGGCGAGTACAACAAAGTTGGCGCAAGTATCGCCCAATGCTTTGCGGCTTTCCAAGCCAAGAACGAATGTCGCGATCTGGAATTTCGTTTTGAGAAGAAATGGCTTTATAGCCGCGAGATCGGCGATGCCTTCGTCGTCGTGTTTTGTGCGCCGAAGGTGAATTTCTCGATGCTGCGCATGACGCTGAACGTCGCCGCAGTCGAATTTATCAACGATCCTGACCTGCAAAAGAGTTTGAAAAATGTCGCTGCATCCAAGCAGGATACCTTGGCGCAAAATTATTTGGATGTATTGGGATCGCAGCTTGTTGAACAAGCGAATCTGCTGAAATAGACGAGGAGGAAGAACGGATGGGATCCATTGCCAACTTATCCCAAGTGATTTTTAAAATGTCTAGCGGCGACCTCGCCAACGAAGTGAATTTGAAACCCGAAGCGTGGCGCATCCTAACGCAAATCAATGGCGCGCGCACCGTCGCCGATATCGCCAAGAACATCGGCATGGACGAGAACACCGCGATCAACGTAGCCGATTCGCTTTTCAAAGCGCACATTCTTGAAGTCGCGCCCGGCAGCGTGATGCCCGGCAGTGAAACGGTCGATGCTCCTTTTTTCGATAGCGTGACCAAAGAGCTGGCACGCGCGATGGGTCCCCTCGCCAGCATCATTGTCGAAGATGAAATTAGCGCGCTGGGCGAATCGATGGACAATTTTCCTCGTGACCGCCTCGCCGATCTCATCGAAGCCGTCAGTGAATCGATTAAAGATAACACCAAGCGCGTCAATTTCCAGCGCGTGATGCTAGAAGCAATTCGCAAACTCTAATTTGCTTGAGCAAAGCAAGCTCAAGCGACTATAAAGAGCGAGCAAGCCGCTCGCCCAGGAGGTCTTGATGACAGCCATGCAATCCGTTCAACCGATTAGTGGAAAGGGAGTTCTCGCCAATTGGCGGTTGGCTCCCAAACTGCTTACCGCATTTCTCGCAGTGGTCATTATTCCATTGGGAATTTTTGCGATGATTAGCGTGCCGCAGACGCGCGATGCTTTGCTGGAGCAAGGTGCGACCACTTTGATGTCACACACATCCTCGACCGGCAACGCCATCGAGCAATATCTCTTAAGGCACCGCGAAGATATTGTCGCCAATAGCTTGTTGCCAACGTTCCAAAACTTTGCCATCAATCCGAAAGACGCCCAAGCCCAAGCGACTGCGCTCAAAGAACTCAAGATTCTGAGTAATAAAAAATTCTACGAGTCAATTGCGATTGTGAACACGGATGGCACTATTATCTTGTCATCCAGCGATGCGGACGTGAATACGAACGTCCAATTTCGCCCTTATTTCATAGAGGCAATGAAGGCAAACGCCGGTTACATTTCCGATCCATCGGTTTCTGTTGTGACGAATCAACCCGCCATTTTCTTCAGTGCGCCCATTCTTGATTCCGGTGGAAATATTCGCGCGGTTATTCGTAGTCGTTTGAGTCTTTGGGGTATTTGGGAACTCGTCGAAGGCGACAAAGACGTCGCGGGGCGCGGAACCTACGGTCTGCTGCTGGACGACCAAGGCATTCGTTTGGCGACCAGCTTGAGCAAAAATCAGCGCGATCAAGTCGAAGGAAGTTTGTTGCTTTATAGCGCAATCGCTCCCGTTCCTGCCGATGTTGAAAAATCAATCGTGTCGGAAAAACGTTTTGGCAACGCCACGAGTAGTAAGGTCCAAGTGATGGCAATTCCGGATGTAGCCAATGCAATAGCAACCCATAACATCAAAACCTTTGAAACCACGTCGGATAACAGCCCCGAGCGTCATTATGCCGCCATGACAACTTTATCTACCAAGCCCTGGCACTATGTGCTGATGACGCCGCTCTCGACGTTCACGTCAACCGCAGACACGCTTCGGACAATTTCGATTTTCATCGTTGTGGTCGTCGGTGCATTGACGGCTATCCTGGCAATCGTCTTGGCGCGCCAAATTACGCGCCCCATCATTCAATTGACCAAGATTGCGGATCGTATCAGTCTGGGTGAGTTGGACGCCAAAATCGACATTGATCGCAAAGACGAAATCGGCGAACTTGCAGAAGCCATTAGTCGTATGCAAGCCAGTTTGCAAGCGGCCATTGAACGGCTACGCGCACGCCGCTCGGCGGGATAAATCCATAGTGGAGTCTAACCAACATGAAGAAGATTCTTCTCGGTGCTATCGCATTGCTCGCCATCATCATCACAGCTTGTAGCAGCACCCCGGCGGGCATCGCACTCGCAGCAAACGGGACGCTGCTGCGCAAAATCCAAGACCATGGTCGGTTGGTCGCCGGTGTCAGATTCGACGTGCCCACGTTTGGAAGACTCAATGCTGATACCAGGCAAGTAGACGGCTTTGAAGCAGCGATAGCGCGGGAAATTGCCGCCTACATCTTTGGCGATCCCAACAAGATCGATTTTAAAGAAGCACTCACTGCCACGCGACAGGACGAGCTAAAAAAAGGAACCTTCGATATAATTCTATCAACCGTGATAATCACAGAAGATCGGTTGAAGGATATTGATTTCTCCATGCCCTACTATCGCTCGGGTATGCGCTTGCTCGTTACAAACAATAGTGCGATCAAATCCACCGCGGATCTCAACGACAAAAAAGTGGGAACCTCCAAAGGCGGAGTCTTTGTCGCCTGGTTGAAGGCGAACACCAAAGCTACAGTTGTCGAATACGACACGCCTGCGCTCTCGGCACAAGACTTGTTGAAAGGCAATATCGACGCTATCGGAAACAATGATGCGCTTCTCTTTGGACTCCAAGTGGGGAATCCTGGGACCAAAGTAGTGGGGGTCCATGCCACGACTGATTACTTTGGCGTTGGCGTCGCCAAAAACAATCCCGAACTCTTGAATGTAGTGAACACTGTAATCAAAGATCTCAAGACGTCGGGCAAGTGGAAGACGATTTGGAAAACCGAAGTTGGCGACAAGATTGGCGTTGCCATCGCGCCCGAACCACCGGGCGATGATTGGAAAAAATAAACCAGCTAGTAGTACATCCACAAAATCTTGCGTAGTGAGCCAAGCGTGTTCAATGCACAGTTGACCCCGCACCATTACACTTGCCCTGGCGGGTAGTGCTAGGGTTTTGTGGCTGCACTAGTCCGGACGCCGTCGACGAGTAGACGATTTTATCGACTGCGCTCCCAGAAGAGGTCCGAACATGGCAAAGCCCGTCATCTTGCCTGAAGAACAAGTAGACCAGATCGAAAAAATCCTTGACGAACTGCGCGCCAAAACACGCTCGGCGTTTGTGTTCCTCGCCGACATCAGTGGACAACTGATCAACGTGCGCGGTCGTGTAAACGAAAACGATATTGTTGCGCTCGCCGCTCTCACCGCGAGCAACATGGCAGCCACCGCAGAAATGGCGCGCCGCATGGGTGAAAAGGGACAATTTCGTTTGATGTTCCATGAAGGCGAATCGCGGAATATCTATCTTTCCCAAGTTGGCAAGAGCTTTTTGTTGGCGGTCGTCTTCGAAGTTGAAGTCCAAATTGGACTGGTGCGGTTATTTAGCAAGCGCGCGGTGGAAGAATTGGAAAAGTTATCCGCGCGTTACGAAGACCTCGTCACCAATACACCTTCCATGATGGAAAGCGGATTCGACGCTGCGTTCGATAGTGCTCTCGACGACATTTTCAAGACGAACGGCAAATCTGCCGGAGATCAAATCATCATCAAATAAGCCAGAAACCGAGCCCGTCTATGTTCATCAATTGGAAACTTCGAGAAATCAGACTAAAAATCGTATATTACGGCGCATCGTTGTGCGGCAAAACGACGAATCTCGAATTCATTCATGCCAACGTCAATCCCAGTGCACGCAGCGATTTGGTATCGCTCAAAACGCGTGAAGACCGCACGATCTTTTTCGACTTTTTGGAAATTCAACTGGGCGAGGTCAAGGGACTAAAACCCAAGTTCAGTCTCTACACCGTCCCCGGTCAAATCTATTACATGTCCAGCCGCAAGCTCGTATTGCAAGGCGCGGACGGCGTCGTGTTTGTCGCCGATTCGCATCCGAGTCGTCTGGAAGCGAACTTGGAAGCGTGGAATAATCTGCAAAATAATTTGCGCGAGTTTGGCCAAGACCCGAACAAGTTCCCTATCATCATCCAATACAACAAACGCGACTTGCCGGATGCGCTGCCCGTTTCAACCCTGCGTCATAAAATTGCCGTGAATGGACAACTTCAAGTCGAAGCGGTGGCTCTCAAGGGCGTCGGTGTTTTTGAAACACTAAAACCTGCCATCAAAGCCGTCATGGTCAACGTTCAGCATAAACTGTGAATCGATTAATAGCCTAACAAAACGGTTAGGAGTATGGAGGATTGAAAATGCAAGACCTAACCAGTCGTCTGACTGAATTGTTGCGAAATCTTCAAGCATCTACACCCGGAGTGCTTGGCGCGGGCGTTATCAGTATCGATGGATTTACCATCGCATCCGAACTTCCCCAAAGCGTAGAAGAACGCCGCGTCGCCGGAATGGCTGCCGCAATGTTAGCCCTCGGCGAACAGACGACGAGCGAATTCGATCATGGCAGTTTGGAACGCGTCTTTATCGAAGGCAAAGATGGTCACACGATCATCATGAGCGCAGGACCCGAAGCAGTACTCAGCGTCGTGGCTCGCAAAGACGCCAAGCTGGGATTGGTCTTTTTGCAAATGGAACGCACCGCTCAAGCGGTCCGCCAAGCTATGGCATAACCATGGTTTTGTTTCCCTCGGAAGAATGGTGCCACGCTCTTGCCGACATGCTCAACAACAGTCCCGAACATCTCAAGCAGGCTGGCGACTATGTGGGAACATCGACCTGGGTAATTAATCCGGATGGAGCATTGACCAAAACAGTTCGTCTGTATTTTTCGTTCGCTCACGGCAAGCTGATCGACACTGGCGTTATTCCAGATGGTGAAACCCGACCCACCGACGATACGACGACGGCTCCACTCGGCGTCTGGCGCAGAGTCGCAGAAGGCAAACTCAACCCAATCCCTGCGCTCGTTCGGGGGCAGCTCAAACTCGATGGTAAAACGATGCACGTGATGAGAAATGTTAAAGCTGTTCAATCTCTTTTTGAACACGTGCTGCGTATGCCGACTGAATTTCCAGAATGACAATGATCTTGCGAGGTTCTAATGACCATCACTCTAGACGAAAATCCTGTGATTGACCAACGAGAGTATTCGACGTTTGAAGAAATCTTGATACGCCTCAACGCCGAGGGGAAATTCACTGCTTCTGTACTCGTGAGCCAAGATGGATTACCCATTGCGTCAGCACCTACCCCTTCTCCATTGGATACAGAAATCATGGCGGCTATGGTTGCGATGGTCAAAGATTTCATTCTGCAAACGCAAGAGCGGCTTGGACTCGCCGAAGTTGACGAAGTGTCTATGGTCGTCGGCGACCGCTCGCGCTTGGTCTGCCGTTATTTTTCAGCCGATCATCAACCCTTTGTGCTTGCCGTCTTTGCGCCGCCCAACATCAGCTATCGCCGTTTGACAACTCATGCGGTGCGAGAGATTCAAGCTGCATGGGAAAATAGTTCAGCGTAAATATGCAGAACCCGGTTTCTCAGAGAAACCGGGTTCTTGTTTTTCAATGCGACGCGCACGAGACGCTATGCTACAATTTTATCTGCGAATGTTGCTCCACGTCGCAGAGCTTTTTTGTTCGCTTCGATCTTGTCGCGGTGACGCGCGCTGATGTGTTCTTCCAACACCTTGTCGAGCGTTTCAAATTTGAGTACGCCCGTCACGCCAATCATCGCGCCGACCATTACAACGTTTGCCATCTGCGGTGTGCCTAACTCCGCACCAATTTCATTCGCTTGAATGGCGATCACACGAATATCGTCCCGCCGCGACACGTTCGAGATAAGCGATGCATTGACGACGAGCACACCGCCTTCTTTCACGGCCGGCTCGAATCGTTCAAACGATGGCGGGTTCATGACGAGTGCCGCGGTCGGATGACGCACCAACGGCGAGCCGATTTCCTCGTCCGAAATTATCACCGTACAATTTGCCGTACCGCCGCGCATCTCCGGTCCATACGATGGAATCCACGTCACGTGCCGACCTTCTTCCAATGCCCCGTACGCCAGCAACTGCCCCGCAAACAATGCGCCCTGTCCACCAAAACCGGAAATAATTATCTCTTGATGCATGTGTTAGTCCTTTAGTCAGTTAGTCAATCAGTCACGTAGTCAATTAGTTACAGTCTCATGTGTAGTCTATGTGACTATTCGACTACCCGACTACCAGACTTTTGACCGCATCGGCAACTTTATAATCGCCGAGCGGATAGTACGGAATCATCTGCTCTTTGACAAACTTGATCGCATCCTTGGCACTCAAATTCCAGTTCGTCGGACACGACGATAGAACCTCCACCATCGAAAAGCCCGCTTGGTTGAGCTGCACTTTGAACGCAGCTTGAATCGCCTTTTTCGTTTTGTTGATGTTGCCCGGATCATGCACCGAGCGGCGCACCACATACGACGCGCCCGGCATCTGCGCCAATATTTCCGACATGCGAATGGGCCATCCCTGCAACTCCACATCGCGACCGGTCGGCGACGAGGTTGTCTTCATCCCCGGCAGCGTCGTCGGAGCCATTTGCCCGCCGGTCATTCCATAGATCGCATTGTTCACAAAAATTACGGTGATGTTTTCGCCGCGCGTCGCCGCGTGCATGATTTCGGCGGTACCAATCGCGGCGAGATCACCGTCGCCTTGGTACGTAAACACGACCCGGTCGGGCAGCGAGCGCTTGATGCCTGTCGCCATCGCCGGCGCGCGACCATGCGCCGCTTCGGCAAAATCGATGTCAAAGTAATTGTAGATGAACACCGAGCAGCCAACGGGCGACACGCCAATCGTTTTTTCGCGAATGCCCAACTCGTCAATCGTATCGGCGATTAGGCGATGAATCACGCCATGCGTGCAGCCAGGGCAATAATGCGTGACGACCTTGGTAAATGAATCGGGATAGTCAAAGACGACTTGCATATGTTCGTTAATCATTACGTCCTCTTTGGAAGTTGGAAATTGGATTGTCTCACTGTCCACTGCTCACCATTCACTGTTTACTGATCTTTTCGATTTCCGGCAGCACTTCATCCGGGAACGGAACCAAGCCGCCCATTCTGCCAAAGAACGAAATCGGAATGCGCTCACCGACGGCAAGGCGCACATCTTCGATCATTTGCCCCGCGCTCATTTCCACATCGAGAATAGCGCGCACGCGTTTTGAGATTTCGGTGAGGCGCGCGTACGGGAACGGATACAAACTAATTGGACAAAACACACCAACGCGAATACCTTTGGCGCGCGCCCATTTCGCTGCTGTCAACGATGCGCGCGCGCATGAGCCGAACGCGACAATCGCGTACTCGGCATCGTCCAACATGTGCTCCAAGTAGCGCACTTCATTCTTTTCGATTTCGCGCTGCTTGGCTTGAAGGTTAACATTGTGCTGGTGCAACGCTTCGGGCTGCAAATAGATCGATGTGATGATGCGGCGCGCGCGTCCGACGTTGCCGGTCAATTCCCAACCGCCATCCCGTTTTTCGACTTGGCGCGGCGCGGGCAGCTCAACCGGTTCCATCATCTGCCCAATGTTTCCATCGGCGGCGATGATGACAATGTGGCGATATTTTTCGGCGAGGTCGAACGCGCCGTACGTCAGATCGGCGGCCTCTTGCACCGAAGCCGGCGCAAGCACGATGGGATGGAAATCGCCATGCCCGCCGCCCTTGGTCAATTGAAAATAATCGGCTTGGGATGGCGCGATGTTGCCGAGACCGGGGCCACCGCGCATCATATCGACGATGACGGCGGGCACTTCGGAGCCGGCGATGTAGGACAAACCTTCTTGCATGAGGGAAATGCCGGGGCTAGAGGAAGACGTCATGGTGCGCGCTCCGGCACAGGCTGCACCATAAACCATGTTGATGGCCGCCACTTCGCTTTCGGCTTGGACGAACGCGCGTCCCAGGGCAGGCATTTTTTTTGCGAGATACTCGAGCAGCTCCGTTTGCGGCGTGATGGGGTAACCAAAGTACGATTCTAATCCGGCGCGCAGAGCCGCTTCAGCGATGGCTTCGTTGCCTTTCCAAAGCTCTTTGGTCATGTTTGCTCCATTGCAAATTCTCTGGTCACAAGTAATAGGTCCCAGGCCTCAAGCTTCAAGCATCAGGTCACAGAATCGCACTTGGCGATTCGAGACTTGCGGCTTGGGACTTGGGACTTGCGCCTTGCGCCTTGATTTCTCGATAAACGGTAATCGCTACGTCGGGACAAATGGTTGCGCACAGAATACAACCGGTGCATTCTTGATTTGGATCGACGAGCATTGCGGGACGATAACCCCGTGCGCTGAAATACGTTGCCATGTGAATAAGATTTTTGGGGCAGACCGTCGTACAAAGTTCGCAACCCTTGCAGCGATTTTCATCTATCTTGATCGTTCCTTTCGCCACATTGCCTCCGTTCATTCTTTGTCACCCTGAGCGAAGCGCTGGGTCTCGCAATCCTGCAAAGCGAGATGCTTCGCTGCGCTCAGCATGACGGCTTCAAGATCAGTAAATAAATTCTCGAATATCGTAGAAACTTACTTTCGGCGTATGTTGCCTGCGGCGAAAATCAAAACCCGAGCGCATCAGCGTGATTTGATGTTCGATCTCGCCGAGCGTTAGCGGCCGAATCTTGGCTTCTTGAATCATCAGCGAATATTCTGAATCAGGGTAATCGACCAATTCGGAGAAATACACCAGGTCGTGTTGATCGAGCGGCAGTTGATTGATGATGTTGACGGTGTTGCGAACATGCTGCTCGGCGTACTTTTCGCCACCTGCCCCCGCAAGAATAATGATGCCGACCGCGACACCGCCGGCCTTGATGTGATCGATCAATTGCACCACATCGTCGGGCGAGTTTGGCTTGCCAATGAATTTCAACAACTCGGCATCGCCGCTTTCCAAACCGATGTACACCCGACGCAGTCCGCGCTCCGCCAGTTCCGCAAAATCACGCGCGGTTTTGCGTCGCGTCGTGAACGCATCGATAAACGAATAAACACCTTCGAAATGAATCGGATGCTGCGCTTCCCATTGCTTGAGCGCATCGTTCTCCAAGCCACGGGGATGAATCGCAAACTCGTGATTGATCGTATCGAAGAGTGGCAGCAATTGCGCTTGAGGAATGACGAGCGCGTTCGCATCGGCCAGAAAAATCGATTTGCGCAACCCAATCGATCCGCCGAAAAAGGACCGAACATCGCGAATGTGCTTGTCGAATTCCTCAACGCCTTTGATATAGAATTTGCGATTACGATAGAATCCGCAGAACGCGCATTGATTGTACGAACAGCCTTCAGTCGCTTGCAAGACGAGCGCGAGATATTGATCGGGCGGCAAAATACTGACGGGCTTGTAAATGACGTGGAAGGTTTTGCGGTCGACTTCGAGCCGCTCGACGGTGCAATCTAAAATTCGGTCGAGCGCATCACGCGCGGTTTGGCAATCGGCCGGCGAGGAATTGTTCGGCGAATGCGTTGCGGGGTCGTCCAGCGCCGCGCGATAATTGACAACGCGGGCGTATGCATCGGAGAGGAAATTGTGCGCTTCGGTTGCATCCAGCTCGCGCCGGATGCGATGCGCCAAGCCTGGCTGCGTGCCTTCTTGCTTTTCCAGCACGCGATTATCCAGGCTGCGACGATAGTTGCGACCGTCGATCCATGCGCCGATCAGGCGACCTTCGCGGTCGTAATTCAACGTCAGCGATTGGTCTACCATGATCGAGATGGATTCGCGGCGCGCGTTGATGAGTAGATGATTCCCACTTGGAATTACAAATTCAACAATCGGCATTCGTGTCTCGATATCACCAAGACAATTGTATGCCGGTCTTGGAAAGATTGCAAATAATTCTAGTTGGTTGAACGGTGGGTGGTAGCTGAAAATCAGAATAGAAATCCAAAGTCTATATGACTTTGGATATTGGGCTGTTACACCTTGAGCATTCTCGAAATCTCATCAAGAGCAGCCAAGGTAGATATTGATGTCACGACCAAGCCCGCGATCTCTTGCAACTTGATATCCAACGCCGCAAGATAATCGTCGATGGTCATAGCTTGACGCTGCTCAAGAGCTTCAATTGACGTTCAGTGTTACGAAAGGCATCGAGGACGAATTCCCATTCAAACCAAGCCGCGTCATCACCCAATTCACCTGCGCCGAATCTTGCCGCGAATTGATCGCTCGTCATTCGATGGAATTTTTCAAACGCAGCAAGACGTTCTTGGTATTGGCGCAAATTGAAATCGAGTGCTTTGCGTTTCATTTCAAGACTGGATTTGACAATAGATAACGCTTCCTGATCCAAAGTCATTGTCGTTTGCATGTTTCCTCCTATCAACTTTCCGTTCTAATTCTATGCTAGCTTGAATGACCTGTCAAAAAGGTTTATTTCGTATTCTCAGCCACATTCCCAGAGCCGCCATCTGCCCAATGACAGCTACCCCCGCCAACAACGGCGCGACCGGCAAAATGTTCACGCTCGACCAGATGAGTGAGTTGGTGTGAATGTCTTCCGTCGTGCGGAAATCGACCTTGGGCGTGAGCGTCGACGGCAGCGCGAGCAAACTCGAAAGCAGATACAGTACGATAAAATTTGCAATGACTAACGCAAAAATTTCCAACGCCGTGCGTTTCATGCTTGCGCCGTTACGCAATCGCCAGCGTGCACCGATAACCAATAGGACAATCAGCGCAACGATGTGCCACGCGCCCAACGCACTACCGAGCGCAAATAGATTCCGCATCATCGCTTGCATGTCAGTTGTCGCGTATTCAATCGGCACGCGATAGCTCGATGAGACGACGCTCGCAAGTTGAAAGGCATCTTCGCCGCGCCAAAATGTATGCCACTCGACGATGCGCCAGGCGGCGTACGTTCCGCGCAAGTCTACCCACGGCGCAGCGAAGGTGGCGATGATGCCGACAGCGGTGGAGAGAAGAAAAAGTTCGATTGATTTCAATTTCAAAAAGATCAAGACTCTATCTTTCTTGCAAACATGATTTGGCTTTGCTTGTATATCAACAAAACCCCTAATGCTAAAACACTCATTGATGCAATAAACGATATGATCAATGCTGTCTGATATTCAGCAATAGTTCCAAAAGCCCAAAGCATCAATGAACCATATCCAAACACAAATACCAAAATACTGATAAGAAAACAAAACCATGCGAATCGGGTGATTACTTCGGCTTTTGATTTATTGACGATTCTCTTCCATGCCAAGAAAACACCAATAACCAAAATTAATACCAGAGAATATCCAATTGGCGAAAACCATTCAAATATCGTCGATAGGTAAGCGGATATTCCAAAATTGCCAAACAAATATCCGTTTCCCAAATACGCCGCTAGAAAGGCGATAAGCACCAGGCAAACAAGCCTGATAATTGGACGAATTGCCCACTGCCAACTCCCTTCATCATCGCCAAGACCTCTATTAGTAGGCAATATCATCCGAATTGAAAGCAACGAGACACTAATCAGGATGATTAGAGCTAGAATTATCCACAGTTCCATTTCCGTCCGCAAAACACTTTGTGCTTCCCCAAAATTTTGCGCGGCGAACTGAAATGGTTTGACCTCTAACACTCTATTCATCTGCCAATTGCCATCAGGATCACGAACTAACACTCCATTCGTACCTAAAGCTACAATCAAGGTATGTAGACCATTCCTTCCTACTGGCTCCGACAAAGTCATATCAAATGGTCCCAAATTCATTTCTCCATAGCATCTTTCCGCCATAGTCAATGCACAATGAGACGCACGCGCCATAAATTCTCGCCGCCCAATTGGGATACTCCACGCAACATGCCAAGTTTGTCCACCATCTCCGGACGCTTCGACCTGTTCCCTACTTGCAATTCGATAACAAATTTTTGTTTGGGGAGAATCACATAGAACCATGGGCATTTTAACTTCATGTCCATTGATTCTTGGAAGTGAAGTCACACGAGTCCATGTCTGTCCACCATCCGTGCTCATTGCATAAGGTACTGAATCATAAGAAAGCACATATGCTTTGCTGTCTTGACTTGCAACGCTTGTTACCGCTGGGAGTGGCGGCAACGGTGATGTCGCCAACGTCGCCAGTGACG
Organism: Chloroflexota bacterium; assembly: GCA_016215025.1. GTDB lineage: Bacteria > Chloroflexota > Anaerolineae > UBA4142 > UBA4142 > JACRMI01. The sequence continues at coordinate 59,251 of JACRMI010000124.1, forward strand.
CCACGCCCAGCGCAATCCATCCCAATCGCGTTGGGCGTGCTTGCTCGGCGCGATTCCACAGTCGCCAGGCGGGATAAAGAACAGAGAGCGCAATCAAGTCAGTGGGGTCGAGAACGATCTGAACCGGGACGCCGACCAAGCGCGAAACAAATTCTTCGGTCAGTCCATTGCCCCATGTTGTCGTCTTGATAAGCGCGAACCAAATCGCGGTGATGCCAAACGCCAACCAACCGATTGTCTTATGCGACCCACGTCGAAATACAAAACCCAATGCGATCGCCAGAAGAAATGGAAAGAAAAACAGTCCCGCAAAATCGCTCAGCTTGCCGGTAAGCCATGAGGGAGAAGTAACTTTGAGAACATGATCGTTGACGAGCAACAAGCCAATGCTCAATAACGTGATGGGATGTACAAGACAGCGGAGACTGTTTTGCAGCGTAGACACTTGTGCCTCCCTGAAAATAAGTTTGTAGTGCGCGGTTTATCGTTCGGTATGACCACATTCAAGCGTGGAGGGACGCCATCGGTTCGAAACCGACGGCTAGCGTTCACGAAACTCGCTTGGCGGGTCAAGCCCCCAACCTGCACAGCAGGTTTTATGCCTGACAGACGTCCGATTTATCGGATGGCGTCATTGAACCATCCTTCCACGATTCAATGTGGTGCTACCTATTGCGCGTCATAGCGCGATAAATCGCGCACTACAAACCCAATTCCTCATCCAACTGTGCGATAAAGCGATTGACGAACGCCAACCGCTCTTTGGAAATGGCTCGTCCTGTTTGTGTGAGCATAAGCGCAACGGCACGCTCGGCGGAATGACGATCATGCTTGAGAATGCGCTCACGTGCTTCGGCGTACGACGGCGCTTGGATTCCCGTATTCAACAATGTCCATACGATGCTCAGCGCGCCAACTTCGTCTAGCACATCCGCATCGCGCAGGATGCAGTCTTCCAATTTGAAATTCTCTGCCGAAGACACCACATGATTGCAAATAATTTCGCCGACACGCTTGGTCCAAGCCATAGAGAATCCAGCGCGTGCCAAATATTCTGCAGCGATCTCAGCTCCGCGCGCGGCGTGTTCATCCGGCGTTGATTCAAACTTTGCTACGTCATGAAAAATCGCCGCGACGGTGACCAAGTCATAGTCGGCGTTTTCCGCGCGGGCGATTCTTTGCGCGACAGTTAGCACGCGCTGCGTGTGCTCCCAGCGCGCGAGACCGGTGTTTCGCCATGAGTTGTGTCCGCTTGCCATTTTCGGTTCTGTGCGCACGAGGCAATCGCGGACGAACGCTTGCATCGCGTCAAAATCGATGGTTGAAGGATTCATAATCTCGGTAAGAAACACAATGACAGGGAAACAATCGTCGTCTCCCCGTCACCGTTCATCCTAATCTATTTTTTCTTTGCCGTTTTCGTGGATTTTTTCGCGGATTTCGTGCCGGTTTTCTTCGCCGCTTTTTTCACCGTTTTTTTGACCGGCTTTTTCGTCGCTCGCTTGACCGGCTTTTTGATCACCACCGGTTCGGGAATCGACGGCGCTTTTTCAAATTTCATAATCGGCACGACGATCTCGGCGCGAATCTCTTCGCCAGGCTTGCTAAGGTACACTTCGATAGGCGCGCCCGAATCGTGATACCCTTGCGCGTGCAGCCAATCGTACACTTGATTGTACGCCGGCACGATGTTCGCATTGCCTTGATAGTGAATGGTCGCCGCTTCAAACCCGCCAACGTCTTTGACGTGGACCTCGTTCGATCCCTGCACCTGATCGGCGACAGGCACGCACAAATCGCTGCGTAGCTTTTCGGGAGCGACCTTGGCTGGATCGTCGTAAAAAATTCCCAGACTGGGGCCTAATGGCTGAACATGGTTTTGATCCATCCAAGCAAACAATCGACCGAATCCCCGTTGGATGGAGGCGGGCCAAGGTCCCATTTCGGAAACGAACGCCACCCGCCGCTTTGGAAAATGTTTGATCTCTGGCATGATTTCCTCCTTTGGTTTTGTCAGTTGATTCAACTGTAACAATCCCAACGCCATGACGGCTTGCCATGGAACGAGTTTAAATTCGCCTGCCGCAATTGCTGCTTCCAACTCGGAGCGGTTCAGCAACAACAACTCTTGATCCTCTAAATCATCCGCATTCGATTCATTCACGCGGCGCGCATTACGCGCGAGGAAAAGATGCGCCTTGCCTGCGCCGCGATTGCCATCGACCGCGTACGCCCCCAAATCGATCCAGTCACGGGCTACGTAGCCGGTTTCTTCCATCAACTCGCGCTTGGCGGCTGCGAGCGGTTGTTCGTTTGGCTCTAAATAACCCCCGACCGGCGCGAGCGATATGCCATCGACCGCATATTTGGTCTGTCGAAACACGAGAAATTTTTCATCGTCGGTCACCACCATCATGTTGACAAAATCGGGCGTGACGACCCAGGGCCAATCGACAATAATTCGACCATCGGGCAACTCGATGCGATGTTTTTCAACGCGCAAAAATTTGCCGTGATCGAAGACGGTTTCGCGCGCAAGTGTTTTCCAAGTTTGCATCGATCATTATAATACCAGAGATTGCAGGGCATAGCAAGGACAAGAAATCTGTGACCCGTTTCGATTTGAGTCGCACATTAATTCCTGCCAGCTTGACAATCGTTTCATCGCTATGCTAGAATCGCGTTAGAATCAACACCTCTTGAATCGATGTCGATTCAAACCCATTCGTCCAACCATGTTTAGTTTTCTCCCAAAATATTCTGCTTAATTAATCACGCTCCAGCATGGTTACTGCCGCTCGCTTTGGCGCTCAGGAGTAAGATTTGGTGAAACACATTCCCTCTTTGATCGGACTGGCCCTCGTCGTCGTCGCGGTGGGATGTTCAGCGACGACGCCCCTCATCGCATCCACGCCGCCGACGTTTTCTTTGCCGACGCTGATCCCACCGACGCCGATACCTAGCACACCCACGCCAATTCCGACCGCCATACCCACGCCGACTTTTGCGCCAACCGTAACCCCGACTCGTATCGCCACGATTCCTACGACGCAGGCAGTTGCACCGACCATTGCGCCGATAATTCCACCGACGCCAACATTGATACCCACTCCGCAGCCATCTCCCACGCCAGCGATTCCACCCGGTCTCTACGTGACCAGCTTGCGCATCGATCCGGATCCGCCTCTGCGTGGCGCTGATTTGCGTTTCAATCCCATATTTTCAAATACACTCGGCAAGCCTCAAAATTACCGTTGGATCGTTTACGTTTTTCGCATCGACACACCCAACCGTTCATACGGCGAGACCACACGCACGAATACATCTATCGAAGTTGGCACAAACGAGTTACCTTCATCGGGTTTTTGGAAATTGCCGCTTGGCGGACCCTGCGAAAGTTTTATCGTCAGGGTTGCGTGGTTCAACGAAGAAAACAAGGCAATGATGTTTACCACGCCATCGGGTCAGGTCTTTGAAAAAGGTTTTACAGTTTGCCCGCCATAAACGAGAGAGCAAAGAGACCCTAACAAAATGAAAACGATAGATCAATCACTGACTTCACCAACGATCGCGCAAAAAATATTCAGCCTTTCCATTTGGCTGATGAACCGATTAAAGTTTCCGCGCAAGTTTGCGCTGATTACTTTGCTGTTCGCATTGCCCTTGACGTTATTACTGAGCCTTGAAATCAATCACCTCAATTCCGAAATCGATTTTGCGAAAAAGGAATTGACCGGCACGGCGTACCTTCGCATCGCGCGTAATCTCTATCAGGATGCACTGCAAAATCAAATCGAGTTTCAGTATGTGCAGAGCGGCAGAATTTCCAGCGACGAAATAACACGGCTCCGCTCGCAAATCGACAAGGATATGAGCGCGCTTGAAACCGCCGAAACGCAGCTCAACAATTCGCTCGGCACGGCAAAAGATTTCGCAACGCTGAAGAGTGGTTGGCAAAAGCTCAAGAGCCAAGCGCCCGATCAAGCCCTCAGCAACGAAGTCGATCTCAACGCCAAGCTCATCGCCGACGTGCGGGCACTGATAACCACCGTCGGCAATTCTTCTAACCTCGTCTTGGACCCCCAACTCGACAATCATTACCTCATCGATGCGGTCGTGCTCAGTCTGCCTGAAAGTTTGAATGTGCAAGCCGACACGCTCACGCTCGATATTCCGACAATGGCGCAGCAAGGTTCGACGGCGGGACTGGCACGCACATCGACGTTGATCGGACTCTTGCAATCGAATTCCGTTATGACGCAAAACGATTTGCAAGCCAGTTTTGACAACGCTCGCGCAGACTCCGTGCGTTCAACTTTGGAAGCACCGCTCAAAACTTCCGTTAGCAGCCTCTCCGATTTTGTCAACGCCGTTGGGCGCATCTGGAGTACGCAAAGCACAGCGGGCGCACCATCGGAAGCTTATTGGGCGACCGGTATCATCGCCATTCAATCGAATTTTAGATTATGGGATTTGAGCATTACGCAAATCGATTCGCTGATTCACACGCGGATAATTTCCCTCAATCAGCAATTGGCGATTGTCGTCGCGGTCACCTTGATCGTCCTTTTGCTCGTCGTCTATTTGTGGGTTGGTTTTTACCTCGCCGTTATGCAGACCGTATCAAGCTTGGACGCCGCATCGAAACGCATGGTCAGCGGCAACTTGAACGGCGAAATCACGCTCGACAATCACGACGAACTGGGACAGATCGTTACCGCATTCAACAAAATCGCCTCCGCGCTCGTGTCGTCGAGCGCGTATCGCCAAGCGGTGGTGGACAATGCCGCCGACGGAATCACGACGACCGATTCGAGCGGCCAGATCATGTCGTTCAATCCCGCAGCAGAAAAAATCTTTGGCTATTCGGCATACGAAGTGATTGGACAAAAACTCTCCGCGCTCGTTCCCGCCGTGCATGAAGAAACATTCAAACAGGCAACGAATAGCAATGGACGCGAGACCGAGGGACGCCGCAAAGATGGCTCGCGTTTCCCACTCGATCTGGCGATCACGGGCACGGAGATTGGTGAGCAATCGGTTTACATCGCATTGATGCGCGACATCACCGAACAAAAACAAGCGGCGACGGAATTGCAAAACGCCAAAGACGCCGCCGATGCAGCCAATCAAGCCAAGAGCGCGTTCCTCGCAAACATGAGCCACGAACTCCGCACGCCGCTCAACGCCATCATCGGCTATAGCGAAATGCTGCAAGAGCAAGCGCAAGACGAAGAACGGCCCGAATTTATTCCCGACTTGGAAAGAATCAATTCGGCGGGCAAACATCTCCTGGGTCTCATCAATGCTGTGCTCGACCTCTCGAAAATCGAAGCGGGCAAAATGGATTTGTATCTTGAGACCTTTGCGGTATCCAAGCTGGTGCAAGATGTTGCCGATGTCATCAAACCATTGATCGATAGAAATTCTAACACGCTGCAAGTGCGCTGTCTGGACGAAGTCGGCGTGATGCACGCGGACTTGACTAAGGTCCGCCAAAGCATATTCAATTTGCTGAGCAACGCCAGCAAATTTACCGAGCATGGCGTTATTAGCTTGGATGTCACGCGCGAACATGTTGATGGGATCGATTGGGTGAATCTCAAGGTGAGCGATACCGGCATCGGCATGACGCCGGAGCAATTGGACAAACTCTTCAAAGAATTCAGCCAAGCCGATGCATCGACCTCGCGCAAGTACGGCGGCACCGGCTTGGGTCTTGCTCTGAGCCGCCGATTCTGTCGCATGATGGGCGGCGATATTTTCGTCGAAAGCGAATACGACAAAGGCAGCACGTTTACCATTCACCTGCCCGCGCAAGTCGTCGATAAAAAAGCCGAGCCAACCATCTCTCCCATCGAAACGCAAAAAGGTTTGCCAGCCAATGCGCCAACCGTTCTCATTATCGATGACGACCCGGTTGCGCGCGATTTGATGCAACGATTGCTATTCGGTCAGGGTTTCAAAACAGCGACGGCGGCAGACGGCATTGAGGGACTGCGCCTCGCTAAAGAATTACATCCCAATGTGATAACGCTCGATGTGATGATGCCGGGCATGGACGGCTGGGCGGTGCTATCGGTATTAAAGTCCGAGGCGGCGACCGCCGGTATCCCGGTCATCATGGTCACGATTGCCGATGATCAAAACATGGGCTATGCGCTCGGCGCGATGGACTATTTGACCAAGCCCGTTGAACGCAATCGACTTGTCGCTGTCTTGGAGCGCTACCGCGGTGACAGGACGCAACGTCCGGTGCTCGTCGTTGAAGATGATGCGGCGACGCGCGACATGCTCCGCCGAATGCTCGAAAAAGAGGGCTGGACGGTTACTGAAGCAGAGAATGGGCGCGTTGGTTTAGAACAGGTGCAAAACACACCCCCCGCCGCAATTCTGCTCGACTTGATGATGCCGGAGATGGACGGCTTTGAGTTTTCGCACGAACTGCGCAAAAATCCCACGTGGCATGATATACCGATTATTGTTGTCACCGCCAAAGATTTGACGAATGAAGACCGGCAACGACTCAGCGGCTATGTCGATCGACTAATTCAAAAAGGCGAATACACGCGCGAACAACTCGTCGGCGAAATTCGCGAACTCGCGACACGCGGAGCAAGCGACAACAAGGCGACGACGACGTGGATTGGCTAATATTGTCATTGCGAGTACTTCACGAAACATTCGTTTGTCATTTCGAGCGGAGCGAGAAATCTCGTTTTTCAGTTGAAATGACGGGATTTCTCGGTCGCTTCGCTCACTCGAAATGATAATTCGTGAAATACTGATCGCGGGGAGCGGCGCAAATTATGCTCGTCATCAACCAACCACCAAGCGGTGCTGAGCGGAGTCGAAGCAAGCAATGTCAACCGGAGACTGAGGTTGCTTCGTCGGCGCGCGAACCGTTCGATCACATTCTGTACCATTAACGCACTGCGCGCCTCCTCGCAATGACACTCAAAAAAAAACGTTTCATCGCAAGAGGTACTACCATGACAAAACTATTACTGGTCGAAGACAATGAAATGAATCGCGACATGCTTTCGCGCCGCTTGGAGCGCCGGGGCTTTCAAATCGTCATGGCGGCCGATGGGCAACAGGGCGTGGAGATGGCACAGTCCGAAGCGCCCGACTTGATTTTGATGGACATGAGCTTGCCGATTCTCGACGGCTGGGAAGCCACGCGCCGCATCAAAGCCGAACCCAAGACGAGCGCAATTCCGATCATTGCGCTCACCGCGCACGCCATGGCGGGTGACCGCGAAAGAGCAATTGAGGCCGGCGCGAACGATTACGACACCAAGCCGATTGAACTGCCTCGGCTGTTGGAAAAAATTCAAACGCTGTTACAACAGGCGAGACCCTAACAAAATGGAGACGATTGTCACCCTGAGCGAAGCGAAGGGTCACGCTCTCCGCAGAGAGATGCTGCGGACGAAGTGCGTCCGACGCTCCGCTCAGCATGACATTTTGTTAGGGTCTTTAGGACCCAACCCATGACCTCGGAAGCTCCAGCACCCGAACAAAACCAGCGCGCCTTCCTCGCCAATCTTCGCCACGAACTTCGCACCCCCATCAACGCCATCCTCGGTTACAGCGAGATGCTGATCGAAGACGCCCAGGATCAGCAAGACCAACGCCTCTGCGCCGAACTAGAAAAAATTCGCGCCGCAGGCACGCTCTTGCTCACCTGCGTCAACGAAACCCTCGACGCGAACAAAATCGGCGCAGGCAAGTTCGATGCCGACCTGGAAACCTTTGCCGCGAATTTTCGTTATGCGTTGCGGACTCCGCTCAGCTCGGTGATTGGCTATGCCGAAATGCTGCTCGAAGACGCCGAGGTTCAGAATCGCGAAAGCTTGCGCGGCGATTTGGAAAAAATCCATGCGGCGTCGGAACGCTTTCTGGCATTCATCAACGACATCGCCAATTTTCCGACGACACAAAAACAGCAACCAGCCATCGATCGAACCGAAGCGGCGGCAATCATCCAAGATGTGGTCAGCACCATTCAGCCCATCGCCGACGATAAAGAGACGAACATCGAGCGCGGATCAGTTTTGGTTGTGGATGACAACGACATCAATCGCGATGTGCTCACGCGGCGACTGACGCGCCAGGGACACACGGTCGCCACCGCGAACAATGGACGCCATGCGTTGGACCTGATCGCGCGCGAAAAATTCGATTTGATCTTGCTCGACTTGATGATGCCAGAGATGAACGGCTTTCAAGTTCTGGAGCATCTCAAAGCCGATCCGAACCTGCGCGAGATTCCGGTGCTGATGATTTCCGCACTCGACGAAATCGACAGCGTGGTACGCTGCATCGAAATGGGCGCGGAAGACTATTTACCAAAGCCATTCAATCCGGTCTTGCTCAAGGCGCGCATCGGCGCGTGTCTGGAGAAAAAGCGATTGCGCGACCGCCAGCGCGAATTGTTCGGCAAGTTCGCCACGAAAGAAGTCGCCGATGAGTTGATCACGCACGGCTTTTCGCTGGGCGGCAAACTTGTCCACGCCACCGCGATGTTCTCTGATATCCGCTCCTTCACGACAATCGCCGAATCGCAGACGCCCGCGAAAACCATTGAACTTTTGAATGGATATTTCTCGCACATGATCGATGCCATCGGCAAGGAAGGCGGCATTGTCAATCAAATGGTTGGCGATGGATTGATGGCGATCTTTGGCGCGCCGCTCCCTCACGACGATCATCGTGAGCGTGCCGTACGCGCCGCGTTGAATATGCTGGATCGCATCAACGATTTCAATCGCGCATATGCCTCAGACCCAGCAACCCGAATCCGCATTGGCATCGGCATTGCATCGGGCGAGGTTATTGCTGGCTTTACGGGAACGGAAGCGCGCGCGACCTACACATGCGTCGGCGACACGGTCAATCTGGCCGCGCGTCTCGAATCGCATACGAAAGTGGTCGGCAAACCAATTCTTATCGACGAAGCGACGAAGCTGGGTTTATCGGATGGATTTCCAATTGCCGAAGAAGGAACAGTGCAACTCAAAGGAAAAACGGTGCCCGTGCACGTGTATTCGGTTTTACGCGAACGTCGTCAAGCGAAAAGAGATTGAACCTGCTACCTTCGCCAATTAGTCATTTAAGGGCACGTGGACGATTTTTGCCCCATCGAAAGAAAAAACCACGGAAAATTATTTGAATTTTTCAGCCGTTCTTCCATGTTTCCCGCACAGCGCGTCAGTGGGGCGAAAAAATTTTGGCGAAGGTATTGTTCTAAAAATACGTTTTCTCGAATTCGTTCCAAAATAATACAAGGCAAGTGAGACACTTGCTCTACATTTAAGGAGAAAAATATGCTTAACCAAGTTACGGTAGATGTCCCCGCCAAACGTGGCGCGGAAGATTCGGGACGCTACTTTAAATATATTTCTGAATTTGTCGGTTTGACCCGCGCAGATGTGGAAGTCATCCAGCAGACCAAGCCGATCATCGAAAAGCACTTGCCCGAAATTGTCTCGAAATTCTATGCGCATCTCTTGCGCTATCCACCAACGCGTCAACTCTTTTTGAAAAAAGATGGTTCCATCGATCAGGCGTACGTCGAATTGCGGATGCGGCATTTGACCAACTTTTGGCTGCGCACCACCGAAGGCAATTTCGACGATGATTACGCGCGCTATATCGATTACGTCGGGCGCGCGCACACATCGCACGGAGCCGACCCGCACATTTATATTGCCGAACGGTACGTGATCGGTCAAGTTGGTTTTGTGCAGCACGCTGTCGCACAAGCCATCACGCAAGAATTGCGCCAAGTCGATGAAAATTTAGAGACCTTGGCGATTGAGGCTTGGGATAAACTCTTGATGACAATCCTCGAAATGCTGGCGCGCGCGTACGGCAACGAGCGCGAAATGGAAACGTTCGATCCGTTGGTCGCAGTGGATGCAGAAACTGTCGATTGCCTTGCGGAGGAAGCATTCGCGCTGGAACGCGACAAAGCGACGATCAAGCCGAGCAAAACCGTCGTCGTCGGAAAGGTGGAAGAGATTCCCGAAGGCGAGCGTAAGTTGATCGACATCGATGGATTGTCCATTGGTATTTTTCATTTCGAAGGCGGCTGGTACGCCATTCGCAATCTGTGTTTGCACCGGGGCGGTCCTGTGGCGACAGGCACATTGGCGCATTGCACGCTCACTTGTCCCTGGCATGGTTTTCAGTACGACATCACCGACGGACATTTACTCGTCGATCCCAAAGCCAAGCTGGACACGTATCCTGTCAGCGTCAAGGATGGCGTCGTCGAAATTCGCGTCCCGGTGCAGAAAATGGTCGAAACCGAAACTCCACTCAAACCGAACGAATTTCGCGTTGCCGATGTGCCGCCGGGCAAAGCGCACGTCGTTCAAGCCAATGGCACGAGCGTAGCCGTGTTTAACGTCGATGGAAAATTTTTCGCCACCCAAGAAGCATGCACGCACTATCAAGGTCCATTGAGCGAAGGCACTCTCGACGGAACGACGATCACCTGCCCGCTGCACGGATCGATGTTCGACGTAACCACCGGCGCGGTCGTGAATGGTCCGGCAAAGCAGCCCCTCAAGACCTTCCGCGTCACAATGGATGGAAACCTCGGACGCGTGGAATAGCCATACAGCTTACTTTCCATCTAAATGTCGTTCATCCACAAACCAGGACACAGGCAAACCTCTGTGTGCTGGTTTTCTCTTTGCAACTTTAAGTCGAGTTTAAATCCAACTTAAATTTGCCCCTGATTTCGCCAAACAGTACCCAGGGACTATTCCTGTAATAATCCTTATCTATTAGAATGACACCAACTCCCAGGACGATGTCATTCTATTGCGCCTCGTATGACTAGAGCGCCAACGCCATAGTCCTGCTTAACAGCTTCTTTCGTACCTCGATGATGCGGTGACGACGCCGAAGCCCCTGCACGACCTGAACGACTACAGCGCTCTTATGCTGTAACAACCCAGTTTCATCACAATCAATCAACACCGACCTCGACGACTATTCGCCGGGGCATAGTTTCGTATTGCCAATTCCAGACACTGTGCATCGTAGCGCAAATTTCTTCGGCATCTTCGATGCCGCCGGCAACTACGATGCTGCCGGCATCATAGTTGCCGCACTTGCTCTACATTGAGAGGAGGATCATCATGCGCAAAATAGATTTATTGTTGTGGATGCTCACGGGTCTCGTGCTTGTGTCCACCATTGGCTTTGGGGTCTATTATTATTTTGATCGCTACAGCCATTCGAATCAGTCTGTCGTCCAACATCAAATTCAAAACGTCGAAGCGCTGGTGCGGCAGAATCCCCAGAATCCGCAACTGCGGGTTGCCGTCGCCAATTATTATTTGGAAGGCGGAATGCCTGACCAGGCGATTCAACAAGCGCAGCAAGCACTCTCGATCAACGCAAAAGATCAGAACGCGCTGGTGCTCCTCGGCAACGCGTACCAAAAAATGGGAAACGTCGATGGAGCAATTGCGCAATTCGAGCTAGTGATCGAGCTGAATAAAGACAATCCGCTGGCCAAGATCAATCCTCAACTTGAAACCGTGAATTACCAACTGGGCGTGCTGTACAGCCAACAACAAAAATATGCTCAAGCGACGACGGCGCTCAAGCGTGCTTTGGAGATCAATGGCACGGACGCCGACGCACATTTCGCGCTCGGTATCGTGTATCAGAATACAAGCGATTATAGCAGCGCCATCAAAGAATTCGCCGAAGCGCTTCGATACACGCCCGACTTTGTAGAAGCGTACGAAGGTATCGCCACCAACGCAGCGGCAATGGGCGACGCCACGCAAGCCAAGTACGCGCGCGCGATGGTTGCGCTCTACCAAGGCAATTCCGCTGCCGCCGCAACGCAACTGGAAGAACTGGTCACGCAAGCGCCGAGTATGAAACAAGCGTATTACGGACTCGGCATTGCTAATGAACGATTAGGCAGACGCGATCAAGCTATCCAAGCGTTACAAGAATTTGTAAAGACCAATCCCAACGATATTGCCGCCCAGCAAGCGCTGGGACGCGTCAGTCGAGGAAATTAACTATGAGCAAACCATCCTTTTCCGTAACAACATCGACCAGCGGTAATTCCAATCGATCCATGCGCCGATTGCTGCACGTGAGTGTGCTGCTCGTCTTGCTGATCGCCAACCTGTTCGTGTGGACGTACTATCTCACATCGCATAAACCCCTGCTCGCGGCAGTGCCATTGCCTGCGGTGCAACAAGCCGCGCGCGCGTCTGCGCCTCACTATTTGTTTTCCATCAACGGAATCCAAGAACCCGTCGGCGTGGCAGTGACATCGGATGGCAGCCGCATCTACGCTGCCGAGAGCGGCGGAGAACGCTTGATTCATGCGTTCGATCGCGATGGAAAAGAATTGTTCACGTTTGCGCCGCCGACCTCGCAGCCGTTTTCGCGCGCGCCGGTCTATATCGCACTGGACAACACCGGAAAAATTTACGTCACGGATCGCTTTCGCCATTCGGTAGACCTGTACGATGCGGGCGGAAATTTTCTGTCGAGTTTGAAATCGCCGGTGCAAGGCGCTTGGTCACCCTTAGGCGTGCGTTCGCAAGGTGGAAATCTTTTCTTGACCGATGTGACCGAAGGCAAGCATCGCATGTTTGAACTCAGCAAGGATGGTCAGGTCGCGCTGCAATTTGGTCGTCAAGGCAACAGCAATGCCGACGACGAGTTGTGGTTCCCCAACTCATCGGTGATTGATGCGCACGGACACATTTATATCAGCGACAGCAACAATGCGCGCATTCAAGTCATCGATCAAAGCGGCAATTGGCTGGAAACGATTCGCGGATTTAGTTTACCGCGCGGCTTGACCATCGATCAAGATCAGCGACTGTATATCGTCGATGGCATTGGTCAGCTCGTGCGCGTGTTCGACGTATCCGGTGATCATCCGGTCGCGCTGTTCGATTTTGGCGATTATGGTCCGGGCGATGGCGAGTTCAATTATCCCAACGATGTCGCCGTCGATAACACCGATCGCATTTTCATTGCGGACCGCGCGAGCAATCGCGTGCAGGTGTGGTCGTACTAGAACGCAACTTGTCATTGCGAGGAGGCACGCAGTACGTTAATCGATTGGAGTGCAATCGATTGAATCGCGTGCCGACGAAGCAATCTCCGTCTGAGATTGAGATTGCTTCGTCGCTTGGTGACTTTCGAGTTCGGTACACTTTGATGGCGCTCCTACCCAGAACAGTCCTTGTCATGTCGAACAGAGTGAGACATCTCGCTCCGCTCGATGTGACAATGTTCCGACTTTGAACATTTCGCCAAACGGTATGTATTCTCGAAATGACAAACGGCTGAGTAGTCTGTGTGGATGAAATCGCTTCAGTGTTTCTAAAACCTGGGTTCATCATGGCAATGGGCTTGATACTTGTATCGATGGGATGCACTCCGTTCGTGATCGAAGCATCGCCACTGCCCACTGCATTGCCCGGCGTTCTGATCGACAACGGCGAAATGCAAACGCCATCCAGTCGCGCGTCACGCATCGCCAATGGCGATGGACCGACATCGACGCCTGCGCCCTGGGCGACGCGGGTCCCACCAACTTCGGTACCGAACCCAGCACACCCTGTATCGCATGATTTAAAAGGCAAAAGCGATTGTCTGTACTGCCATCGCGGTCCAACCTATTATCGAATGCCCGCCGATCATGCGAAGCGAACTAATCAATCATGCTTGGGTTGTCACTCGCCATCGTCCAGTCCACCCAAACCTGCATTGCATCCATTGGCTGGACACGAAGGTTGTCTCATTTGTCACTTGACCGGAAAAAATGGCGCACATGCGGTACCTGGGGATCACAGTGGTCGTTTGAATGATACTTGCGCGACGTGTCATCTGATCCATTAAGACCCTAAAGGTTTCGACAAGTTAAAGAAACGCTCAACCCAAGACCTGCGCAAAGTAAATAATCTGGGTTTGGAAAGAAAACCTTTGAGGGCTCGCAAAAACTCGGTGGGGTAATATCACAACAGGAGGAAAGGTATGAAAAATCGTTGGCTCTTTATCTTTGGATTAGCTTTAGCAATAACTGCTTTTTGGACCCAGCCTGCCTTTGCCGATAATCCACCGCACGACGGCAGCTATACCGCCACAACCGATTCATGCGCCGGTTGTCACCGTACGCATACCGGTTCTGGCGCAGGGTTATTGAAAACGACATCCTCTTACAATCTCTGCATGAACTGTCACGGCGTCACGTCGGGCGGCGCAAACACGGACGTGCGCGATGGCATTTACGTTTCGACCAATGCTCCGCTCAAAGGCGGCGGTTTCGTCAACGCCAAAATGAATGTGGCACTGGGCGCAAGCGCTGTTTCTGCGCCTACTACATCCAGTCACGCTGTCAACGGCATGACCGGTTATACCTCCGGCGTGCTTTACGGTATCGGCGCGCTCAACAGCGGCGCAGGCACGACGTTCACGTTGGAATGCTACTCGTGTCATGATCCACACGGCAAGTCCGGTTCCGGTGCAACGGCGACTTATCGCATCTTGCGCTCTGTGCCGCGCTACGTTACCGGCGCAAGCAACGTTCCATACAACGTGCCAGATGTAACAACCAAAGAGTACAGCGTCAAAGATGCGACGGGCAAATACTATGGCGAAAATTATCCCGCCACCACTGATCTGAATCTGACCGACAATACCAAGATGACGACGCTGAGTAATTGGTGCGCGACGTGCCACACGCGTATTCACGGCGCAGGTTCGGCAACGGGTTCCACCAGTTCCGGCGATGCGATCTATCGGTTCCGGCATCGTAGCGATGGCAGCAACGTTTCCAATTCCTCAGCCAATGGCGACCCAGGATGCTTGACCTGTCACGTCGCGCATGGTTCGAGCGCAACGATGGGCGCGTACTCATCGTCAGTCCCCAAGCCCGGCACGGCTGAAGGCGGCGGAAATTATCTCGGCAGTTCGCTCCTCCGCATCAACAATCGCGGCGTGTGCGAAGCGTGCCATAACAAATAATTTCTAAACGTGCGACGCATTGTCATCCTGAGCGGAGCGCGCAAGCGCGCAGTCGAAAGATCAATGCGTCGCACGCCAAGGACTGATTGTGGCTGGACGTGATTCCAATCGATATATCTTGCCGGGGTTACTCATTCTCATTTTCATTGCGTTGAGTACGAGTTCATGCGATTACACTCCGGCATTCGGCGCAGTCGTTACACCCGCCGCAACCGAATCGATTGTTCAGCCAACACCCACTTTGACAACCGCATCGTTTGCGCACGTTGCGCCCAAGGTTGCCGACACTGGTGGCGATCACAACAATTGCGTCGCGTGTCATCCATCGATTTCGCCCATGTCGCCAACACACGACGAACGCTGGAGCAATCAAACCTGCTTGGATTGTCACATCGATGGAAAACCAAATCCCAAACCGATCCAACATCTGGTCAGAGGACATGAAGCTTGCGCGACGTGTCACGCGCCGGGCAAACTTGCGCCCTTGCCCGCCGATCACAACGGTCGGACTGTGCAAATGTGTGTGATGTGTCACACGACCGGTGTGCAAACAATGCCGGTCGTTCAGCACGATACCCAAAGCAAAGCGACTTGCACGAAATGTCACGCATCGCCAACTAGTGTGCCGACCTTGCCTGCGTCGCACAAGAATTATGCCAACGCCATGTGTACGGCGTGCCACGATGCCAATGTGATTGTGCCGCAAATGGCGCACAAGTTCGCCGGGAATGAAAATTGTTCCGATTGTCATGGCAAGAAACCGGAACTCGCCATGCCCGATTCGCACAAGAATCGCACGCAAGATATGTGCGCCGCGTGCCACACGGCATCGACGTTGCCCATCCCAGCCATATCACACAAGATCGATGGACGCCGAACGTGTTCCGAATGTCATACGCCGGGCAAGTTGGCGGGCATCCCCGCAACACATGGCAAGCGCAGCGACGCCTCTTGCTTGACATGTCACAGCGTTGGCAAAAACTCGCCGCCCCACTTGACGCATCCGTTTGCATCGCGCCAGAACTGCGGCGATTGTCACGGCAACAAAGCGGCGCTCCCGCTGCCCGCGAGTCACACCAATCGAACGGTGGCGATGTGCAGTGTATGCCATGACAAAGCGGTGAACGTCCCGGTTACGCCACATACCATCGCAGATCGAAATTCTTGCATGGCATGTCACAGCGCTCAGGTGGTCAAAGCATTGCCCGCCAGTCACACCAAACGAACGGACGCCATGTGCGCGATGTGTCATTTGCAAACAAGCAAATTGCCGAAGGACATTCCGCATACATTGGTGAATCGAGAAAACTGCGCGTCGTGTCACACCGTACAAGGCAAAGCGCCGCAAGTTACACACCCGTTGAAGAATCGCCAAGACTGTACGATGTGTCATCATCCTAAAATCAATTAGCCCCAGAGTCACATCTGTCATTGCGAATCACACCTGTCATTGCGAGGAGCGACGCCAAAGCGCATCGTAATCGACAAACCACCGAGCGACGAAGCAACCTCCACTTGAGACAGAGATTGCTTGCTTCGGCTTCGCTCAGCACCGGCCCGCGAAATGTCTAACTCTAAACAATGTCACGAACGTACGGCGTGCCTCCTGGCAATGACAGCCGCTCGATAAATGCAACCAACTAACCAGAATAAGAAAACCTTCCGTCACAAACTAATCGAATTAAAGCGTACCCTTCAAAGCAATCGTGCGATCTTCGCGATGGCCGTCATCGCCATTGGCTTTGTGTTGTTCGACGTCGTCCTCATCACCAGCCCGATCAACGTTGCGACGGAAGCTAACTCATTCGCGAATACGACCGGCACGCCATCGCGCGCATCGCCTACACCTGTCAAGCAAGCGCCGCGCGCTACATCGACGAACACGCCCACGCGAACGCGGACGGCACCAGCGAAACCAACCGTAACGAACACCAAGCCACCCACCGCGACCAGGACCGCTCCGCCCGTTCGCGCTTCGCCGACGAATACCAACACGCCCACGCCGATGCCTACCTCGCGCGTGACAGTCACTGCAACGTCTACGTCCAGCCTGGGTCGTCCATCGCCGACGAATACTAGCACCGTAAAGCCCATGCCCACGTCGCGCATGACGGTTACACCAACACTTACGGCAACCGTGATACCCACGGTGAATCTCAGCAACGCGATTGCGATTGCCATTGCGCCGCGTGATGCGCTCATTGCGCCGGGCGCAAGTATCAACTTTACCGTCGCCCTCACCAACACAAGCGCTGCGCCGGTGACGGTCGTTCTTTCGACGAGCGATAGTCTTGCGCCGGCGTTTGCGTCATTGCTCACTCCAACGAGTTTTTCTTTGCGAGCACATGGGACCGCGTTGACAACGCTCACGGTTGCCAACAATGCCAAAGGCGATGCGAATCTTGCGAACGATACGATGATTATTGCATCGGTTGGCGGCGTTGAACGCTCACACGTCAAGATCACGACGCGTTTGTTGCGCGCCAACCTGGGACGTGCGTTCAAAGGCATAGGCGTTGCCGATCACAGCGTTTCTCCTTCGACCAAAGTGGATATCGACGTGAGCGCAACAGCTCAAATCGATTTGAGTGGCGCCGTGCTGACGGAATATCTTCCGCGAGCCTGGGTCGTATCGAATGCGAACGGCGGCACCCTATCGAACGTCAATGCCGACACGCAACAAATCGATTGGCCGGTTGGCAATGTGGCAGCGGGTACCGTCGTCAGCAAAACCTATTCCGTGACCAGTCCCGCACGCGCAAATCCTGCGCCGACGTATCAATTCTATTCGACGCTGAGCGTCGGAAATTCCAAAATTCAATCCGCGAATTGGCCAGTGTTGCTGGAACATCCGTTGACGATCAAACATTATCGCATCGGGCAAGACACACCGCTCGATCAAATGAAATATATTGCCGCCGCTGATCAAATTGGCGCGGGTATTCAGCAGTACGACAATATGCGCGTACGGTTCGCCATCGCCAACGTTCAAGCGTCATCCGTTCGCTGGAAGCCGCATTTGGAATGGAGCACCAAACCCGACAGTGGTTTTCAGATCGTGCCGCTCAACAATTCCAATGGCGGACAACCTTTTTATCTTCGTAACTTGGACGCTATCCCTAATCGGGCGAACATCGCGCCATCGCAATTTGGTTTGGGCGCGCCAACCCGCACCGCGCAACCTGGCTTGCTCTTCACCACCGAAAATCCCGCGCCGCTCATGGTGCTCAATGCGCTTTCCGCCATCGAGATCGAGTTTAGCGTTCGTGCGACCATCGACGCGGCGTTTTCGACAAACTATTATTTTCGATTGGTCGATGAAGAACGGCTCATGACCGGTCCCGTCGCGCAAATCCAAATGGGCGCAATGCCTGCCGTGCAATTGACTCAACCGCAATACGCTGGAACGAATGTGACCGCAGCGACCACGATGCGCGCTGCCGCTGCCGCAGCGGTCAGCCCACACGGCTCGTACTCGAATCTGGCCGATCAATGCGCGAGCTGTCATCGCCAGCACACCAGCCAGAGTCGAAATCTGTTGGCGTACGCCTCGCCGCAAAGCAATTTGTGTTTGGCGTGCCATAACGGGACCGGCGCAAACACCAACATCGCCGGACAATATTCCGATCCGAACGTGCCTGCAAACAATCCAGCGACGAGCACTTTTTATTCGCATCCCGCTAACGTCGCATCGAACCACACGAACGCAAGCAGCGACGAATTCAAAGGTGTCCTCAATCGCCATAGTGAATGCGGCGATTGCCACAATCCGCATAATGGCAGTTCCGCGTTGACGACCAACACCGCCGCGGGCTATACCGTTTCGGGCGCGCTGCAAAATATCGCGGGCGTTTCCAACGCGAACACGTGGAAAGCCGCCAGCACGTACGAGTACGAATTGTGCTTTAAATGCCATTCGAACTATACGACCTTGCTATCGTACACCAAGCCATCGTGGAAGATGACGAATGTAGCTGCCGACTTTAATCCGGCGAACGTATCGTTTCATCCGGTCGAGGCGGCAGGCAAGAATACGACAGCGGCGATGGCGGCAAGTCTAGCAGGCACATCGCCTTACAAGTTGTGGAATTTCGCCGTCGGCTCGCTGATGCGCTGTGATAACTGCCATGGCGATTATCGCTTGGTGACGCCCGCCTCGCCGCCCGCCATCAACGCGCGCAACGCGCCGCACACCAGTCGGTACCCGAACATCTTGATGGCGAACTATCGCGACCGAATTTTGAAATCGGCGGGCGAACCGTACTCTGCCGCAGACTTTGCGCTGTGCTTTCTCTGTCACGCCGAAGCGCCCTTTGTCTCCGGCGGCGGCAACAGTACTGCGACCAATTTTCGTCAGCATAGCCGCCACGTGTCGAATATCGGCGGCCGGTCTGGTTCATCAACCGACATCGATACACCGGGCGCGGGTCCCGGCCGATCAATTTGCGCCGAATGTCATTATCGTGTGCATGGTCAAGGCATCAACGCGCCCGGCAATCCCAGTGGTTCACGCTTGGTGAATTTTGCGCCGAACGTAACTGCCGCAAATGGTCAACTCAAATGGGACCCGACCACGCGAACCTGTTACATGACGTGTCATGGCGATAGCCACAACCCGGAACGGTACTAGTAGCGCGGGCAGCTTGCCCGCGAGCGAGCCGCTCGCGCCACAAATTCAAAAAGGGAAAGGAAACATATGCGCGAAGTGATTGTTCGTGATTTGGCAAAATGTATCAATTGCGAAACGTGCTTGGAAGCGTGTCGTGCCCGGCATGGGCGCGCGCGCATGACGATGAGCGGTCCGCGCTTTGGTCGCTATCAGTTACCAGATGTTTGCCGCAACTGCCCCGACACGCCCTGCGTCCAAGCATGTCATCTCGACGGAATGCAGCGACACAACGGAAAGACGTTCATTTCTGATGCGTGTCGCGGGTGCACCAAATGTGTCGATGCGTGTCGCTATGGCGTGGTCAAATTGCTACCGCGTCAACACACCGAGCGTCGCAGTTTTTTCCAGAACATTCTATCTCAAGCGCGCACGAGCACGCCTGAAACGCAAGCTTATCGAATCAAAACCGATGAATCGCGCTGCGTACAATGCGGCATTTGCAGCGATAACTGCCCGGCGGAAATTCCGGTGCGCGATTATGCACGCAAGGGACATACCGTCCAAGATTCGCGGTGCTTTGGCTGTGGACTGTGCGTCGCCAAATGTCCGCGCGGCACGCTGCGCTTTGAAACCTATCCGACCATTCCGACTCCGAAATTTCGCGCCGACAAATGCGATCTCTGTCGCGGTTACGGCGAAAGCAATTGCGTCAAGCAGTGTCCCACCGGTGCGCTCTTGCGCGTTCAGGTCAACCAAGATTTGGAGCGGATGAATGCAAACCTCTACGATTTTCTTGTGAATCCAGATGGAATCAGACAAGAAGAACAACCACACGACGAACCCCAAGTCATTCCAATTCCGTTGACAGACTTGACGCCCCTGCCCGCATTCTTACAAACGGTCGATGGAGATTGAGCTATGGCATTGCAACATCTCATCATCGGCAATGGCCCGGCAGGCATGACCGCCGCCGAAGAAATTCGCGCGCGCGATCCGCAAGCCGGAATCAGAATCGTCAGCAACGAACCGCATCTCATGTACTCGCGTCCTGGTCTCGCGTATCTGCTCATGGGCGAAATCAGCGAACCACGAATTTTTGCGCGCACGCAAAAACACTACGCCGAGCAACGCATCCATCTATTGCACGGACACGTCACTGCGTTCGATTTGCTCAACCAGCGCGTACAACTCGGCGATGGAAATATTCTTGGTTACGATCGGCTATTGCTCGCGACAGGCGCATCGGCTGTGCCAGCCACCTTTCCGGGCAGCGAGCTTGATGGCGTGGTTTATCTCGATACGCTCAAGAACGTCCAAGATATTTTGCGGCGCGTCGATCAAGGCGCGCGCGCCGCGGTAGTGGTCGGCGGCGGCATCACGGCAATGGAAATGGCAGAAGGATTGCGGCATCGCGGATTGGAGGTGCATTATTTTTTGCGCAAGAAAACGATTTGGTCGGCGCTGCTCACGGATGACGAAGCACGCATCATCGAAGACCACGCGCGCGCGCAAAAAATCCACATCCATTACAACTCGGAGATCAAAGAAATTCTCGGCAAGAATGGACACGTAACGAACGTGGTAACAACGGGCGGAGAAGACATTGCGTGCGACCTGGTCGGCGCGGGGATCGGCGTCAAGCCCAAGACGCAACTCGCCAAAGCGGCTGGGATCAAAGTTGATCGTGGTATCGTGGTCGATAAATATTTGGAAACGAGTGCTCCCGGCGTTTTTGCGGCAGGCGATGTCGCGCAAGTTTTCGATCAATGGACCGGCGAATCGCGCGTTGACGATCTGTGGTCGAGCGCGCAACACGCCGGACGCGCCGCCGGGGCGAACATGACCGGCGTGCGCGTGCCGTACATCAAAGGCGCGCCCTTCAACGCGGCGCTCATTTTCGGCGTGCATATCACGTCGATTGGGCAAGCCGGCGCGGGACGCCACGACAAGGAAGACGCCAACGAAACGTTGCAATACCAATCGCGCGGTTCGTCGGAAGTCTTTTGGGCACACGATGGCAAATCGTATAGCAGCGCGTGGAGTCGCAATGGCGACAATTCGCTGCGCTTGGTTCTGAATAACGATCAAATCGTCGGCGCATTGATCTTGGGTAACCAAGATTTAGCCGATCCGCTGCGCGACTTGATCGGACAACGCGCCGATATATCGCCCATCCGCTCGCAGTTGCAGACCAACGATCCCAGTTTGCCGACGACGATTCGTGAATTCTGGGAACGCTGGCGCAAGTCCGATCATACCATCTCGCGTGCACTCCGACTCGCGCGCCAGGTTTCTCCTGTTTCGGTCAACTAGATGGAACGATACGCCCGCATCGTTTTGCTTTTTGCGTCGATCTTGTTTGTGCTTTTGGTGGTGTGCAGCGGCGGAGCACTTGTCGCGCACAACGCGATGGCGAATTCCTATCCGGCCGATGCGGGGTTTTGGGTGCGCCAAATTGAGGAAGAAATTCAAATCGTCTTGGCGCGCGACACAACCAGTCGTGCCGCTGTCCGCATGGACCTGGTCGCTTATCGCCTGAACGATCTCGCCGCGCGCATCGGCACGCCGTATGAGATGGAAGCGTTCGCCAGTTTGGATGACGCCGTGAATCGGGCGCTCGTCGCCATTGCCGATTTGCCTGCGGATAAGCGTGATGCGCCGCTCGATCAACTCGGCACGTGGATGTACGGCGCGCAAGATTTGCTGAGCGAAGCAGGATTAGCGCGCGACCAAGCATTTCAGGCGAAACTCGACGAGAAAATTTCTGCGGTGCGCGATGCTGGGGAAAAAGGCATGATCGCGCCGGACTATTTGCGCGCTATCGCGACGGCGATTCCGGTATCGAAGACGCCGAGTGCTCAAGCATCCATTCCAGACATTCTACCGCGCACAGTCCATGCGCCGCGAGCATTCAAGCACTCGTACCCGCTTGACGGCGCGCATATCAAGACGGCTTGCGAGAAATGTCATCGCAATGGTGTATATGCTGGGACGCCGCGCGATTGTGTGGCGTGTCATCGCGACGTTCACGTTCCGACGCTGGGACAACAATGCGCGACGTGTCACACCACCAAAGCATGGACACCCGCGACGAAAAAATAAAAAGGCAAGTGTCATTGCACATAATCTGTCATTGCGAGGAACGATTGCAATGACCGGCTCAATTTGTCATTGCACAGCTTTATCCATTGATCACTTCGCCGCCATTGGGGTGTAAAATCTGCCCGGACATGTACGACGAATCGTTCGACGCGAGAAATACATAGCTGGCTGCCACCTCCTCCGGTTGACCGGGGCGTTTCATCGGCACATCTTCGCCAAATTCGCTGACATGCTGTTCGGAAAAAGTGGATGGAATGAGCGGCGTCCAAATTGGACCGGGCGCAATGCCATTGACCCGAATGCCCTTTTCGATCAGCGACTTGCTCAGCGAACGCGTGAACGCGACGATGGCGCCTTTGGTAGACGCATAATCCAGCAGCTTGGGACTGCCACGATAAGCTGTCACCGAGGTCGTGTTTATGATAGTGCTGCCTTTTTGCAAATGCGGCAGCGCAGCTTTGGTCAAAAAGAAATACGAAAAGATATTCGTGCGAAACGTCCGCTCCAGTTGTTGCGCCGATATATTTTCGATGCTTTCTTGCGGATGCTGTTCCGCGGCATTGTTGATCACCACGTCGAGATGACCTAGTTCTTGCACTGTCTTGGCGACCACTTCTTGACAGAATTTTTCGTCGCCAATATCACCGGCGAAGAGCAAACAGCGCCGCCCGTATTCCTCCACTTTGTGCTTGGTTTCTTCGGCGTCGCCATGTTCGTTGAGATAGACAATCGCTACCTCTGCGCCTTCCTTGGCGAACGCAATCGCGACGGCGCGCCCGATCCCACTATCGCCGCCGGTAATGATCGCCACCCGCCCATCCAACTTGCCGCACGACCGATATTGGGCGTCTTCGGCTTGCGGCTTGGGCGTCATTTGCGATTCGATGCCAGGTCGTCGGTCTTGATGCTGCGGCGGCATTTTCTTGGGCTTGTTTTCGTCGGTACCGTTTGATTTTATCTTTTCTTTCTGTTGAGTCGTCACGATTTTTCCTCTCCGAAAAAAGGTTCGTAGGGTGTAAACGCCTACACCCTACGAACCTTTGATACTAGTGCCGCGCTTTGGTGCGACCCGCTCGAGTGTTTTTGCGCGCTGGTTGCTTCCGCGCTTGCGAACGTGTCTGTTTGTTTGGATCGGTCTTGCGCGAAGGTGAGGCCGATCGGACATTCCGCACTTTCGGTTTAGTTTCAGTTTCTACCACAAATTTCTTGAGTGGCTTGCCGAATTCTTGGCGGACTCGCTCTCGATAATCCGCCGACGATCGAGGGTCCAGTTCCCAAGGTTCGCGGTCACGCCGTTCCAATTTTCGTGTGGTGCCGAGTGGTTCCCGATCAGCGTACGTTATCCCCATCGCTTCACCTGCATCGTCCACCAGACTTTGGTCTGGCGTAGGATTTTGTCCACCCACCGCTTCCTCTCCGATATCGGCATACTCCCATGAAGCATCTAAATCGCCGCCGGTCAGCTTGGGCGAACGCGAGGTATAATTACTCATCTTACCAAGCAATTGGTCGGATCCGTAATCGAATTGTTGTGCCTCTTCAAAAATGTCTTGGACCTCCGGATCGATTTCATCCTCGTCGCCAAATTCATCCAAGAAGATATCATCTCTTCGATTGGCATCATCCAACTCGAATCGGTTTGATTTGATTTTTCGAGGCATGGTTCCCTGTCCCTTTGCATAAATTTGTGCTTTTTCAGCACATGCATTTTGATTTATAGAATTGGAAAAATTATTGCGAGTGTCGCTCCGCTCACCAGACCTGCGTCTGTTGATCTGGTAGCGGAGCGACAAGTGCGACAACCCCGCAAGCTTAGTTGACGCACAGGATGAAAGAATCTGATAATTATGGAGTTGGAGTTATGGAGTCGGTGGTTGTTTCCATGGACGACGGCGTGCTTGGCGCGAACATCAAGCAGCTGGGCGTTGGTGTAGGCGATACAGTCCCGGTTGCTGTAGGCGACGGCGTCGCAGTTGTAGTGCCCGGGGCTAGAGTTGGTGTTGGGGTACAAGGCACCATGGTAGTAACAGTGCCACTTGCCGTTGGCGTCTCCGTTGTAATTCCACTTACGGTTGGCGATTCGGTTGCAGCGCCGCTTACGGTTGGCATCTCCGTGGCAGCGCCGCTAATGGTCGGTGTACCCAGTATCGGGCTAACCAAAGTTGGCAGCTCGGTGGCAGCGCTGGTACTCAAACCCATTGGCGTAGTGGTGCCAAGAGCACCTGCGCCAGCGGTTGGTCCGCACGCAACAACGAGCGTTGCGATTGCGACCAAAACGGCAATACTAAATACAAGTTTATTCATTTTTCTCCCTTTCGATTAGTTTTCACTCGATAGATCGAGCACAAGGCTCACCTGGTGCAGCCACAAAACTCTAGCCTGCCCGCCAGGGTAAGTGTAATGGTGCGGGTTCAACTGTGCATTGAACACGCTTGGCTCACTACGCAAGATTTTGTGGTTGCACGACTAGTGCGCGGAGACCACATTGTAATCCGCACTTTCGGCGATAGTCGATTCTGTTTAGGCAGGAACACGCTGGGTGTTCGCTGTCAGATCGGGGACTTGTTCACCTAACGCATTGGCTAGATCGATTTGATGTTCTTGTTCATTCACCAAGATTTTTCGAATCTCTTCTGCCATAGCGTACTCGCCGAGACTTTCACATTCCCGTACGCGCTCGCGGTAATTGCGCACGGTGACATTCTCGTTGTCGAGATCAAAGCGCAGCATATCTTCGGCTTTCTCCGACGTCTTGACCGGCAACGGTGTCGTCGCCGGCATTCCGCCCAAGTAATCGATCTGCTTGGAAATAATCAAGGCATGTTGCAATTCTTCCAGCGCGTGCTTTTCAAGTTCAGTCGCGATGCTCATAAATTCCGCGCCTTTGATGACCTGAGAGTAAACCGTGTACGCAATGATCGCTTGATACTCACGCGCAAGGTCTTCGTTCAATAGGCGAATCAAATTGTCACGAGATACATTCATGCTGTGTCCTCCATTCGAGGAATTTTTTGACGATGCCATATGGATCTATTCGATCTTCTCTTACCGGCAGGATGATCGATCATGCGCCGCAACTCGCGCCGGGTACGACGGTGCGGCTCAGTCCAACGCCATCGTGAGGATTGACGCCAGCCTCTCACGTTCTCATCCCGGAATTGAAACCCCTCATCGATTGCAATGACGATTTAGCGCGAGTAAGACCGTTCCTGGTTTCGGCGCATGCTGCTTTCGTCACCCATGTCTTCTTCCATGTCTTCTTGCTCGGCATCCCCTTCTTCTGCTTGGGCCTTGGTATTGATGCTGCCCTGAGCCAGCTCGGTCAACTTGTGATCGGTCTCGCCCTCTTCATTCAAAGTCTCTTGAAGCGCGCGCGCCTGTTCTTCATAGCCCAGAATCTGCGCGTAGGTGCGCACCGTGCCATAGGCAGCCATTTCATAATGCTCCACACGCTGCGCCGCCGAAATCAGTCCGGCATCCTTAACCGATGGCTCGGCGTCTTCCTTCAACAATTCCTTGCCTTCTTCAATGAGACCTTCCATGCCGATGCATTTTTTACCGCGCGGTGTTTTGCCCAAGTCGTGGAAAATCTGCTCAAGACGTTCTACTTGTCTTTCGGTTTCTTCCAGGTGATGATTAAAGGCATCTTTCAACTGCGGCGCAGTCGCCGCCTTTGCCATTTTGGGCAGCGCCTTCAAGATTTGATGTTCGGCGTTGTAGAGGTCTTTAAGTTCGTCGACATACAGGTCTTGCAAATTTGATAGAGACATATCGTGCTCCCTTCTTAGAAAATTCGTGAGAGTAAGGTTCGCATGCACATTAGACTATTGGAACGCTAAACTCCCACCATCGAAAACAAAAATCCTTGCCGACAAACCTTGTTAATCGGCGTTTTCATTGCTTGTAAATGAGTCAAAGCCTAACCTAGACCCCAAGTAATTTTTCGATTAGATAGGTCTGTTTGCTTTGAACTGACATGCTTACCGCAAAAATCAACGACTGTTTTATCGGTCGCATATACTTTCGAAAGCATCTTAAAACAAGCGACAGGATGAAACTATCATCCCAGTCGCCTTTTTATTGTCGATAAGCGTTCAATTGACTTGTCGTTAAGGAGACTACAGAGGGCGCTTAACCCATTACAATTCGCACCCAATGGGTTTTGCCATCCTGGACGAGTGAGAGGGTGTTGCCTTTTTGGAGAGAATTATCAAGTCGGAGTTCATACACGCCGTTGGTCACATTTTTAGGATTGCTGACAACAATTTCATAGCGCGTCTGTTTGTGGCGAAACGTTAGCTCAAAGTGTGACCAATCATGAGGAATACACGGATCGATGACCAGAGAATCGCCGCGCAGTTTCAAGCCCAAAATACTCTCGACGCCGATGCGGTACATCCATGCCGCCGAACCGGTGTACCACGTCCAGCCGCCCCGCCCCAAGTGTGCCGGATGCGAATAGACATCTGCCGCCACGACGTATGGCTCGACCTTGTACTGCATCATTTTCACCCGCGTGTCGGAATGACAAATGGGATTGATCATTTGAAACAGTTCATGCGCGCGGTCGCCGTTGCGCTGCAACACATGGGCAAGAACAACCCACAAGGCAGCGTGAGTATATTGCCCACCGTTCTCGCGGATACCGGGCAAATAGCCTTCAATGTAACCGGGGTTAGGGGTGAATTGATCGAATGGCGGCGTCAGCAAAAGAATCAATCCATCTTGCGCGCGAACCAAAAAATTTTCGACGGACTGCAATGCAAGGTTTCGCTTTTCTGGCGACGCTCCATCCGAAATAATGCTCCACGATTGCGCAATGGAATCGATTTGGCATTCCAGGTTGGATTTCGAACCGAGCGGAATTCCATTGTCGAAATAAGCGCGGCGATACCATGCCCCGTCCCAACCCGATTCATCCAACGCCTTGGCTAATCGCTCCGCCTGGATGCGATAAATATCGGCGCGATTGGCATCACCCCGATGATTCGCAATATTGGCGAACGCGGTCAGGTTTGCGTACAGAAACCAACCCAGCCAAACGCTCTCGCCTCTGCCTTGATCGCCGATGCCGCTCATGCCATCGTTCCAATCGCCGGTACCGATCAAGGGCAAACCGTGTTCGCCAAAACGCAAACTATGATCGATGGCGCGAACGCAATGCTCGTACAGCATTCCTGGCTCGACCGGTTCCGGCTCGCCGTACATTTCGCACTGATCGGGTTGAAGCAATGGCGCGCGCAAAAATGGAATTGACTCGTCGAGAATGCCAGCATCGCCCGTTGTCGTCACGTAATAATCGGCGACGAACGGCAGCCACAGATGTGCGTCAGAGATGCGCGTGCGAATGCCTTTGGTGGTCGGCGCGTGCCACCAATGCTGAACATCGCCTTCGACGAACTGATGCGCCGCCGCGCGCAGAATGTGTTCGCGCGCAAGTTGCGGCGCGGCATAGACGAGCGCCATCACATCCTGCAACTGATCGCGAAACCCGTACGCCCCGCCCGATTGGTAGAACGCTGATCGCGCCCAAACGCGGCAAGATAACGCCTGATACAACAGCCAGCGATTGAGCATAAGGTTCATCGACGAATCGGGCGTGCGAACTTGAATCGTCCCCAGCAAATCATCCCACTGCGCTTGGATTTGATCAAACTCTTTCTGAACGCTTTGTGAATCACAATAATATTGAATCAACTTGCGCGCCTCGGTCGCATCCTTTCCTTGTCCCAACAAAAACACAATGTCCTTTTCTTCGCCCACGCGCAATTCGATTTGAGTTTGCAGCACGCCGCATGGGTCCAGTCCGGCACCGACATTGCCCGACAATGAATTTGGTTGCACGATGCTGGCGGGTTGTGACACTGTGCCATTTCGACCTAGGAACTCGGAACGGTCACAGGTCAGACCATAGACAGTTTGATTGACCGTCGCAAAAGCAACAGACTGACTATAGCCATCATTGGTTGAGTTTCGCGCAAACAGTGAATTGGATTCCGCATCATGCTCCGTCACGATAAAGTGCTGCGTCTGCTCTCGCATTACGCCCAGCACCCATTCGACAAAGAAGGTCGCGGTGAAACGGCGCGTTCGATTCGATAGATTACGCAGATTCAGCCGCATAATTTTGATCGGCGCATCCTTGGCGACAAAGACCAGCAGCTTGTGTGCCAAATCATCGTACATGTGCTGAAAGATGCTATAACCCGCGCCATGCCGAATCGTGAAAGGACTAGGAGTGCGAATCGGCAACGGCGTCGGCGTCCAAAACTCGCCCGTTGTTTCATCTCGCAGATAAATGATTTCGCCGGATGAATCGGCAATGGGATCATTCGACCACGACGTGAGTTTGTTTTGTTGGCTGTTAGCCGCCCAAGTGTAGCCCAACCCAGAATCGGTAACGAGACAACCAAAATCCTTGTTCGCGATAACGTTGCTCCATGGCGTGGGCGTCCATTGATCGGCATTCAGCGTAATGACGTACTCACTGCCGTCTTCGGAAAATCCGCCCACGCTGTTGTCGA
Source organism: Chloroflexota bacterium (assembly GCA_016215025.1). GTDB lineage: Bacteria > Chloroflexota > Anaerolineae > UBA4142 > UBA4142 > JACRMI01. Next base: position 88,519 of record JACRMI010000124.1, read on the forward strand.
ACAATTTAGCTCGCGTGGTTCGCTGCTTGGCTGGGTCAACGGCCGAAGCGCGCTGCGTTCGCGTTAGATTCTTTTGCGGTCGATTGTTCATGTCGTCAGCATTCGCCATCGTTGGCACAATGACTGGCGCCCGTTCGGCGGCTGCTTCGTGCCAATTCGTTTTCATCCAACGAGTCAGAGTGAGTTGATCCGCCAAACTGCCGAGACTCCCATTCAAAATCACGCGCGCCACTGTCTGCAACAAAATCTTGTCTTCCGCGAGCATGTGATCGGATTGACGCAAGAATACGCCGCCTGGCTTATCCATCCACGGATGCGAAAGCGACGTGTTGATCATGTCTTCGATCTGACGACGCAGCCCTTCGGCGTACGTTGTGGGATGATCGTTCAAAATCACCAAGTCAACATGGAAATTATGCATCCGCCAAAAGGCGTGCGCCAGTAAAGTCTGACGCACTAACCCCAATGCTTCAGGCGAATCGAGTTGCACGAGTAAGATGGGATGATCGCCGGAGATGCCGTAGGGCCAAAGACCTGCTAGTCCTTTCGCATTGCGCGTTTGCGTACTTGCCGCCGCGCGAAGCGAGCCATCCGTATAAATGATCCGCGAAGCGAGCCGCTGATAGAGTTGTGCGTCATCCACCGTGATATTCAGTTGGTGCAAAAGAATTTGATTGTGCGCCGCAGCTAGATCAATCGCGCGTTCGACCACATGCAAATCGGAAAATTTTTCGCACAGGGCAAGCACGGCTTGACGCGAATCGCCAACGCCGGTTACGAACGCCACGCGTTTGACTTGCCCCGGTTCGATTTGGACCCGAGTCCGGAGACTCATGATCGGATCGAGGACAGCGCCCACTGTGTTCGACAAATGCGATTGGAGCGCTATCGGATTAATCGGCGTGCGTCCGCGTCCAAGGAACTGCGCGCGGTCCGTTTCGTACTCGATTGCGCCCGCCTTCTCTTCACACGCGATGGTATGCATCGCCCAAATGGACGGCTGATCGACCGCGCGCTGCCGTCGCTTGAACAACAAGGCACTCGGCTGCGAAACAAATTCGCTCTCGACGAAAAGTTTACTGAACGCTGGATGTCTCATATCGGCAAGAGGCGTATCCAGCGTAACCTCTGCGTAGCTAGTCAGTTCGAGCAGGCGCGACGAAGAACTGTGATTGCGCAGCGTGATAACCCGAATCTCTACATGGTCTTCGGGCGAGACGACGATTTCATATTGCGTTTGAATTTCGTCATCATAGCGTCTAAATTCGACCCGGTCGGTCATGAGCATCGCCGAATAATCTTCGGGTTCGTGCAAGGTTGGATGAAAAGAGGTTGACCAGACTTGGCCGCTCGCCACATCTTTGATGTAGCAAAATGTGCCCCAGGAGTCGCGGGTCACATCTTCACGCCAACGCGTGATTTGGAATTGCCGATATGCGCTGTAGCCGCCGCCGGCATTCGTAACCATGACCGTGTATTGCCCATTCGACAAGAGGGCGGCGTGTGGAACTGGGCTGTGTGGAGTTTTGAACGCACGGGATGCAGGTGGTGCGGTTTCAACCAAAGAACGCGGCGCGGGTCGCTCTTCCGGCTGTGTTTCCAGCAAAGGCGTGTGCTGTGGAATGCGTTCTTGCAACAACAGTTCGGTCGCCGCAATCGTCGGCTCACGATGAAACCGGCGGCGCATGCAGTTATTGTTCAAATAATTATCGAGCGCGACAAGACTCATGCCCTGATGATGCGCCATAAACGAACGGACGATGCCTACTCGCTCTTTGGGCGGTCGGTGCGCCGGCGTATAGTCCAGTGCTTCGTAAAAGCCATACGAATCGATTTGCGCTTCGCGTTCGATGGCTTTTAAATTTTGCCAAGCTAAAACGGGCGCATAGGGCAGCGCGAGAAAAGTCGCATACGGCGCGATCACGAGATTGTTTCCCAGATCGCGCTTGAGTCCCAAGTCGGGCACGCCAAACATTCGATATTGGTAATTGAATTGAAAATCAAACGAGTAGAATCCTGACTCTGAAATACCCCAGGGCACGCTGCGCTCTTTGCCGTACTGAATTTGTCGTTCGATGATTGCCGCGTACGTTTGATCGAGCAACGTATGCGGATAATCGCGCATCAGCAACGTGGGCATGAGATATTCGAACATCGTGCCGCCCCAGGAAAGCAAAGCCACTCGACCGGCCGCGTGAGTCAATGGGCGACTCATCTGAAACCAATGCCGTTCGGGAATTTGGCGCAACGCAATCGCAATAAAACTAGTGAGCCGCGCTTCGGAGGCAAGCAAATCATAATAACTATCGTCGAGACGGTCGGTCGCCACGTTGTACCCAATCGAAAAAATTCCGCGCGCGGTGTTAAAGAGAAAACGAAAATCGAACGCTTGCACATACGCATCAAGTTGGTCGGCAATCGCTTGATATTGTTTTTCGTTCTCATCGTGACGCTCGGCAAATTCAAGACACGCTTGACGCACCGCGATCAAGCCGGCAGCAAGATTGCCGCTGTCCACCGTCGAAACGTATTCCGGATAAAGCGGTCGCAGCGTGAGCGTATCATACCAGTTGAACCAATGACCCCGAAAGCGTTCCATTTTTTCGAGCGTTGCCAAGGTCGCTTGAATTCGTTTTAGAAATTCGTCTGCATTGATAAATTCAAAATCGAGTGCGGCTAAAGTAGAGAGCAAAAGGAATGAGATGTTCGTCGGCGACGTGCGATGCGCGACAATGGGACGCGGCGTCGATTGATAATTATCGGGCGGAAGCCAATGGTCTTCGGGGCCGACAAAATCTTCGTAAAAGCGCCAGATGCGGCGCGCGATTTCTTTGAGTTCAGCGTTGGTCTCAGGCGGCAATTCGGGCGTACGCAGCTCAACCAGTTGGCTGAGTTTGTAGGCCACCAAGGGCGACGCCGCCCACGACAACAAAATTGGTAACGCCACAAAAATCGAACTCGGAATTGTAAAGATGACGCCAAGCCCCAGCACCAATGCCAGCACCGGCGCGATCCACATGCGCTGCCAATATTCGCCGAGCGTTTGCGCTTGGCCATGTTGAACTTTGGCGGCGCTGTTCCATTCTAACAAACGGCGTGAATTGAATAAGCGCCGCGAGAACGCTTTGGTTATCGCATCGACGTTCTGACACGCTTGGTACAAGAGCATGGCGAGCAACAAAAATGCGCGCTGTGCAGTGCGCGCGAATTCATGTGCGAGCGCGAGGAAATAGCTGCGCCACGGTTCGCCTGGCGGATGAACGCCCACCGCCGAAAAAATACCCGGCACGAGCGGAAAAACGATTACACCGAGAGCTAGCCCCGTCCACACTAACGGCGAGCCGGGCAAAATGGTCCAGCCCGCCAGAAAAAACAGAATGATAGCGGGCGGCAGCAAGCTGCGGCGCAGATTATCGAAAATTTTCCAGCGTTCGATGACGGGCAACGGATTCGGCGAGCGACCAAACACCCAATCGATAATCTGCCAATCGCCGCGAATCCAGCGATGCTGGCGTTGTGTAAAGCCATCATAGCCCGACGGAAAATCTTCCAACAGCAAAATGTCGCTGGCAAGTCCGGTCCGCGCAAAAACACCCTCGAGCAAATCGTGGCTGAGCAAAAGATTTTCGGGAAAACGAGTTCCCACTGCCGCGCTCATCGCATCGACATCGTAAATGGCTTTGCCAATGTAGATGCTCGTGTGAAACATGTCTTGGTACACATCCGACACGACGCTCGAATATGGATCGAGTCCCGCATCGCCGGTGAACAAGCGCGCGAACCGAGATTGCGCTGCCGCTTCAGCCGTCACTTCGACGCGGGGCTGAACAATCCCATAGCCCTTGACTACGCGTTGCGTTTTCGAATCGACGACAGCATGATTGAGCGGATGCGCTAGTGTGCCGACCAAGCGCCGCGCCGCGTTGAGCGGCAATTCGGTATCGGCATCGAGCGTGATGACATATTTGACTTGAGACAAAATCGAAAGGTCGCCAACTTGGACGATATAGCCTGTATCGGTCGCACCGCGCAACAAGCGATTGAATTCGATCAATTTGCCTCGCTTGCGTTCCCAGCCCATCCACGTTTGCGAAACTGGATTCCAGCGTCGTTCGCGATGGAACAAATAGAATCGATCATGCTTGCCGTTGCTGTACTGCTCGTTCAATGTTTGGACATTTTGTTTGATCTGATCGAGCAACACTTGATCTTCCGCCATATGTTGTTGCGGCGCATCGCCAAAATCGGTGAGCAAAACAAAATGCAAACACTCGTCGCGATTCGCGAGAAAGCGCAGTTCCTGATGGCGACACAAATAATCGATACCGCTGATGCTGCTCAACAGCGCCGGTACGACCACCATCGTTCGATATTCTTTGGGAATTTCGGTTTTGAATTCGAGTTTCGACAAAACGTGCGGTGGGACTTGGACCGTGATGGTCCAGTTCATGACACCGGTCGCGAGGACACTCATTGGAAGAAACGTAAAGAGAGCGACCAGAAACAGTTGCAGATCGGTCGCCGACTGGTTTTGAGCAAAAGCAAGCGCGCCTAGCACAAACGCTACATTGAGCGCCGCAATAAGCGTCAAATAAAATGCGGTCCCGTGATTCAAAATCCAATCGCTCGTTCGGTCATACAACGTGGGACGATAATTGACTTCGGCCTGAAGTTGAGCGAGACCTTCGTCGATCAGGTAATAGCCAACGTGTGCCGTTCGCGCGTCGCTATTTTCGGAGTGGTGCGCAGCGCGCGCCAGTTCAATCGCACGGTGAGCAACGTCCGCCTCACTTGTCGGCGAATGCTTGCTCAGGTATTCGACGCTATGGCGATAGCGGTCGCGCGTACCAAAATCCATATGCGAATAAATGCCCGATGGGTCTTGACGCAGCACCCGTTCCAACAAGCTGGTCGTTTCAAAAAAATCTTGCCAATTGAGGGTGGTGAGCAACCGCAAGCTCGTAATCACATTGCCAACCGAAACACGCATCTTGGCACGGTGTTGATTTTCATTGCGTACGAGTGTTTCCAAATCGACGTCCAATGTTGCGAGGCGTTGCTCCAACCAACGAATCGCCGGAGCGATGGCAGGGTCTTGATCGCGGAGGCGCTCCAGTAGTTGCAGCAATAAGGCATCTGGCAAATCGCTTTGCTGTTCCTCCAGTTCCGCCAATACCCCAAAAATTTCGGTCTTGGGACGATTACGGAGTGCAAGAATTCGATCCGCCCACCGGTCCGCCCGCCGACGTTGCTCGAACACGGCAAGGGATTCGCCGATCAAACGCCGCAAATTTTCGATCAAGCCCACGCGGAGCATAATCGCAAAGGCCCATAGTTCACCACTGCTGAGCGGCGCGGCGGATTGATACGCTTGAATAAAACGGACAAGGACGTCATTGTGCAGACGGCTGTCGGTGTGAGCGATCACTTCGACGGCTAGACTGTAGATACGCGGATAGCCCGCATAAGGTCCGGCAGAGAGCTTGACGAGTTCAGCGTAATAGCCGCGCGTCAAATTCTGCCGAATCTCGCGAATCTGTTCTTGAACGAGGTAATAATTGTCCAAGAGCCAATCGGCGGCGGGCAAACTGGTCTGTCCCGAGCGCGCCTCTTCTGCAAAGGCGGCTTGGGCAGTCCGTAAGAGTCGCTCATTGTCCGTGAGTCGTTTGAGCAGAGAATATTGGCTACGCCGAGTAAGCGCGGTGCGGTGGGCGTGAGCTAACTCTTTAGCATATTCTTCTAGTCGATCAATGCCAAAAATTTCGGCGTCAAGGGGCGCTTGCGCGTTGCTCCCATTACCGTGAACGTGAATCGCTTGAGCGCGCAAGGGGGGTGTTGGCAACAAGATATCCATGTAAGAAAACTAGTGCGACAACTCGATAAATGACTAGCCACAGAAAAGGGTCTCCGTTGGGCTTTTCTCATCGACAAGTTGTCGCACGAGGAAGATAAATTTGGCGTGCGTGCGCTCGCACCGTCCGTCTCGCGTGACATGACAAACGATGAGTGCGCCTGCTGAAAACCAAGATGAATTAGATGTTATCGTTCGTCATATTTGGCGCATTTTCTGTCTGAATGGGTGGCGCTACGGTGACGGGTTCACGCGGAGTAAGATTACGGCGACGCGGAGCAGGCTGATTCGTCTTGTGGGTCGCCATATGGCGCGCAAGTTCCTGCATTGACATGAAGATTGTGCCACAAGTACCGCAACGGTGCCAGAGACCGGACAGTTGATTTGTTTTCATTTAAACCTCTTTCTAGTAGTGCATCCACACAGTCTTGCAGGGTAAGCAAAAGATCAACCCCATGCGGAGTTGATTCCATAGCATGATTTGTGTTTACACTCAAAGTGCATCCATCAAAATCTTGCGTCAAGTCAAACACATTTCATGCGGAGTGGACTCCAGCATTATTTGTGGCTGCACTAGTGGGGACGTGCTCGATGCAAAATACTTGCCGGGAGAGAAGCACGGTGCTTGCTTGATTGTAGTCGATTGCCCTTGCTTTAACCATAGTGAAATCTCTTTTCTCCCTGTAGGATTTCCCTTTGACTCCTTGTCACACTTTTTGCGACATCTCGCAAAAAATTACTAAAATGCCATTCTCGGTAATGGGTAGTGAAAAGTTCGACAAACAGTCATAGATAACATCACGCCAGAATAAGGGTTTGGATGATACATCTACCCTTTAGCAAAGAATATACTACGAACGATGAGAATCACTCGCGTTCCAAAAATCTATCCGTTACTTTCAGACAAAGAAAGGCAATTGTGATTCGAGTGCTGGTAGTAGATCGTAATTCTACGAACTCGATCAAAATCAAAACCGCTCTACATCATCAACCTGACATGAAACTAATTGAAACCGTTTCAGACACGCCGAAGGCGCTTGGCCGTGCCGACGTGTGCGATGTCATTCTGGTCAGCGCCGATTTTGCAGTGGCGGACGTTTGGGCGTTGACCCACCAACACAAAGCCAGCGATGTGCCCGTGATCGTCACCGACATTCCCGACGATCCAACGCAGATCGTTTCTTTTTTAGAAGCGGGCGCGGTCGGTTATCTTGACGAGAACGATCCACCCGAAAAAATAATCGAAACGATTCAATTGGCACACCGTCGATTATTGATCGTCTCGCCGCAAGTAGGCGCATTGCTGGTCGAGCGAATGCGGCAATTGCTGACACTGTATCGACAAAAGCAGCTCGAAGCGAATATCAGCGATGACTCGGATGCGCAATTGACTGAACGCGAATCCGCTGTTTTGGCTTTAATTGGACAGGGACTTTCGAATCATGAAATCGCACAAAGGCTGACGATAGAACCAGGCACCGTCAAGAATCATGTCCACAACATTCTGAGGAAATTGAACATCACGAGCCGCAGCCAGGCGGCGCGCTACTATGCGCTCAAGACTTCTTCAGAATTTGCCAACAATTGATATTCAATTTGAAAGCAAAAAATTATACCAGACATTTTTCTGGCAGATTTTTTGTAATCCAAGAACGACAAACCTAATGGGTGTCGATTAAAAAGGAGAACATATGCAACCTATTACCGATTGGACTACCGCAGTCATTACTTCGATTGCGCTTGCTTTGTCCATGTTTGTAACCGCTATCCCCAAGGTCATTGGCTTTCTCGTGATCTTGTTGATTGGTTGGTTGATTTCATGGGCGATTGGCGCAGCGATCACGACGATTCTGCGCACGATTCGATTCAACGATCTCGGCAATCGCTCTGGAATTACGACGTTCGTGAACAACATGGGCGTCCGCGCCGACCCTGCAAGTTTCGTGGCGCAAATCGTCAAATGGTTTGTCCGCTTGGTCGTGCTCGTCGTCGCTTTTGATGCCCTGGGATTGCCCGCCGTCTCGCAAGTCTTTGGTCAAATGCTTGCCTGGCTGCCTAACCTGATCGTCGGTCTGGTGGTCCTCGTTATCGGCGGCATACTCGCCTCAGTGGTTTCGGATCTGGTACGCGGTTCAACCGCTACGGCTGGACTAGGCAATCCAGAATTGCTTTCCACCATCGCCCGCATTGCCATTTGGGCATTTGCCATTGTCGTCGCCGTCAACCAAATTGGTATTGCCACCACGCTGGTGAATACCTTGTTTATGGCATTCGTCGGCGCTTTGGCATTAGCGTTCGGTTTGGCATTTGGCTTGGGTGGCCGTGAGACTGCCTCCGTGATGTGGCAAGATTGGTATCGACGTAGTCGTGAAGCCGCACCGCGCGTAGCCCGCGCCGCCGAAAATGCTGAACGCCGAATGGAATCCGAACGACCCCTCGTCGGCACCCGCCAAGGTAACCGCGGCGAAAGTAACCGCGAAGGATAAATTAAACCAAAGGAGGAAAATACTGCATGGCTGAAATCGAAAAATCAATTGACATCGATTTGCCCGTCAGCACCGTTTACAATCAATGGACCCAATTCGAAGACTTTCCCAAATTCATGGAAGGCGTCAAAGAGGTCCGCCAGCTCGACGACAAGACGTTATTCTGGCGAGCACAAATTGCTGGCAAGGAAGAGGAATGGACCGCGGAGATCGAAGAACAGGAACCGGATAATCGGATCAAGTGGCGCAGTACATCGGGCGCACGCAACGATGGTCTGGTCACCTTTGATAAAATCGGTGACGGCAGAACCAAAGTGTTGCTCACCTTTTACTATGATCCCGAGGGGCCAATTGAAAATACGGGCGATGCACTCGGCATGGTTTCGCGCCGCGTAGAAGGCGATCTCAAACGCTTTAAGAAATTCGTCGAGGAAAACCAAGTTGAAACAGGAGCATGGCGCGGCGAAATCCACGGCGGTCAAGTCGAGAGTTGAGACAATAAATCAAGAGGCGAAGCAAACTTGACTTCGCCTCTTTCTTTTTCACTCCTGTCATTTTGTGCGATTAGAGAAATGTTCAGGAAATGACCTGCCTCATCCCTCTCCCGTCCTTCGGACAGGTGAGGGGTGAGGTCGTCACATATCTATTTTTGTATCTATCCGGTATATCTGGATAGATGGACGCACTAGCCAGTCTGATTTATACCTAGAGTGTGAAAAGAAATTTGCATGCAGCACACGGTTCGATCATTCTAGCCAACGAACCGCCCCTGTTGCGCGAACTATTGGCTTATACTTTTGAGCGATTTTGGGGTGACGGCGTAGCCCTGCAGATGCAAACGTCGAGCGACTTGGCGGAAACGATTGACACTTATCAACCGACTTGGCTAATTTTGACCTTAGACTCAGACAAAACCGATAGGGAAAAAACCGCGTCGTCGTTGAATGTGCTTGAATTAGCGCCTGACGGTCAGATGGCACGAGTCAAGCGGACTACCGGCATCGAAGAAGAGCAAGAGAACTTGACGCTCGAAGAATTGTTCCAAATTTTGGAATCGGACTAGCTGTCGAACAGACCCTAATAGTGCCTAACAAAATGTCATGCTGAGCGGAGCGAAGCATCTCATTTGCTGCATAGCGAGACCCTTCGCTTCGCTCAGGGTGACAATCGAGTTCATTCTTTTAGAGTCTCTAAAGGTTTTCGTCGATCCACATTATCCTATCGATACGAGCTAATTCAGAGCAATTGATTTCTTGGTCACGTAGGAAACCTTTAGGGTCTCTATGCTTCGTCGAGTTGCAGCGACCAATAAGCAACCGCATCACTTCGCTTGGTGACTTGGAGTTTATTCAAGATATTGTGGACATGATTCTTGGTCGTGCCCAACTCTATCGTCAACCGTTCGGCGATTTCGTGGTTGCGATAGCCCTGTGCGATCAATTGCAGTACTTGACGTTCGCGACTGGTCAACGTAGTTTCTTCCGACGGTTGCTCTTTGGCATCGCTCTGGCGACATTTCTCAGCCAGGTTGGCAACACGGCTGACCACCATCGCCGTAAGCTGCGGTGACAAAACGACGGATTGCGTCGCAGCGGCACGTATCGTCTCAAGCAACTTGTCCACCGAATCCTCACTCGAAACACAACCCGCTGCGCCTAATTCGATATAGTGCAGCAAAATCGGCTGCGCTTGCGGCGCGCCAAAAACAATGACGCGGGGCGCGTTCTTTCGGTCAGTTACCAAGCGTAACAGCCGATCCATTTCTTCGTTCGGCAATGCTGCGCTTACGAGAATAATATCGCACTGCGATTGACGTTGCCGCGTTTTATCAACGCTCGTTACATATCCTTCCACCAGAATATCGGATTGGTTCTCTAGCACTGCGCCCATCAAGTCCGCAATCAAGCGAACAGGGCTACTGATCAACACTCGAATCATTTCTATCTCCTCACAGCTAGTGGCAAATAAGAATAGAACAGTGGTAATGTAACGCTCTCGAGAGATTTATAGTATCCGAGCGTGGCTGATTGAATTGTCCTTGTTTTTTAATTAACATTGTCGGCATTTAGACTACAAATGGGTCATTTGGCTTGCTATTGTTCGCGGCTCTATCCTGACAAGTAGAGAGTCTATCGAATTTAGTTTGGTTTTGAAGCATGTTGGGCAAGAGAAAAACAAAAGACGAAGAAAAACGAAAAAAGAGCAGGGACTTGAACAGATATGCCAATCATTATATCTGCGCTTTGTATCCAGATATATAGACGCGCACTGTCGATTGAACTATAGTGATAACGAGTTCAATCTTGCCAACTTGCCCACGCTGGCAAATGGCAAAAATAAACTCGTGAAGGAGGAAATAAAATGATTTGGACGTTAGTCGTTGTACTACTCGTTCTTTGGCTCTTGGGCTTGGTAGCCAACGTTACCTTGGGTGGGTTGTTGCACGTCTTGTTGCTGCTGGCTCTCATCGCTCTTGTTGCGCAACTGTTTACTGGTCGCCGCCCAGCAATATAGAGAATAAAGAACTCTATAAAAGGAGATAACAATGCTTGGGATGATTCTACTCATCTTGTTAGTACTACTCGTTCTAGGCGCACTACCTTCCTGGCCCTACAGTCGAGGCTGGGGTTACTTTCCGAGTGGAACCCTAGGTTTGGTTTTGCTGATCGTCGTCATTCTCGTCTTGCTGGGACGTGTATAAAAAAGCGCAATAGCAATTCACTGAACGTATGCAAAAGCGATGAGCCGGGAACATGTTCCCGGCTCATTACACAAAGGAAACATGGATCAATCAAACGACCTCATTATTCAAGCGAAAGAGTTGACCAAACAATTTGGCAACGACATCGCCGTCGAGAATATTACGTTCGCTGTACCGCGCGGCACGATTTTTGGTTTTATCGGTCCAAGCGGCTCTGGCAAGACCACCACGATTCGGCTCTTGAATGGCATTTACAAGCCCACGTCTGGCGATGTAGCGATTCTCGGCCGTTCCAAGGGTTTTAATTCAGCAATCCGACGCAAGATCGGTTATATGCCGCAGCACTTTGTTCTCTACCCCGACTTGACGGTGTGGGAGAATCTGAATTTTGCCGCATCGATTTACGGCATGGGTTGGTTTCGTGGCAAACGCTTGAACCAACTTCTCAATTTTGTCGAACTGAGTGACAGCCAGCATAAACTCGCGCGCGAAATTTCGGGAGGTATGCAGCGCCGACTCAGTCTTGCGGCGACGTTGATTCATAACCCCGAACTCGTTTTTCTGGACGAGCCAACCGCCAGCATCGATCCCATTCTGCGCCAAAAATTTTGGGACCACTTTCGCGAACTGCAAAACCAGGGACGCACCATCTTTGTTACGACGCAGTATGTCGGCGAGGCAGCCTACTGCGATCTGGTCGGTGTCATTTCAGAAGGACACCTCATCGCCGTCGATACACCGGACGGATTGAGACGTCGCACATTTGGCGGCGAGTTTGTCGACTTGAAAACCAGCGCACCGATTGATTTTGCATCGATACTGCAACTGCATCAAATGCCTTTTGTCAAAGGCGATGTGACGCAAGCGAGCAATAATTCCTTGCGGCTCATCGTCGACAATGCGAGCACTGCTATACCTGAAATCGTCTCTTGGTGCAAAGACCGTAAGATTGAAGTCGTATCCATCGAAGAGTACGTCCCCCCCTTTGACGACGTTTTCGTAGAACTGATCAAAAAGGATTCAAATTAATGGTACCCTTTCGCTCTCTCATCCGCATGTCGGCGTTTTGGCGCAAAGAGATTCTGACGATTGCTCGCCAGCCGCGTTTGATCTTTGCGCTGGTGCTCGGTCCGTTTTTGATTTTGCTCTTGTTCGGAATTGGTTTGCGCATTGAGCCGCGCGCGATGCGCACGCTCTTCGTCGCACCAGAAAATAGCCCCACGGCTGCCGAAATTCAAAAGTTCGCTACGTCGTTAGGTCCCCAGCTTGTCTTTACGGGGATCACCAGCGACCTTGAAGCAGCCAAGCGAAGGTTACAACGCAATGAAGTCGATGTTGTCGTCGTCGCGCCCAATAATCCATCCCAAACCATCGAAAACAGTCAGCAAGCGGTATTTACGCTCTATCATCGCGAGATCGATCCAACCGAAATCAATTACGTTGAATTGTTTGGGCAAGTTTACATCGGCGAAGTGAACCGGCGTGTGCTGGGCACAGAAATTCATCAAGTGCAAACCCATGCGGGAAAATATCAAGAGACGATTCGCCTGGCGCATGGCGAAGCCACCGCATTGCGTCAAGCGATGCAAAGCGGCAATGCGTCTGGTGCAAAACAAAATCGGCAAAATCTGGACCGGAATATCAATTCCCTCGTGACTGACTTGGCGGGCGCGGTTCTCTTCGGCATTCCCACAACAGGAAACAGCAACAATCCCAGTGGTGACACGCTTGAATCGACGATGGCACGGATTCAACAAAACAACAGTTCCTTGCAAGCCAGCGACAGCGCAAGCGCAAACGCCAGTGATATCGAAAAAGTTACTCAAATCGAAAATGACTTGGCAAAGCTGAGCACGCAAATCGATCAGCTTAAAAAAGTCGATCCAACCGTCGCCGTCAGCCCATTTCGAAGCGAGGTCAAGAGTGTATCCGTTGAATTGAACCCCGCCGACTTTTTTGCGCCGTCGGCATTGGCCCTTGTATTGCAACACCTGGCGCTGACGTTTGCTGCACTGTCGATTGTGCAAGAACAACGCATGGGGACGATGGAACTCTTCCGCGTCTCGCCCCTATCGACCGTTGAAACATTGCTGGGCAAGTATTTGAGCTTTCTTTTTTTCATCGCCATCATTGGCGCATTGCTGTCGCTCTTGATTGTGTTTGGCTTGCAGGTTCCTATGCTTGGCAGTTGGACAAATTACGCAATCGTCGTCGTGCTATTAGTATTCACGGCGCTGGGTCTAGGATTTGTCATCTCACTTGTTTCGCAAACGGATAGTCAAGCGATCCAGTATGCAATGCTGACTCTGCTCGCAAGCGTTTTCTTTAGCGGCGCATTTTTGAGTTTGGAAACGCTCATAATGCCCGTCCGACTATTTTCGTGGCTTTTGCCGGCGACGTACGGCATCAACTTGTTGCAGGATGTCATGCTGCGTGGCAATGCACCGAATATAGTTTTGATCGCCGTGCTGGCAGGGATAGGATTGCTGCTCTACTTTATTGCATGGCGATTGCTCTATCAAAAGATGGCAACCCGTTAGCAAGATTTGCTAACGTCGAAAAATTCAAGAGGTTTGAAATGGCAGATCAAGTAGTCAAGAGTATTCTGGTCAAGACCAAAGTCGAGGATGCTTATAAGTTGTGGGCAGACTTGACTAATTTTCCTCTCGAACAAGACCTCAAGAATTTCAAAGCGTATGCGGAAGGGATGCACGAACGCACTCAAACTCGCGTTCGTTGAAAGTTGGACAAATCTCCGATTTGTCTTGTAGGAGTTTCATATGACTGAAACGGCTGTTCAATCGGACCGAAACCAATCGCTGAATCAAATTCGCGAAGGGATGCGCGTGCTGGATCGGGATGGACATGACATTGGCATGGTTGACCGCGTTTATTTGGGAGCGGCTGGGGATCAAGCTTACGAACGCGGCGAAGGACCAGCCACTACCTCCGGCGATCCAACGCTGGAAACACCGCCGGTCATTCCCGATATTGCACACCTCTTTGAACCAGACAACTTGCCCGAAGAGTTACGTGAGCGATTGCTGAATCGCGGATTCGTCCGCATCAACGCTTCGGGAATTCTTGCCGCCGACCGTTACTTGTTGCCCGACCAAATCGACCACATCGAAAAAGATCAAGTGAGGCTCAACGTTCTACGGAAAGAATTGATCAAGGCATAGCGCATAGACCCCAGGGTCTAGATTGCACAATAAAGCCACACAGGAATTTTCGATTCCTGTGTGGCTTTATTGTGCATCAGTGACCCAGATTACGACCGAGGATTTAGGACGATAGCTTCCTCGGCGGTCTGGTCCAAAACTGGCGCAACTGAATGCGTTGGCTGCGCTGGGTTTGCCATCACGGAAAGCGCATGAGACCGAACCGTCACGCTCACTTGTCCTTCTTTCAAAAGCACGCCATCTGCCAACACTGGCATCGCAGGATTCGTCGTGATGCTAATTCTTTTGGCTTTGTAACGATCGACGCGTTGATCGGTTGCGGCTGTCGTAACTTGAACCGCATGTCCGATCAAATCGAGTTTGCTCAGGTTTGAATAGACAAACACGTCAAGCTGACGATCATCGAACGAGATATCCGGCGCGATTTGAAAGTTGCCGCCCATATACGGCATGTTCGCAATCAAGACCATGTGCGCTTGCGTGATAATTTCTTGGCGCGAATCATCCAGCCGCAAATGAATCTCCGCTGGCGTGTGACTCACAAATGTCGAAATGAATTCCGTGATCTTGCCCAAATCGCCATGCTGAATCTCGTCTGCCGATGGAAACAAAGCCGAGACCAAGCCGACCGAAGCCGCTTCGAGAAAAAAACGTGAAGAATCGTGATTCTGCACATGTCCCACATCAACTCGGATTCGTTCACCTGCTCGTAAGATGGCAACCGCTTCGGCGACATTGTTGCTGGGAATGCCGAGACCGCGCGCCAAATTATTGCGGGTGCCAGTCGGAACAATACCCAGTGTTGCGCGCGTGCCAACCAAGCCACAAGCCACACTTTCGATGGTTCCGTCGCCGCCGGAAACAATAATAAAGCGATACCCTTCATTCACGGCTTGACGCGCCACCGCGCTCAAGTCGTATTCCGGATGCACGAGAAAAACATCGGGATGAATGTTGGTGACCTGCAAGTGGTCTAAGAGCTGCGTGAGCTGGTCTGCCGATTGTTGCGGGTTGCCTGCTGCCGAATTGAAAATCAATTTGGCTTTCAATCGCCGCTTTTTCTGTGTCAAATTTTTGAGTGATTTCATCACTGCCATATTTGTTCCTTTGAAAATGTAACGCGAATCTCCTCGGCATCTACAATGCCGAAGCATCTATGATGCCGCATTTGCGCGGCAAGTGCGGCACCTACGGTGTCGAAGAGACTTGCCCTACGTGAGCAATTGCTCACGTAGACGCCGGAGCAATGGATAAACACCACTCGAATCTATAATACTCGTCGTGTTGAATTTCCACTCACGCTTTGCCAGAATAAACGGAAACATCTGCTCGCCGCCAATCGAACCGTGCCCGCCCACTTGGTTCTCAAAATTGATTTGATGATGGTTGAGCGATTGGGCAAACAGAACCAAATCGCCTGAGCGCTCAAACGAATTCAATTTGTCCAATTGCTGCGCGATAATTTCTGGCTCGTCGATATTTGTCAGCCAATCGCGCACATGGCGCGGCAGCCGCGATCCCGACTCGTAGCGAAACTCGCGTTGGCTGTCGGTCAAGATGTTGCGCTTGCCATCGCGCGTCATGACACATCCGATACCGGGCGTGGTCGCAACTTGGTTGATCAATCCTGGGAACCGCTCTTCGATTTCGTCGTGCTGCAAGCGCCAGGAAATATCTTTGAAATAGAAATGCGCCAGCCCGCCGGAATAAGCCAATTCGACGTGCCCATCGACTGCGCCTTTGCGCGTAAACTTTTTTCCTTTTTGCTCACAAACCTCGTACGTCGGGAGCAAATCGGCGACCACCTCGGCAAAGCAGCGTTTGTACTCTCGCACGAACGGCACCGTTTCCACTTGGCCATGGTCGGATAAAATCACCAATTCGTAATCGCGCGCATCAGATCCACCATGCTGGCGTTTATTCGCAATGCGCCGCAGCGTGTTATCGACGTGGCGCAGAATGCGAAACGAGTAATCCGCTTCGGGACCGAACGCGTGCCCAGTCTCATCGTACGCATAAAATGCGCCGTAAATCACGGGAAAATTTTCTTGCATCGCTTGAATGACGGCAAAGCGCGTGAGCTGGTGCAAAAGAATCTCCTCGAGCATGTCGGCGACCACATAGGTTTTTGCCGCCGGGCGACCGCTCAGCACCGTGCGGAAATATTGCACGTTCGCCTTCCAGACCTGCCACAAGCCGCGTCGCACCCAATCCAACAAACGAAATGGATTCATCGCCCAGCTTTCGATGACGCGCCGCTGGGAAAAAGCTTGACCGCGCAACGAGTGTCCATGCTCGCGGTATCCAATTCGATAGGCAGCTTGCGTCGAGTTGGGATAACACGTGGCGATGGATGCGCCGCCGCCGGTTATCGGATCGCAATTGCGAAAGTATTTGTGCGCGACATGATTGAACGACGAGAATCCACTGAACGAAACGGCGATGCCGGATTGTTTATCCAACCAGCGAAACGACGGAATTTCGGAATTATCGCCATAGATCATTCCCGCTTGGCAGTAAGGCGTCGTCGAAGGCACACCGCAGCGATACCGAAGTATTTCGTATCCTTCGTCATCAATTAAACTTTGGACAAAAGGCATTCGACCTTGTTCGAGCGCTTGTTTCAAGTAGGCATAGCTCAGTCCATCAACATGAACAATAACCAATCCCTTTGCTTTTCCCATTTACCTTTTCAGACCCTATATCAACTTGATTTCGGCAAACACCGGAATGTGGTCCGACCCAGGAATATCTAGACTCCATGAACGATATTCAAACGGTCGGGTGTGCCGCAGAAAGATCGCATCGAGCTTTTGGTGGAAACGGACTCGTCTGACTTGATGGGTCCATAGAATCTCGGTCGTCAAATCGTCGAAACCCTCTCGCGTGGCTTCGGCCGCCAATTTGGTCCAAGTGGGTCGCGAATGAATCTTGAATGTGTTCAAATCGCCAGCGATGATCGTCAAGTCGGTCACAGGTTGACGCGTGCGCGCATCCGACAAGATTTTGAAAAACTGTTCGCGCTTGTGCTCGACGCCGAGTACATCTAAATGCGCCACATACACTCGCAGCGTTTCAGTCCCAATCGTTCCCTCTAACACGCTGCTAATCCGTTGCTGCTCCGGCAATGCGCACAGAATGGCGCGCTCGGCGCGCGGCAGTTTTAATTCCCGAACTCGCGGCAGAATCACTGTGTCTCGACTCGACACCCGAAAGCGATTACTGTTCCATACCAACGCATTCGCTTGCGCGTATTTGCCGAGAAAATGCGCGGTGACCTGGAAGCATTGATACGATGGACCTAACGCGTGCGCAATCATCTCTGCATCCGGTCGGTCGGAATGAATGGATGCTTCTTGCAACGCCAACATGTCGATGCCTGCGAAATCGGCGTGGGTTTGAATGGCTCGCAATATCGTTTCGAGTTGCAAACCCAATTGGATGTTCCAGGTGCAAAAACGAATTGTTTGGGTCATAGCATTGGGGTCAAGCTATCGGTTTTCAATCCTTGATAAATCTGCAAGAGACCGCCGCCCACAAGCCAACCCAAGCCAATGATAACCACGGCGATTCGACCATACGGATGCCCCAAAAGATTTTCGCTCCATGTCTCCGGACCATTTTCATTCATCGTCGCACCCAAAATATATTGAATCGTAGCGATAAGCAGCGTGCCGTACCCAAACGCACTGACGATGTATCCAAGACGGACTGCCACCCCTTTCGTATCATTGCCCCTTCGCAACGGATCATACACCGCACGAATGAGTCCCCAGAGCGTATAGCCTAACAAGCCAACGGCAACCACGATCAGCAATCCTGTGCCAAAGGGATTGAACCCGATAAAAGAAATGGGGTCGGTTTGAGTATTTGCCATAATTCCATTCCTTTCTTTACTGCATTAATGCATGAGGTTTATCCTGCGGTAGCTGTGGCGTTTCTTTGGCGACAGGTTGATGAACAAAGAAACGGATTTTGCCCCAACGATAAAAATGAACGGTCAACGTTAGCCAGACACTGCTCAACAAATAAGCCGCGATCACATCGCTTGCCCAATGCGCGCCGAGATAGATGCGGGAGAATCCAATTGGAAAGACCAGGGCGAGACAAATCCCGACAATAGACCGACGTAGCCACGATGGTTTGAGCAACGTAAATGCCAAGAAACCAACAAAACCAAACAGTGTCACAAAAAACAAAACATGTCCGCTCGGAAAACCATAGTCCGGTAATTTCGTAATCACGTTGACCAGGTCAGGCGACGGGCGTGGGCGGACGACGATCACCTTGATGAGCGTACCTAAAATCGAAATGCCGATGTTGCTTAACAGCATTGCGACTGATTCCCATTTCAAGCCGCTCAAGTACAAAAATAAAACGGCAAAGGCGATCAGCAGCGGACCTTGCGGCGTATAACCCAGCCAGGTTAGAAAACGCATAATCGCATCGAACCCGCCACCTCGAAATTCTTGAATGGCTTGGGTGATCGTCAGATCGATCGTGAAATAGGCGACAGTGTGCGCCAAGATTGCCAGAATGCTGAAAATAACCACCGCGACGATCAGATAACTTTCAAAGAGAGAAGCACGATAACGTCGCCAAGCCGGTCCGACAATGGCACGCGCTTTAATTATTCTTCGCCGCCAACCGCGGGCAGGCTTGCCAATCGCTTGATCCGCTTTTTCGACAACCGAGTCCGCCATCCTACCTTGCCTTCTTTCTACGCGTTTGAGGATTGGCAAAAAAGCGCGGCTTGCCCCAGGCGTAAAATAAAATCGTCAACATCAACCAAATCGCACCCAGCAAGTACGCGCCGAACACATCGCTGGGCCAATGCTCTCCCGCATACACCCGCGAAATACCAACCAAGGCAATGAAAATCACAAAGCCGATGATTTCAACCCAACGCGTCCACGAATGACGATGCGCCAGCGTAATGCTGAGGAATAAAAGAAAACCGAGAATTGCCACGTACGATTGAACATGACCGGCCGGAAAGCTGTACTTGCCGCCATCGAGCGAGGAATTCGCAACATCGATCAGCGTCGGATCGGGACGCGAGCGATTGACCAAAATCTTGATCATCAATCCGACGACGCCGATTCCAACCGCTGCGAAAATGCCACTGATCGCTTCCCACTTTAATCCACTCTTGTACAGAACGAAGACCATGAATGCGATCCAAACGTACACTTGCGGCGGATAACCTGGGTTGCCAATAAACTGCATCAATCCATTGAACCACCTAACGTCAATACTTTGAACATTGCGCGTTAACGTCAAGTCGTAATCAAAATAAGGAGCGGAATGTGCCGCCATTGCCAAAATGCCCAGTCCAACCATTATAATTGCGCCGAAAAAAATCGCCAGCGCGATTACAACCCCACGATACGACTTGCGAATTTCGACTTCCAAGCCAAATAGCGTCTTAGACGTCATTGTTTTTTCCGTTCATCCTTTTATAATGTAACGCAAGTATTCCTTTTGCGCGGTAAATTGGAAATTTGCCCTACGACAACTCCTCCGATTATAAAAGGAGACCGGGGAAGCCCGGTCTCCTTCACAATTCTAGCGGTTGCTATACCCGTGCAGTCCGACTTACTCCCCTGACTACGCCGACAACCACTACCGCTCCCAGGAACGCAACAATGATACTCACAATGTTGATTCCATTGACGGCGTCCGGTTCGCCGAAGATGGCGGAGGCAAGAAAACCACCGACGAGTGCGCCGATAATTCCCAGCACAATATCGCCGATGACGCCATAACCGCTACCCTTCATCACCATGCCAGCCAACCAGCCAGCGATAAGCCCGACGATTAGCCATGACAGAATACCCATAATCGTGAACTCCTTTCGATACAAGAATTAGCAGCGTGGTGCTGCCTTACGATATAACTTTATAGCGGACTGCCCCGTGATTTGTGGGGCAGCAACATTGTTACGGATGGACGTTCATTCGATCGTACTCTCTTATTCGACGGTCAACCTCCTCATCGGCTTGTTTTCGGGTATAGCCGTACTTTTCCTGCAAAAGCCCAACCAAGACATCACGTTTGCCTTGGATGCGGTCGAAATCATCTTCGGTGAGTTTACCCCACCAATCTCTTGCATGACCGCGCATTTGTTTCCATTTGCCTGCAAGTATATCTTCGTTCACTCAACCTCCGTTCAAGCAACAACCGGTATCACATTACACGCTTGTTGCCGAAACTAGTTTTCGAAGAATCGTCTCTATTTAGTTGTAAAGGTAGATATTCTTTTTATTGCCGAAAAAGTAAGGACCCTTCATTTTAATTGACCGATCGAGCATTTGCTCTTGAACGGTGATTTGTCGGTATCTTTTTCAGCAGCTTGTTGTTTGCTTGCGGTTAGACCCAGCATACTCCGACGCTTGTCAGAATACTATAGTACGACGCCTTTAATCCTTGTCGTATCGAGGATACTTTGCCTGTCCTATTTTTTCTGACAGCCAGAATGTTTCAAATAGATTGGAGAAAATTGTTAGCGTCCGCGCCGCGCGCGAGTTCGCGCTGCCTTTCGCGCAGAAGCAGACCGTGCCGATGCCGGTCGTCTTGCGGCAGCGGCTCCACCTTTGCGTCCGCCTTTTAGCGC
The DNA here is from genome assembly GCA_016215025.1 of Chloroflexota bacterium. Taxonomy (GTDB): domain Bacteria; phylum Chloroflexota; class Anaerolineae; order UBA4142; family UBA4142; genus JACRMI01. The sequence goes on from JACRMI010000124.1 coordinate 109,355, forward strand.
CGGTGCGCGATTCATTCGTTTGCCAACACCCGAGCCGCCTTTTTTGCCGCCACCCCACATTTTGTTGACGGTTGCCCAGCCGCGCGCTTCGGCTTCTTTTCTCGATACGCCGCGCCGCTCATAGCCTTCCGCGATTTCTTCGGCTTGGCGTTTCTGCTTATCGGTATATTTCGCTTTACTTCCTCTTGCCATTTAATCACCTCTTCAGAAATGTAGCGCAAGTTGGAAACTTGCGTGTAGGGCAAATTTCCAATTTGCCCTACGCGTGTACTTGCGTTTTTCGGCGGCAGTTCGCGCTGCGCGGCGGCGAGTTTTGCTCTGACGTGCGTTTACGTTTTTTGTACCGTGCATTTGCGTTCCGCGCCGCTTGCGGATTCTTGCCACCAGCTGCGCCGCTCTTCGATTTTCTTTTTTTGCCCGAACCCATCTTGCCCGGCATTGATTTTTGCGCTTTGCCATTCTCTTGCCAAGATGGTACGTCTCCCATCTTTCGATAGTAGACGGTTACCTTCCGGCGAATAGCACGCAAAACTGCTTCCGGTAAATCGACGCCATCACACCTCCAAGCAAACGGGTTTCCCTCAAAATATACCGCACTTTGGCACTAGAAAATCGTGTCCATTCCGAAAAATCTGTCGATTTTGCGTTTACTTCTTTGTAATGAATTCTATGACATAAGAACGTTCAAATAGACGTTCCCACAAGCGTTTTTTTCATCGATGGGCAGAAGGGGCAAACTTTTGCATATTCTAGATTTATGTTGCATAATATCGTTTGGGAGAGACAATGACGTTGGTCTGGAATTTTTTTGCCACCGCATATCTAGTCACTGCGATAACGTGCATTGCCGTCGCTTGGCTTTGTTGGCGACGTAGTTCGATTCCCGCAGGCTTATCCCTCACTTTACTAATGCTCGCCATCGGCGAATGGGCATTTGCCGGAACATTTGAAATTGCGGCCGTTGGAATTCCTACCAAAGTCTTTTGGGGACAACTATCTTATATCGGCAATGCAACTAGCCCTGTGCTCCTCTTGGTTTTTGCAATCGATTACGCCCGTCACACGCAGTACCTCACCCGACGCAATCTCCTCTTATTATTCGCTTTTCCATTCCTGACGATTCTCATTGCTTGGACAAACAATTTCCACCATTGGTTGTGGAGCAGTTATACGTTAGACCCCGCTGGCTCGAACATCGTCATCTACGGTCACGATGGATTTTGGTTTTGGATTTTTGTTGCCTATTCCTACCTGGCGATTGCCGCGGGGATGATCGTCCTCGCTCGCGCTGCCATCGGCTTCCGCGGCATCTATCGTCATCAGTCAACGCTCCTGCTTCTCAGCACCATCCTGCCCAGCGCATGGAATGTGATCTACGTTCTCGGTCTTTCTCCCGTTCGCGGTCTAGACTTGACGCCCTTGGCTTTTGCCATTACGGGCTGGCTTCTCGTCATCACCATTTTTCGATTTCATTTGCTCGATCTGGTGCCTATCGCGCGCGACTTGCTCATCGAAAATATGACCGACGGCGTGTTGGTGCTCGACGTGCGGCAACGCGTGGTCGATGTGAATCCGGCGGCGCGGCGAATGTTGGACGAATTCGGTATCAAGATCGGTCAGCGACTAGAGCCAATCCGCCAAGCACTCGCTCGCCATGAAACCGAATTTGCGCTGGGCGAGCATCCGCCGCGTTACTTTGAATTAAACACCATTTCGCTCGACGATCCGCATCGTCACCACACTGGTCATCTCATCATCTTGCACGACATTACCGATAGCAAGAACATGCAAGTCAAATTGCAAGAGATGAATACCAATCTCGAACAACTCGTCGCTGGGCGCACCATCGAATTGCAGATGACGATCAAGGAATTGCAAGACGCGCTCGCCGAACGTGACCGCGTGACCCAGGTTTTGCGCGAGATGGAAAACGCGCTCGCGCAGCGCGTCGCCGATCAGAGTCGCAAGTTATCGGCGTTGTATGAACTCATCCTCTTCGCTGGGCAGTCGCTCAGCGTCGAACAAATTCAACAGCAAGCCCTCGAGATTATCATGACCGTCATGACCAGCGACATGGGCTGCATCCATCACTGGGATGAAAAATCGCAATCGTTGCGCCTGATCGCGCAGCGCGGTTTGACGAAAGAGATGCAGGCGCAGTTGAAGACGCTTCCCGCCAATTGGCTGTTGAGTGATCGCATTCCGCACGCTGTGCCGAACTTGAATGAAAGCAACGATGTTCCGGAGCAAATTCGCCTGACCGCTGTGCCCAGTTATATCGGCGTGCCGACGTACTTGCTCGGCAGACCGATTGGCTCACTGGGACTCTATTGGAAGGAACCGCACTCGTTCCCCGTCGAAGACATCGCGCTCTTTAGCGCGATGGCAGACCAACTCGGCATCATCATCGAAAATGCGCGCTTGCGTTATCGCGGCGAAGCAGCCGCGGCGCTACAAGAACGTCGTCGGCTAGCGCGCGATTTGCACGATTCGGTGACGCAATCGTTGCACAGCTTGGTGCTCGTCGCCGATACGGCAACCCATCGATTGAAGCAAGGGAAATGGGATCGACTCGAAACGTCGCTCGCGCAATTGAGTGACAGCGCGCGACAGGCGCTCAAAGAAATGCGCCTCTTGCTTTACGAATTGCGCCTCGCCAATCCCGATCAACTCAACCTGGTCGATGCAATTCGCTTGCGGCTGGACACTGTCGAGAAACGCGCCGGCGTCGAAGTTCAATTCGCCGCAAAATATCCGGTGCATGTTCGCAAAGCCTGGGAAAACGAACTGTACTTTATCACGATGGAAGCTCTCAACAATTCGCTCAAGTACTCGAGAGCAACGCTCGTCAATGTCCGTCTCGAAACGTGCGCTGACCGCATCGAATTGGAAATTAGCGATAACGGCAAAGGCATTGACCCACAAACGACCCGCCCCGGTGGACAAGGGCTAACGAATATGACAGAACGCGCTGAACGATTAGGTGGTGTGCTCAACATCGATTCCCGACCTGGCGCAGGCACACGCATATATTTCAAGCGGGAGGGAATGTGAACCCAGCGATGCCGATGTTGCGAGTGCTGTTAGCGGACGATCATCCATTGATGCGCGAGGCGCTCATCGCGGCGATTGAAGACGAGCCGGATATGCAAGTGGTGGGCGCGGCGACGAACGGACAAGAAGCGGTTCAGTTGGCACAAACGCTCGATCCGAATGTGATCGTCATGGATTTGTTCATGCCGGGCATGGATGGCTTGCACGCAATTGCCGACATTCGCACGCGCGATCCCCGCGCCCGAATTCTAGTACTGACAAGTTCGATTGACGAGAACAATGTCGTGGCAGCCGTGCAAGCCGGGGTACTCGGCTATGTGCTGAAAGACAGCCAGCGTACCGAGTTGCTCGTCGCCATCCGCGAGGTTGGACTTGGCAAGTCGCATCTGCCGCCGGAGGTTGCGCTCAAGTTGGCTAACGGCGTGCGGCGACATGGCGCTCAATCCGCGACACCCACCGAGCCGCTGACCGACCGCGAAGAAGAAGTACTCAAGCTCATCGGGCAAGGCGCGTCCAATCGCGATATCGCCAACAAGTTGAGCTTGACCGAAGGCACGGTGCGCACGCATGTCCATAACATCTTAGGCAAGTTAGGGTTAGCCAATCGAAATCAGGCGATTCTACATGCCATCCGTGAAGGGTTGGTGAATCCAACAGAAACCAATTAAAATCGCCCACGAATCTCCGCGAATCTCCGCTCGTCATGTCATTCTGATCGGAGCGAAGAATCTTATTTGCGCAATGAGAGATTCTTCGTCGCTTCGATGAATCCGAATTCCATAATGACTCTTCAAGTCGCTCCTCAGAATGACATATGGGAAAGTCGCTGTTCGCGAGATTAGTGGGCCAAAAAATGAATATGCGTTTTGTTGAGAAAGCTCTCAACGCTCTAAACATGACGACCGCCGAAAAAGCGGTCGTTTTGTTTATGCAGATTTCTACCGCCCGGTAGATGTAGCTGAGCAGCAAAGATGTTACATTCACTGTAGACGGCCGGGGGCAAAGCATTTCGATCAAAGCCAAACGCATTGAACGACAAAGAGATGTTTTGCCCCGCCGGAATGTTGATAGAGTAACCTGGTATCTGGCGAAAAAGACATGGAAACCACAAAAACTATCCGGGTATTCATAGCCGCCAAGCCAGGCATCATGCGAAATTCGCTGTTGTCTTACTTGCGCGCGATCACCAATTTGCAAATTGTGGGCTTGGCAGACCAGGTCGATTCAGCATTGCAGTGTATGCGTGAACACAAACCCCAGCTCGTCATCATCGATTCGGACCTATCGGAAGACCGCGTCATTGGCCTCGTCGAACAGATCAACGCCGAACCTCCCGCACCTCAAATTATAGTTTTGGTAGACAGCTTGCGCCAGCGAGAGCATTGCCTGAAAGCAGGCGCGCAACATGCTTTGCTCAAAGGTTTTCTCGACAAGCAGTTGGAGCTAGCCGTACGATTCGGAGAGAAAAAATGATTACGAATACCGGCAAATGGATTCTCCTCATGATTGGATTGCTCTTGGTCGCCATCGTCGCCCTCATCGGCGTATTTCTCTTTTCGAATATTGCGCCCAGCAAACCAGTGGTCAAGGTCAACGCTCCAGCAAGCGCCAGTTCGATTCACGAAGGACAAAATTTTGTCGTCAACTCGGTGGCGACCGATAACAATGGCATCGCCCGCGTTGAATTTTTAGTGGATGACGGCATCGCCGAAGTTGAGAATGTACCCGCGCCGCAAAAATCTTACGCCTTGCAACACACTTGGAAAGCAGTCGCGGGTCAGCATATGATCGCCGTGCGCGCGTTCAATACACAAGGCGTCGGCAGCGAAAAAGCCGTCATCCTCGTCAACGTCACCTCTGCATTGATCGCTACGCCAACGCCACACGCCACGTTTGCCCCTGCCCCCACTGCGATTCCGCCAACAGCCCAACCAGCATCGTGCGTCAACAAAGCCGAGTTCTTCGGCGATGGGACGATTCCGCCAGGTTCGACGCTTCCGGCGGGACAATCGTTCAACAAAGTTTGGCGCGTCCTCAACACCGGATCGTGTATGTGGAATAACAATTATCAATTTGCATACGTCGGCGGCGAGTCGATGGCAACCGTCCAAGTGATTTCAGTCCCATATACCATGCCGAACTCGGTTACCGATCTCACCGTCGCCATGATCGCGCCGACGATCACGGGTTTGCATGTTGGGCAATGGCAACTGCGCGATGATCGCGGCAACTTTTTCGGTCCCGTTTTCGAAGTCCGAATCAATGTCCCAGGACCGACGCCTGCACCGACAGCGGTACCATCGTTCAACGTGACCGGCATCACCGCCAGCGTTAACCCATCGAATTTTGCTGGCGCTTGCCCCGGCCAATTCAACCTAGTCGGCTCAGTTACCACAAATCGCGCTGGCACATTGTCGTATCAATGGATCGTTCCTGGCAACGCGCCGTCAAACATCATGTCGTTCAATGCGCCGAACGCTGGCACATTCACTCTGCCCACCTACTCGACGAGCATTAGCAACAAGGGTGGCTTGTGGGCGCAAGTGCAGACGCTCTCGCCGAATCCAATCGCATCCGCGCAAATTCCATTCAGCAATAATTGCAGCGATCCCAAGCCCGCTCCACCGCAAGCCGCCGTCTTGGAACCTGGGAATGGTTTCAACGGCTTGGTCAATCAAGCAGTCCACGTCGTCTATCAAGGCATCGGCAACACCGAGTTGAGCAGCGTGATACTTTACGCGAACGGCGTCCAAGTCGCCAAGCAAACATCGCGCTCTGCCACGCGCCAAATTCAAGCGGTATACGATTGGATTCCCAGCGCGCCGGGCAACTATGACCTTTGGGCAGTCGCCATCGATATTCAAGGACAGCAAACGACTTCGCCGCACGTGACCGGTGTTGTCCGCCAGCCCGTTGTGCCCACGAACACACCGGTGCCACCGCCACCACCGACTCACACGCCAGTTCCGCCGCCGCCAACGCACACGCCTGCGCCAGTCCGCCGCGATGTCAATGGTACTTGGACTGCGGGTGAATGGATCGTCGAGTTGACTGAAGCGCTCGGTTGCCCGTCAACGCAATGCGGCGTCAGTGGCAAACTGACTCACGCGGTATTGCCTGCACCCGAAATCGAATCGGTTCGCGGCACGGTAAATCTCACCACAGGCGCAATTTCATTCACCGTCGAAATCCCAGGTGGTCGAACATTCAGTGGAACCATTTCGGCAAACAGTCGAACGATGACCGGTACGTTATCCGGGGTTGGCTCACTGACATTCACGAAATAAGTTGCGCAAATTGACAATTTGCGCCACAACAGGCAAATTAGAAATTTGCCCTACAGCAAGGAGGCAATATGAAAAAGCAAAACCAAAGATGGATTGCAATCACTTTACTGATGCTCGTCATCGCACTCGCCGCATGTAACAGCGCACCCGCGAAACCGACCGTAACTGTTTCGCTCGCTTCAAGCGGAGCGATCACTGAAAATCAAGATGTCATCGTTCAAGTGTTGGCAAACGACAACAAAGGAATTGCGCGCATTGAATTGACCGCCGACAACACGATTGTCTCGGTAGCGAATTTGAATCCCGCGCAAAAGTCGGTGTCTGCGCCGATGACGTGGAAATCGTCGAGTGGTCAGCACACGCTCGCCGCGCGCGCGCTGAATGTCGATAATGTGTTGAGCGATCCGGCGACTGTGCTTTTGAATGTTGCACCTGCTCCCGTGCCCACGGTCGCCCCGACCGTCGCACCGACGGCAGCCCCCTTGCCAACGGCTGCTCCAACGCAAGCACCCGCACCGACCGCCATTCCACAACCAACTGCCGTTCCGATTCCCCCAACGCCGGTCCCTTGCACCAACGTCATGACGTTTATCGCCGATGTGACGGTACCCGATGGCACCGCATGGGCTCCCAATCAGGGTTTTAACAAAATTTGGCGCGTCCGAAACGATGGCAGTTGCGTTTGGAATAACACCTATCAATTTGCGTTTGCTGGCGGGACGCAAATGTCCGGCGCTCGCGCGATCGCCGTACCGAATACGAATCCTGGCGCAATGGCAGACTTGCTCGTGACGATGGTTGCGCCTGCATCATACGGAACATTCATCGGCAGTTGGCAGATGCATGCGCCGAACGGTGTGGCGGTTGGTCCTCAACTTCACGTGAGCATTCGCGTCATCAATCCGAATCCACCGCCACAGCCAACTGCTATCCCAACGCAACAACCCGTCACGCGACGCAACGTGACCGGCATGTGGGTCTCTGGCGAATGGTCAGTCGATTTGACGGAAGCGTTTGGCTGCGCGGGCACAACTTGCTCGCTCACCGGCAAACTCACGCATGGTATCTTCCCCACGCCAGAACTGTACGACCTAGCTGGCTCGATCAACGTATACACTGGCGCAATCTCGTTCGGTCCGACTGTCCCAGGTGGTCCAACGTTTAGCGGGACTGTTTCGGCGGACAGCCGCACGATGTCGGGCACGTTGAGCAGTGTTGGTCATCTCACATTTGGAAAGCAATAATTCGCCTTTAATCATGTCATTTCTACGAGCGGAGCGAGGAGGAATCCCAAATCAAGACAGAGATTTCTCGCTTCGCTCGAAATGACAGTCAGTAACATGGAAAAATAATCGAAAATTCTTGTGGTCGATCCAAAGGAGGCAAAATGAAACCACAACATTTAAAATGGCTATCGATCTTGTTCTTCATGATGTTTGCACTGGTCGCTTGTTCAAGTGCGCCAACTAAACCAACCGTCGTGATCTCCGCCGGTGCTCTCGGCAATATCGCAGAGAATCAAGACCTCACCGTGCAAGTGATCGCAACGGATGAAAAAGGCGTCGCCCAGATCGAACTCTTGGCAGATAATCAAGTGGTTTCATCGGCAAGCATCAACCCGGCGCAAAAGTCGGTGACGACGCCGCTCGTTTGGAAAACCGTTGGCGGACAACACGTCCTTAGCGCACGCTCCATCGATGTCGACAATTTGCAAAGCGATCCGGCGATTCTACCGGTGACCATCGCCTTTGCAAACAAGCCCACACCGACGGCTGCGCCAACGAAAGCTGCGCCAACCGCCACGGCAGTCCCAGCCGGACCAACCGCGACAGCCCTTCCGACTGGAGTACCTTGCACTAATGCATTCGCTTTTGTCGCCGATGTAACTTATCCCGATGGTACGTCCGTCACCCCCGGTCAACAATTCAACAAGACATGGCGCATCAAGAATACCGGCACTTGTGCCTGGACCTCGGCGTACCAATTCGTTCGTGTGGCTGGCGAACAAATGTCAAGCTCTGATGCCTACGCCATGCCACCCACTGCTCCCGGTGCCACCGCTGATGTCACTGTTCCCATGACAGCGCCGGCCACTCCGGGGGCGCACTCGAGTCGTTGGCAGTTGCGCGATCCCAATGGCGTGATCGCTCAACCGGCCTACGTGCTCGTCCAAGTAGTCACCGTCATTCCCGCGCCCCCGGCAGTTTCTATCCTATCGCCCGGAACTGGGTTCTCGTTCGCCGCAGGCACAACCGTCAAAGTGACGTTCCAGGGAACGAGCAACTATACCGAAATGGCGAGTGTGACGCTCTACGTAAATGGTCAATCGGTGATGAAGCAAACCTCGCGCACGCCATCGCGTCAGATCACCGGTTCGTTCGATTGGAAACCCGGCGCAGGCAACTATGACCTGTATGTGATCGGTATCGATATACACGGTGGACAAACAACATCAGCGCATATTGCGGGGACGATTGTGCAACCCCAGCCGACGTGTCAGCTCTCCGTCAACTTCCGCGCCGATCGAACCACGATCAATGCGGGCGAACACACCACGCTGCGGTGGGACGTCGATTGCGCGAACGCCGTGTATCTCAACGGTCAAGGTGTCACTGGACATGAAGCGCGCGACATTGCGCCGAGCAACACTACGGCGTATACTTTACGCTCAGTCAGAAAAGATGGTAGTAATGACGACCGCACCGTGACCATCCAAGTTAATACGCCAGCGCCGCAACCCACGCGCCGAAACGTCAGTGGCAATTGGGTCTCCGGCAACTATAACTTGGAATTGACTGAAGCGTTCGGTTGTGGTGGGAACGACTGCGGCGTAAAGGGACGGCTGATCGAAGCGCATGGCGTCACCACACCCAGCATCGACGATGTGTCCGGATCGATCAACGTCTACAGCGGAGCCATGTCACTCATCATCGCACGTCCCGGAGCAAGTGGCATTAGCTGCAACGTCGCCGCGAACAGCGCCAGCATGTCCTGCTCAGGATCGTTCGGGACGCTCACATTTGCGAAACAATAAAATCTGGAAGTTGGAAATTGGAAGTTGGAGCATCGTTCAAGACATCGCATCGAACCTCCAACTTCCAATATCCAACCTCTAACTTCCAACTTCTAATTTAAGGAGGAATCAACAATGAAATCTCGAAATATTTTTTTGATGCTCACCTTGATGCTCCTCGTCGCTTTGATCGCGGCGTGTTCATCGCCGACACCCGCAGTTCAAGTGCCCGCACCGGTCACCGTCGTCAATTTGCAGCCCACGGCTGTACCGCCCACGAGCGCACCGACTGCCATTCCTGTCGCCGCACAACCGGCGAGCACCTTTACCGATGCGTTCGCGTACTGCACCGCAGTCGGTAATATCGACGCAGCGGACGCGCGCTACACCGGAGCCAAACTGCCGGACAATGTCGCCAATGGATTGATTCAAGCGGCGAAAATTTCACCCGATATGCCCAAAGACATTCTCGCGCAGTCTTCGTTCTGGCGCTGTATGAATGCCAAAGTGTATGCCTGCACCGTCGGCGCGAATCTGCCGTGCCAAGAAAAAGCCAACGCGGACAAAACGCCGACCGCGGCAATGAATGACTTTTGCAAAGCAAATCCATCCGCCGATATTCCCGCCGCCGTTACAGGTCGCGCGACCGTGTACACGTGGAAATGCGTGAGCGGCAAAGCGCAAGTCGATAAAGAAGTTTTCAAAGCGGATGCACGCGGCTTTATCGCCGATTTTTGGTACGAGCTTGCTCCAGGCACTGCAGCGGCTTCATCATCTGCGTCTGCTGTGGGTATGGCAAACCCAGCTTCGGTTTACTGCGGTCAGAATGGCGGCAAGACAGACATTCGCAAAACAGCCAGTGGCGAAGTGGGTTACTGTGTGTTCCCCGACAAGAGCGAATGTGAAGAATGGGCGTTCATGCGTGGCGAATGCAAGTCCGGTGCCAAAGCGCCTAGCTCTGCGGCGAGCATGGCGAACCCAGCTTCAGTCTTCTGCGGTCAGAATGGCGGCAAGACAGACATTCGCAAGACAGCTAGTGGCGAAGTTGGTTATTGTGTGTTCTCCGACAAGAGCGAATGCGAAGAATGGGCGTTCATGCGCGGCGAATGCAAACCCGGGGCGAAAGCAACAACCGTGACCAAATCCGAAAACGGCAAGACTGTACAAGTCGCGTCCGGACACATCGTCGAAGTTGTCTTGGAAGGCGCGCCCGGATCGACCGGCTATGCCTGGTCATTCGTGTCAGGTAACAACGCGGTATTGAAACCACAATTCGATCCGGCGAAACCACTGGATCAATATCAAGCTGGCGTATCCATGCCCGGCGCGCCCGGCAAGTTTGTCTACAAGTTCCAAGCCGTAAGCGCAGGCAGTGCGGCGCTCAAGTTCGTCAACAAACAGTCTTGGGTGCAAGACGACCCGAAAGCAGAAACGTTCAGCGTGACCGTAACAGTCAAGTAACGTAAAAGTTCAAATCTGGAAGGTCTTGTTTGACCTTCCAGATTTCACAATAAGGTGCAATATGAAACATCCAGCTACTCGTCGTATCGCCGAAATTGTTGTGATCTTGATCGCTGTGACTCTGCTTTACGCGGTTTCGGCAACAATCGCCAGCGCGTGTTCGGATATTCAGTTTACGGATGACAAGGATTTTGTCGTCTCCGCGCGCACCATGGATTTCGATATTGATTTGAAATCCGACATCAAGATTGTGCCACGCGGACAACCAACCACGAGCAACGCATCCGATGGCAAAAAAGGACTGAGTTGGACAAGCAAGTACGGTTTTGTTGGCGTCAATGCGTTAGACCTTGACAAGTTCAACGATGGACTGAACGAAAAGGGACTGTCGGTCGGTATGTTGTGGCTCGAATTGAGCGAGTATCCCAACCCCACCTCGTCGGATAACGCGCTGTCCATTCAGGACGTTGGTACGTGGATGCTGGGAAATTTTGCAACGGTGAACGAAGTTAAAACCGCGCTCAAGAACGTGACCGTCTGGGGCGAGATGTCGAACGAGATCAAGATGGTTCCGCCAGTCCATTTCTCCATTCACGACGCACAAGGCAACAACCTCGTCGTCGAATTTGTCAAAGGCGAAATGAAAATCTATGACAATCCCAATGGAGTGATGGTAAATGACCCCACGCTCGATTGGCATCTGACCAGCTATAAGGCGTTCAAAGGCAATCGGCTCGAAGTCGGCGCAGCGCCGAGCGGTTTGTATTCGCCTTCGCGCTTTATCGCGCTGAGTCGTCTGCGCGATGATTTGGTCAAGCCCAAGACCAACCGCGAAGCGCTCGAGTTTGCAATGGCGATCATCGGGCGCGTCAGTTTTATTCCCGGCGAAGGCGTTGAAGTCAAGACCGACGCGCAAGCGCAGGATGCGCTAATGCCGTATGGCGGCACGTACACCCAGTGGACAGTCATCCGCGATCACAAGAATTTGGTCTATTTCTACAAGACGACCCTCAATTCTTCATATCGTTTGATTGATCTCAAAAAGGTAGATTTCAGCGCGGGACAAGCGATCAAGGCATTGAATTTGGAAAACGATAACGCGGATTTGGCGCAAGACATGACAAGCAAATTCAAGTAGACGGAAACAAAATCCGAAAGGTTGCCACATGATCGTTCGGGTTTCTATTGGCTCCGTGATTTCAATGCAGAAATCTCCAACGTTACGCTTGCAGTCAAGTCAGGGCGGCTAAGACGCAAGAGTTGATCTCTTGCGCCTTTGTTTTTTATCGAATCCAGTCATTCGATTTTAGGAGCGGCTATGCAATCATCCGATTTAGCAAATCTCATTTTTCGTAACGGACACATCTACACGCTCAACCCGAAACGACCTTGGGCAGAAGCTGTGGCGGTTCAGGGCAAAGCTATCGTTTATGTTGGTTCTGACTATGGGGTGACAAAATGGATCGGTCACTCGACGCAAGTCATCGATTTAAAAGGACGAATGCTCATGCCCGGATTCATCGACGGGCACAATCATTTTGTTGCCGGTGCATTTGCCAAGCGCGGCGTCAATCTTCTGGGTGCAAAAAACAAAGCGGATGCGCTCGCGCGAATTCGTGAATACGTCCAAGCGCATCCAGAGAAAAATCTGTATCTCGGTTTCAATTGGACATTCCAAATGTTTGGCAGAACCGATGGCAAACGCCAAGACTTGGACTCGGTGTGTCAGGACAAGCCCATCTTTCTATTCAGCGAGGACAGCCACAATGGTTGGTTCAACACCAAGACGATGGAAATCGCCGGAATAAATCAGCATACGCCTGATCCTATCCCTGGCTCTAGTTATTTCCGACGCGATGCCGATGGTATGCCGACGGGCATCAGCATTGAAGATGCGACAATGCAACTCGCCATGGCGCTAGGTGTAATAGGCGGCAAAGCCGCGCTTCAAGAAACGATGGAGCAAATTTTTCCGCTGCTCGCCAAAAATGGCATCACGGCGTATCACGACATGGGAATTTTTGCGCCCCATCTATCGGACGGCTATCTCGGTTTCGAGTTGCTCCAAGAATGGGAACGAGCAGGCAAGCTGCCCTGTCGCGTCGTCGGCGTTTATGGTGAGCGCGATGCGGCGAACGATCCCGCAAGTCGCCTGCAATTGCTCAAGGACTGGAATTGGAAATATCGATCAGAACTCGTCAAGGTCACTGGCTTGAAAATCTGGGCGGATGGCACGTATCTCTCGCACACGGGCGTGCAGTTGGAGCTGTACGCCGATCAACCCAATACCTGCGGCGAAAGCGATTGGACAACCGAAACGTTAGTCAAGTGGATCGAGCCAGCGCATCTCGCCGGATTCGACGTGCATATTCACACTGATGGAGATGGGGCGGTGCGTCGCTGTCTCGATGCGTTTGAAATCGTCGCGAAGAAACATGGCAACCTGGGACGACGTTCTGCGCTGCATCACACGTACATCATTCATCCCGACGATCTCCCTCGCTTTAAGAGCATCGGCGTTGGCGTGAATGCGACGGCGGCGTGGTTCGTGAATTACAAAGGCGATTACGAAGAGGCGCTCAGAATCTTTGGTCGAGAAAAAACAGAGAGAGAATATGCCATTCAACGAAGATTGATGTCTTTGGGCGTGAATCTTACTTTCGGCAGCGACATCCCCGGCACCGATGTCGAAGAACTTGCGCCGTTGTACCAAATGCAAGCGGCATACGAAGGTCATCTCCCTGGCGACACGAGCACACTTCAGCCACCACCAGATCGACTGTTCACATTAGAGGAATTGCTGCGCGCTTACACCATTAACGGTGCGTACCAAATGCACCTGGAAGATAAAATCGGCTCGCTAGAAGTGGGAAAACTAGCCGACCTGATCGTGCTCGAAAAGAATTTGTTCGACGTTCCCAAAGACCAGTTGTGCAACGTCAAGGTCTTGCTCACAATGATGAATGGTCGCGTGACGCATGAGCAACAGCGGCTGAATTGAAAGGAAGTCAAAATGTCGCAGCATAATCTATCGACGAATGATCTTGAACTTTGTTACATGTCGGCATTTGATTTGCTTGAACGCTTCCGCGCCAAGCAACTTTCGCCGGTCGATGTGCTTTACGCGCAGATCAAACGATACGAGCAAATCGGCAAGCAAGTCAACTGTGTCACGTACACGCATTTTGACGATGCGATGCACGCCGCGCAAGAATCGGAGCGGCGTTATCAAAACGGAAATCCGCGACCGCTCGAAGGGATCACCGTCGGCATAAAAGATGAAGATGGCCCCATCGGTTGGACGATGACGGCGGGTTCCGTTTTGCTCAAAGATAACAAGCTCGAACACAACACACCCGTTACCGACAAATTGATCCAAGCAGGCGTCGTCATGCATTTGCAAACGACTGTGCCAGAGTTCTACGCCAACTCTTGCACCTGGTCGAAATTGTGGGGCGTGACGCGCAATCCGTGGAATCTACACTACACCGTTGGCGGATCATCGGGTGGAGCGGGCGCAGCGCTTGCGGCTGGTCTGACAACGCTTGCCACCGGCAGCGACATGGGCGGCTCGATTCGGATACCGTCGAGTTTCAACGGCGTCTATGGTTTCAAGCCGCCGCATGGTCGCGTACCCGTTTTGCCGGGCGATGAGATCATGCCGCAGTCGACGTCGGGACCGATGGCGCGCACGCTGCGAGACTTGGCGCTCTTTCAAACGGCGATGTGCGGTCCACATCCCGATCAAATGAGCGCGCTGCGGCCCAAGCTCAAATATCCGACGAGTTATCCGGACATCAAGGGTTGGCGCATCGTGTACAGTCCGGACCAAGGATGGGCAACCATCGATCCGGATGTAAAACGAAACACCGAAACCGCGTTAAGAATCCTCGAGCAACAAGGCGCAATTATCGATCAAGTCCGATTGAATTGGAAAGGTTCCGAAATCATTAACGCGGTGATGAAATCGCTGCTTGCTACCGGCATGGGCAGCATGTTGCATCCGTTCATGGAGCCGCACTTGCAAGAACTTATGACCAGTTACGGTCGCTACTTTGTGAAATTTGGTCAGCAAGAGCTGGGAGCCAAAGAACTCGCACAAGCGCAAGCTTATGCGGCACAAGTCTTCCACGATTACGATTGTCTTTTCGAACACGGATTTCGTGCGTTCATCTGCCCCACCACGGCGACTAACCGCATTCCTGCGGATTTTGATGCGACAGAGCCAGATGCAAAGGTGATCGTGAATGGTGAAACGGTCAATCCGCAATTCGGCTGGGCGCTCACGCCGGCATTCAATCTCATGTACACAATTCCAGTCGTAAATGTGCCGACTGGTTTCGACTCGAATCATGTGCCAACGGGAATGCAAATCGCCGCGCGATCGTACGACGACTTGGCTGCGTTTCAAGTGGCGGCAACATACGCGGAAGCTGCGCCACAATTTTTCGCGCGTAATTCCTTCCCCGATTTTCGCAATCAATAAATCCAGCGACCTCTCGCATGGCGAAACCTATGAAGCTAATCCGATCATCGCCGATCCGGCGCAACCAAGTCGAATTTTATCTATTGCTCACGTTGATGACGCTGGCATTGTCGGTTGTTTTAACTCGCGTCTTTTTGCAGTTGACCGGTTATCCACAGCTCGGCAATAGTTATTTGCACATTGCCCACGTGTTGTGGGGGGGACTGTTGCTTTACATTGCGGCGCTGCTCCCGTTGATTCTCGTCAATCGTTGGGCGTTGACCGTCAGCGCAATCCTCAACGGGACTGGCGTCGGCTTGTTCATCGATGAAGTCGGAAAATTCATCACGCGTGACAACAATTATTTTTATCGACCTGCTGCTCCCATAATCTATGCCTTTTTCTTGTTGAGTGTGCTCTTGTTGGTCTATGTGCACAAACCGCGCCAGTCCAATCCGCGCGAGGCACTCTACCACGCCTCCGAAGAATTACCTCAAGTCATTGATCGCCCTTTGTCTGTGAATGAGCGCGCGTACTTGATCGATCAATTACAATTGGCGCAACGCACAGGCGCGCAATCGCTGGCTCGCCTAGCCGCTGCGCTCAACAGTTATTTACAGGACGAGGAATTGCGCGTCACAGTGAACAGGCTCAGTGTGTGGGAAGAATTGGCGCAGAGACCAGTTGCCTGGGCAAAACATTTGCCACGTCAGTTCTATCGCATTTTGATTTCTGGATTTTTATTCATCAGCGGACTGTTCGCTTTGCTCGAAGTCGCTTCGCTCGTCACTTCGGCACTCTTTTCGAATCTTTTTGATACGCATACATTATCTTTTCTGGTGACCGTCGACGAACTCCGCTCGGTAAGCGATTATCCCTGGTTCCAAGTCCGCATCTTTCTGGAAGGTGCTGTCGGCGTGGTCGAGTGGGTCGCGTGCTATTTTCTACTGACGCGCCGCGAAGCGCGTGGAATTCAGACGGCGATCTTTGGTCTCGTGTTGTCGTTGACCACAGTAGTCTTGCTCACTTTTTATCTCGATCAGTTCGGCGCGCTGGTTGGCGCATTGTTCGAATTCAGTATGCTGCTTTTCTTGCTGGCTTTTCGTCGTTGGTATGGGAGTAGTGCAAATGTTAACCAATAACATTCGACTCGTTTTCGTTATTGCCGCGCCCATCGCCACCGCCTGGACCTTGTGGTGGTTCTTTAGCCTCGATGGCACGTTGGGGCTGTATCAATAGATGCCTGAGTTCCGAATTATCTTCATCATCGTCGGGGTTGCTGGCATTCTCGCCCCAGTGCTTGCCGTCATAATCGGATTTATCCCGGCGTCGGCACGCCATTTCTTCGACATGGCAATTACGGCGAGCGCCGTGATCGGTATCGTCGTTCCGCTTGCACTCGCCACTTATTACTGGCGCGATTCACACGAACTCTCGGCAGCAACGCCGCCGATGTTGCTTGTCATGGATGGTGTTGGCGCAGATGGCGTTCCAAATCTCGCGCTCGTTTTTCGAACAGAGCAGCCGACCAAGAATACCCTTTTCTACGGGGCAGAATCGTTGAGCGAACAAATCGTCGAAAGTAGCGCGACACGCGAACACGTGCTCATGCTCAAGAATTTGAAATCAGGCACGCACTATCAATGGCGTTTGAACAGCGAGGCAACTTGTTCGTTCGCAACCCCATCCAACGATGTGCTGTACCACTTTGGCGTTGGCGGCGATGCGCATTTCGGCAAGGGCTTGGCGGCGAGTGCCGGCGGCGACCCGAACATTATGCGCAGCATTTTGAAATATGTCACCGAACCGCGCAATCAATTCAACACCTTCTTTATCGTCGGCGATATGGTGAACCTGGGTTCGCCGAATGAAGAATGGATGAAGGCAATGGACACGCTCGCGCCGTTTACGTGCGGCGTGCCACTGCGCCCCGTCATGGGCAATCATGATGCGATCATCAACGGCGCAGTCCACTATCTCAAATATTTTTATCCCGAAGGAATGCAAACGCCGCGAGGAACACGGCTCTATTATCGAATCGATTCAGGACGCGCGCATATTATCATGCTCAACCTCTTGTGGGGTGTCGAAACGTTTACGGCGGAGCAGCGGGCGTGGTTCATCCAACAAATGGAGTCGATTCCCGTGGACGATTGGAAGATCGTGATGATGCACTCGATGGCGTACTCATCGGGCAACATCTCCGATGGCTATGCTTGGTATGACCCGGTCGAAATGGTGCAGCAAGTCGCGCCGTTGCTCGAAAAGTATCAAGTCGATCTGGTCATCTCCGGGCACAATCATCACCTCGAGTTTTTGCAAAGGATTGGCGTGAGTTACGCAGTGGTGGGCACCTTGGGCGGCGCGCTCGATCCGGATGCAGCGTATCGCTCGCCCGCGTCGGCCTGGTATCGCAGCGGCACGCACGGTTTTCTCGACGTGACCGTTCGCCCTGAATCGATTAATCTTCGCTTCCGCGACGCCAACGCGAACGAACTCAAAGCGTTTGCAATTGGCAAGAATAAATAACAAAATCCTAGCCATCGAAGCACACGGAAAAAGAAAAATGTCATTGCGAGGAGGCACGCAGTATGTGCGTCGCTTTGGATAGACTCGAACGGTTCGCGTGCCGGTGCTGAGCGAAGTCGAAGCAAGCAATCTCCATCTAGGAATGAGATTGCTTCGTCGCTCTGGTAATTATTGATAGCGAAACTATTTCACATCGCTCCTCGCAATGATACTTTGGAGAAAATAATGAAACGACTCTTATTACTTTTGTTCATCATATTGGTTTCCGCCTGTTCAACACAGCCCACACCGACTCAATCATCCGAAGTTACAATAACCATCACGAATCTTCAAGCCACTGCGACGCCAGTACCAGCGGTCACCGTCGCCGTCAAGTCCAACGCGGTGACGAATGTACCAAACAATCAAAACGCGCAACCATTCGTCGGCGAGTACCACATTCAAGAGTTTACATTGGAACTAAGAGCGGATGGCAATATCGGTTTGACCCAAGCTCCGCAAACGAGCAGCGGCAAATCAAACATTTGGCGCGGCACTTGGCGCATCGACAACAATACGGCCATCGTTCGCATCACTCAGACGGACGATGGCAAAGCCTTATCGCCAATAGACGAAATTCGCTTTACAATGGTCGAGGGTTTTCCAACGATTGTTGGCGGCGCAATCCCGAACATCACGACGAATCCCGATTCGCTGACGTTCACGCTTGGCACGGGTCAACGCAGCCCGCTCGTGCGCCAAATCAATCGCATGCTCGCGCAGTACGATTACCTCAACTACAAATATCCCGAACGTAACGACGATCTCTACAACGAAACGTTGCGCAACGCCGTCACCAATTTTCAGCAATCGCAAAAGCTCTCGCCGACGGGTGCGGTGGATGCGCATACCTGGCAAGCATTGTTGAAACCGATCGTTCCTCTGCCCAAGACTGCGCCCATCACGCACCTTACGCCCATTACCACGGATGTATTCATTCGTTCGGGACCGAACACGAGTTATGCGGCGCTCAGCAAACTCCAAGTCGCCAGCGTGATGGATGTTGTTGGCAAAATTGTCGGCGCAACGCCGGAAACAATGTGGTGGCAAGTGTGTTGCATCAGCGATCAAAAAGGCTGGGTGCGCGGCGATGTCGTTAGCGTGTCCGGTCCAACCGATGTTGTACCGGTCGTCGCCGCTCCGCCATCTCCGACGCCCGTTCCACAAGCAGCGCCCAAGCCGGGCAAGCAGTTAGTCGATCATTTGGCTACTCATGCACCCGATGGCAGCCCTGTCGTCTATCTCACCTTCGACGACGGACCTAGCACATACACGCAAAAATTTTTGGACTCGCTGAAAAAGTACAACGCGCACGGAACTTTTTTCGTGATCGGCAGCAGCGCCAAATTGCATCCCGACTTGGTGCGCTCTGAAGCAACCGCCGGGCATTACGTCGGTAATCACACCTACACGCACATCTCGCTACAAAACGTATCACACGAAGTTTTCGTCAACGAGTCAGAACAAACGCGCACGACGCTGCTTTCCGAATCGAAAGATTTATTTGGACTAGACGGCGATGTGCATTATCTTCGACCGCCCTACGGCGCGACGGATTCACACACGCGCAGTTACGCCGCCGAACTCGGTTATCAAGTCACGATGTGGGACATTGATCCAATGGACTGGCGGCGTCCAGGGACCGAAGCGATCTATACGCACATTCTCCGCAACGTTTATCCCGGCGCCGTCGTACTGATGCACGACGGCGGCGGCGACCGCAGCCAAAGTGCCGCGGCATTGGACGTCATCTTGCAAGAGTTGAGCAAGCGCGGATTCAAGTTCTACAACATCTTTGGACAATAACAATTCTTCCTGGAAAAACCCATGTTTGATTTTCTATTTCTCGTTTTGAGTTTGCCATTTTTCGCGCTCGCGTGGCGCGGCGTCGAATGGATCGTATTTCAGTTCGTGCGCCCAAAACACAATGCGCCGCGCTATGTCACGTTGATCTACGACGTGCTGGCTGTCGGCGGCGGCATCGTGCTAGCGTTGGCGCAGATAGGGACAGTCGGCATCGCGTTTGTCAATGTGGAACCCTACTCTATCGGCGATTTGTTTTTCATCGCGCTGATCGGTTATCTCGTCTACAACCTGTTCACGCCGCTCACGCGCCGTCATCGCGAGGTCTGGTTGCATCACGCCTTTGTCGGCGGCATTCTGTTCATCGCGATTGTGTGGGGCTATCCCAGCACCGTGCTTCCGCTCTGGCTCTTGGTCGAACTGACTGAATTGGTTGCCCAAATGCGCTATTTTATGCAAGGCACGCGCTGGGAACGTTTTGGAATTCGCTTTGAATACTGGGTGCGCGTGGTCAAGTTGTTTGCGCTTGCGCCGCTCTTTGGGTTGGCGCATCTCATCCCCTGGTATCGCGACGCGCCGCTCTGGGTTGCGGCCATCTACTTTTTGCTCGCCTACTATTTGATGTGGATGTACATTTACGAAGTGCGACTGTCCTACAAACGCGCCACGCAATGGCGCGCGGAAAAAGGATGAGAACGCGATGAACAACTACGTCTGGCTTTTTCTGCCGCTCGTGATCGTGCTCGATTATTTTTGACGCGCCCGATTTCGCGCCAGCGGATGATTGTGCTTGCAATCGCTTATGCGTTGATCGTCGCGCAAGATCTTTCGATGATTCGCCCGTTCGCCGCGCAAGCGATTCAAGACGTGTGGCAGTTGCGCGTCTTGCTCTCGTCGAGCTTTTTCGGCGCGGTCATGTTGATCGGATTGATTTTGCGCTTGCGTGCCGAACAAGGAGACGCGGCATGAAAATTCGAAAAATTGCCGGTTTATCGATAATGGGATTGCTTCTGCTGGGATTGTTCACTTGGCAAATCGACCCCGCGCAATCCGATGTAGCAACGCTCCATGCGCCCATCGTCGGCAGTCCAGTGACACCCAAGTTGAGCCAGCCGGTGCGGACATTGCCCGCTGTTACGCCAGTCACGGAAGATTGCACCAGAACGCGCGTGATGCCGTTCGAACCCGTCGCGCCTGTTCCCCATCGACCCAGTGCGGCTACACTCAGACTCAGCGAACCTGCACCGGGTCTATCGCCCGGTTTGATCTTGAGTCGGGATGGCATTAGTTTCACCAATAGCGCGTGTATCTGGCCCCCCGACACAACCGGCGATGTGGGGTTGACGCATTACGTCCAAGCGGTTAACGGCACCTTCAAAATTTTTGATAAACAGCTCAATGCGCTGACTGGCGCAATTGTGCTCAACGCCTTGTGGCAAGGTTCGGGTGGACAATGCGAGCAGTTGGAAATGACCGATCCCATAATCGGTTATGATCCGCAGGCAAATCGTTGGATCGTGATGCACATTGCGTTTGATTTTTCCAAAGACACCCAACGGACGCCGCTCTGTATCGCCGTCTCGACCAGCCCCGATCCCACCGAGCGGTTTCACCTCTATGAATTTTTTATCACTCTGACCAATATACCCGATTATCCCAAATTGGGCATGTGGCGCGATGGCTATTATGTTGGATACAACGAAGTCGGCGGCGACAAGATTTCGGCGGTCGTGTTCGATCGCCAACGCATGATCGATGGTCAAGCCGCGAGCTATATCAAGTTCACCAACGTGGCAGAGCGTTTTGTTATGCCCAGCGATCTCGATGGTTGGAATCCGGCTCCGCCCGGCACGCCCAATTATTTCTATACCTTTGTGAGCAATAGCGGAGCAACCAGCACCTTCGACGGAATCCAACTTTATGCGTTTCACGCCGATTTCGACAATCCGACCGCATCGACTTTTTCGTTGGATCACACGCTTGCGCTCGGCGCGTTTGAACTCATGTCCAGCCGCATCACCCAGCCCACCACACCGGATTATCCTAGCGGGCTGCTCGACGCACTCGGCGATTATCCAATGCAACGTCTGGTCTATCGCAACTTGGGAACGCATGCGTCGCTCGCGGGAAATTTTACTATCGATGTGGGAAATGCAACGGCGGGCATTCGCTGGTTTGAATTGCGCCAAACGCCGGGCGCAACCTGGGATTTGTATCAAGAAGGAGCCCAGTCGCCCGATTACAATCACCGTTGGCTCGGCAGTCTCGCGCTCGACAGGCAAGGCAACTTGGCGCTGGGTTACAGCGTTTCGGGGTCATCGCTCAATCCGTCGATCCGTTACGCCGCGCGCAGTGTGAGCGATCCGCTCGGTCTGCTTCGGAGCGAAGCCAAACTCATCACGGGCAGAGGCGTCGCCCAGCAAATCAGCCCACTCGCGCCGGAATCGCGCTGGGGCGATTATAGTACGATGGTGATTGACCCAGCGGACGATTGCACTTTTTGGTATACGAATGAATACTTTCCGGTGAATGCAAAATACGCTTGGTTTACGCACATTGGCACATTTAGAATGCCCACCTGTGTGTCACCAACCTATTTTCCGATCATTTTCAAATAGTCACCGAACGCTCCCGCTCGATTCATGATTCCTCAAGGAGGCAAAAACAATGAATGCCCGATGGAAACTGACCCTAACGATTAATCTGGCGCTGGTGCTGGTGGTAGCGTTTTTTCTTGCACCCCGCCCCGTGCGCGCGGCGACGATTGTCGTTCCGTGCGGCGACGTTGCCGCGCTCGTTGCGGCGCTCAACACCGCCAACTCAACGAGCGAAGCAACCGTCATTGAGCTTGCGGCAGGATGCGCCTACACCCTGACCGTGCCGAACAACACCGGTTACAAAGGCAACAATGGTCTGCCCCAAATCGGAACGGATGTTACCATCAACGGACACGGCTCGACCATTCAGTGCAGCACTGCGCCAGAAACGCGCCAGTTCCGCATCTTTCAAGTCAACGATTGGGGCAAACTATCGTTGAATGATGTCACACTACTCAACGGATACAATGACGACATGTCGTATGGTATTGAAAAGGGTGGAGCGATTGCCAACTTTGGGCAGTTGGTCGTGATGAACAGCACCTTTTCCAATAATCACGCCGGCTGTGGCTCGGCAATTTTTACCGACATCCCAGGCGTACCGTTATCGACAACGGCCAGGGTGACGGTGACAAATAGCACCTTTTCGAATAACCCCGCCGATGGTTGAGGGGGCGGGGCAATCTTCCTCGACAACGGGTCCGTTGTCACAGTTTCGAACAGTACGTTTTCAAACAACAGCGGTCGAGAAGGCGGCGCGATTGCATGTGGCGGTCCACTCACCGTGACGAACAGTACCTTTATCGGAAATGTGGCTCCTATAGTAAATGCGGCCGGTGGCGGAGGCGGTGCGATTGCCACGACCACCTGCCCAATGAATATTTCGAATTCGACTTTTGTGAACAACTCCGCCGCCCAGGTCGGTGGAGCCATCAGCATCTTCCAAGGCAATGCCATCCTGACGAACAATACCTTCTATAGCAACACCGCGCACATCGGCGGCAGCATCGATGTGACTGCTCCGAGCGTTGTGATGACGATGACGAACAATACGATCGTTGGCAATGTGGCAAGCGTGGGCAGCGGAATTTACGCAATAAAGCAAAAGTCACTTTTTGACTAAAAAGAGTTCTCATGAACAATCAGCTCTATCCTGCCAAGGAAAGGGCCAAACATGAGAACTCCAAAGACATTATACCATACCACACCGACCATTTATCCTTGCG
>JACRMI010000125.1 GCA_016215025.1 Chloroflexota bacterium
AACGCAGCGCCGACTCCAAGTCCTGTATCGGTTTCGGCATCATCCACGGCGGTGTCTCAAAGAATTGGAACGTCAATGGGCGGAAGCCGTTCGCCGCAAACCTTAAAAAACTTGTAGGTGGAATTTTGCGGTTACTGATTATAATTGAGGATGGAGTAATGATGACCCAAACCGCGCCGAAACAAGAAACGCAGAGAGTCAAATCGTTTGTGCGCGCGCTTAACGATAATGTGCATTCTGACGAAGCGACTAGTTCGACGGTCAAGATGCGGGTCAAGGATTTGAATTTTTATTACGGCTCGCATCGTGCGCTCGAAGCGATCAACCTCCATATTTTCGAGCATCGTATCACCGCGTTGATCGGACCATCGGGGTGCGGCAAATCGACGTTGCTGCGCGCGTTAAATCGCATGAACGATCTGGTTCCCAAGACGCGCGCCGAGGGACAAATTTTGCTCGACAGCGAAAATATCCTCGCGCCCAATGTTGATGTGGTCGAAGTGCGGCGTCGCGTCGGGATGGTCTTTCAACGTCCCAATCCATTTCCCAAATCGATTTACGATAACGTGGCGTATGGTCCGCGCTTGCTTGGCGTGAATGGTCGCCGCGATCTCGACGAGATCATTGAAAAATCGCTGCGCTCCGCCGCGTTGTGGGACGAAGTCAAAGACAAGCTGCACGATTCGGGTCTCGCGTTATCGGGCGGGCAGCAGCAGCGTCTGTGCATCGCGCGCACGATTGCGGTCGAACCCGAAGTGATTTTGATGGACGAACCCGCGTCCGCGCTTGATCCCATTTCGACATACAAGATCGAAGAGTTGATGCAGCAATTGCGGAATGAATTTACCATCGTGATTGTGACGCACAACATGCA
The DNA here is from genome assembly GCA_016215025.1 of Chloroflexota bacterium. Lineage (GTDB taxonomy): Bacteria > Chloroflexota > Anaerolineae > UBA4142 > UBA4142 > JACRMI01. Next base: position 875 of record JACRMI010000125.1, read on the forward strand.
GCAAGCTGCGCGCGCATCGGACTGGACGGCGTTTATGAGCTGGCAGTTTTCATCCGCGTTATCGGAAAATGCAAAAGACGCGGCAGACCATCTAGCGACGATGGATGCGAATAAATCGCGCGCAGGCCGTATCATCGAATTCGGCGTGACGCGAGAGATTTTCACCAATCCCAAAGAAAAAGCGACGGAAGATTACATCACAGGAAGGTTTGGATAATAGTCTGGTAGTCAAATAGTCGAATAGTCAAACCCTATGTGACTACTCGACTAAACGACTACATGACTATTGGACTGGGAGACTATATGCGCGATACTTTTGAAAAATTGGTCAACGATTTGAAATCCGATTTGCTCAAGCTGGGAACGGTCACGGCGCGCACGATTGTCGATGGCGTCGATGCGCTGAAAACGCGCGACGCGGTCTTGGCAAATTCATTGATCGAACGGGATAGCGAAATCAATCGAATGCGGTACGATATCGAAGAGCGGTCGTACGAATTGATCGCGACGCAGCAGCCGCTGGCCAGCGACCTCCGCGAAATTCTTTCGATCTTGCTCATCGCGATTGAACTCGAACGCATCGCCGATCATTCCAAGAACTTGGGCGAAATTGTAATACACATGGGCAACGAGCCATTGCTCAAACCGCTCATCGATATTCCACGCATGGCGGAAACGTGCGAGAGCATGTTGAGCCAAGCGCTCGATGCGTTTTCGCGCAACGATCCCACCCTGGGACGTGCGGTGTGCGCGCGCGACGACGAAATCGACAATCTCTACAAACAGATTTTCCGCGAGTTGATGACGTACGTGATGGAAGATTCGCGCACCGTGAATCGCGCGATGAATTTGCTGTTCGCCGCACACAACTTGGAACGCATCGGCGACCGCATCACCAACATCGGCGAGCGCGTGATTTATGCGGCGACCGGGCATCTGGTCGAGTTGAATGTTGGCGAAGAGCGAAAATAACACCTATGGTGCAACGTAAGCGATTTTCAAAATTGGCGATTCCTACGCATTACGACGCAGCCCAAGTGGGCAAGGTTTGGCAAGTGCCGTACCAAGAGCGCATGAACCAAGCGTTGGCATGGGCGCGCGAGAATAATTTGCAAATTGCCGCGCAAGATTCGTTCAAAATTTGTCTCGTCGCCGTCGATGTGCAGAACACGTTTTGTGTCCCAGGGTTTGAACTGTACGTCGGCGGACGAAGCGGCACGGGCGCAGTCGATGACAATCGACGACTCTGCGAATTCATCTATCGCAATTTGAATTCCATCACGGAAATCGTACCGACGATGGACACACATCAAGTGATTCAAATTTTTCACGCGCTTTATTTGATCAATGATCGGGGTGAGCATCCTGCACCGTACACGCTTGTATCGGCTGAAGATATTCAGCGCGGCGTTTGGAAATTCAATCCCGCAGTCGCGCCCAGTCTTGGTATCACGCCGGAGTACGGTCAGCGCCATCTTGAACATTACGTGCGGCAGCTTAAAGCCACGCACAAGTACGATCTTACGATTTGGCCCTATCATGCGATGCTCGGCGGCATCGGTCACGCGCTCTTGTCGGCGTTTGAAGAAGCCGTGTTCTTTCACAGCGTCGCGCGCTATAGCCAGCCCGATTTTCATGTCAAGGGCGACGTGCCGTTGACCGAACATTATTCGGTGCTGGGTCCCGAAGTGAAGAACGACTTTGCGGGCAATTTGCTTGCGCCCAAGAGTGACAAGTTTATAAAAAAGCTAAAGGAATTCGATGCGGTCATCATCGCAGGCGAAGCCAAAAGCCATTGCGTCGCGTGGACGATTGCCGATTTGTTGGACGACATTCTCGTTCACGATCATCGCCTCGCCGAAAAAGTTTATCTATTAGAGGACTGCACATCGCCTGTGGTGATTCCAAACGTGATCGATTACACGGAGCCAGCCGATGCTGCATTCCATCGTTTCGCTGAGGCGGGAATGCACTTGGTTCGTTCGACGGATCCTCTCGCGGATTGGGATGGGATTCGATTGAATAGGCGCAGTTCATGAAATTCAACAAACACGACCAAAGGAGGTCAACATGAGCGCGAAGAAAATTCTGATGCTCGTTGGTGATTTTGTCGAAGACTATGAAGTGATGGTACCTTTCCAAGCGTTGCAAATGGTAGGACACACGGTCCATGCCGTCTGCCCGGGTAAAAAGGCAGGCGAAAAAGTCCGCACCGCCGTCCACGACTTTGAAGGCGATCAGACGTACAGCGAAAAGCCAGGTCACAATTTTGCGCTGAACGCCACCTTCGCCGAAATCAAGGCGCAAGATTACGATGCGTTGGTTATTCCCGGTGGACGCGCACCCGAGTACATTCGCTTGAATGAAACCGTATTGGAAATGGTGCAACACTTTGCCAAAACCAACAAGCCGATCGCGGCGATTTGTCATGGACCCCAAGTGCTGGCGGCGGCGGGCGTCCTAGAAGGCAAAGCCTGCACAGCATACCCAGCCGTTGGTCCCGACGTGATGAGCGCGCATGGCAAATGGATGGGCATCGCCGTAGACCAAGCCCACGTGGATGGTAACCTGGTGACTGCACCCGCTTGGCCCGCGCATCCTGAATGGTTGTCCAAGTTTCTCACCGTCCTGGGAACCAAGATCGTACTGTGATCGAACCTGGCGAGGTTTTTCCAGTTTCCTGCCAATTTACGACTATGAATTGCGCCTAATAATCTGCCTGCTGACCGCTCGCGCTTGCCCAAATTATTGTTCTCCATGTGCGCGAGCGGTGGCAGGTTTTGCCGTAAGACGAGTCCTCATGCTTTGATTCGTCTTGCACCACGATGAAGCGACCTAATGACAATCTCAGACATGATTATCTCCGGCGATACTGCCGACGTTTACTTTCACAACACGCGCCGTGTGCTTGCCCAGGAAAAACTTGATCCCGCCGTCACGATGGAAATTTTTCCGAATCGTGACGGAATTCTTTGTGGGATGCGCGAAGCACTCGAATTGTTGCAACGAGTGCTGCCCAGCGACGCGCAAGTGTGGCACATCGACGAAGGCGCACCGATGCAAGCCAAAGAAGTGGTGCTGCGCATTCAGTCGCGCTATTCGAATTTTGGTTTGTACGAGACGGCGTTACTCGGAATGCTCGCGTCGCAGAGCGGTTGGGCAACGGCGGCGCATCACATCGTCGAAGCAGCAAAACCGATTCCGGTGATTTCGTTCGGCGCGCGCCACGTGCATCCGAATGTTTCCGCGCAACTGGAATACGCGGCGATTATCGGCGGCTGTGCTACCGCCGCGACAACCGCGGGCGCGCGACTCGCGGGCAAAAAACCAAGCGGCACGATGCCGCACGCGATGATTTTGATTTTTGGCGACACCGTACGCGCGGTTGAAGCATTCGACAAGTGGATGCCGCCCGAAGTGAATCGCATTGCGTTGGTCGATACATTTCGCGACGAAGCCGAAGAAGCGGTGCGTGTGGCTACAGCGCTCGGTGATCGATTGTGGGGTGTGCGGCTCGATACGCCATCGGAGCGCGGACGCGTCACGCCCGACCTCATCAAAGAAGTCCGCGCGCGTCTCAACTTGGCGGGATTTCTACACGTCAAGATTTTCGTGAGCGGCGGTATCGACGTTGAACGCATCGAGTTGTTCAAGAGCGCCAACGCCCCCATCGATGGTTACGGTGTGGGCAGTGCGATCAGTGCCGCGCCGCCGATTGATTTCACGGGCGACCTGAAAGAAATCGGGGGCAAGCCGATAGCCAAGCGCGGACGCATCCCTGGCATCACGCCCAATCCGCGATTGAAAGAATGGGCGCGGTAAGCTGTCACTCTGAGCGGAGCGAAGAGTCTCCCTCTCAGCGCGGGAGATGCTTCACCCCGTTCAGCATGACAAATGATAATGTCTAATCAACTTCGCATTCTCTTTCTCTGTGTTCACAACTCGGCGCGCTCACAACTCGCCGAAGGAATTTTGCGCGCACTAACAGGCGACCGCGTCGAGGTATTTAGCGCGGGCAGTGAGCCATCGACCGTGCATCCAATGGCGATTCAGATTTTGCGCGAGCGTGGCATCGATGCCTCGCAACAACGTTCAAAAAGTGTAGCTGAATTTGCAAACGAAAAATTCGATTACGTGATCACGCTCTGCGCCGAAGAAGTTTGCCCCATTTTTCTCGGGGCGGCGCAAAAATTGCATTGGGCGTTGGCTGACCCAGCGGCAGCCCCACCTGAAAAACAATCGAACGCCTTTCGTAAAACCGCCGACGAACTAGAAAATCGAATACGCGTTTTGTTTGAAATGTCATTCTGAGCGGAGCGAACGCGGAGCGTCTCTCAACGCTGAAATGCGAGATGCTTCACTGCGTTCAGCCTGACAGCTTGAAAAGGAATATTCATGCACATTCTTGTTACTAACGACGACGGCGTATTGTCGCCTGGCATCCTCGCGCTTGCGCAGGAAATGCAACAACTTGGCAAGGTCACGATTCTCGCACCTGACCGCAACTGGTCGGCCTCAGGTCACGTCAAAACCCTAGAGCGACCGCTGCGCGTCAAGCAAGTTGTGCTCGCCGATCAAAGCACTGCCTGGGCGTGCGATGGTGCGCCATCGGATTGCGTGTCGCTTGCGCTGCATGGTTTCGTCGAAGAGAAAATCGACTTGGTGGTGTCGGGCATCAACTCGTACGCGAACCTGGGACACGACGTTACCTATTCGGGAACGGTGACTGCCGCGATGGAAGCGACGATTTGGGGCATCCCCGCCGTCGCGTTTTCGCTCGATCAACCCGATAACTTTGCGGGCATCGTCGATTACTGTCCCGCAGCGCGCGCGGCGAAACGCGTGGCGCAAGCAGTTGCGCATTACGGTTTGCCCAAAGATGTTTTGCTCAACGTCAACATTCCATTCTTGCCCGACGATCAACTCAAGGGCTTTCGCATTTCGCGCATGGGCTTACGTGTCTATCACGACAAAATGGACCGCCGCATCGATCCGCGCGGCAAACCGTACTATTGGATCATCGGCGATTCGCCGACGAGTGTACCCGAACGTGGCACCGATATTGGCACGCTCGCCGATGGTTACGTTTCGATCACGCCGATTCAACTCGACTTGACCGCGTACTCGCTGATGCCAGAGATCGACACCTGGGATTGGAACTTGGAATTGCCCGCGAATCACGCGAATCCCCACGAATAAATAGAAAAGATTCGCGTTGATTCGCGAAGATTCGCGGGGAAAAAGGATTTGTTAGTGACCAAGCTGTTGATTGTCGAAGACGATCAAACATTGCGTGAAACCCTGGCTTATAATTTAAAGAGCGAGGGATACGAAGTCGTTCAAGCAGGCGATGGTATCACGGCGCTGAATCTGGCGCGCGAACATCAGCCCGATTTGATTCTGCTCGACATTAGCTTGCCTGAATTGGATGGACTCACGGTCTGTCGCACGCTGCGCCGCGAGATGAACGTCATTATTGTTTTGCTCACCGCGCGCGGCGGCGAAATGGACCGCATCATCGGACTCGACATCGGCGCGGACGATTACATCACGAAACCTTTTTCGCTAGGGGAATTGCTCGCGCGCTTGCGTGCCGTACTGCGACGTGGACAACGCGAAGTAAATGTTCAACTCAAATCAGGCGACTTGACGCTCGATTTAGTTGGACGGCGCGCATTTCGAGGGGATCAAGTGCTAAATCTTTCGCCGCGCGAATACGAACTCTTGGCAGAACTAATTCGACACAAAGGTGCGGTGCTGACACGCGATCTCTTGTTGCAACGTGTGTGGGGATTCGATTTCTCCGGCGATACGCGCACGGTCGATGTGCACATTCGCTGGCTGCGCGAAAAAATCGAAGAGGACCCCGCGCATCCAAAACGGATTGAGACGGTGCGCGGCTTGGGTTATCGATTCGAGGGGTAATGGATTCGCTGCTGGCAATGTTTCTGTTGATCGGCGTGGCACTCGTGAGCGGCATTTGGTTGGCTGATCGTCGTCGCCAAGACCTCGTTCGATCTTTAAAAAGCGCGCAAAAGGATTTGCGCCGCGTGAGTTTACAGCGCGACATGGTGACGCAAAGTGTCGATGAGGGCATCATTGCCATCGACACCGCCGAGCAAATTTCGTTTATCAGCAAGACGGCGCAAGAAATTCTGGGCGATGGCAAACACACGCTGGCCCAAGTCGAACGAATTTTTGGAATCGAGCCGCTCGTGCGCGAGGTGCTCGATCATCACGCCGATTTGCTCGCGCAAACGGTTGCCAAAGACGAAAGGATTTTTCAGGTCAGTGTCCACGCCTTTCCCAAAAACTCGCAAAACGCCGCGCTTATCGTCATCCGCGAAGTCACTGAGCTGCAACGCCTCGGTCGCGTCCGCCGCGATTTTATCGCGAACATATCGCACGAATTGCGCACTCCTGTCACCTCGCTGCGCTTGCTGACCGATACGCTCTCGAAAGAATTGGCGACCAATCCTGCACTCGTCGCAGAGTTGGTCGCCAAATTGCGTCAGCAAGTCGATGTGTTACATCAGCTTGCCGACGAAATGATGAGTCTCGCGCTCATCGAATCGGGACAGATGCCGATTCGGTTGATCGAGGTTCGTTTAAACGATCTGGTAGAAGCGACGCTGGAGATTTTGCGCACGCAAGCAGAACTCAAGCACGTTACCATTGAAGTGCAAATCGACAAGGAGTTGTGCGCGCTGGCGGACCCTGACGGAATGCGCAAAGTGTTCAACAACTTGATTCACAACGCGATCAAGTTCACACCTGCGCAAGGACGCATCACGATTAGCGCAATCCAAGTTGGGGAAAATATTCAGATGCAAATTGCCGACATGGGCATCGGCATTCCCGCCCGTGATTTGCCGCGCATCTTTGAACGCTTTTACAAAACCGATCAAGCACGTGCGGCAAGCGGTGTGCGCGGTACGGGGTTAGGTCTCGCCATCGCGAAACATATCGTCGAAGGACATGGCGGCAGGATTTGGGCGGAGAGTGTCGAGGGCAAAGGTTCGACGTTTTACTTTACCCTGCCGACGTGTGAACGATGATGTTCGTAGTCCGCGATTTATCACGCTATTCGCGCAATGAATTGCGCACTACGAACCAGAAGCTCCATCAATCACAATTTTATCCAACCCTGGCTGGGCTTTCGGATACGCCATTTTCAAATCCCTGAGTGACTGTACCAACGTTCGCAATACCAGTAAATTGCGATACCATTTACGGTTGGCAGGCACAAGGTACCACGGCGCGCAATCGGTGCTGGTCGCGCTCAAGGCATCCTCGTACGCCTCCATATAATCGTCCCAACGCGCGCGCTCTTTCAAATCGTCGGTATTGAATTTCCAATGCTTGTCTTTGTCGTCGAGTCGGTCCTGCAAGCGTTTCCGCTGTTCGTCTTTATCGATGTGCAAAAAGAATTTTAAAATCAGCGTGCCTTCGTTCGTCAGCATTGTTTCAAATGCGTTAATATCCGCATAACGGCGGCGACATTCTTTCGGCGTAATGATCCCGTGCACGCGCACGATCAACACGTCTTCGTAGTGGCTGCGGTTAAAGATGACGATTTCGCCGGAGCCGGGCGTCTGCTGATGTACGCGCCACAAATAATCGTGTGCCAGTTCGAGTGGGGTTGGTTCTTTAAAGTTCGCCACCCGCACGCCTTGCGGATTCACGCCGCTGAACACATGGCGAATCGTTCCATCCTTGCCTGACGTATCCATCCCTTGCAGAACGATCAAGATTTTGTGTTTGTGTTCTGCGTAGAGCAACTCTTGCAACTGGTCCAGGTCTTTTATCAAAGAGTCCATTTTGTTTTGAGCAGTTTCTTTGTCGCCGGTAAATTCGCTGCATTCATTCGCATCGACCTTGTTCAGGTTGAGGTGTTGTCCCAGTTTGACAGGATAGTACGCCATGAAATCCTCCTCGTTAATTAATACCTTCGCCAATTTGTCAATTTGAAGAGACATGGCGAATTCTCACCCCACTGACCGCTTCGAGAAACACGGATTTTCTAATTTGTTTTCTCTGTGTTTTTCACGCAGCGCATCCGTGGGGATGGAAAATTTGGCGAAGGTATCATTAATGCAAATCCTATGATACGCTAAACAATCGGTTGACGCAACACATAACCTTCATTATACTTGACTCATTGGAGGGGTCTGTGGCAAAAACGCGAGTGCGTCGGACGCACGTGGTCTCCGTTCCGGCGAGTCCCGTCCCCGAAGACGCGAAACTTTTTATCAACCGCGAGTTATCCACGCTGGCTTGGTTTCGCCGTGTGCTGGAAGAAGCGCAAGACGAACGTCATCCGCTATTGGAGCGCGTGAAATTCCTTTCGATTGTCAGCTCCAACTTGGCGGAATTTTTTATGGTGCGCGTCGCGGGTCTTAAACAACAAATCGAGGCGGGCGTGGTCGAGCTTTCGATTGACGGCTTGACGCCGACGCAACAACTCGCCGCGATTCGGCAGAGCGCGTTGCAACTGATGAACGATACGCGCAATTGTTTGCGCGCTCTAATTCCGCAACTCGACGCCGTTAGCATTCACGTGCGCGATTACGAAGCGCTCACCCCTAGTCAGAAAACGTACGCCAAGCAATATTTCGACGAAATGATCTTCCCGGTACTGACGCCGCTCGCGTACGATCTCGGTCGTCCCTTTCCGCACATTTCGAATATGAGCTTGAATCTTGCCGTGATGGTGCGTGATCGCAAAGGACTGGAGCGTTTCGCGCGCATCAAAGTTCCGAACACCCTGCCGCGTCTCTTGCCGATTCCTGATTTCGATGCGCCGAAAAATGGGAGTGGACCTCACAAGACCTATTTCGTTTTGATCGATCAAGTGATTGCTGCGCATCTATCGAAATTATTTCCGGGAATGCACGTGCTGCAAGCGCATCCGTTTCGCGTGACACGTGATGCCGAAGTCGTGATCCAGGAACTCGAAGCGGAAGATTTGCTGGAGACCATTGAACGCGGAGTGCGGGAGCGCCGCTTTGGTTCGGTTGTGCGCTTGACGACGGAACCAACCATGCCGGACAGCATACGGAATATTCTGATCGATAACCTTGGTCTTGAACCGACCGACGTTTACACGATCCCGTCGCCGCTCGGCACGAGCGATTTGATGCAACTTTATTCGCTTGATCGCTATGACTTGAAAGATTCGCCATTTCTCGCGGCGATTCCGCCCGCGCTTGAAGTGGAAGACGATATTTTTGCGGCGATTCGGCGTCAAGACATTTTGGTGCATCATCCGTACGACTCCTTCTCGCCCATCGTCGATTTTTTGGAAACTGCCGCGCGCGATCCCGATGTGCTTGCCATTAAGCAAACGCTGTATCGCGTCGGTCGCAATTCGCCGGTGGTCGAAGCCTTGCTGGATGCGGCGCGCCATGGCAAGCAAGTGGCAGTCTTGGTCGAATTGAAAGCGCGTTTCGACGAAGAGAGCAACATCGAATGGGCGAAGACGCTAGAGCGTGAAGGAGTTCACGTCGTCTATGGTCTGCTTGGGTTGAAAACGCATTCCAAGATTGCGCTCGTCGTGCGCAGGGAAGGCGGGCGAATTCATCGCTATATGCATCTAGCCACCGGCAACTATAACCCGACGACGGCGCAAGTGTACACCGACCTGGGTCTTTTCACTTGTGATGAAGCGATGGGCACAGATGCGACGGACTTGTTCAATTATCTCACCGGCTATTCCGCGAAAAAGGACTATCGAAAATTTCTAGTCGCGCCGATTAATTTGCGCACCGGTCTTGAATCGCTCATTCGCCGCGAAATGGAATGTCAGGAAAAGGGCGAGCAAGGTCATTTGATTTTCAAGATGAATGCGCTCATCGACCGCGCGATGATTCATTTGCTGTATCAAGCAGCGCAAGCCGGTGTAAAAATCGATTTGATCGTGCGCAGTATGTGCAGTCTGCGACCTGGGGTCCCAGGTCTTTCCGAAAATATTCGCGTCACCAGCATCGTCGGACGCTTTCTCGAACACAGTCGCATTTACTATTTTCGCAATGGTGGCAGCGAGCAGATTTATATCGGCAGCGCTGATCTTATGCCGCGCAATTTGGATCGCCGCGTGGAAATTCTTTTTCCGATTGAAGATGCCCTTCTCATTCGCCATTTGCGCGACCAAGTTCTAGCAACCTATCTGGCCGATAACATGCGCGCACGCTTGATGTTGCCCGACGGAACGTACAAACGACTTGTGCCTGCAAGCGGCTCTGCGCCCGTCGATAGCCAAGCAGTTTTGCTGAAACACGCAATTAAAGAAGTTACGATATGAAGATCATCCGCAAATCATGCGAACCACGGAACAATATTAGCGGAGATTCGCGTGATTCGCGGATGATTGGTCTTTAGCTTGGAGTTTCAAAATGAAAATATATTTTTTACGACATGGGATTGCCGCCGAGCGCGGCGAATGGCAAGGCGAGGAGGCCGAGCGGCCGTTGACAGATGAAGGTATTCAGAAAACGAATAGCATTGCCGACACGCTTGCTCAGCTTGAGCTAGGTCTAGATGCGATTATTTCAAGCCCGCTTGTGCGCGCCAAACAGACTGCTGAAATCGTCGCCAAAAAGTTAAACCGCGAGTCGAAAATGGTCGAGGACAAACGCCTCGCGCCGGGGTTCGACGCCGACAAACTGCGCGACATTCTGCTCGATCATCCGTACGGCAACACGGTGATGATCGTCGGTCATGAACCCGACTTGAGCGAAACGATCAGCGAGTTGATTGGCGGTGGACGCATCGTGATCAAAAAAGGTGGACTCGCGCTCGTCGATCTGCCGAACGCGCACTCCAAGCGCGGCGAACTTTTGTGGCTCATGTCGCCGAAGATGATGACGAAATAAGTTACCCATACGCGCATACTCCCACACGGCAAAGTGTGGGAGTATGCGCGTATGGGAGTGAATGGAAATGGACAACGAAATCGAAGCCAAATTTTCGGTGACGGATGAATTGCTCGCCAAGCAATTACAAACCGTCGAGACGCTCGACGCGCTGAAATTGATGCGCGGCAAAACAACACACGTCCGCGACACCTATCTCGATACGCCGGAGCGACAGTTGTTCGCGGCGGGATATTTTTGCCGCCGCCGTAAACAAGCCGATGGCTTGCTCATCACCATCAAGAAAATTACGAATAGCATCGGCGCAATTCATGACCGTGAAGAACTCGAAATCAAATTGGACAAAAATGTGCCGCCGTCCAAATGGCAAGACAGCCCTGCGCGCGACCGTGTCTTGAGCATTATCAGCGATGCGCCGCTGCGGCCGCTACTCACGTTGCAGCAGACACGCGTCAAACGCGATGTGCTCAAAGACGATGCGGTCATTGGCGAGTGGAGTGTGGATGATGTGTGCGTGCGCGCCTCGAACAAAGAGCTAAAATTTTGGGAATTGGAAATCGAATTAAAATCGCAGGGAACGCCAGCCGATATGGAAAACGTTGTGGCAAGTGTTCAACTCATGTGGGGCTTGGCACCTGAGCCGAAATCGAAATTTGAACGCGCGCTGGCTTGGGTCGATCAAATCAAGCAAGAACCGCACCAGCGTCGTCACCGCGTTTCGAAAATTAAGCTCGACGATAGGATGGCAGAAGCTGCGCGCAAGACGCTGCTCGTTCACTGGCAGCATATGCTCGATCACGAAGCGGGTGCGCGCGCTGGAACCGTTGGCGAAGAGGTGCATGACATGCGTGTGGCGACGCGTCGAATGCGCGCGGCGATTCGTGTCTTCCGTGAGTATCTGGATGTCGATACGTTTCGACCGTACGCGCGCAGGTTGCGGCGAACGGCGCGTACGCTTGGCGCGGTGCGCGATTTGGATGTGTTCCATGAAAAAGCGCAAGAGTATCTCGACGAATTGCCCGACGACAAAAAATCGGAATTGGATGCGTTGTTCATTGCATGGCAAAGCGAGTATCTGCGCGCGCGCGGCGATTTGATCGAATGGTTGGACAGCGACGACTATGCCAACTTTAAAACCGATTTTGACGAATTTTTGCGTCGCCCCGGAGCAGGTGCTGCGCCCACTGAAGCGCCAAACGGCAACCCGACTGCGCATCGCGTGCGTGATGCAGTGCCGCTGATTTTATTACGCAGTTGGGCAATCGTGCGCGCGTATGATGAATCGGTATCAGTGCCGGATGTGCCACTAGGACAATTGCATCAGTTGCGGATTGCATCCAAAGGGCTGCGCTACACGCTCGAATTTTTCGCGGGCGTGTTGGGTTCCGATGTGCAAGCGCTTATCAAAGAGGTCAAGGAATTGCAGGATCATTTGGGGAAGGTGCAGGATGGCGTGGTTGCGTGCAATATCTTGCGCGATTTTCTAACCTGGGGCGAATGGAGCCACGATGAGAAAAAAATTTCGCGGCGTTCCGATTCATTAGTGGTCGCGCCCGGAGTGGCGATGTATCTCGCCGTACGGCAAAACGAAATCAACAAGCTCGTTCAAGAGTTTCCAAAGGTTTGGTCGCCGATTCGCGACTCGAAATTCAAAAAGCAATTGCTGGCGCTGATTGTCGATTGGTAGTTCCCAGCGGTGTCACTCTGAGCGAAGCGAAGAATCTCAGTCTTTCAACAATGAGACTCTTCGCTTCGCTCACGCTTTGCGTGACACCGCGACTGTCACCCTGAACGCAGTGAAGGGTCTCGCTTTGCATGGCGAGATTCTTCGCGGAGTCTACACTGAGCGTAGCGAATGTGCTCAGAATGACAGGTTTCCGTCCTTTGAACATCCTATGTGGGCATGAAGTTCTCAGAATGACAAGGCAGATTACTTTTTCCTCTCGCTCGAATCCTTCAACTTGACCTCTACCTCGCGGTCGAAAACTTTTTCAAACGCTTTCAAGCGATCTTCGACGCCCCACAATTCCAACTGGCAGTCGCCTTTCGCCTGTACTTCGAGTCGCACCTTGGTTTTGTCGAGCGCGCGCAACTTGGCGTGAGTGATGACGCCATTATGACTTCGATCCAAGCCTTCGGCGATGCGCAGAAATGTGCTGAGCATCCGCACGGTTTGCCGCGACGGTTTGTCGAGCGCAGCGTATTCCTCATTCTTTTTCGTTGGCATGCCTTTGCGATGAAACAGCGAAGTTACGGCCATCATCGAAATCTCTGCCTCATCGAATCCTAAAAGTTCGGCGTTGCGAATGAGATAGCTGGTATGCAAATGATGATTGTTGTACGACAAGAACGATCCAATGTCGTGTAGCAGCGCCGAGTATTCGAGCAATTCGCGTTCGCGGTCGCCAAGCGCGTGCAAGCCGATTTTTTTCGACGAGTCGAACATTTCTAGCGCGAGTTGCGCGATGTGACGCGCGTGCGCTTCGTCGAAACCGCAGGCGCGTCCGAGTTGCAACACGCTCCGCTCGCGCACCGACGTTCCTTTGAAAAGTTCCGCGTGCTCGCCGCGTGACAAATAATCGACCAGCATTCCTTCGCGCAAGCCGTGTTCGCTGATGACGCGCACCTGTTTGATCTTCAAATCTTGCATCAATGTGTCGAGAATCGCCGCGCCTGCGATGATGATGTCGGCGCGTTCTGGATTGATCCCAGGAATGTTGCGCCGCTCTTCGAGCGTACGCGCGCACAGCATGTCGATGACTTGCTTGAGATCATCGTGCGTGAGAGTGTCGTCGCGTTGGCGTGGACGATTGTGCAAGGCGCGCGCCGCAATGTCGGTCAGGTTTTCGACCGTACCGGAGCTGCCAAACGCATGATCGATGCGATGTTTTTTCATTTCTTGAAGCGTGCGCACCGACGCGTTGCGAATGAATCGTTGCAAAAGCGCGTACCGCTCCGGCAAAACCGCAGCGGTTTCTTCGGGCAGAAAGAACATTGTGGTGAGCCGCACCGCACCGAGGTTGAGCGAACCGAGGAATTGATATTGCTGTTGATCGCCTGCGATGATTTCCGTACTACCGCCGCCAATATCGATGAAAGCCGCTTGCTTGTCGCCGAGATGCACGGCGCTGGCGATGCCGAGATAAATCAAGCGCGCTTCTTCGCGTCCGGAGATGACGCGCATATCGATGCCGGCTTCGTGGCGCAAGCGGCGCAAAAAATCTTTTCGATTCTTCGCATCGCGCACCGCCGAAGTTGCGACGGCGACAATTTCCTTCGCGCCGTACGAACGCGACAAGCCGGCAAATTTGCTGCACACGAGCACGGCGCGATCCATCGCTTCCGGTTGTAAATATTGATCGGCGAATTCGCCTTCGCCAAGTCGAATTACTTCTTTTTGTTGAGTCAGCGTCGCGTACGAATGATTGGGATAGAGTCGCACGAGCAACAGGCGCACCGAGTTCGTGCCCAAATCCATGAACGCGACGACGTTTTCATCGACGGGTTTCAGATTCAGTGTCATGTCTGCTATTATACAAGTTTTCTGTTGACTTTTCCATTGGCGCGGACTATAATCATTGCCACGTTGCGTTGAAGCGTTCGCAAGGAGGCAAAGTGATCAATGCGTTACGCGTCGGTTATAGTGTGCTGCGCTATCGCGGTGGAATTGGTCAGTGGGCGTGGGCAGTCAACCGCGTCGCAGGTTTAGGGATTTTGTTCTTTCTCGCTCTCCACATTGTCGATATCTTCGTCGCGGGATTTGGTCCTGCTCTGTTCGATGAGTTGCTCTTCCTCTACAAAGGTCCCGTCGTTCGCGTCCTCGATATCTTTCTTGTCTTCGGTCTGCTTTATCACGGCATCAACGGTCTGCGTTTGACGTTGATGGATTTCAAACCGACGATGGCAAAACAGCACATCAAACTTTTCTACATCCAAACGATCATCTTTCTCGTCACGTTTATTCCTGCCAGTCTATTCTTGCTGAACGAATTTTACGGCTTGGTCTTTGGAGCGCTGATTACGGTGGCGGTGTTGGCGCTGCCCTTGGGCATTGCGCTTGTGACGAATTATTTGTCGTTTGAAAATGTTAACGCGGAAGTGAGTGCCGGCAATTACAATGCGGCGATTACAGGTTTGGCGTCGTCGCAAGGACGACCGCGCACCAGCTTTGAATACAACATGTGGTTGTTCATGCGCGTGTCGGGTTTGCTCATTATTTTCCTCGCGCTGTTCCATATGCTTCTTATGCACTTTGTCATCAACGTCGAGCAAATTAGTTTCATGACGTTGGTGGATCGCTGGACCGGAGTGCAAGGCGCATTCTGGCGGCTGTACGATTTGCTCTTACTCATCTTTGCATTTACGCACGGCATCAACGGAACGCGCAATGTGCTCGAAGACTATTTTCATTCGCCCGGATGGCGCGCGTTTTTGAAAATCAGTTTGTGGTTGTTCTGGTTCGTGTTGATGGTGATGGGTTCGTTTATCATCTTTACCTTCAATCCTGGCTAGTAGTCAGCCATCAGTCGTCAGTCGCCAGACAGTCGATCAACGGTCTGACTACTGACATCTGACTACTGGCGACTGCACAGAGGTCTTAATGACACAAATACATCGTTTCGATGCGGTCGTCGTAGGCGCAGGCGGAGCGGGATTGTGGGCGGCGCTCGAGCTTGTGCGCAATCAAACGAACGTCGCCGTGTTGACCAAATTGTATCCAACGCGTTCGCATACCGGCGCGGCCCAGGGCGGCATCGGCGCGGCGCTCGGCAATCTCGAAGAAGACCATTGGCAATGGCATATGTTCGACACGGTCAAGGGCGGCGATTATCTCGTCGATCAAGATGCGGCGGAAATTCTCGCGCGTGAAGCCATCGACACGGTGTACGAATTGGAGCACATGGGCTTGCCGTTCAATCGCACGCCCGACGGCAAAATCGATCAGCGTCGCTTCGGCGGGCATACGCATCACGAAGGTCAAGGTCCCGTGCGTCGATCGTGCTATGCCGCCGACCGTACCGGGCATATGATTTTGCAGACACTGTACCAACAATGCATCAAACACGAAGCGCGCTTTTTCAACGAGTACCAAGTCCTCGATCTGATTATCGAAAACGGCGTCTGCTCCGGCGTCGTCACGGTCGATATTGTTTCGGGTGAGATTCATATTTTTCACGCGAAGGCAACCGTGCTCGCGGCCGGCGGCTCGGGGCGCATGTTCAAGGTCACGTCGAACGCGCACGCGTATACCGGCGATGTGTTTGCGATGTTGTATCGCAAAGGTTATCCACTCGAAGACATGGAATTTTTCCAATTCCATCCGACGGGCATTTACAAGATGGGCATCCTAATGTCGGAGGCGGCGCGTGGTGAAGGCGGTGTTCTCGTCAATAGCAAGGGCGAGCGCTTTATGCAGCGCTATGCGCCGACGATGATGGACCTCGCGCCGCGCGATATGATTTCGCGCTATATGCAAATGGAAATCAACGAAGGTCGCGGCATCGACGGCAAAGACTATTTGTATCTCGATATTCGACCCGAGACGATCAACCAATACAAGAGCGCGCCCAGTGGCAAACAAGTCACCGAACACGAGCTGCGCGAAAAGCTGCCCGACATTATCGAGATGATGGAACTCTATCTCGGCGTCGATCCGATGAAACAACTCGTGCCGACGCAACCGACGGCGCATTACACGATGGGCGGCATTCCAACGGACGTGAACGGTCGCGTCGTCATCGACGAGAAAAATACAATTCTGCCCGGTCTCTATGCGGCGGGCGAATGCGCGACGGTATCGGTGCATGGCGCGAATCGTCTCGGCACCAATTCACTCGTCGATATCTTGGTGTTTGGTCGGCGCTCCGGTCGCGCGGCAGCGGAAGATGTTCGCAAAATGGATTTCGCGCCACTCTCCGAACATCCCGACGCGATAGTCACCACGCAAATCGACAGGTTATTTGCGAGCACGGGCAAAGAATCGGCAACGGAATTGCGAACGAAAATGCAAGAGACGATGACGAGTAAGTGTGGTGTGTTTCGTCGTGCGGATACGCTCGAACAAGCGGGCAAGACCATCGCCGAATTGAAAGAGTGCTACCAAAATATTTCCATCGCCGATCACACTAAACGCTTCAATACCGAATTGCTCGAAGCGCTCGAACTGGGCTATCTGCTCGATTGTGCTGAGGCGACGGTTGCCAGCGCGGCGGCTCGCACCGAATCACGCGGCGCGCACGCGCGCGAAGATTTTCCAAAGCGCGATGACGCGAATTGGCTCAAGCACACGCTTGTTTACAAAAAGGACAGCAAGGTTCAGTTCAATTACAAACCGGTGGTCATCACGCGATACCAACCGAAGGAAAGAAAATACTGAGTTGTTCTAACTGTGGTGAGCCAATGAACACTCCAACGCTAGGCAGATCGTTACCCCGGAAACTGCACACGCTTGGCAAGTTCGTAATCGTTGCGCTCATCCTCAGTTGGATTTACAACGAAATGACGACGCTCATCGTTGCAACGAGCGCGTCGCACGAGCTGGTTGCTTCGTCGCAACAACTCGCACGGTTGCCGAAAGATGCTTACGTTTACTATTTTCCGTTCATCCGCAACGATTGCAGCACATCGGCAACATCGCCGGTCAATTGGGATTCGCGGCTCGGTCCTGGTGGAAAACCGCTTCTTGAAAATGTCCGAATTATTTCTGCGACGGTGACGAGCGGTCAACAGTATTGGCGTGTGGTGACGGTCATATTCCAAGACATTTACGAATCGGATAACGATCACACCATCTATGTGAAATTGATTGACGAAAATTGCAATCGCGTTAGCGGTAAGCAAGTGCGCTGGTTTGGAGAAGGTAGTGGTGAACAGCCACTCCAAGAAGAGAAAGCAGCCAACGACCTATGTAACTGTAACTATGGGCTTTTCATGTTCGGCGATATTTACTCGGTTTTAGTCAACGATGTTATTCCCAGCGACACAATGGCGGGCATGATTATGCCGATGCGTCGCCATGTGAATTATCGGATTACGTTTCAGCGAGTTACTCAACCGTGAGTATCTTGTTCATCGTGGGTCTTATCGTCGGCGCGTTGATTGGATTGGTCTTGGGAGTCTTCGTCGGTTTCTCACTCTACAAACGCGCAGGGACGTGGGATTAATAAACTCAAAGGAGAGAGAATGGCAACACGAATGCCTCGGTACGATGTTCGAAACGACGGAGCGGGACCGTTCGCCGTGTTCTATTGCGACAAGTGTGAGCGCGAATTCCGCAGCTCGCCCGATGTGGCAGGCACAATTGCTAAAGACATTGGCAAAAATGTGATGGGCGGATTCCTACGCAATGTGCCGTTGGTCGGCAATGTGGCGGCAGATAACCTCGTGGGACAAGACCCGCGCTATGTTTACACGCTGACGCCGCAGCAATTGGAGTCGCACTGGAAACAAGTTGCCGATCGCTTTCATGAATGCCCAACATGCAAACTTTTAGTGTGCCCATCCGATTTCGATCCGCAAACTGGTTTTTGCAACGACGATACGCCGCGCAAGAATGAAGTGGCGCGTGCACAAGCCGAACAAGCTGGGAATGTGCTAAAAGGATTCGCCGATGCTTTTGGCTTGGGCGAAGCCGTCAAAGCCGCAGGACAAGCTGCCAAGCAAGCATCGCAATCGCTGGCGAAATGTCCGAAAGATGGAACCGTCGCGCCCGCCGGAACCAAGTTCTGTCCCGAGTGCGGTTCGCCGATGACGCAACCCACCGTGACGACATGTCCCAAGTGCGGAACACCTACCGGCGGCGCAAAATTCTGTCCGAATTGCGGCAACAAGATGGAAGCGGCTGCCCCCGCGCCGACGAATTGCAAAAATTGTGGCGCAGAACTCAAGGGCGCAAAATTCTGTCCCGAGTGCGGTACCAAAGCGGTCTGAGGTCAGTAAACGGTGAACAGTCAATAGTCAACAGTAAAATCGCAACTGTTCACTGCTCGCCGCGCGTGTTCACTGGAGTTGTATTGACTGATTTTATGCAGTGCATCATCGGTCTCGTGATCGGCTTGATCGGCGGAACCATCGTTGGCATTCTGATCGGCATGAAGCTGTACTGGAAAACGGGACACTGGTAAAACTTGGAAGTTGGAAATTGGATGTTGGACGTTAGAATCTGCGCTTGGCGATCTAACTTCTAATTTCCAACTTCCAACGTCCAAACCGGAGGTAATGTGCAAGTTCAATTTAAAATAAAACGATTCAATCCCGAAGTAGATCAAAAGCCAGTGTGGAAAGAGTACACCGTCGATATGGAACCCACCGACCGCGTGCTCGATGGACTGAATATCATCAAATGGAATATCGACGGCTCGCTGACGTATCGCCGATCGTGCGCGCACGGCATTTGCGGTTCGGATGCGATGCTCGTCAACGGACGCAATCGACTCGTCTGCAAATTTTTGATGAAGCAAGCGTTGAAGGAAAGCCAGGTCATCACCATCGAACCGATGCGCGGATTTCCAGTCATCAAAGATTTGGTCGTCGATATGGACGGATTCTTTGCCAAGTACAAAGCGGTCAAACCCTACCTCATCAATCGCGATCCCGAACCGGAAAAAGAGCGTTTGCAGTCCGAAGCGCAGCACGCGCGCTTTGACGATACGACGAAATGCATTCTGTGTGCCGCCTGCACCACATCGTGCCCAACCTATTGGGCGGATAAAGAGTACACTGGTCCCGCGTCGATTGTGCAAGCGCATCGCTTCATTTTCGATTCGCGCGACCAAGGCGCGAACGAACGCCTGGCGATTCTTGCCGACAGCGGCGGCGTATTCACCTGTCGCAGCATATTTAATTGCGTCGAAGCATGTCCCCGCGGCATCGACATCACGCGCGCGATCTACGAAGTGCGCCAAGCGATGTTGTTCAACAAGACCTAGTCGAGCATTCTATTCAACGTCGAGGAGGAGAATCACCATGTCCCTTGAGGACAACAAGCGTCTGGTTCGCCGTTACTTTGAAGATGCGCCGTTCAATCCTGCGGCGTGTGACGAAATCTTTGCGCTCCGCTTTCAATTTCACACCATTATGCATGCCAGTGTCACGGCTCAAGTTGTGGAATCGAATCCCGAAAGCGAGAAGGCTGCTTATGAACGGCATAAAGCGACGTTTGGAGGCTGGCATTTCGAAATTAAAGAAATGATCGCCGAAGATGATCGGGTCATGGTGCGCTGGACAAGCCATGGCACCCACGTGGGAGAATTGAATGGCTTGCCGCCAACCGGCAAGTCAACCACGAATTCGGGCATTAACATTTTCCGCGTGGCGGATGGCAAGATCGTGGAGGTCTGGGACATTTTTGATCGGTTGTGGGCGTGGCAACAATTCGGCGTTTTGCCTGACCTCAAAGAGGCTATCGCCAGAACAAGAGAAACGATGCTGTCTCAACTGAGCAACAAAACAGCATAGTGGATCGAGCCACAGGTCACAGGTCACAGAAGGTTGCGGCTTGTGACCTGAAACTTTAATCCGCGATTGTTTTCAATGACAAAAGTTCCCCATATCGATTTTCGCAAAAACACCCAACACGTTGCGCCGAGACTTGTCGCAGCAACGCAAAAGAGCACGCGCACGGCGGTCACCAAGCGCGCGCAAGCGGTGGAGACTTTCGGCGAAGAAAAGTTTGAGGCGCTGCGCCAAGCCGGGCATGACATCAAGCTGCACGCGATCACGCATCTCGACGAATATCTGCCGATGATCGAAGAACGCGTTACGCAAGCGGGCGGCATCGTGCATTGGGCGCGTGATGATGAAGAGGCACGCCGCATCGTTTTAGAGATTGCCGCGCAGCATAACGCCAAGCGCGTCGTCAAAGTCAAAAGCATGGCGACGGAAGAAATCGAGTTGAATCATGCGCTCAAGGATGCAGGCATTGAAGCGTTTGAAACCGACCTGGGCGAGTACATCGTTCAGCTTGCGGGACAGCGCCCGTCGCATCCGACTGCGCCGGCATTGCACATGACCAAGGAAGACATCGCCGAACTTTTTCGCAACAAGCTGGGTGTCGACGCGCCGCCTGTTCCGTCCGACCTGACCGAAATTGCGCGCAACAAACTGCGCCAAGAATTCTTGTCGGCGGACATGGGCATCTCCGGTGGAAATTTTCTGATTGCCGAAACCGGCACGCTCGTCATCGTAACCAACGAAGGCAACGGACGAATGTGTACCGCGCTGCCGCCGGTGCATGTCGCCATCGTCGGAATCGAAAAGGTGATTCCCGATTGGGAGAGTCTTGCGGTCATGTTGAAACTTTTGGCGCGCAGTGGTACCGGTCAGAAAATCACGGCGTACACGAATTTGATTACGCCCGGTGCAGAGGAAGGTCCGCGCGAATTTCATTTGGTTTTGCTCGATAATGGACGCTCGCGAATATTGCAAGATGAAATTGCACGCGAGACGCTGCTGTGTATTCGCTGCGGCGCGTGCGCGAACATTTGCCCGGTCTACAACAACGTCGGTGGATTTGCGTACGGCTGGGTGCAGCTTGGACCGATCGGCGCGATTTTGTCGCCGCAATTGCTCGGCACGAAAATTGCGGGCGATCTGCCGTTTGCATCGTCGCTTTGCGGCGCATGTGCGGATGTCTGCCCAGTCAAGATTCCGATTCCAAAGATTTTGTTGCATTTGCGCCATCGCGTCGCCGAGGGTGATCGATTTGAAGGCGCGATAGTGTCCAAGAGTGTGGGAGTAGTTGGGAGCGTGGGCGCAACGACGTTGAGCGCGCCCTGGCTTTATCGCATCGGCGGGCGAATGCTGCAAGCGATTCAGTTGCCATTTCGGCGCGGCGATTGGCTCACGAAATTACCGCCTCCGTTCAATCGTTGGACCAGGGTGCGACCGTTTCCAGCAGTGAAGAATGATTTTAGATGGTGGTGGAAAAATATTGGACGCAGATGAATACGGATAAACACTGATTTCATTTATTAATCCGGGTTAATCTGCGTTTATCAGTGTCCAATTCAGAAAGGTGCAAAATGTCAAAGGAACCGCGCGTAGGCGTCGCGCTCATCGTTACGTATGACGATCATGTGTTGCTCATCAAGCGAAAGGGTTCGCACGGCGAAGGAACTTGGGCGGTGCCGGGTGGTCACTTGGAGTATGGCGAATCGCCGGAGGACTGTGCGATCCGCGAGACGCAAGAAGAAGTCAATGTCCAGGTGACCGATGTGCGATTCCGCGCCATCACGAACGATGTGTTTGAAACGGAAGGCAAGCATTACATCACGATTTGGATGGAAGGCAAGTTTTCGGGCGGCGAGCCAGTGATTCGTGATGTTAAAGTCGCAGAGGCTGGTTGGTTTTCGTGGATTGCGCTGCCTCAGCCGCTATTTCTCCCATTGCAAAATTTGTTGAACGGCGATTGTTATCCATCAAAGACGTTTGCCACATAATGATGTCGATTCGCAAAGCAGTTCTGCTCTTGATTGGGATTCTGATCGTCGGTCTTGGTATAGTTGCAAGATGGGCATGGATACCCGAGGACTTGGAGTTAACTGATTGCACGTTGAGTAAAAATGCAGCGTGGATCGATGTCGATTGGTCATCCAAGCCAATTAACGAATCGGCAGTGAGTGAACTTGCTGATGCTTTGGCAGGCAAGCAGATCAAGTACGTTTTCCCATACACCGTGTATCTAAAATCAGACGGATCGTTCAGTCAGTCATATCAATACGCCGCACAGTTTGTATCGACGTTGCGTCGATTCAACCCAGATATTTCTATCCTAGCGTGGATTGGTATTCCGCTAAAGAACGAACGCTCAATTGGAGTAAAGGGTTCCGTAGACCTCACCGATCAAGCGACCCGTAAAGCAATTACAAATTTTATTGCGACGTTGATGAAAGACAGTCGATTTGATGGCGTGCAATTGGATGTCGAGACTGTCTTAAATAATGACCCGGCTTTTCTCCTTCTACTTGAGGAATCTAAAAATACCATTGGAGCGGATCACAAGCTTAGCATTGCATCAAGTCACTGGGTTCCCAACTCGGTCAATTCGTTGCCTCTAATCAAAGATTTTCGATGGACAACGGATTACTACAAAGCAGTGGCACAGCGAGTGGATCAGATCGTTACAATGACCTATGACAGTTATGCGCCCGTTCCAGCGGTTTATCGATTTTGGATGCGTGAACAAACCGGTGGCATAACCCATAGCTTGATGGAATCGAATGTCGAATTGCTCATGGGCGTTTCAGTTTCACGGGAAGAAACACTTGCTCACCGTTCTGATGTTGAAACCCTGAAAAATGGACTCGCCGGCATGTGCGCCAGCATGCCGAAATCCAGAGCAATCGATGGTGTGGCGCTTTATGCAGATTGGGATTTTGCGCAATCAGATTGGGCAACTTGGAATGAATGGCAGAAGTAATTTCTGCGATTGCATTGCCTCAGCCGCTTTTCCTGCCGTTGCAGAATTTCTTGAATCGAAAGAGTTGTTATCCCTAGTAGTCACAGAGGAAATGGAAAACATGGAAGCTAATTCGAATCTACAGAAATTGAAGAATAGACTCGATTCTTTGGGAATCGAATACCAAATCATTGAACATAGACCCATCACGACTGTAGAAGAAGGATTAAGAGAGCTAGGAATTGAAGCAGCTGATGGCGTTTCAACGCTCATCATGCGGGCGGACGACAAATTTATCTCGATCATCCGACGCGACGATAGAAAATTAAGCTTTAAAAAGATCAAAAAGCGCATTAGCGCAAAAGTCACTTGGGCACATCATCCACGGGGAGTGATTTCCAGCGCCGCACGATATCTTTGAGTTGCGCCTTGGAACGCTTGACGGAACGCGTGTGCATACGAAAACGCTGCCGATGAGTTTGTACCCGC